>JAOPUZ010000044.1 GCA_025966315.1 Frankiales bacterium | reverse complement strand
TCGTGCTGCCAGGCGAAACCCGGCCCGTCCGAGCCGGTTTCGCGGCCGTATGGACGCACGTACATCGGGATCTCTTCCGGCCACTGCTCGGGATCCTCAGGCACCGGCGGCATCGTGACCGGGGTGGTCCACACGTCTTTCTCGGGCTCGGCACCGCGGCGCAGATAGAGTGCCGAGGCCCTGGCCACCTCCTCACCACCCTGGTGCAGCGTGGCGTCGACCGCCTGCATCCGGCGCCCGGAGCGCACCACCGTGGCGGTCACCCGGACGGGGTCCATCGAGACCCGCCGCAGCAGGTCGACGGTGAGCCGGGCCGGCTGCAGTTCGGTATCCGGTGTCGCCAGCCCGATTTCGCGGGCCAACAGACCACCGACGACGTGGCCACCCAGGGTGGGTCCCCAACCGCCCTGGGCGATCTCGTTCGGCACGAAGGAATCGTCCTCGCCGCGTTCGAAATACGGCGTTACCGGGGACTGCCCCATCTGCATACCTTCCGTCACAAGTTACTGAACTGCTTACAGTAACCGCCGCGACGGAAGGGACGCAGGGACGGGTCAATAGATGTTGGACGGCCTGATCATGCCTTCCGCGAGATCCCCGAACCCCGGCGCCATGATCGCTCCCGGCTGGCCGATGATCTCTTCCACGATGGCGGTCTCGGTGGTGATCAGCAGTGCCGCAATCGATGCCGCACTCTCCAGGGCAGCGCGGGTCACCTTGAACGGGTCGATGATGCCCTCGTCGAACATATCGCCGTATTCACCGGTCAACGCGTTGAAGCCATGTCCGAGAGGCAGATCCACCACGATGTCCACCACGTCGTCGCCTTCGAACCCGGCGTTGATCGCAATCCACCGCAGCGGCTCGGCCAGCGCGCGCCGCACCACATCGCGACCGACCGCCTCGTCGCCGACCAGCTCGATCATGCTCAGCGCCCGGTGTGCCTGGGCCAACGCGGTGCCGCCGCCGGAGACGATGCCTGCCTCCAGGGCTGCGCGCGTCGCCGCGAGCGCATCCTCGACGCGAAGCATCCGCTCCTTGAGTTCGACGCTGGTTGCGCCACCGACCCGGATGACGGCAACCCGGCCGGTCAGGCGGGCGATACGCACATCGAGCATGTCTTGGTCGGCGTCGAGCTTGGCGCGTTCCCGCTGCGCTTCGAGCTGGCTCACCCGGGAATCGACGCGGTCCTGCTCGCCGTGGGGGCCGACGATGGTGGTGTAGTTCTCGGTGGCGGTCAGCCGGTCACACGAACCGAGGTGCTCCCGGGTGATCTCGCCCAGTTCGATGCCGGTGTCCTTGGCGATGACGTGCCCGCCGAGTGCCACGGCGAGGTCTTCCAATTCGGCGACCCGCCGGTGCCCGAAACCGGGGGCGCGCACCACCACCGACTGCATGGTTCTGTGCATGTTGCCGCCGACCAGCAGCTGCAGCGCAGGACCGTCGACGTCCTCGGCGATGACCACCAGGGGCCGGTCGGCACGCTTGGCCACTTCGATGGTCGGCATGATCTCCTGGACCTGGCTGATCTTCTTGTTGGTCAACAGAATCAGCGGATGGTCGAGCACAGCTTCCATCCGATCGTGATCGGTGACCATATAACCGGAGATGTAACCGTGATCGAACTCGATACCGTCGACGACGTCGACCGACAACCCCAGGGTGTCGCTCTCCTCGGTGGTGACCACGCCGGTGAGCCCGACGTGCTCGACGGCGCGGGAGATCACGTCGCCGATCGCCTCGTCGTCACTGGCGGCGAGCGCGGCGATGCGGTACAGGTCGCTGCCCGTGACCTGAACACTGTTCTCACGCAAGGCCTCGATCACGACGGGCACCGCCCGCTCGATACCGCGGCGCACCCGCATCGGGTTGGCGCCCGCGTCGACCGCTCGGAGACCTTCCCGCACCATCGCCTGCGCCAGCACGGTGGCGGTGGTGGTGCCGTCACCGACCACCCCGTTGGTCTTCATCGCGACCTCTGTGACCAACTGAGCGCCCATGTTGGCGAACGGATCTCGGAGTTGGATCTCCCTGGCGATCGTCACACCGTCGTTGGTGATGGTGGGCGGACCGGTCAGCTTCTCCAGGATGGCATTGCGGCCCTTCGGGCCCAGCGTCACCTTCACTGCGTCGGCAAGGATGTTCATGCCGCGCTCAAGGCCGCGACGGGCCTCTTCGTCGAACGCGATCAACTTAGCCATGCGATGTCGTCCTTTACGTCAGGGAACTGACTTAGCTCTGCTTCGACCGAGTGCGATGCCCGCGACGGACGGCACCCATTTCGGCAGGGCACCTCATCGGCATTCGGCTGGCACTCAGCCTAGCCGAGTGCTAAGTCAGGTTTAGCACTCGGCCACGGAGAGTGCAAGGTTGCGGTAGCCGCCCAGCGGCCCGGCATCGCCTGGCTCGAGCGGAGGCTCGATCACTCGGCGATGACGCCTGGGTTAACGCGGCGAACCACCGGAACGAGGGGTCGCGCACCAGCCGGCTCGGCCAGCAGATCGGCCAGTTCCAGCTGGAGCGCCTTGAAGAAGTCGTGGTCGAAATGCGCCTGCAGCGCCTCGGCGTCGGCGAATTCTTCCCAGAGAAAGACGTCCTCTGGGGCGTTCGGATCGGCGGCAACGGTATAGAGCAGGGTGCCCGGCTCGCCGTCGAGAGTGTTGGCGTAGTTGGTGAGAATGCGCAGCAGCTCATCGCGCTGACCCGCTTTCGCGGTCAGCTGCAGGATTGCCCCGAACCGGCCGAGCGACCCTTGCGGACCCTGGCTCGAGTTGGTCATGCCGTCCACGGGCTGTCCTTCCGTTCACCGTCTTTGCACGGTGAACGTCCGATCCGCATCGCGGAATTCCCCTGACCACGCGCAGCTGGGAGTGACGTCGTCGGCAACCGGCGACATCACTCCCAGAATCTGCCCGGATGGGCTTGTTCAGCTGACGACGTGTACGCCGTCCGCCTGCGGTCCCTTCGGACCCTGCGCCACTTCGAATTCAACCCGCTGGCCCTCGTCGAGTGAACGATAGCCATCGGACTGGATCGCGCTGTAGTGGACGAAAACGTCCTGGCCGCCGTCTACCGCAATAAAGCCGTAGCCCTTTTCATTGTTGAACCACTTCACGGTGCCCTGTGCCACGTGCGCTCCTTGCTAATCCCCTAAGGGCCCATCCGAGCTACACACCTCGTGTCGCCGGGGTCTTCGTCCTCGTCCCGATCAACTTCAGTGCACGTTGGCCCAATGCATTGCCACCGTGGTCCTTCGTTATGCGAAACGCTTGGGTACTACGACCAACGCGAAAGTTACACGGCAGCACTACCACGCTCGGCAACATCTTTATAACTAAAAGACCGAAGCGTCATTTAACAAACGACGTTAGGGACGGGTGGCATTCTTTCGGCCCGCCAGATTCATCACGGATGCGGGCAAAGGCGAATGAATAGCGACTAACGGCTCAGAGCAGGCCGGCGGCGCGCATGCCCTTCACCGTCGGCGGGATGACGGCCGTGGGGCTGACCCGGTCAGACACCGCATCGATCGTCTTCAGTCCGTCGCCAGTGTTGTAGATGACGGTCTCGCGACTGGTGTCCAGCTGCCCCGACTCGACCAGCTTCTGCAGGACCGCCGTGGTCACGCCGCCCGCGGTCTCGGCGAAGACACCGGTCGTTTCGGCCAGCAATTGAATGCCCGCTCGGATCTGCTCATCGTCGACGAAGGCCATGGCTCCCCCGGTCGAGCGGACCGCGTCCAGCGCGTAAGGACCATCCGCGGGGTTGCCGATATTCAGCGACTTGGCGATACCCGTGGGCTTTACCGGTACGACCGTGTCCGTGCCATTCACGAATGCGGTCGCAATCGGTGAACAGCCAGCCGACTGAGCACCGTAGACGCGATAGTCCGAAGCTTCTACCAGACCTATCGACACCATCTCTTTGAAAGCCTTGTTGACCTTCGTGAGCAGTGAGCCCGATGCCATCGGAGCGACGACCTGTTGCGGCAGACGCCAACCGAGCTGCTCGGCGACCTCGAAGCCCAGCGTCTTTGATCCCTCGGCGTAATAGGGCCGCACATTCACATTGACGAAGGCGGTGCGCTCGAATTCATCCGTCTCGGACAGTTCGCTGCACAGCCGGTTGACGTCATCGTAAGAACCCTCGACGGCGACCAGCGTGCCACCGTACACCGCGGTTTGCGTGACTTTGGCGCTCTCCAGATCAGAGGGAATGAAGACGATCGAGTCCATCCCGATCCGGGCGGCATGGGCGGCCACCGAATTGGCCAGGTTGCCGGTGGACGCACACGCGATTCGGGTGAAGCCGAGTTCGCGGGCGGCCGTGATGGCCACGGACACCACGCGGTCCTTGAAGGAGTGGGTCGGATTCGCGGAATCGTCCTTCACCCACAGGGGGGCGGTGAATCCCAAGCGCGCGCCGAGCTCGTCGGCCCGGATCAGAGGCGTCATCCCGGTACCGGAGTCGACGCGGGTGCTCGGATCCTGACCGGCGGGCAACAGCCCCGAATAGCGCCAGATCGAGTTTGGACCGGCTTCGATGCCAGCCCGGGTGACCGAGGCCAGCCGGGCGGCGTCGTAGCCGATCTCCAGGGGGCCGAAGCATTCGAAGCAAGCATGCTGCGGACCGAGCGGATAGTTGGCGCCGCAGTTTCGACAGACCAGGGCCGCGGCAGGCGATGCCGGGACGGTGCCGGAGGCGCGATTAACAACAGCAGTCATGATGAAGGCCTTTCTCCTCATCTTCCCTGCGCCCGACCACGTGGTCGGATCATCAGGCCGGAGTTGGCACCTACCCCGCGGCGCGCCCGAAAGCGTGATGCGGTGGTTGCCGGGGCTTCACCGGGCCGGTCCCTCTGCCCCTCTGGATGAGATATGCAGTCGTCAGCATCAGCTGATCAACGTTGTTCGGCTAACTGTAGTCCTCGTTGAGGATGACGATGATCGGGGCGGCGGGCAAACCGGAGAACTCCTCGCGGACCCGAGAGATGGCCGGGAACTCCTTGGACAGCTCGGTCGCCGCCGACTCGGCGCCGCTGACATCGGGGTCGTAATAAACCGCCGGCGTCAGGATGGCCCCGTCGAAGCTGCCCCCGTCCGTGGCCGGCCAGCCCTTGGCCTTGAACCGGCTGATGGCGAGCTGGGTCATCGCGGTATCGGAGGTGTTGTTCAACACCAGTACGGACGGATGAGCCGTCTGGGTTGTCGCGGTCGGTGTGCTGCTCGGGCTGGTGGGGGCGGCCGACGTGGTGGGCGCGGACTTCGTCGTCTTCGGGCTGGTGGCCGCTCTGGTGGTACCGCTGGGTTGCGGTGAATCCTCGGGATCGGTCGCGTTGGCCGCGACGGTCGCCCGCGGCGCCTGGGCACCTTTGGGATGGTGCAACGCGATCACGGCGATGACGACCAGCGCGATCCCCGCAAGCACCAACGTCGCACCAAGGGCATGTTCGTAGCGCCTTCGGCCAGGAGAAGGCGGCGCAGTGTGAACCATAAAGTGTCGTTTAGACCTCGATGCCCAGCCGGCGAGCCGAGCGCTGCCGCTGGCGGCTCGCTCGAAGTCGTCGCAGCCGCTTGACCAGCATAGGGTCCGCAGCCAGCGCCTCTGACGTGTCGATCAAGTTGTTGAGCACCTGGTAATAGCGCGTAGCTGACATATCGAACAGTTCGCGAATGGCTTGTTCTTTCGCGCCGGCGTACTTCCACCACTGGCGTTCGAAAGCGAGGATCTCGCGATCGCGGCGAGCCAAACCAGCTGGGTCGGCAGCGATCGACTCGCCTGCCGCAGCACCGCTCGCGGCGGGGTGCGCGGATTCCATGGTGCCTCCGAAATGTCAGACTTCGCGAGCTACGCCGTGCGCCGATACGGGGCAATCCACACATCGCGCGAGCGTCGGCGACGGGAATTGCACTCGTGTCATTCGCAACGGCTCAATTCAACCACGGGGCAAGCGCTGTATCGCGCATGAGCGCGCGACCAAACCGTGACGACCGATCGGTCCAGGGCGGAGCCGGGTTGGGGCTGGGCGTTGACGTAGTCATCCACAACTCGGCTCGTCGTCCACAGATTCATGGCCAGGGCACATGTACCGGCCTTCGCTCAGCAGCATCATCGGGGTGTGGACGAACCCGACGAGTGTGACAACAAGCCTGTACCGACTATCGACCGAGCTGGATCGCCGACGTTTATTACTCGCTAACAACACCGCCACTCTGGGCTGGCGATCGGCCGCCGGTGAGCTGGCCCTGAGCCGTCTGGGTCACTGGGTCAGCGATGCCGGCTCAGTGAGCCATCAGCTGCGCGGCTTGGCCGATGCGCTGGAGCGGCACGAGCATCAAGTGGCAGTACGCCGCCGAGAGCTCGAGCAGCTGTCGCGGGCGGCCGGCGGTCTGGCTCGCGGGGCCATTCACGGCGGGCCGCCGGCCGGGTCACTGGCCGGATCACTGGGCAGGTTGTGGTGATCGCGGACGAACTGCTGGTCACCGGTGGGTCGCACGGCAGCACGATCGCGGTCGACCTGGATCGGCTCGGGCAGCTCGCAACCCAGCTGGACGGCGTCTGTTTCGGTCTGGCCGAGGCCGTGGGACTGGCCGCTCGGACCGGTGCCGCCGTGGCGCTGGCTACTGCCACCGCCCTCGATCCGATTGGGGCCGCGCAGGTCGCCGCGCTGGCCGCGGTGTCGTTCGCGGTGGCTGCGTCGTGCGCCACCGACGGCGAGCTATTGGCGATTGCGCTGCGCGAAGCGGTACTGGGCTACCGGGCCGCCGACGAACTGGGGCGGGCCACGAGGCCGGTCGGTCGAGCTCTCATTGCACTGCCGGCGGCGGCGATGACGGCCACGCAGGAGTTACGCGCGGTCGCCGCACGACGCGAGAGCCCGGGCCTGGCGGCCGCGCGGGTGTACGCCAGCGACCCGGCGCTGGCCGCGCTGGCTGAAGACGTCATCGGCCCGGTTCCGCTCACGTCGTCGGTCCTCGGGCAGCTCTATCGGCCGGGACGGGCTCGGGTCCAACCCATCGGTGCCCCGACCATCACGGGCAGTCCGCCCCGCGGCACCGCCGATCTGCTGCGCGGATTAGCGCGCCGCGACCAGGCCACCACGGGCGGCGGCATCGACATCCGCACGGTCGCGAAGGGTGGCCGCATCACCGGCGCCATCATCGACCTGCCCGGCACCAAGGACTGGGGATTGCCCGGCGGCCTGGATCCGAACGTCGCCGATCTGGGTAGCAATCTGCGGCTGCTCGGCGGCCGGCCGAACACGTACCAGCAAGGCGTCCTGGAGGCAGTCCGGCAGAGCGGATTGCCGCTCGGAACGCCGATCATGCTGGTCGGACACAGCCAGGGCGGCATGGTCGCGGCTCGCTCGGCCGCGAGCCTGACCCACGCCGGCTACCCGGTCAGCCATGTGATGACCGCGGGGGCACCGATCGGGCAGATCGGAATCCCGGCCTCGACCCGGCTACTGGCTCTGGAAGCCGTGAACGACCCGATCCCTGAATTGGATGCGATGGACAATGTCAGCCGCCCGAACGTCATCACCGCTCGTTTCGATCAGCTGGACCGCGCGACGCTGACCAGGCACCCGTTGGCCCGGCACGATCTGCGGGAGTCATACCTGCCCGGCGCCGAACTGGTGGACCGCAGCGACAACGCCGACCTCCGCGACTGGATGCGTTCAGCGGCACCGTTCCTGGGCGGGGATCAGCTACACGTCCAGGCCTTTCAGATCGATCGCCGACCGTGACCGCGCAGTTGGCCGCCGACCGGGGAATCGGCGGACGCGGGTGAGCAAGCGCGCCACCGTGCGCATCGAGCCCAGATTGTGATCTTGAGTTTGCTCTGGCCGCTCAGATCACCCGATGAGAAGCCGATCACTTCAGGTAACGATTTTTATACGGATCGTGATTAGCGGCGTGTCGCAATCTACTGTTCCGTGTGACTGTTGTGACGCATGTGACTAGCAATTGAATCGGCTGTGAGCGACGGACGTCGCCACCGAGCCGCGCCGCAGCCCGCCCTCTGACGGACGAATCGGGATCAGCTCTATGCCTCAGCCCCGCCCGCGCTTCACCGCGCGCCAGGACCGACGACCACGTCGGCTCGTTCTGCTCGCCGCCATGGTCGCGGCTCTGCTCGCGACGCTCACGATCGTGGCGCTGCCCGCCTCGGCTGCCGCCTCGCATAACCCGGGCGGCCGGTTGGACTCGGTCGCCTTCGTCGGCGGCCAACTGCAGGTCTACGGCTGGGCGCTCGATCCCGACACCCACGCCTCGATTCGGGTGCACATCTACATCGACGGCGCCGGCCGATCCCTCACCGCGAGCCGATCCCGCAGCGACGTCGCCCGATTGCACAAGGGATTCGGCGCCGCGCACGGATTTCTGCTGCGAACCCCACTCAGCACCGGTACGCACTCCGTCTGCGTGTACGCGATCAACGTCGGCGCCGGCAAGAACATCAACCTCGGTTGCCGAAGTATCGCAATCAACAACAACCCGATCGGCGCCATCACCGGGGTAACCCGGGTGCCGACAGGTCTGCACATCACCGGTTGGACGTTGGATCCCAACACGACCGCATCGATTCGTACCGCAATCTACGTCGACCAGGCCGGTAGGACGGTTACCGCAAACCTGCCGGTGTCAGCGGCGGTGGCCAAGGCCCATCCCGGCTACGGCACCAAGCACGGCTTCGACGTCACCATGCCGGCAGCCGCCGGCACTCGCAATGTCTGCGTAGCCGGCATCAACGTCGGCATCGGAATGACCAAGGCCGTCGGCTGCAAGGCCGTCGCGGTCTCGAATACGCCCTACGGCCACCTGGATTCCATTCGCCGCATCGGCACCACCAACCAGGTCGTGGTGACCGGCTGGGCAATCGACCCGGACAGCACCCGCCCGGTCACCGTCGGGTTGACGGCAACGCTGCCGACCGTCACGGTCGCCAGCACCGTGCTCGCCGCGTCGTCGCGGCCGGATCTGCTCAGAGTGCATCCGGGATACGGAGCCATGCACGGCTTCAACAGCACGTTCACGATTGATGCCAACGAGCACCTGGTCTGCCTGCGGCTGCTCAACGTCGCACCCGGCACAGCGACAGGCCAGAGCACCAACTGCGCGGACCTGTATGCAGCGCACCCCACTGCCCCGAGCGCGCCGAACTCGGTGCAAGCGTGGCCCGGCAGCAGCGCGGGCATCGTCGGCTGGGCGCCGCCGACCCTTACCGGTGGCGCCGCAATCACCGGATACCGGGTGACCGCCTCACCCGGCGGCCGCTCAGTCACCGTCGCCAGCACGGTCAATCAGGCCACGGTCACCGGATTGAGCAACGGCACTCGGTACCGCTTCACGGTGGTGGCCATCAACGCCAAGGGCGCCGGCACAGCCGCGGTGACGGCGTGGATCGTCCCGTCCCCCATCCCGCCGCAGATCACACCGGCTCCGACGTCGACGAGTCGATACCTGCGGGACCTGACCAACAGCGCCACCGCGAACGCCGCAACGATGCGCGCACGGGGTGCGGCCGACGCCACCGCCAATCCCTCCGGCCACCGCTACCTCAACCTGTTGCAGGTCGGCGGTCAGGATGAGTACGACCACGGCGCCATCCTCTCGGCCACCTCCCGTTTCGTCAGCTATCCGAACGTGGTTGCCGCTCTGAAGACCTACGTCGACGGTTATGCATCCCGGCAGAAGGGTTATGCGCCGGTCACCATCGCGGTCGGCACCAACAACGACATCGACGTCAGCCGGGCCGCCGGAGCATCGTGGGCCAGCAACGTGGTCAACCCGCTGTCCAGCTACGCCGCGAGGTATCCCGGCATCACCATCGCCGGCGCCAACGACATCGAACCTGGCTTCAGCGGCAGCGCTGCTGAATCGCGAAACTGGCTCACCGGCTACCTGGCCGCGACCAAAGCCACCTTCGTGTTCAACGGGTCCGCCGACGGCTGCTCGACCAGCACGTGGGGATCCAGCTGCAACAACGGCTGGAAAATGACCGACCTGCAGTGGCTCGCCGGTGGCGCCGCGCCGGCCCGGATCGCCAGCCTGCCGCAGATCTACTTCACCGCGATGCCCTTGCAGTGGAAGTACATCTCACTTACCGGGACCAAGCTCAATCGAGCCAAGCTGTACTTCGGCGGCCCGCTCACCGAGGTTGCGGCCTGCAGCCACGCCGGCTCGTGCGAGAGCATGAACAACCACACGGCATGGAGCCAGCTCTGGTCGGCGATCTCCTCGCTACCCCAGACCAAGCAGTACGACATGCCGCACGGCACCGACCTGCGCATCAACTGAGCGGTGCGGCGACAGACTGAGCAGGTGAGCCGAGGCAAGCTGTACCCCGACAACCGTGTCGATCGCCCGCACCGGCGGGCCGGCCTGATCGGCGTCGTCGTCGCGGCCATGACGCTGAGCGGGCTGGCCGGCTGTACCAAAGCGCCGCCGCCGGCGACGGTGCCGACGTCCAGCGTCAGCTCGGTGACGGCAACCAGCGAAAGCACACCGGCTCCGTCGACGACCCCGACCACCAGCGTCACGGCCTCAGTGAGCAGCACCCCGACCCGGACGCCGAGCCCGTCCGTCACTCGTTCGGCGACGCCAACCGCCTCGAGCACCGTGGACAAGACGCAATGCCAGAACTCGCAACTGAAGATCGCCGCGTTACGTGGCTCGGGCGCCGCCGGGCACCAGTTCGCGTCCCTGCAATTCACCAACATCTCCGCCGGCCCCTGCTCGATCGCCGGCTACCCCGGCGTGCAACTGCTCGCTGGTGGCCGCCCGCTCGGCCAACCGGCCGCCCGCTCGGGCGCGCCGGTCACCAAGCTGCTGCTGAAAACTGGCCAGAGCGCGTCCTCGCAACTGACGAACGACTCGACCTGCAACGCGGCCAACTCCGATTCCGTGCAGGTGATCGCGCCCGACCAGACGGCCAAGGTGGTCCTGCACCTCAGCCTGCGTGGTTGCCCACTGACCGTCGGCCCGGTCACCGCAAGCTGAGCGAAGTCGGTCGGGTTGGAGCTATTGACCTCGGCGTCGGCCGGCCCCGGCCCGGATCGGCGGCGTGCCGCCGCGGGTAACGTCGAGGTCGGGCGCGAAGCCGTACTCGTCCGTCCCCGCCAAGCGAAAGGGCGCACATGTTCCTGGGACTGCACATCAGCGCGTTCAACTACGACGGGGGCGTCGACCAGTTGGGCCTAACCCTGTCCGGTATCGCCAAGACGGCCGAGACCGCGGGCTTCCGGGACCTGACGGTGATGGATCACGTATTCCAGATCGCCATGGTCGGCCCACACGACGATCCGATGCTGGAGGCCTACACCGCTCTCGGCTATCTGGCCGGCGTGACGTCGACCATCCGGCTTGGCACCGTGGTCACGTCAGCGGTGTACCGACCGCCGGGCCTGCTGATCAAGTCGGTAACAACGCTGGACGTATTGTCCGGCGGCCGCGCCTTCTTCGGCGTCGGCGCCGCCTGGAACGAGCAGGAATCCCTCGGCCTGGGTCTGCCGTTCCCGCCCACCGCCGAGCGATTCGAACGCCTGGAGGAACTGCTCCAGATCGCCAAGCAGATGTGGTCCGAGGACGGCGGCCCGTACTCGGGCGTACACAGCCAGCTGGCAGCCACGGTCAACTCGCCGCAATCGATCCAGCGACCACACCCGCCGATCATGGTCGGCGGCAGCGGCGAGAAGAAAACCCTGCGGCTGGTGGCCAAGTACGCCGACGCCTGCAACATTTTTGCCGGTCCCGACGCTGGCCGGAAACTGGCCGTATTGCGCGAGCACTGCGAGCGCGAGGATCGCGACTATGACCACATCGAGAAGACCAGCATGGTGCGCGGCGATCCGTCCGACCTGCCGGCGTTGCTCGCCCAGCTGCGTGAACTGCACGAGGCGGGATTCGAGGGCGTGTACCTGACCATGGTGAAGTACGACGACCTCGCGGGCATCCAAGCGCTGGGCACCGTGGCCGGCCAGGTCGCTACGTGGTGAGAAAATAGCCGCGTGAATGCTGGGAAAATAGCCGCGTGAATGCTGAGACAATAGCGGCGTGAATGCAGAGAAAATAGCCGCGTGAATCATCGCCGGCACCAGATCCTGCTCGTGACGGCGATGGCCCTGACGGGGCTCAGCATGCGATCCGCGGTGGGCAGTGTCGGCGCGGTTTTGACCGATCTGCAAGCCGGTTTGCACCTTTCTTCCGGTGCGGCCGGCCTGGTCACCACGTTGCCCGTCCTCTGTTTCGCCGGGCTCGGCTCACTCGCACCCGCGCTGGCCGCACGGATTGGCGAGCACCGGCTGCTGGTACTCGCGTTGATCGCCTCGGCGCTCGGCTTGGTCGGCCGCTCGCTGGTGGGATCACTCTGGCCGTTTCTCGGCCTGTCCGTGTTCGCGCTGTCCGGTGCGGCCTTTGCCAACGTCCTGATGCCGGCGCTGGTCAAACGACATTTCCCCGACCAGATCGGGCGGATGAGCTCGGTCTACATCACGGCCATCGCGATCGGGATCACGGCCGCGTCCGGCGCCAGCGTGCCCATCGGTGACATCGCGGGCGGCTGGCGAGCAGGCATCGGCGTCTGGGCCGTGCTCGCGGCGATCGCGGTGCTGCCGTGGTTGCCGACCCTGGCCGCGGACCAGGACCGGAGCAGGTCGACAGCCCGCCGGCTCGGGCCCGCGCAGCTCGGCCGTAACCCCCTGACCTGGGCGCTGACGCTGATGTTCGCGTTCCAGTCGTTCCAGGCCTACGTCAGCTTCGGCTGGTTCAGCGATTACTTCCAGCACGAAGGGCTCAGCGCCGGGCGGTCGGGGCTGCTGGTGGCGTTCTTCGCCGCGCTGGGCATCCCGGTGTCGATCGTGATCCCCGCGCTGGCGCAACGACATCAACTCGGGCTCATCCTTGCCATGACGGCCACCGGCGTGGCCGGCTACGCCGGGTTGCTGATGGCCCCGGTGGCCGGCGCCTGGCTGTGGATGTTGCTGCTCGGGATCACCGGCGGCATGTTCCCGCTCACCTTGACCATGCTGGGCCTGCACTGCCGTTCGGTGGAAACGACCGCCGCGGTATCGGCGTTCATGCAGGGTGTCGGTTACATCCTGGCCGGATCAGGGCCGCTGCTGGTCGGTTTGCTGCTCGACGTCACGAACCAGAACTGGACGCCGCCACTGTTGCTGACCATGGCCGCGCTCTTCGTCTCAGCCGGCGCCGGCGTGGTCGCGGCTCGGTCGTCCTACGTCGAGGACACGCTGGGAGTCAGTACGCCTGCAGCCCGAGCCTGATCGCCAGTCCGAGGCCGGCCACCGCGATGATCAGGCGCAGCGGGCGGGCCGGCGCTCGACGCACTACCGCCGGGCCGGTGCGGGCGCCGATGAACAGCCCCACCGCCAACGGCAACGCAGCCGTCCAGCGCACATCCGAGGCGACCACGAAGAAGATCGCCGCCACCCCGTTGGCCACTCCTAGGATCAGGTTCTTCGTCCCGTTGCAGCCGGCCAGCGTGTCAGACGTGGTCAGCAGCAGGATCGCCAGCATCAGTACGCCGGCCGCGGCGCCGAAGTAGCCGCCATAGATGCTGACGCCGAACATCGCCAGCGGCAGCCACCGTGGATCGCCGGCGTGGTGGGTCTCACCCATCCGGCGCCGGGGCAACAGAACACCCAAGGACGCCAGGGCAATCAGCAGCGGCACCACACGTTCGAAGGCGTCCGGCGGTGTGGAGATCAGCAGCACGCTGCCGACGAGGCCGCCGGCGATGCCGGCCAGGCTCAGGTTTCGCAGGCGCGTCCGGCTCTGGCCGCGCAACTCCGGCAGCGACCCGCTCACCGACCCGGCGCTGCTGAACACCAACGCCACGGTGTTCGTCACGTTGGCGGTGAGGGGCGGCAACCCGACCGCCAACAACGCGGGATAACTGAACAACGACGCCAGGCCCGCGATGCTGCCGCTGAGACCGCCACCGACTCCGGCCGCGAAGAGCAGCACAAAATCCAGCGCAGACATTAGCCGAACCCTAGTGCGGCGAAGGCAGGCAACGGCCACGCCAGCGACTCAGGTCACCCCGTCAGCGGCCGATTGAAGACATATGTGGATAGGCCGTCATCGCGTGCTGCTGCCGTACATCGGCGTCAGTGCCCTCGGCGTTCTGCTGGTGGCGCTAGCCGTTGAGCCGCACTGGGGCGGCGAACAAGTCAGCCGCGGCGTCGATGACCTGGCTCAGCTGATCGCGGCGCTGGTCGCCACCGCCTTGGGTGCCTGGCGTGGCCAGCGGGCATCGGGACGCAGCCGGCTGTCCTGGTGGCTCATCGCAACCGGTACCGGTTGCTGGGCCCTCGGGGAATCTTTGTGGTCCTACTACGAACTGGTGAGCCACACGGTCACCCCCTTCCCGTCCTTTGCCGATGTCGGCTTCCTGCTGTTCCCGGTCTTCGCGCTGACCGGCCTGCTGGTGCGTCCCTCGGCCATGCTGGCCGGCAACGGTCGGTTGCGGCTCGTGCTCGACGGAGTGATGGTCGCCGCCTCGCTGTTCATCCTCAGCTGGGTATCGGTCCTCGGTGAGGTGTGGCGCAGTCCCTCGGAGAGCCGACTCGGGCTGCTCACCGGACTGGCCTACCCGGTCTCCGATCTGGTCATGATCACGGTGGCGGTGCTGGTCGTGGTGCAGGCCCGGGCCCGCACCGGCCTGTTGCTGGTCACCGGCGCGCTGATCGGAATGGCCTTTGCGGACAGCTCTTTCTCGTACCTGACCGCGGACGGCTCCTATCACACCGGCTCGTTCGTGGACTACCTCTGGATGGCGTCGTTCTTGACCCTCGGCGCGGCCGCCATCGGCGACCAGACCCGGGGCGTCGTGTTGCCGCGGGTCGCGGTATCGGCGTGGTATTTGGTGCTTCCTTACTTTCTGGTCGCGGTCGGCGTCGCCGCCGTCGTACCGACCGTCGGCCACGGCGCGACGTTGCTACTCGGTGTCGGCGCGAGCACGGTGCTGGCCCTGGTACTGCGCCAGTTCCTGACGTTGCTCGACAATCGGGTGCTGTCGCGAAGCGTGGCCGACCAGCGCGAAGAGCTGCAGTATCAAGCCTTTCACGACGGGCTGACCGGGCTGGCCAACCGAGCCCTGTTCGCGGACCGGGTCAACCATGCCCTCGAACTGCATCGACGCGACATGCGCCCCTTGGCCTTGCTGATCTGCGACCTGGACGACTTCAAGGTGATCAATGACAACCTCGGGCACAGCGCCGGTGACCAGGTTCTGATCGCGGCGGCCGAGCGCTTGCGGGCAACCGTGCGCGGCGGCGACACCGTCGCTCGACTGGGCGGCGACGAGTTCGCGATCCTGCTCGAGGACGGCGGCGACGCGCTGGACCTGTCGGCTCGCGTCCTCGGCGCGATGAGCGCGGCCTTCCCGGTCGGCGTGCGGCATCTGCCGGTGCGGATGAGTATCGGGGTGGCCACTCTCGGACCCGCTGACGGCGGCATGGAACTGGAGGAGTTACTGACCCAGGCCGACCTGGCCATGTACGCGGCCAAGCGCACCGGCAAGGCAACCGCGGTCACCTTCGACCGGGCGCTGCGCGAATCCCAACAGGACGACCTCGATCTGCGTATCGATCTGACCGCGGCCATCGACGGCTTGCAGAGTTTCGGACAACCCGTCCTCACGGCCGCCTACCAGCCCATCGTGCATCCCGACGGCAGGGTTTGGGCGTACGAGGCACTGGCCCGCTGGACCCGGGACGGCATCTCGATCCCGCCGGACGTCTTCATCCCGATCGCGGAGCGGTCCGGCCTGCTGCCCGGTCTGGACATGCTAATCATCGAGAGCGCCGTGAAACTGACCAGTCTCGACCGGCACACCGCGCCTCGGATGTCGGTGAACATCGGGCTGGCTCACCTGGCCGACGCCGAGCTCCCGCGAAAGATTGCGCGCTTGCTCGACCGCGTCGGTCTCGATCCCGAACGCCTGATCGTCGAGGTTCCGGAGAATCGCGCGATCGAGAGTCCTGAGGTGCATCGCTCGCTGAAAGCCCTACGGCGACTGGGCATTCTGGTGGCGATCGACGACTTCGGCGTTGGTTACTCGTCCCTGAGCCGGATCGGCACGCTCGATCCAGACATCATCAAGCTCGACCGTTCCTTCGTCGCCGAGCTCGAAACGGCCGGCAAACACACCGACTTCGTCGCCGGCGTCGTCGAGCTGTCGCACCGGATGGGTGCCCTGGTCATCGCCGAAGGCGTGGAGACACCGGCCCAGCTAGCGGTGCTGGCCTCGATGAATTGCGACCTGCTGCAAGGATATCTGCTCGGCCGGCCGGCTCCCCAACTGATCGCGCCGTCCGCGGCTCTGCTTCGCGGGGTTTCGTTCTGATCGTGGCCCGCCGCTAGCGGAGCGAGGGCCACTATTGTCTTCAATTGCAGAGATTTCAGCCGATGGTTAGTTCGTGGCCTTTATCGATGTCGTCGTCGCCAGACAGGCGATCTTCGACGCCGAATTGGACGTAGTCGGCTACGAACTATTGTTCCGTTCCCTCAAGGCCGACACCCCTCGCCCGCTCGACGGCGATCTGATGACCACCTCGGTGCTTTACAGCTCGATGAACATCGGCATCGAACGGCTGGTCGGCGACAAGCTGATCTTCTGCAACGCCGATCGCGGTTTGCTGCTCGGTGAAGTGCCGATCACGTTGCCGCCGGAACGTACCGTGATCGAAGTCCTGGAAACGGTCACCCCCGACGCCGCGATCCTGGCCGGCTGCCGTCGCATCGCTGCCGCCGGCTACCGGCTGGCCCTCGACGACTTCCTGTGGTTCCCGGGCGCTGAGGAACTACTGTCCATAGCCTCGATCGTCAAGCTCGACCTGCGCCTGGTAACCGTGGACGAGCTGGTCGTGTTGATCGAGCAGTGCCGTCGCTTCCCGGTGCAGCTGCTGGCCGAGAAGATCGAGACCGAGGACGAGCTGAACCTCTGCCTGTCCCTCGGCTTCGACTACCTGCAGGGTTATGCGCTGGCCCGGCCGCGCACGGTCGGTGGCCGCAGCGTCGGCACGGTCAACCTCGGCAAGCTGCAACTCGCGGCGTCGCTGGTCACCAACGACTTCGAGATCGCGGATCTGGAAGAGATCGTGCGCACCGAGCCCGGAATGGCCTACCAGCTGTTGCAGCTGGCCTCGATCGGCAGTCGCGAAGGCATGCGACGTGAAGTTCGTACCCTGCGCGACGCCCTGATCTTCGTCGGCTTTCGCAAGGTGCAGAACTGGATTGCGCTGCTGCTGCTCGGCCCGGCCGGTCAGATAAGCGAGCACCAACTGGCCACCGCACTGACCCGGGCCCGAATGTGTGAAGTCCTGGCCGCCGATCTCGGCCAGAACCAGTCCGCCCTCGGGTTCACCGCCGGCATCCTGTCCGCATTCGAGATCCTGCTCGGGCTGCCCGCCGATGAGATCCGCGATTCCCTGCCGCTGGATGACAGCCTGCGGGAGGCCGCCTTCGGTGATTCGACGCCGATCGGCCGAATCGTGCGTGACGTGATCGCCTACCAGGCCGGGGCCACCAGCGGCCCGCGACGGTCCCCGGTCACCGACCGGGCAATCGACCTGGCCTCGATCGGTGCCATCACCTGGGCGGTCGCCGCGAGCCGCACGATGTCCACCGCTGTCGCCGCCTGAGATAGCTGTCGCCGGCTTAGACATCTGTCGCTGGCGGAGATATGTCCACCGCTGTCGCCGACCGGGCACGGCGCGGATAAGCTGCAAATCTGGAACTTCTTTGGCGCAGTTTGTTTTGCCGTGATTTCGCAAATCCTCGGAGGCAGCCGATGGTGCAATCCACGATCCCAGCAGGTTCGCCGGCGCAACCGGGCGCGGAGCTGCTCGACGGCGCCGGCGTCTCTGAGCTGAGCTTCGACGCCATGACCCCGACCGCGTTCCTCGACCGCTCCGGATACGTCTTCGCCGAGCGAACCGCGGTGATCGACGGTGCGCAGCGCTTCACCTACCGCGAGTTCGCCGACCGCTGCCGTCGACTGGGCGGCGCACTGGCCGGGCTCGGCGTGCAGCCCGGTGACCGGGTTGCGGTGTTGTCGGCCAACGGACGAGTGCTGCTTGAATCCCATTTCGGGGTGCCCTACGCCGGGGCGGTGCTGGTCTCGCTGAATTCCAGGCTCTCGGTCGCGGAACTGACCTACATTGTCGAACATTCCGGGGCGCGGGTCGTCCTGCACGACGACGCGATGACCGAGCTGGCTCGCGAGGTGTGCGCCGGGCATCCCGAGTTGCTGGTGCGGTCGGCGTCCGAGGTCGACGAACTGGTCGAAGCCGCGTCACCGCTCGCCGTGCCGGTCACCGACGAACGCGGGTTGATCGCGCTCAACTACACCAGCGGAACGACCGGGCGCCCCAAGGGCGTGATGTATCACCACCGCGGCGCATACCTGCAGGCGCTGGCCATGACCAGTCACTTCCACCTGACCAGCGAAGCGGTCTACCTGTGGACGCTGCCGATGTTCCATTGCAACGGCTGGTGCTTCACCTGGGCGGTGACCGCGGCCGGCGGCACCCATGTGCTGATGCCGACACCGGAGCCGGGACGCGTCTGGCAATTGATCGACGAGGTCGGTGTCACCCACCTGTGTGGCGCGCCCACCGTCCTGATCATGCTGGCCAGCCACAAGTCCGCGGCCGCGCCGGACCACCCGGTGGTCGTGGCCGTCGGCGGCGGGCCGCCCTCGCCGAGCCTGCTGGCCCGCTGCGCCGAACTGAACCTGGACGTAACGCACCTGTACGGCCTGACGGAATCCTTCGGGCCGGTGGTCATCAACGACTGGCGGGCTGAATGGAACGCGCTCGACCCGGTGACCCAGTCGGTGCAACGGGCGCGGCAAGGGGTCGGCAACGTCATCTCGCACCGGGTACGGGTGATCAACTCCGACGACAAGGACGTAGCTCCGGACGGCCTCGAACTGGGCGAGATCCTGTTACGCGGCAACAACGTCATGCTCGGCTACTACCGCGACCCCGAGGCCACGGCCAAGGCGACGATCGACGGCTGGTTCCGCACCGGCGACCTCGGCGTGCTGCACCCCGACGGGTACCTGCAGATCCGCGACCGCGCCAAGGACATCATCATCTCCGGCGGCGAGAACATCTCTTCCGTCGAGATCGAGGTCGCACTGGCCAGCCACCCCGCGGTGCTGGAGGCCGCGGTGGTCGCGATGCCCCACGAACACTGGGGTGAACGACCGGTGGCGTGCGTGGTGCTCCGGGACGGGGCCGCCGCGACCGAGCAGGAACTGATCGAGCACGTCCGCGAACGGCTGGCCCGGTTCAAGGTGCCGGACCGGATCATCTTCGGCGAGCTGCCCAAGACGTCGACCGGCAAGATCCAGAAGTTCCGGTTGCGGGAGCAGATCATGGCCGCGCTCGGCGGTACCGATGCCGCCGCGGACCGCGAGTCTGTGCGTCGCCTCACTGAGACGGCGCCGGGCCGCACGGCGGGATCAGAATGAGTCGTTCGAGTTCCTGCCGATGGCCATGAAGGGTTCCAGATGACCAGCGCGATCGAAATCGGGGCGACGGGCGAGCCGTACGAGTACGTCGTCGAGCGCGGCAAGGTTCGCGAGTTCGCTACGGCCACGAAAGCCCGCGGTACCGAGTACTTCACCGACTCCGACGCGGTGGCGCCGCCCAGCTTTCTGATGACGGCCGTGTTCTGGTCCGGGCCGGGAAGTTACCCGCTCAAGCCGGGCGCGCTGGTCGGCGCCTTGGGCCTGCACGGTGAACAGGAATTCATCTTCCACGGTGAGCCACCGCGGATCGGCGACCGGTTGACCGCACAGCAGAAAGTCGAAGACAGCTACGTCAAGCAGGGCCGGCGCGGTGGCGAGATGTTGTTCGTAGTGGTGAACACCGAATTCCGCGACGAGACCGGGCGATTGGTGGCCGAATCCCGCCAGACCGTGATCCAGACCAGCCAGGCCGCCGGGGAGCCGTCATGACGAAATCCCAGCCCGCATCGGCCATTGCCGGCTTTGATCCGGCCGCGTTGGTGGTCGGTGACAGCATCCCCGACTTCGAAGACAAGCCCACCAGCCGAACCGACATCGTCCGGTATCAGGGCGCGTCCGGCGATATGAACCCGATCCATCACGACGACGGTTACGCCGCGCTCGGTGGCTATTCCTCTGCCTTCTCGGTGGGCATGTTGCAGGCCGGCGTCCTCGGCACCTATCTCGCCGACCTGTTCGGACCGGCCAGCATCATGCGGTTCCGCACCCAGTTCCGGGAGCAGGTCTGGCCGGGCGACACGTTGACCTACCGCGGCACGGTGAGCGCACTGGCGGACGGCGTCATGGAGCTGGAGCTGCAGGCGGTACGGCAGAACGGTGGCGTGCACATCTACGGTTGGGCCACCGTCCGCGTCTGACGCCGCCCTCCACCGATTCTGGGAGTCACCTCGCTCGTCGTCAGGGGACTAGTTGGCTCCGCATCATTGGCATTGTGCGGCCCGACTTCCCGCATTTCGGTCCTTGGGTTCATGGGGTGGTTGCAACACCGAGTTTTGAGGGGTGTTGTGATGGGTACGGACGAACAGCGTGAGCGTCGGCCACGGGCTCTTCTCCAGCCAGATCATCCATCCCGCGAAGAGCAGCGCGTGCCGGTAGACGAACTGCATGGAGCCGAGTGTTGCGCAGTGGTGGTGGTCATGGCCGACGCCCACGCTGATCAGGCGCGTTCGTTCGCGGCGAGCTCGTCGGCGTCGATGCGGGCCAGAGTGGCGTCGGCCACCGCGTACTCCGCCTCATCCAGCATCTGGATCGCGAAGTCGACGGCGTAGGCCGCGTCCTCCTCGGCGTCCTCGGCACGCCGCTCCGCCTTCTTCAGGTCGTGTGCCGCGCGGTGGTCGTCGCGCTCGGCACGAAGCTCCGCGACTCGCGCATCGATTGACTGCCGGGTGTCGTTCCACCACGTGCGCGTCTTGTCCTGCGCGACCTCCGCATCGGCGCTCATCTGGGCCTTGCCGGTGGCGATCGACTTCTTCAGCGACTCGCGCTGGTCGTCGAGGTAGGTGCGGTTCTTCGCGCGAGCCGCGTCTACAAAGTCCTCGGACCTTTTCGCGCGGGCCGCGAGGTCGGTGAGCTGTTCGGACAGTGGCTTCATGTCCACTCCTTCGGGTGTGCCGGGCGTTTGCGCCGCCCAGGATGAGGTTGTGCCTCGAATCCGTCTGTTTCGGACTCGGCCTTGACGCTATAAACGGCAGCTGGCGGCGGCACCGTGCCGGGAAACAACGTTCTGGGCAGCGTTCGTGCGTCTGAAACAACGAGGTAGCCATACGCTTGCCCGATGGTGGAGAGCGCCGCCGCGGTCGAGCGCGAGCTGTCCGACGTGTCCGCGGCCGTCGGGGCGAGGCAGGTCGAGCTGACTCACGAGATCTGGCGACGAATCACGGCGCGCCTGCCGGAGCTGCGCGATGACGACACGCTCGAGAAGCTGCTGAATTCCAGTGTCGCGGAGAACGTGACGACCGTGGTGCATGCGCTCGAACACGGGACCGTGATCGACAACGTCGATGCGCCGGCCGCCGCACACGAGTACGCGCGACGCCTGGCGCAACGAGAGATCTCGATCATCTTGCTGGCGCGCACATACCGCATCGGACACGCTCAGTTCCTCGCCACCTGTGTTGAGGAGGCCGCAGCACGTTCGCACGACGGCGCGGTGACCGCAGCGGTCATTGCACGGATCGTTGCGGTGAGCTTCGACTACATCGACCGGGTTGTGGAGCAGGTGATCACGACCTACCAACGTGAACGTGACCAGTGGCTGCTTACGCGGGCAGCGGGCCGCGCGGCGCGGGTGCGCGCATTGCTCGCCGACGACGCCGCCGATGTCGACGTGGCCGAGTCGGCGCTGGCCTACCGGCTCCGGCGAAAGCACCTCGGCGTCGTTGCGTGGCTGTCCGGCGAGTCCGGTGGAGTGCCCGGCTTGACGAGGCTCGAGCAGGTGGCCGCGCAGGCCGCACTCGCGCTCGAGGCACGGGGCAGGCCGTTGTTCGTACCACGGGACGAAGCGCTCGCGTGGATCTGGCTACCGCTCGCGAGTGACGCCGAGATCAGTCGCGAGATGCTGGAAGTCGCGTTCGACGACGGAGCCGGTTCGGTGCGGGTCGCGGTCGGCGAGCCGGCCATCGGGCTCGATGGATTCCGGCAGACCCATGACCAAGCGCAGCGCACGTACGGTCTTGCCCTCGCTGCGAGCCCCGGCGCCCACGTCACCACTTTCGCCGAGGTCGGCGCCCTCGCGCTGATCTGTGCCGACCGGGATGCTGCGCGTAGTTGGGTGATCGCAACGCTTAACGACCTGGCCATCGACGACGAGCCGCGCGCTCGACTACGCGAGACGCTGCAGATGTATCTGACGACGGGCAGCTACACCGCGACCGCCGAACGCATGATGCTGCACAAGAACACCGTTCAATACCGCGTCCGCAAGGCCGAAGAAGCGCTGGGCGTGCCCATCGGTGAACGGCACGCCGACCTCGAACTCGCACTACGCGCGTGCCACTACCTCGGCCGTGCAGTCTTACGCGATCGAGAACCATCAGCTCGGTAGGCAACTAAGCCGGGTACAGCGGACACGTGCTGGCTCGTGAACCACATCCTGAGCACGGTCTCGATGTATCCGCTAGACGATCGAGGGAGCTCTCGATACGACGCTCCGACTTCCCTGCGCACGCCGTCGATGCCGCGACTAGGGAAGCAACCACGGCCGCCATCGACGCGTACGCGGAGTTGTGAATGAGTACCACCGGCTGGCGCGCGCAGGTGGCCGGCGGACAGCTGACGCGGCCGATACCAGATCGATTGTTAGACGAATCCGCCCTCGGGGATCCGGCGGCCCAGCTTGCGGTACTCCCCGATGGTCGCGGCCACGATGTGGCGCATGCCGATGGGCTGACCGTCGCTGACCGCGTCGTAGGCCGCCGACAGGACAATATTGCGGATATCGCCGCCCGCCAGCTCCACCTTCTCGGCCAGCGACTCGACCAGAATCGGGTCCTTGGGGTCGAGCTCGTCCAGCTGTGCGATGTGGTTCTGCCACAACCGGGCTCGGGTCTCGGCATCCGGGTCCGGGAAATGGACGATGAAGCTCATCCGCCGAGAGAAGGCCTGATCGAGGTTGCCGCGCAGGTTGGTGGCCAGGATGGTGATCCCGTCGAAATGCTCCATGCGCTGAAGCAGATACGCAACCTCCTGATTGGCGTACCGATCGCGCGCGTCACGCACCTCCGACCGGCTGCCGAACAGGGCATCCGCCTCGTCGAAGAACAACACCACGTCCAACGCTTCGGCCGCCTGAAACACCCGTTCGAGGTTCTTCTCGGTCTCGCCGATGTACTTGTCCACCACCGCCGACAAGTCGACCTGGAACAGATCGAGCGACAACTCCTCGGCGATCACCTGGGCAGCCAGTGTCTTGCCGGTGCCAGGGCTGCCGGTGAACAGCGCCGAGATGCCGCGACCCCGGCTCCGCTGCGGGCCGCGGGCCGTGACCTGATCCCGGTGGCGGGCCCAGGCGACGAGCCGGTGCAGCGATGCCGTGGCGTGTTCGGCCAGCACCAAGTCGGAGAACATCGGCCCACCATGGCTGCCACCGGTGACGGTGACCCGATTGCCCCCGACGTGGCCCGAACCGCCCACCCGGCGGGCCGCGTCACGCACCACCGCGGCCGACAGCGGCTCGTCCCGCGCCGTAGCCAGCACCCGGGCGTAACGCGCCGTCTCGACCACGTCCTCCGGGGTCAACCGCAGGCCGAGCAGAGCTTGGCGAAGCTCCGCGTCCTGCTCGGCCAGCTCGCCAAGACTGCTGCGCCACAACGCGAGCCGGTCATCGATCGACAGCGGCTCGGCGTCAACGACCAGCGGAAAGCGTCGCAACCAGCTCGGATTCCAGGGTCGCGACCCGACGGCCACAACCGGCACGGCAGTTCGCTCCAGCAAGTCGAAGGCCTGCACATAGGCGGGATCAGCCAGCACTTCAGCTCCACACACCACCAGCCCGCAGCCACGCAGGCCGGCGTCCCGACCGGCCGCGGCCAGCGCACCGAGCAGGTCCTCGCCGGGCGGGCACCGACGGGCATCCACCAACAGGCTTGGCAGTCCGAGCGCGGCAAAGGCACCGGCCGCGAGGGAGGCTCCAGCGGTGCCGGTGGGCGCGGCCACCCACACCAACGGCGCGCCGTCCTGGACTGCCCGGGCGACCAGCTCGGTTTGCGGCAGCCGCAGCGGGACGCCGGCGATTCGCAGCCGCGCTACGGCTGGATCGGTCTGGTCCGAGCCGGCCAGCCAGGCGGCGACCGAATCCGGGACCCGAAGCAGCCGGCCCAGCCAGGGCTCGCTTCCGAATACCTCGAGCAGGCAATGCCGACGCAGGGCGGAATCCGGGCCGAGCCGGTCGAAACCCTCACCGGCCAGGGTGGGCACGCCCGCGAGTTCCAGGGCCAGCCCGACCGTGGCCCGGCCGGCCCCGCTTACGCCGCGCAGCAGCCCGAACGCCAGGCCGAGATTGGCGTCCAGATCGGGGGCGGCGGCGATGCTCAGCAGCGTGATGTCCACCTTGTCCAGGGCGAACACGTCGGCCATATCGGACATCTGGTCGCCGGGCTGATCATCGCCGAACTGCGGCTGAACTTCGGCGTAATCAGCCCGGAGCACCGCGAGCAAGGCGTCCAGTTGGGCTGTCGAGTCCGCGCTGGATGGCGCCGAGAGCTGAGCCGCGGCCCAGACCGGACGACGCCGATCGGCCGCGAGCGCGATCCGTCCGACCACATCGCTGATCCTGGCTTGCACGCGCGGGCTCTCTCTCGGTAGGTTGATTCGTCCGAATCGTGGTATCTCGCACCGCCGATTATCAGTCGAGGCCACACATCGATTCAACTTTGTTCTAACACGGTCTGTATATAGGTCCGTTCTGGGTTTATGATCCTGCCTGACGTAGGCCGCCACCGCCACGTCCTTCGGGGAGCACGGCAATCGGGGCACTTAGCCCTATTTTCCTATGCGCTCGAAGGGGATGCGAATGCTGATCCCTGCTGTCGAGCAAGGCTTGGAAAGAATGCTGCGGGCCGCTATCCCGATTCCCGACGTCGTCGGCGACGTTTCCTTCGACCCACCATCGCGAAACTGGTCCGCGCAGCTCAGCCGCCTCACGGTGAACATGTTCCTCTTCGGTATCGGCCGCAGCCCGCAGCCACCGCGACCGACCGCCGAACGCACAAACGATGCCGGGCGAGTCGAGCGCCGGGCTCCGCTGCCGATGATCCAGCTGAATTACCTGGTCAGCGCCTGGGCGGGCAATGTCCGCGATGAACACGAGCTGCTGGGCGACGTGCTCGCCTGCTTTCTGACCACCCAGGTCCTGCCGGCCGAGTACAGCCCGCCGGACCTGCCCAGCAGCGTCCAGATCGCGCTCGCACCGTCGGATCACGTGCGGGCCAAGGACGTCCTGTCCGGCGTCGACGGAACCCTGCGGGCGTCCTTCGAAATCGTGCTGACCACCGCGCTGGACGGCATCGCCTGGCACGAGGCTGCCCCGTCGGTGCAACGCATCGAGGCCCTGGCGGCACCGATACCGAGGGCGAGCGCCAACGGATCCTCAACCAGGCAGGACTCCGGCCAGGGCACCAGCCGGGGCGTCGGCTGACCATGCGCATTAGTGCCGACACCCTGCTGCTTGATATCGATTCGGGCGGCAACGCCGAGGTAATCCTCGACGTGCAGAACACCAGCGAGATGATCGACGGGATCACCACTCGGCTGATCGGGCTGTCCGCCGGCGAGGTGATCAGCAAGCCGCAGCTGCTGCCGCTGTTCCCAGACGCACGGGGCCAGATCACGATGTCGGTCGGGCTGCCGACGAGCTACCCGGCCGGGCGGCACGCCGTGACGGTCGAGGTCGCGTCGGTCGGGGCGGGCTTGCCGCCAGCTTACCTGGATCTCGATCTGGTGGTCGCGCCCCGGCTCGAGCTGAAACTGGTGTCAAACCCGCAGGTCATCCGAGCCCGCCGGCAGGCCCGGTTCGTGCTGCAACTGCACAACACCGGCAACGTCGCGGTCGACCTCCAGCTGGCCGCGCTGGATGCCGATCGGGCCGTCACCACCACCTTCGCCCCGGATTCGCTGCGGATCGAGGCGGGGGCGATCGGGGTCACCGTGCTCACGGTGCGCGGGCCGCGCATGATCGTCGGCGCAGAACTAGAACGGGTTGTCACCGTCGAGGCAACCGCTGTTGGCGCGGTCGGACCACTGGTTAGCCACCTGCCGGCAACCAACGTCACCGAGGGCGACCAGTTCGATGACGACGAGGCCTGGCTCCGCGATCTGCGCGAACCCGCGATCGGGCAGAAGACCTTGCTCGTACCTCGGGAGTTCCCCCAGCTTCCGTTGATTCCGCGGACCGATGGCGACGGAACAGCCGACCCAACGGATCCGACCCCCGATCCACTCGCCGCGCTGCCGCCGATAATTCGCAAGACCACGATCAGGCTGCGGCAGCGCCCGATTTTCAGCCGCGGCCTGCTCACCGCGTTGATCCTGCTCAGCATCGTTGCGCTGTGGGCCTCGGTGTTCCTGCTCGGCTTGAACCAGGTGTTCAAGGGCGATCCGATGACCAAGGAGGCGCCGGCGTCCTTCTTCGCCGCCGCTAACAGCACCGCCACGGGGGCAGGCGTCGCGGGCGGAACAAATGGCGCTGACAGCACGGCCGCAGCGGGCTCGGCACCCGCCGGCGCATTGCCCAAATCCGGACCGTTGCCGCCGGGAGTCGGCGCCGTGGTCAACGGCACGGTCATCGCGGCCAACGACAAGAAGCCGGTCGGACGGATCCTGGTCGAAGCGTTGCGCAGCACGAACAACGGCCTGCAACTGGTGAGCTCGGCGGCTACCCAGCAGGACGGTTCGTACAGCCTGGCCGGGCTGTTTCCGACCAGCTACCTGATCCGGTTCAGCGCCGCCGGGTACAAGACCGTGTGGTACCCGGCCGCTCCGACACAAGCCGGCGCCCAACCGATCGCGGCCTCCGCCGCGGCCCCGACCCGCGGCGTGAACGCAACCATCACCGGCCTGCCCGCCAGCATCCAGGGCAACATCGATCCCGGCGACACGATCAAGCCGGTAACGGCCACCGTGAGCGCCCGCTCGCTGAGCGGCAATTCGACCGCCGTGGTCGCGACCACCAAGACCACTGCGGCCGGCAGCTACCGGCTGGTCAACCTGCCCTCCCCGGCCACGTACGAGCTGAGCTTCACCGCACCCGGCTACCAGCCCACCACGATCGTGGCCGACGTCCTGGGCGGCCAGCAGCGATTCGAATCCACCGCCCGGCTCAGCGTCGGCACCGGACAGATCAGCGGCGTCGTCACCGATGGCTCGAAGCCCATCGGCGGAGTGGCGATCACCACGACCGTGAACGGCAAGGACATCACGGTCGGGACGCCGACCACCGGCACCGTCGGCAGTTTCGTCCTGCCGTCATTGCCGACGCCCAACACTTACGTCGTCACCTTCACCGCGGCCGGCTACGGCTCGCAGACCGCGGTGGTGGAGCTGGGTCCCGGCCAGAACCGCACCGGAATGTCGGTCTCGCTCGCGGCCGGCATCGGCAGCGTGAGCGGCATACTCACCGACACCTCCGGACGGGGCCTGGGCGGTGCGACCGTCTCGGTGGGCGGCGCTCCCACCGCGGTGCAATCGACCACCCTGACCACCGGGGCGGTCGGCACGTTCAGCTTCAACGCCCTGCCGGCACCGGGCGTCTACACGTTGACGTTCAGTCTGGCCGGCTACGCCTCTACCACCGTTCCGGTGAATCTCACCATTGACGGCAAACCGCCTCAGGTCACCGTCTCGATGGCCTCCTCGCTCGGCCGGATCACCGGCCGGGTAACCAATCCGCAAGGCGCGGCCGCGGTCGGCGCGACCGTCACGGCCACCGACGGCAAGCAGACCTGGAAGTCGATCTCCACCGCGTCCGGAGCCGGCCTGCCACCGGGCGGATACCTGCTCGCGGACTTGCTGGCCGGGACCTACACGGTGACGGTGAGCATGGACGGCTTCGGCCAGCAGACCGCTCTGGTGACGCTGGGTGCGGGCGAGACCGTCAGCCAGAATCTTCGGCTGCAAACCGGGACGAGCTGACATGCGCGTCGAGGTCACACCCACCAGCAGCGTCGTCGAACCGGGACGGCCGCTGCCGATCGCCATCACGGTCACCAACACCGGCCAGTTGATCGGCGGGTACGCGATTCGCGTGCTGGGCGCGGATCCGGGTTGGGTCGAGCTGGCCTCGGATCGCTTGTCGCTGTTCCCGGCGACGACCGAGACGGTCATGGTGATCGTGACCGTCCCCGAGGGCATTCCGGCCGGCGACCGGCGGGTGGCCATCCAGGTTCGCGAGCTGACCGTGCCGCACGAGACGGCAATCTCGGAGATCGAGCTGCAGGTGCCGTCCGCACCCGCCCTGCACCTGCGGCTGGATCCGGTCACGGCCTACCGCGGCCGGCGCGCTTCCTTCGGCGCGATCGTCGAGAACAAGGGCAACACCACCGTCCGCGGCCGGTTCGCGGGCCTGGACGCAGAGGCGAAGATCCGGTTCGAGTTCGCGCCCGAGGTCCTCAACCTGGCCCCGGGCGAGCATCGGGTGGTCGAGATCCAGACCAAGGCCCGACGGCCGCTGACCGGTTCGCCGATGGTCCGCCCGTTTGGCGTGCATCTCACCGAGGCCCCGACCACGCCGACGGCCGACGATCAGCCTTTGGCGACCGGCACGTTCCTGCAAAAGCCCTGGCTCTCGCGCGGGCCCATCTCGCTGCTCGGGCTGCTCGCCGCGGTGACCGTTTTCGCGATCGTGATCACGGTGGCCCTGGCCCGGCTGGTGGGCCAGTCCGCCGCCGACCGGGATCTGGCCCTGCAGGTCGCCCAAGCCCGCAATCTCTCCGCCACCACCGGAACGTCGTCCTTGTCGGGCAGCGTCCGCCTGCTCACGTCGGGCACGGCGGTACCCGGTGTTGCGGTCGAGGCATTTCTCAGCTCCGATGTCGCCAACCCGATCGCCACCACAGCGACCGATGCCAAGGGTGCTTTCAGCCTGAGCAACCTGGCTGAAGGTAGTTACAAACTGCGGTTCCGGGGCGCGGGCTTCGTGCAGGTCTGGTACCCGGCGGCGGCGACCGACGCCGATGCCACCACGATCACCCTGCAGGCCGGCCAGAACAGTCAGGGACTGGATGTCCGGCTCGGCGGCGTTCCGGCCACGATCGCCGGCACGGTCACCGGCGATGACGTTTCCGGCTCGACCGTCTACCTCGAATTGCCGGGCAGCGGGGCGGCCGCCGGCAGCACTGCGACAACGGGGACCCGAACGACTGTCAGCACCCCGCCGGTGGCCAACGCCCCGCCTGGAACCACTGAGGCGATCGTGCAATCCGTCCCAGTCGGCAGCGACGGGACCTTCACCATCAACAACGTCGCGTCGCCCAGCGTCTATGACCTGGTGGTGGCCAAGACCGGATACGCCAACGACACCGAGCGGGTGGACGTGGCCGGCGGCGAGACCCGCCGGGGCGTGCAACTGCAACTGCGTCAGGGCGACGGCCTGATCAGCGGCCAGATCAACGGCCCGGACGGCGCGCTCGGTGGCGCGACCATCACCGCTACCTCAGCGCAGAGCACCGTGCGCACGGTGTCGCTGACTCAGGACCAGGTGGGATCGTTCACGTTGCTGAGGCTGCCCACTCCCGCCACCTTCACCATCGTGGTCAGCAAGACCGGCTTCGCTTCTCAGACGGTCACGCTGGCCCTGACCAGTGGCCAGAAACTCACCGGCGTCGCCGTCACGCTCGGCCAATCCGCGGGCTCGCTGTCCGGGCAGGTGAGCGTGCTGCCCGGCGGACACCCGGCCGCCGGCGTCTCCGTCACGATCACCGATGGTGCGCTCACGGTGCAGACCGTGACCCGAAGTACCGGTGACGTCGGCGCCTGGACGGTGAGCGGGCTGACCATCCCGAGCACGTACACGGTGACCTTCTCGCGAGCAGATCTGGCCACCCAGACCGTGTCCGTTTCGCTCGACGCGTTCGGCACGATCACCCCTGGCTCGCAGGGCGCGCGTATTACGTCCGACGGCATCAGCGTGAGCATGCAATCGGCCACCGCAGTCGTGCGGGGCACCGTCACCCAGCACCTGACGGCCACCGGTGCGGCCACCGAGCGCAAGGGCGAGGTGCAGATCAATCTGGTGTCGGGAATGTCGACCTTCGCGGTGACGAGTGCCTCGGTGCCGACTGCGCGCGGCGGCCAGTACGAGATCGACGGGGTACCGCCGGGCACTTACACGCTCAGCGTGAACCGGCGCGGGACCAGTCCAACCTCGACCATCGTCACGCTGGCTGCCGGGGATGTGCACGTGTTCAATCCGGTGCTGGCTGCCGCGGCTCGGATCAGCGGCGTGATTCGCACGGCCAACGGGCAAGCGCGGCCAGGGTGGGAAGTCCGCCTTTACCTGGCCACCCAGTATCCGACCGTGGTCTACAAGACGGTAACCACCGATTCCAGCGGAGCTTTCTCATTCGACGATGTCGACGCGCCGCAGAGCTATGTGGTCGAAGCACGGCCCACCGACCAGAGCGCGCCGCAGGGTTCGTCGACCGTGCAGATCGAACCGAGCCAGCAGCTGCCGGTCAACGTCACCGTGCCCAATCCGGCCGGGGGTTAGCCGAATGACCCAACCTCCCAACGGCTTTGGCCGCAACGGTGCCAGCTCCAACGGTGAGCCGGCGCCGAATGTCGCGCTGAACTCGGTGTCGCGCACCGGGGCCGGCAATACGGTCGTCGTCGCACTCACCGTCGGAAATGCCGCCTCGACACCACGAATCCTCACCGTCACGGTGCTCGGTCTGGACGCGGCCTGGCTGCCATTGCCGATGCGCCTCGGCCCGATCCCGGCCGGCGGCACGCACACCGTCGACTTCGAGCTGCGGCCGCCAATCGGAACGCTGCCGGCTCGGTACCCGTTCGCAGTGACCGTCCAGGCCAGCAATCCGGCCCTCGATCCGACGTTCGGACGTGCGGCCAGCGCCGCCACGGTTGCCGAGAGCGCGCTCGTCGTGGACGAGGCGAGCCGGCTAAGCCTGGAGGTCACACCGGCCGACTCGATCGCGGTATTCGGCAAGCGCCTGCACGTCGTGCTGCGCAACAGCGGCAACACCGCGGCCACGGTTGAGCTCGGCGCGGATGTGTCCGACGGTGCCCGGGTCACGCTCAACCGGAACTCGATCAGCGTGCCGCCGGACGGCGCGGTGCGGATCGGTGGTCGTATCAAGCTGACCCGGCCGCGCCTGTTCGGCAACCGCAGCCGTCACCCGTTCCGGGTCACCGCTCGCGGCCTGTCTGCTCCCAGCGGCGCGGACGGCTCGATCACAGCTCGGCCGATGTTCGGATCGTCCGGGCTCAAACTGCTGGCCGCGACCGTCGTGGTGTCCCTGTGGGCAACATTGGCCGTGGTCGGCATCCCGAAATTAGCCAATGCCGTGAAGGGTAAACAGTCCACCCAGGTCACCGCGGTCGCGGCCAATCCTTCGGCCGGCGGCACCGCGGGCGCGTCCGGCAGTCCTAGGCCCGGGACCAGTTCAGGTGCAGGCGGCGGGGCTGCGGGCGGCGGCGCGGCTGGAGCAGCTGGTGGCTCCGCAGCCAACGGCGTGCGCCTGAACGGAACCGTCACCGGCACCGCACCAACCGGCGTGACCGTGGCGTTGCGGCCGACCTCACTGGTCGACGAGGCCGCACAAGGTGCCCAGCCGGTAGGCGAGTCGACCCATGCGATGGCCGACACCATCCACCAGATCGGCAAGGTGTCCGCGACCCAGGTGTCACTGCACACCGAGACCACCGTGTCGGCTCAGCGCTCGACCCAGACCACTGAGGACGGGTCCTGGTCCTTCGCGGGGATCAGCGCACCCGGCTACTACCTGCTGACCTTCGCCAAACCCGGTTACCAGACCCGGCGGTACGTGCTGAACGCCGCCGACGCCAGCGTCGCGCAACCGCTGGCCGTACTGATGACCGCCGGCCAGGGCAGCATGTCCGGCGTCATTCGCGGTCCGGGCGGGACCGCGGTCGGCGGCGCCAGCATCACCATCAGCGACGGCACCACCACGGTCTCGACCAGCTCGGCGTCGAAGGGCAGCGGCACCGGCTCCTGGAAAGTGGACGGCTTGTCGACGCCGGGGACGTTCCTGGTCAGTGCCAGCAAGGACGGCCTGAGCCTGGAGTCGTCGCTGGTCACGCTGGCGGCCGGCGCGTCCCAGACGGTGAACCTGAACCTGCGTGCCGGGGTTGCATCGCTGGTCGGGTCGGTGCAGGGCGTGGACAGCCTGGGCAACACCAGCGGGGTCGGCGGCGCGACCGTGACCGCGACCAATGGCAGCATCACCCGCACCGCGAGCACCGTGACCAACGGCCCGGTGGGTAGCTACGCGTTGCCTGCGCTGCCCGTACCCGGGACGTACACCGTGGCGGTATCGGCGACCGGTTTCCTGCCTCAGACCCAGAAAGTCACACTGGCCACAGGGCAATCTCGCGCCACGATCAACGCGATGCTCACCTCGTCCAGCGCGGTCGTGCAGGGAACGGTCAGGTTCGCCGACGTGCCGCCCAAGGCCGGCGTCGGGCTCGTCCTGACCAATTCGGCCAACACCTACAAGACCATGAGCGTCTCGACACCGGCCGGTTCGTTCCGCTTCAATGGGGTCGCCAGCGGCACCTACGTGCTCAGCGCGGACTTCTTCGGGTACTCCACCAGCTACGCCACCGTCCGGGCCACCGCGGGCGGGATCTCGACCGCGACCCTGCAGCTGGAGCAGGTCCCTGGCGGGGTGCTGCCGGCCAACTCGCATATCCGGGGCCGGGCCTTCGACGCCCGAACCGGCGGCCCGCTGAGTTGCGATCAATCGCCCGATCCGATCATCGCCGCGGACCACACGAAATGCACGTTCAGCGTGTCCGTCGACGACGCGCGCTCGGACGGCACCCACCATTTCAACGAAACCGGCATCGCCCCCAACCTCGAATACACGGTGCCCGAGATCGGCACCAATCCCCCGGACGGCCTGCTGCCCGGCCTGCATCGGGTCACTATCTCGGCCCCCGGATATGAGGACGCCACCGTCGATGTGCAAGTCCCGCTGGGCGGCACGGTCGAAGCACCGCAGGTCGCGATGTATCCGACCGCGACCATTTCCGGTCTGGTCACCTCGGCCGCCGCGAGCATGTCCAGTGGGCCCGACCCGGCCTTTCCCGACGACCCGGATGCCGCGCTCCCGCAAGGCAATACCTATGCCCACCAGAAGGATTACAACACCTGCGTGCTGGCTGTCTCGGGCACCGCGATCTCGAGCACGGTGCCTTCCTGCACACCGAGCGCGGACGGCAAGACCTGCACCAGCGACGCCGGGGTGCACTGCACGCTGGCCACGATGCCGCCGGCCGACCAGGGCGATCCGCCCGAAGGCAGCTTTGCCCTCAAGGGTTTGCTGCACGGCCCGTATTTGGCCTACGTCCGGCCGCTGAACCCGGAATTCCCGCCGCCCATTGGCACCCCCATCGTCCTCGGGCTCGGTGAGACGAAAGCGTACGACCCGACCGTTCACCGGCTCGGTCGGATCCTGCTGGCGGTGCAGGCCCCGAACGCGTCCGGGACGCAGGTCAACGCGCCCAACGTCCCGGTCTCGGTGAGCGGTCCGACGAACGTCACCGGACGGGTCACCGGCGTGCAGGGCCGGGTCCGGATCACCGGGCTGCAACCGGGCAATTACCGGTTGACCGCCGGAACCGGTTCGACCCAGGTGCAGACCCCGGCCAACAACCCGCTGCCGGTCGGCTCGGATCAGGAAGTGAGCACGCTGCTGACCCAGCCGATCCCGGCCGTCATCGGTCGGGTCACTTCGACCTTCGGCGGTACCGCGACCGGGCTGAACGGTGCGAGCGTGACCGTCACCGGGGTGGTCGGCGCGAACGGCAGCCGGGACAGCGTCACCATCGTCACCGGTGCGTCGGGCTGTTTCGCGGTCACGGCGGACGGGGCACCACCGCCGGCCGGACTCGGCGCCTGCTCCACGGTCAGCGATATCGCGGTCGGCAAGCTGGGCCTGATCACCGGTCAGGTCGATCTGACGGTGACGGCAACGAGTTATGAAACCCTTACGCTGCCAGGGCAATCCATCAACAGCAGTTCACTACTGGGCGCCAACCTGCAGCCTGCCGCGCAGCAGATCAGCGGGACGTTGAGCCTGTCGCCGGCCGACCCGTCGGTGAACCTGGCCCAAGCCAGCATCCAGGTGACCCGCAAGCCGAGCAGCACCGGCGCGATCCTGGTCACGGCGGTCAACAACGGCGACGGCACCGCGCACCTCACCTGGCAGGATTCCAACTACGGCCAGACCGGCGTCGTCCGACCGGGTTTGTATTCACTGACCGCGACGCTGGGCGGCTATGCGCCGGCCTCGGTCGACTTCGAATGCACGCTCGGAACCGCCTGCACCATAGGCAGTTTCGTCCTCGGCAAGCTTGGTGGGCTGACCATCTCCACCGTCGACTCGGCCAACAACCCGGTGCCGGACGCCGTGTTCGTGCTGTCCGGTGGCGGCGGCGCGGTGACTCAGATCGCCGCCCCAGGAGCCAACTCCGTCACCTTCGACTCGTTGACGCCGGGCACCGGCTACACCGTGAAGATCCAGGCGGCCGGGTACGCCTTCGGCACGACCGGGGCCGGGATCCCGGTGACCTGCGGCGCGGCGACCTCGATCACGATTCCGGCCGGCAGTGCGGTGAGTTGCACGGCAACGCTGACCAAACGTTCCGCGATCGTCGGCGTCACGCGCGCGGTGCTGGGTACCACCAATCAACCGCTGTCCGGCGTGGCGTTGCAGGCGACGCCCTGCGCTGATGCGGCCACCTCGGTAATCACCTGCGCACCGACGGGGGCGGCGTTCACCGCGGTCAGCGGTGACGGCGGCCAGTTCCGGATCGTGGGTACGAGCAGCCGGGATATGCCGCCGGGCAACTACATTCTGGACGCGAGTTCGAGTGGCTATGACAGCCCGGCCACCGTGTTCGTCACGCTCGGCGCGGCCGACACCAGCCCGGCGCTGGATGTTCGGCTCACCGCGCGCAAGGTGACTCTGAAGATCGGGGTTTCCAGCTCGGCCGACGTCAGCGCGGCCAACCTCATCACCAACGCGACCCTCGTCCTCACCGCGACGGACGGCAGCCAGGGCCCGGTGGAGCTGGATCCGCCGGCCGGCGCCGGCAACCTGTACGAGTTCGACAACGTCGTTCCGACGACGTACTCGCTGACCGTGTCCGGCCCGAACATCGCCAACCTGACCGTTCAGCTCACCGCATTGATCGGGTCCGGCACGCAGACCATCTACGTCCGGACCGACGTTCGGACGAACACCATCTCCGGAAAGGTGTCCGGCCAGCACGGCACCGGGGTCGGTGCGACGGCGATGGATGGTGCGCTGGTCGAACTTCTCAACGCCGGCGACGGGACCACGGTGGCCACCGCGACCAGCGGATCGAGCGGCGTGGCCGGCTTCTTCCTGTTCGACGACGTGCCGGATGGCAGTTACCTGCTGCGGTTCTCCAAGGCCGGCTATGTAACCGACGACGGCACCACGGTGGCCGTGAGTGCGGGCCAGAACTCGTCGGTCAGCCTCACCCTCGATCGCATCAAGAACAACGTCGTGGTCAACGTCAACTCGGTCAACGGATCACCGCTGTCGAGTTCATTGGTGAACCTCACCGCGGCGCCGGTGGCAGCCAACCCCGAGCAGCACAGCCAGTCCCTGTCCGGTTTGGGGACGACCTATGCCACCACGTTCAATCAGGTGCCATCCGGTGCCTGGACGATCTCGGTCACGATGCCGACCGGGCACTACGGTGCGGTCACCAGTTCCGGTACGGCGGTGACCGAGGCGGTGCCACTTCCGGTGACGGTGTCCGCGACCGTAGGCACCGATACGACGGTCAATCTCACCGTCACCGAAACGCACGTATCACTGCTGGCCACGGTCACGTCGCTGGCGCTGGACACTCGAGATCCGCCGTCCACCGTCGACTTTCGAGTGCTTGCCGGCACCACCATCGTGACCGAGGACCCCAGCTTCGCGACCTCCGCGCCGGGCGATGCCTCGACCTCGTCGATCTGGTTGGCGCCCGGCACGACCTACAGCGTCCGCGCCGATCCGGGCACCACCTTCGGAACAGGGTGGACGGTAACCACGCAACCGTTCACGGTGACGTCCTCGACCACTGCGGTAGCGGCGACCGCGGCGCTGGTCGAAAAGGCCGGCTCGGTCTCGGCCACCGTCACCCAGAGTGGAGCCGATCTGGCCGGCGCGACCGTCACCCTGACGCCGGTGGACACCGCGATCAGCGCTCCGGCCACCGTGAACAGCAGCGCCACCGGCGTCGCCCTGTTCAGCAATCTGCCGCCTGGGCAGTGGCAGATATCGGCCGCCAAAGCCGGAAAGACCAGCATCGTGCAGACAATCACCGTGACCACGTCGATAACGCCGCTGGCTGTTGCCATCACGGTGGCGCCATAAGACGCGTGAGCCGTAGGAGCCGGGTGGGCCGTAGCGGCCGTGCGAGCGGCGGCGGCCACCCCCGACAAATAGGGGTGGGGGATGAACTCTTCATGCATTCTCGCGCCGTTGTCGTAGCCAGCGACTACGGTATGCCGCATCTGCACCGCCAACGATGGGAACGGCCATGACTATTCGCGACACACCCTTTGCGCCCGGAACGCCTTGCTGGGTAGACCTGCTCAGCTCCGATGTAGAGAAGTCAACGACCTTCTACAGCGAACTCTTCGACTGGCACGCTGAGGCCGCCGGTGAAGAATTCGGCGGCTACGTGACCTTCGATTCCGACGGCCATGCCGTCGGTGGCCTGATGGGACGGATGCCGGGGATGGAGAGCCCGGACGCCTGGAGCACCTACATCTCGACCGACGATATCGATGCCACTGTTCAAGCGGCAACCGGGTCCGGCGCTCAGGTCATCGCCCCGCCGATGCAGGTTGGCGACATCGGGAAGATGGCGGTTCTGATCGACCCGGCCGGCGCGGCGGTCGGTCTCTGGCAACCACTGAGCTTCTTCGGATTCTCCAAGTACAACGAGACCGGGTCGGTGACCTGGGACGAGGTCCACAGCAAGGACTTCCCAGCCACGGTGGCTTTCTACGAGAAGATCTTCGGCTGGACCATCGAGAAAACCGGCGACAGCGATGAATTTCGTTACTACCAGGGCCAGATCAACGGTCAGACGGTAGCCGGGATGATGGACTCGAAATCGTTCCTGCCCGCCGAGGTGCCGTCGCATTGGGCCGTGTACTTCAGCGTCGCCGACGCGGACGAGTCGATTGCCAAGGTCATTGAGCTCGGCGGCACGGTACTGCGACCGGCTGAAGACACACCGTTCGGACGGATCGCTGACGTCGCCGACTCGACGGGTGCGATGTTCAAACTGCACTCGGCCAAGATGGCAGACGGTTCGACCTTGAGCTCATAACGAGCGTTGACCTCATAACGAGCCGCACGCTCGACCGGCGCCACCTCGACTGAGCCGGCCCGCTCCCCGCTCCCCGCTAGCTGCGCGGCGGGCCGGCCGCGTCGATGATTTTTTGGGCGCGGGCAATCAGTCGGGTTCTGATTGTCTGAATGGACGCATCGAGCGCGTCCTTGATGTCGTCCTCGCTCCAGTCCTCGTTCCAGCGCAGGTAGCCACCACCGCCGTACCGCAGTTCAAAGTCGTTCGCGCCGTCCCGCCAATATTTGTGCGGGTTTTTAGCCTTATCGCCTTCGAACACGCCAGTGTCGAGAGAGACGTGAGCCTCGTACATCTTCTTGCCGTTCTTGGGACTGCTCAGCAACCGATCGACGAGTTGCTCGGCGGTGGTAGCCGCGGTGACCAACGCCGGCACGACGATGCCGTCGTAATCGACACTGAAATGCACGGCATAGTCGAGCTGCGAGGGCAACTCCTCCATGCTTGGGAAGATCGAGAACTTCATCCAGCTGGCCCAGGTCTCCTTGTCCTTCGGGTTGCGCTGCACGACCAGCGCCGCGGCCACCTCGTTGCGGAAGTCCTGCCCGGTAAGGGTCGCGTCGCCCATTACCGAGGCCTTGATCTGGCCCAGCTTGGGCTGGCGGAGCAACTGGATGCCTGGCTCGGTCAGGGCGGCGGTGACCTCCCGACGCTTCTTCTCCAGGTCGACCTGTGCGTCCCATTTTTCGGACGCTCCGGTTACCAGCCGAGCAGGCCTGGCGCCTCCGGCGACCTTGGCGCCAGCGACCTTGATCTCCTCATCGAAGATGGCTTCCCAATCAAATCCAGGGATTTCGGCGATGACGCGCTGGGCGATCCGTTCGCGCAGCAACTTCGCGTTGTCATCCAGGTATTTCTTGTCAACCTCGAACTTTTCCTTGGCCTGCCTGATCTTTTCGGCTGCTTCCTGTTTCGCTTTCTCCTGGGCCTCGATCTTGGCCCGTTCAGCTGCGATGCCCTCCCACTTGTCCTCCGGAATCGGCAATGCCTTCTTGATCTGGGTAGCGCTGACAAGCTTGCGGCGTTCGTGGGTAAGAGCCTTGAAGAACTGGTAGGACTCCTCGCTGCCCAGCGCCCTCTGGAACTTCGCATCTTCCGGCTTGAGGTTCCACTCCTGACACAGTTCGACCTTGTCCGCAGCCTCGAGCGTCGCTAAGGATTCCCGTCGCTTCGCTTTCAGGGCGCGTTTCTGCTTGGCTGTCAAGGGCTTCGGCACGGGGACCCCGACCGGCGCCTTTCCGCCCACCGCGACGGCGCCCTGCACGCCCGGCCCGGCAACGCCGGACGCCTCGAGTTTTTTCTGCTTCTGTCGCGCCTTCTTCTGCTGCTTCTTCAGCTGCTGGGGCGTCAGCTCGACGTCGGCCTCGGGCGATGAATCTTCGGCTACTCCGTCGGCCTCATCGTGACCGGGCGGCAGCTTCTCACCAGCCTTATGCGGATGCACACCGTGCCGCCGGATCACCGTCGGATCGGCGAGGCTGCGGCGCAAGGAGAACACGCCGAGCGCTTCGTCCGGCGCAGCGAGCTCGCGCGGTCGGCGCGCTTTTGCCCGTCGCTGTAGGGCGGTCAGCACGTTGTCCGCCACTTGATCGGCAGCGGCCTCCGCGGGGTCGTTGGCTGGTCCCACGATCAGCCCAGCACCGCCGAGCGGGGAGCCCTGTCGCTGCTGCACTACGTGCGCGGCCTCGTGGGCGATCAGCCGTTGACCGGAATTCGTGCCCGGCGAGTACCGCCCCTCACCGAAGTAGATGTCATTGCCCACCGTGAACGCCTCGGCCTGAACAGCTTCGGCGGTCTGCGCCGCCTCGCCGTCGGTGTGCAGCCGAACCGAACTGAGATCGCTGCCCATAGCCTGGCCCATACCGCTGGCCAGGTTCTCGGGCAGCGGTTGTCCTTGACCACGGCGCCGTCGCAGCGTCTCGCTCACCTCGGCGGCCGGCTCGCTGCCACCCAGCGGATCGTCACCGTTGGAGTAGCGGCGCAACGGACTCATCGCCAGGCCGGCCAGCGCCAGCGGTTCCGGCACGGCTGCGAGTTCAGCGGTGTCGCCAGCCGCCTCGGCTCGCGCCGGCCTGTCACCCGAGCGCACCTCAGTTTTTCGTTGGGCGGCATCGTGAACGTGAGATTGAGTCATCGCACTCCTCCTTCGATCCACACGGACCGCAACAAATTGCAGCTCGGTTCTAGCTCGGTTCCAACTCGGTTACTGCTCGGCTTGTGCTCAGTTCCGGATCGCCGACACGACCACGAAGACCAGGATTGCTGCCGCCACTGCTCCCAGCAGCCATAGCCACCAATAGGAGGACTGCTCGACGACCTCTGGTTCCGGCGCGTACACGGGCTCCGGCGCGGGCGGCGGCGGGGGTGGTGGCGGCGGCGCCTGGATCTGCATCGACAACCCGCAGCGAATGCAGCTCTGGGCGGTGGGCAGATTCGGCTCGGTGCAGTGGGGGCAGCTGATCGAGGCGGTCGCCACCCGTCCGACCGTGCCGGGCAACCGTCGCGACGCCCCACCGCCGCCGTCGAACGGATCGGCGAGAACCAGCTCGTTGCGCGCCCAGAACAGCGGGAAGTCACAGTGCGCGCAAAAGTCCTGCGCATCGCGGCGGGTTGGATCGATCATCGCAGCGGCACCACATTCGGGGCAGCTGACCACGGTGGTCCGGCTCGGCAACGCATCGCCTGCCGATTCGGCGGCGACTGCAGTCGGTGACCCGTCGACGGCTGGCGATACGACTACCGCTGGCAGCACAGTCGTCGGCCACCCGCTTGCCGCCCAGTCGGTATCACTGGTCGCCGAGTGCCGGCCGTTGAGATCGTCGTCGTTGGTCGTCATCGTGTCGCCTCCACTGCCGAGGACCAGATCTGCCGGTCGCCGATCCACAATTCCGCTCGGACATGGGCCGGCACCTCGTCGCGCACCAGGGACAGGAAGTCACCCTCGGACAGCCACCCGGTCGACTGCACTGACATCCGAACAGTGGCGGTATCAGCTGGGGCCTCACCTTCGCGCCACACCCCGCCGCCATCGACGACTTCGGCCGGGCCCTCGCTGATCATCTCCAGGAATCGCTTCAAGCCGGCCCGGGTACCTCGCCAGCTCAGCGTCTGAGCCGAGCTGCGGATGATGAGCCGTTGCAGTTCGTGCGGTAACGACTCATCGGCGGATTCGACGCCGATCCAGGAGCCCAGCCAGCGAACCATCGCCTCAGGCGCAACGGTCGTGTCGACGACGTTCTCCACGTTGTCCGCCCCGTCCAGCAGGGTGCTGCCGAGCTCCTGAAAGATCGACAGGAAGCGGACGAAGAAGTCACTTTCCAGCATGCCGACCGGCATCTGGTTGAGTAGCCATTCCGAGCTTCGCGGCGGCCGGTTACGCGCGCGACCCGCGTCCGGCAGTCGTTGCGAACCACGGGCCACCGCGCCACTACCGGCCGGGCCGGCGGCGAAGTCGGCCCCGCTGATCGGGTCGAGGGTCATCTGACCACTACCTGATGATTGGCCGACAGCAAAAGGGAATGCCGATCCAGCCGGATCAGATCCCGGCCGCTTCCGAGCCGCTGCCCGGTACGCAGGTCGTATTCGTAGAGCAGCAGTTCCTCGACCCGCTCGACGCCTTCCACCGATTCCACCAGCTGGGCCACCACCGCGCTGTTCAGGTCGGTGTCGAACACCCACCCGGAACCCTCGGCGCCGCCGGTCAGCGGATTGATGTAGCGGGTCAGCAGGTCGATTACGCGCTGGCGGACAAGCGCCGCAGGACGGCCCGGCTGGGTGTGCACGAGAGCGACCACGCTCACGCCCTGGTAATACGGAGTGCCGACCTCGACGGCCGTACCGACGATGCGATGCTCGTCCAGGTGGTCGCTGATCTGGCGCATGAGGGGCGCCGAGATCGCGAAGTCGTCGAGGCGGTGCTCCCTCGGATCGCTGCGCACCTGCGGCACCACGAGAAGGCGAACCGCCCCACTGCCGGTCACGGCAGGCAGGCAACGGGCCCGCGCAACCTCGACCGAGGCCTCTCGGGTGAGCCGCTCGAAATCGCCGGCGGTGACCGCGCGCTGGCCGGTCCGCAGCGTCAGTGGACCGCGTATCTTCGCCTCGGCGACCGTCTCCGGATCGACGCCACCGGTGGCCGGGTGCAGATTCACCACGCGGGCGATGTACGGCACGGTCGAGCGAAGCACCGTGAGGGTCCGCGCGCCGACGTTGCCGCGCGCTCCCCCGCCGTGCCGGTAGCCACTCACCGAGATCTCGGCGCCGTCCCGTGGAATCTGACCGTGCTGACTAACGACGCCATTGGCATAGCGGACCTGCGGGCCGAATCGGATGGCCCCGCCGCCGCTTTCCCATATGTAATGGCGGTCTTCGGGGCCAGAGCCGGTGAAGTCGGCAACCTCTGTCCAGCCGACGGAGCCACTGGAATCAGTGACGACAACGTGTTCGGCTTCGGTACGAGGCAGGACGGGCGCTCGGTCAACAGCAAAGTTTTGGGCTGGCGTGCCATCGCTTCGCCCGATGATCTCTCGCCCGGTGTTTTCGGCATGCTCAGCCGACACCGTCCCACCGAGCGCCGCGACTGCCAGCGACCCGATCCTCGGCGAGGCCTGGTAGGTCGGTTGCCCGGGTCGAGGCGCGAGCAGTCGGGCCCGCAACCAATACGCGCCGGTTCCCCCGACGGTGAGCAACTCGTGCTCGGGGCCGACGAGCAGGACGATGTCACCGGCGCGATTCAGGCCACCGGTCGTGTCGGAGAAGACTGTGACGCCGACCCATACCTCGCCGTTCCAGACCTCCCAGGTCAGCGGCGGTTGCCGCGGATCAACGCCGATTCCCTCGGCATTGGCCACCACGGACAACCGGATGGCCAGTCCGGCCAGGCTGTCGGTGAAACCGAGGTGGAACGCGTCGCCCGGAGTCAGCTTCTCGGAAAGGAAGCAAGTGGCCGCCGAGCCCTCATAGCGAAGGTCGTCCCACATGTCGATGACCCGGTCCGGGCCGGTCGTCGTGGCCACGGCGGAGCGCAGCACGGGTGGTGCGATCAGCAGTTCCTGGTTGGTGGTGAATACGACGGCTTCTCGTCCGGCGCCGGCGGTGGCGCTGAGCGCCGTGGTCACCTGTGTGCCGGCCGGGACGGCGACGGGCTGCTCGAGAACCGATGACAACCAGAACGTCAGATCGACCCGTGCGACCGATGGTGGGAAGGGTTCGATCCCGACCAGGTTGAGGAAATGAACGTAGAGGCGTTCAGGCACCTGGTTGATCCGGAACAGCACCATCTCGCTCATCCAGGCGAACAACTCGATCAGGGCGACGCCGGGATCGGACAGGTTGTGGTTCGTCCACTCCGGGCAGTACCGGGGTATCAGGCGTTTGGCCTCGTCGACGATGTCCTGGAAAGACCGGTCGTCGAGATTCGGCGCGGGCAGTGGCATGACTCGGCTCGCTATTCCTCGATCGTGGGCGATGACTCGTGCGGGATGACATAGAACGGGTACACCAGATTGCGGCGGTCATTGGTCGCTCTGACGCGGTATTCGATGTTGACCCGGACCAGTGCTGAGTCATCCGGATCGGTGGTTGGTTGAACATTTTCGACAACAATGCGCGGCTCCCACTGAGCCAGCGCGTCGCGGACCGCTTCAGCAACCAGGCCGAGCAGGTTAGGGGTGACCGGCTCGAACAACAACTCCCAGATTCGGCAACCGAACTCTGGCCGCATCAGCCGCTCACCGGGCGCGGTCAGCAGCACGACCCGGATGGAGCGGTCGAGATCCGGTGGGCCGTCGGTCAGCTTGATCGCGCCGGTGTGGTCGACCTCCATCGGCCAGCTAAATCCCCGTCCGACGAAAGAGGCGTCCGAGTCGGCGATGTCCTGGCGGCGGGTCGGGCTGTAGTCAGTCACTAGTTGATCGCCACCATCGCGCCCTTGAGCGTCAGCGGACCCGACGCTTCGACCGACGCCGTGCCCTGCCCCTTGACCGAAACCATCCCGCCCTGCAGATTGAGTTGAGCCTGGCTGGTCGCCGACAGTGTCGTATTCGCCTTCAGGGCAAGCTCGGTCTGAGCCTCGATGGTGACCTTGTTTCCCTTGATCGTGACGTTGTTGCTGGCGTCGATCTCGAAGGACGCGGTGCCAGACTTGATCGAGATGGGCTTGCCGCTGGCAACTTCGATGTCGAGCCGGTCGCTGCCCAGCCGGATCCGGTGGCTGGTGTCTTTCAGTTGGAGCATCACGTGTTGGGCCGTCGGTTCAGTGCCGTCGGCGATTTCAAGAATGTGCCCGGTTCGAGAAGTGATCCGCCAGGACTGCACCTGACTATTCTCAACGCCCCACTTCGGCAAGGCATTCTTGGCGCTGTAGAGACCACCAAGGATCACCGGTTGCCGCGGATCGCCACCTTCGAACCCGACCAGGACCTCATCGTTGACCTCGGGCTGAAAGACCAGACCGCGCTTGTTGCCTGCTCCGAGGGTGACCAGGCGCGCCCACGGACCCTCGATGTCGTCGCTGATCCCGCTGTATTTGATCTTCACTCGGCCGGAGGATTCCGGGTCGTTGATGTTCGTCACGACGCCGACGACCAGGCCCGGAATGTTGAAACTACCGCTGCGTTGCGAAGGCGCCAGAATATCGGCCAGCGAGGTTCGGCTACGGTCGCCGGCAACGAAGCTGCTGCGAAATCCCCTTCTGTCATAACGGTGTTCGACTTCGGTCACGTGGTAGGTACCGGATGTCGGACCGGCCTGATCGACTGCGACACTCACTCCTGGCTTGAGCAGCTCGCTCGGCTCGCACGTTCCGCGAGCCTCGACCGAACCCGTGGCCCACTGCGCACGCAGACCGTCGCCGACGCTGGATGCCTCGTGCTGGCTCACCGGTGTCATGGTCCCGGTGGTCACCGGCGCCGCGCCGAGCGGGCCGGCGGTGTGCAGGAACGGCTGGACGAAGGTCGAGGTCGGCAGCCTGCCGCTGGCCGGTTCAGACCCCGTCGAGACGATCGTCTGCTGCTGGCTGCTGTCCCAGCCCTTGACCGTAGCGGCGCTGGGCATCAGGCCGGTCGCGTGAACCGAGAACTCGTGCAGATCATCGGCCAGCGTGAGGCGCAGCGCGGCGTCGGCGACGGCCGGCGCCGAAAAGTGGAGCGTCCGGCCCTCGACCCACCAGTCGAAACCGGTTCGCTCGGCCAGGTCATCGATGAAGGCCAGGTCGGTATCTGCCTGTAGAACATAGGGATAGACCTCGGTGGTGGCATCCACCGCAGCGGTCAGGCCGACCTGGCTCGCGATCTGGGAGACGATGTCGGAATAGCTCATCTGCAGGTAGGTCTTGATCTGCGTTCCGCGGGTGAGCTTGTAGGCCGCGTCATCGACGGTGACGACCAGATCCGGATGATCGCCTTCCTGTTGCTGCAAGCTCATACCCGTGACCGTCCCGGTCATGAGCGTGCCGCCGTCATGGATGCCGAGCTCGACGGCCATGCCGATCTTGAAGACCTGGGACGAGGACATCACATAACCCACGTCGGAGAAGCGCAACGTGGCCCGACCGGGCAGTCGCAATGCTCGTCGGACCCGGATGGACACCAGATTCGACAACGACTGACTGGGCAACGCCGAGCCCCCGACCTTCACGGTCGGCGACAGCGGTTCGATGCCGGTCATGACTGGTCTATCCGGGGCACGGTCAGCAGGGTGCCGGCGCGCACTGCCAACGGGTCCTCGATGGCGTTGGCATTGGCCAGGCCACGCCAACGGGTGGAGTCGCCGTAGTACCGAGCCGCTATCCGGTCGAGGGTTTCACCTGGCTGTACCCGATGAACCCGGTGCGGCCGGGGCGTTCCGGAGGTGGGGTTCTGCGGACCAAACGCCTGCGACTCCTCGTACTGGTGCAGGACCAGGGCCATCCTGGCGCGCAGCGGCACCCCGGACGCCGAGAAGTAGGTGAACACCAGTTGCAAATCCGACACGACGGCTTTGAACGAATGCAGATCGCCCCAGTGAAAGGTGACAAACGGTGGTCGCGCGTTGTTGGTCGTCTCGTCGGAACCGGCCAGGTTCACGTCGACGTCCATCAGATTGAGGATCTTGCCGGTGTGCTTGGTGACGGCAGTGCCGTCGGCGGTCGTGTCGAACATCAACTCGACTTGCATCCAGCCCGATTGCGCGCCGGCATACCGCAGCCGCGCGACACCCTTGCCGGGCATCGGCTCGGCAGACCAGTTGTTGCGCCGCCCGACGGCAATCTGGCTCGGGTTGAACAGGCACGGAATTCGCTGCCCGCCTTCGATTTCTAAGAAGGCCTTCTCTAACTCGGCCATCAGAACACCTCCGGCATGTGCCGACGACCGCGTAGCTGCAAGTCATCGAGCACTCGCCGCTCGAGCTTGGTGACAATTCGATCGATGAGATCGTCGAAGTCGCGTGCAGAGACGGCCGGGGAATCGGCTGAGTCGCTGGTAAGGGCCAGGTGATCGGCGTGTCCGTTCGTGCCCGAACCCGCGCCGCTCGAGTCGCGGAACCGTCGGATGATGGCTGGTTCGCCAGGACCGCTGTAGCCGTTCGGCCCGAGCGTGAACCCGTCATCGGTCATCGAGTAACCCCCCTGATCATTGCCATTGCCATTGCCATTAACGCCATTGCCGTGAGCGCCACTGCTATTAGACAGTGGGGTACCGACAGTTTCGGTATGCAGGCGAGCTTGCCGGAACAATGTCTCCGCGGCGCCGAAGAGGGACCCGGACACTGTCGTCCCGACGCCGCGCGCGAGGCTCGGCCCGGCTGCGTGGCGCGGCCCGGCTGCGTGGCGCGGTGCTGAACCGCCGGCCGAAGCGGGAACTGCGGGGCCGTTTGCCCCGACACGATCGGCAACCCGAACACTGACCCTGGGCGGGGCGACACTCAGGCTGCGTCGCACGAACGCACCAAGTTCCGGGACGTCGACGGCTCGCATCGAACCGGCGACCAACGCGCCCGGCAGCCGCGGGGGCGCGTCGCGGGTTGCGGTCCGGCGAGTCAGCGTGCTCCCCGGCATCGATGTCGACGCTGAGGTGGACGCGGTCGCTGGAGTCGACGCGGACGTATCGGCCGACCTTGAAGCTGCTGGCTTAGCGCCGTCGGCCATCACGGTGGACCGCAGGTTCGCGACGCCGTCGCCGATGCCCGCTGGGCGGCCGGACTCCAATGCGGAAGGCGTCGGCGCAGTGGCCAACCGCGCTGAATCGGGTCGTTGCATTCTAGCGCGGGGAACCGCGGACACGGCTTGAATGCTTGTCAAACCGGTTACCCTTGCCGGCACGCTGGTCGCCGGCTGTACCGAGGTCGGTTGCATCATCGCGGCGATCCGGGCCGAGGTCTGCATCGGCGATCCCGGCACGATCGACCTCAATACACTCTGCGGAGGCCGGGGGCGGCCCGCGGGCAGGCTGGATCGGGTGGGCGTCGGCGAGCCGACGAGGTTGAATTCGCGCGCGGCGATCGCGGCTCGGGCCGTCGCTGGGCTCGGTACGGTGCGCGGTGAATACGCTTGAACTGCACGGGCAATCTCTGCCGGCCGACTCGAAGAGGCCGGCCGGGCCGAGAATCGGTGCTGCCCGAGCGGTACGGACGCCGGGAGCCGGAAGCGGTTGGTCGAACGCCTTATCGCCCCACTCCAGCTGGCCATTCTCATGGGCTCGGGATCGGAGCGAGCCGGCCTCGATCGGGGCAATCGATCCGACGATCCGGTGTTGGGTAACGCCGCGTCAGTCGGCATCGTGTTGGGCAGTACAGCAGTGTTGGGCAGTACAGCAGCGTTGGGCAGTACAGCAGTGTTGGGCGGTACAGCTGCGTTGGGTTGTAGACCTGTGTCCTGGGTCCGGGTGATCGAACTGATCTCGGTGGGAAGGCTCGCCGCCTGGATAGCTCGCACATCCCGCATTGCATTCACGTCCCGGACCGCATTCACATCTCGCGTTACAGGCTCGTGCCGGATTGCATGGTCGTCCCGCGTTGCATCGTCGTCCCGCGTTGCATTGCGAGCGTGCAGAACCGGTCCGGTCCATTCTCGCGGACGGATCGCGCGAGGTGACCGACTCTGCGCGGCCGGCGCCACAGCAGCGGGAGGCAGCACGGCGCGGCGCAGCCGGGCGACGGGTTGGGCCAGCTCGCGGCGCAGCCCGGTTTCGTTCGGCATCATCGGGGCAAACGAGCTCGGCAGGCCCCGTCCGGCGGCGCGCAAAACCGAAGCAACGCCCGACTCGGCGGCGGCGGTCCCGGCGGCAGTGGCCAGCGGCGTCACCTGCGCGGGCGTCGATCCCAGCGCGGGCGACGGACCTGCCACGGCGGGGCTGGCGTCGGCGGTCGATGCAATCTGCGCGGTGCGAGATTCTGAGGACACCGGGACCGAGGACGACGGGACCGAGGACACCGGGACCGAGGACGACGGGACCGAGGACGACGGGACCGAGGACGACGCGATCGACGTCGCCGGAGACGATATCGCAGCAGCGGGCAACGCAGAAGCCAGAGACGCAGCCGGGCCGACGCCCGCCGGAGCAGCGACGCGACGAGCGTCGATCTGACGCGAAACCTGTGCGGACAGCGCGGAAACCCGGCCAGTCAGCGGAGGGATCCGGCCCGCATCCGGTTGGCTCGCGGACGGCCCGGAAAGCCGACCAGCGGCTCGGGATTGCGCGCGCGCCGTGGCGACTGGCGGCGCTGAACGTCGGATGGCCATAACACGCCGGAGTTGCGTTGCCGGCCCAGTCGCTCGCGCAGCCGAAGCCGTGGACGCAGCCGCAACCGCAGCCCGGGGTGCAACCGTGGACGCAGCCGCAACCGGGGATACAGCCGTAGCCGCGACCGCAGCGGTCGCTGGATCCGTCCCGGGACGCCGCGTGGCATCAACCCCATTGCCGCCTGCGCCGGATGCGGTACCTGCGCTCGCGGCCTGCGCAGGCGATGACGAGCCGCTCCGAACGGGATTCCCCGGCGGCGCCAATGCTGTGGCGGTGGGTCTGCTTCGCGGTGCCTGGAGCCGCTGCCGCTCGTGCGAGCTCGTCATCGGTCCTGCGGCGGTGACTTCTTCCATCCGGCGTATCGGTACTGCCGTCGAGACCAGCCCAGTGGCGATCGAACCCGGCGACCTGCGTTGCCCGTCGGTCGGCACGCCACGTGCGGCACGGGCTAATCCGCGTTCTGGCAATTGGCCATTCGGCGCCGACGCGGCCAGCGGATCGGACGGCGTCGAAGAGAATTCTGCCGGGTGGGCGGCCGGCGTCCACCATTGCGGCGGCCGAACCTCGGCACCGGCGACGGACTGTGGCGTGAGCTCGTTCGAGGCGGCAAGTGCCCGACGGACGGCGACCGGACGCGCGATGCTGGCGGCGAATCTGGTGGACGATCTCGCGATCAATCCCATGCTGGTCAGCGGCCGCGGTAGCGAAGACGGTCGACCCGGACGTCGCAACCGTTGGGCCGCCGCACGCCCCAGCGCTGTGGAGTCCCCCGAGCGCGCCGAGTCCGTCGACTCCGGAGAGTCCAAAGACTTACCGTCCGCGTTCATTGCGTCTTCGACTTGAAACCGTTGTGAGCGACTTCCAGCTGTTCCTGCAATGCGACATTGCTCGCGACGCTGAATTCGGGCCCGGTCCAGCGAACCGGGTAAACCCCGTCGAATTCCCAGGCACGTAGCCGGGTTCCCTCGGCATCGAGGACGGTGACGGCGCCGGTGCTGCGAGTGAGCTTGTTGCCATTGCCGGCGAATCCCTCGCCGCTGGACTTACCCATCCAGGTGAAGAGCGCATCGCTTTGAGTGATGCCGCGCTTGAACACCAGGTGCGGCCAGCTCATGCGACCCGGCATCTGATGGACGAATCCGTTCTGGCCACCTTCGAAAATCTGCTCGACCGCGATTCCCACCGAGAGACCGGTTACTTCGCTGAAATAGCCGATCTCCACGCCGTCGACCTCAAACAAGAAGTACGAGCTGATCGTAGGCTCGCCACCGAGTGGCGCGGAGGAATTAGGCATACTCGCGCACCGCCTGCCACGCCTTCTCGTTGAAGGACGCAACGGCGCGCACCATCCGCACGCGATCGAGATGTTCCAGATCCAGCAAATCTTCCAGCGACCAGTGCAGGTGATAGGCGAGATAGGCGATCTCTTGCCACAGCGCGTCGGACGGGTATCGCATCATGGCACTCACCTACTACGCGAGATCTCCTCGACGGCTCCCCGTCGCGGCGGCATTGGGTCAGAAACCCGGTCCAGATCAGCGGAATCGAACGAGGCGGGCTCGGCGACGTTCTCGACCACCGCGGCCGCGGCCGGCGCCGGCCGGCCCTGGCCGAGCAACGGTGGCGCGTCGGCCTGGGCCTGCAAGAGCTGCTCGTACTCCTCCTGGTTGCCGAAATTGATGACCCCGTAGAAGTCCTGCAAGAACGCCAGATCGACCGCGAACAGTCCTTCGATCTCGTAGGAGCTGATGAGTTCGACGGTCCCGAGCGATTCAACGACACGAGCCAGCACCAGGATAGTCAGCCGCGGGTCGTCCGGCCCGGTGACCGTCGGATCGCGTAACGGTTCGAGTTCGTCGCGTGCCGTCGCCAACCGCATCGTGCCCTTGCGATGCAGGGTGCCACTTCCGTCGACGTAGCCGCGCGGAAGCACAAACGGATAGGTGGTTTGCAAGCTCACTTGATCCGCTCGAGTCGTTCGATGACCAGCGTGATGGTCTCCTTGACCGGATCGTTGGACTCAGTGCTGACGGCGTCCGTGCCGATCTTGCTCGGCCAGCCGTTGAAGAAGTTGAACCGTCCGACCTCGGTGAGGGCCGTGTCGAAGAAGACGATCGAGCCGTTCTTGCGGCTGCCTGAACGATCGGTGCCCTTGAAGCCCGACTCGCGTACCGCCTTGAACCATTTCCAGATCGGGTCGCTCATGGCGCTCATCGGCGCCATCCGGGTCATCGAAATGTCTGGCACCTTCAGCGAGGTACCCAGCGTCTTGACCGACTGCTTCTTGCCGTCCTTGCCGTTCTGCTGGACGGTGACCACGTCCAGTTCCATGTCGAGACCGGAGACGCCCGAAAGCGTGAGCTTCTCGCCATCGATCTCCAGATAGAAGTTCTGGGCGACAATCGGGTCAGTATTGATCAGGTCGTTTGGCATAGAAACTCCTTTGAGAAACTGCTGAAGCGCACGAATTTAGGCGGAGCTGGGTGATCCACAGGCGAATGGCTGACCGAGGTCAGTTGGAGACCTGCTTTTGCTGACTGATGCGGAAGATTACAAATTCCGCGGGCTTGACCGGAGCTATGCCGACCTCGACCACGAGCTTGCCCTCGTCGATGGACTCCGGCGGGTTGGTCTCAGCGTCGCACTTGACGTAGAACGCCTGCTCGGCGGTAGTGCCGAAGAGGGCGCCCGCTGACCACAGGCCACGCAGGAATCCGTTCAGCGTGCGCTGGACACCTTCCCACAAGGCCATGTCATTGGGCTCGAAGACCGCCCACTGAGTTCCTTCGAGGATCGTCGACTCGACCATGTTGAACAGCCGGCGGACGTTGATGTAGCGCCAGTCGCTGTCCGAGGCCAGCGTGCGCGCACCCCAGATACGGATTCCCCTGGTTCCGAAAGGCCGAATGCAGTTGATCCCGATCGGGTTGAGCAGCGATTGCTCATTCTGGGTGATCGAACGTTCGATGTCCAGCACGCCGCGAATGGTGTCGTTTGCCGGGGCTTTCCAAACGCCTCGGCTCTCGTCGGTACGAGCCCATACCCCTGCGATATGCCCAGACGGCGGGATGAAAACCTCGCGATTCCCGTTGACGCCGATGGGATTTTCGACCTTGACCCACGGGTAATACAACGCGGCGTAGGCCGTGTCGTACATGGCAATATCAGAGCGCCAGGCTTTGATCTGTTGCGGCGTCATGCCGGGAGGCGCGTCAAGAATGGCCATCCGGTTGCCGTTCTGCTCGCAGTGCGAGATCAGCGCGGTCTGCACGGAACGCCAGAGGTTGAGATCAACCTTGCCATCGGCGTCGGTAGCTGCAGTGATGAGATCCGGGACGATGACCATGGTGACGTCGTCGGCCACGGCGAGACCATTGATGCCGTTGCGGGCCGATTCCGAGCCGGCGAAGCGGCGACCAGAGACCGGAACCGGCTTCGGGTCAGCCGCAATCAGCGCAAAGTTACCGGTCTTGAGGACGTCCAGCTGGCCGGTCAGGTCAACGTTCTTGTCCAGCGAGATCTCGACCTTGATCTTCGTCGAGGTCTTGTTCACCGCAGTCTTGACGTTGCTGTCACCACTTCGGAAGGTCAGACCCGGGAAGCTCTCGACGACCACGCCGCGCTCGATGACCGAGAGCGTGAAGGGCGCGGGCTCGTCGTCGGGAGCACCGTCGGCCGGCTCCTCGCTGGCGATCTGGACAGACAGGATCGCGTCCGGCTCGATGCTCTCGACACTCAGCGGGCTGCCGAGCGAGCGATCGACCGCGGTCAGTTCGAGACGCGCGGGAACGCCCGCAGGTTCGGTGTTGGGAATCCGGCAGATGTAGGCGATGCTGCCGCCGTTGGCGAAGTAGCCATAGACAGACAGCGGCAGGACGCAGCCCGGGGCGAAGCTGCCGTAGAGCTTCTCGAACTGCGACCAGTTGGTGACCAGCCGTGGCGCGAGACCATCCGGATCGCTGGGGTCATCATCTGGAGCTTTCGCCGTGAATCCGACAAATGCGGCAATCGCGGTAGGCGCGGCTGAGAGGACTTTTTGGGAGGATGGGACTTCCTCCACATAAACGCCTGGCGCGGTATAAGTAGGCACGCAACGACCCTTCGTAGTGTGAGTGATTTAGCGAGGCCCCCGCGCCCGAAACCGTTACGGAGCATAACTGGTTGTGAACGCTGCGTGAAGTAGTTCTGGGCAAGTTTTTTAACTTGCCATTCACGGCTCACCGAACGGACGAAATGGCCCCGATTCGTCAGCCTGCGGTCGTGCGAACCGCGCCCGGCATCGTGATGCTGATGACGCCACCGAACGCGCACATGCAGGTTGATCCGGCGACCAGTGCAGGTGTGCCGCCGATGAGTGTCTGCGGGGCATTCGGCATCCAGGGTCCGGCGATCGCCGGTATGCATGGCATCGGAGTCAGCACGCCGAGTGCGGCAGCGGTCGCCGCGGCCACGGTCGGGTTGGCCAGGCTGGAGCACATGCCAAACGGCGGGACGTTGAGGGCCGGAGCCATGTCGGTGATGGTGGCCGCTGGCCGGCCCTCGATCATGACCCGATTCGACGGCAGCACATTGAGCGTGGTCGGGGCGACGCCGAAGCTGCACATGAGCATTGCTCCGGTGGTGACTGACGGTGCGCCCATATTCGCCTCCTAACTCTTCGATCAGCTCTTCGAGCCCTTGACCGAAGCGGTCAGCTGCTTGCCGGTCGTGGTGACGAAGCAGGTGATGCTGTGATCGTTCTGCTGTTCCCAACCGCGGGCCGAGGGCAGCAGGTAGGTGAAGAAGTTCGCGGAATCCAGATAGTCCTTACCGACATATCCGGTGTAATCCTGCGCGCACAATCCGTCCGCGAACGACTTGAGCGCCGCATCGCCGGGATAGGCCGAGACGGCACTGCCATCCTTGTTTGCATAGTTGACTGTGGCGTAGGCCTCTTGGGTATGCGGCTGCGTGCACGGAACCGAACTGAGATTGCTGAGTTCGGACTTCACCGCAGTGGGTGGATTGAAGCATTGACCCGGCTTGACGTCGAACACCGAAACCGAGGTGGCCTTGGATTTCGAGCCGCCGCCGAACCAACCGCAGCCGGCCGTACAGAACGCGACCGCCAACAGGGCCGCGGCGAGCACCGCGAACGACGCTGACGAACGTCGCCGCCTTATCGGGCTTGTCACGGGCACACCGTCTCCACTATCGACATCGCTGACGTTGTGGGCCCCCGCCCTCACGGGGACATTACACACGGTGATTGGGTTCCCGTCCATCCGCAGCCTGTGACCGGCGACGGAATCGGCGGAATTGGCGGAATTGGCGAAACTGGCGAAACTGGCGAAACTGGCGAAACTGGCGACACTGGCGAAACTGGCGAAACTGGCGAAACTGGCGAAACTGGCGAAACTGGCGAAACTGGCGAAACTGTCAGAGGCCACGAGCATCCTGATAGCCATATACCGAGACGATGGCGAACTGGTCCTCAGCCCGACGGACCTGACCAAGTTCCTGGCCTGCCCGCATCTGACCGCCCTGGATGTCGCCGTCGCCGACGGGCGTCGCCACAAGCCGCCGAAGAACACCGACGAAGCCTTGGAATTGCTGTTTCGCAAAGGACTCGAACACGAGCATCGCTACCTCGATTCCCTCGCCGCTGTAGCCGAGGTGGTCGTCATCGACCAGGCGTCGATCACCCAGGCCTGCTCGGCCACCGAGAAGGCCATGCGGTCCGGCGCTGAGGTCATCTATCAGGCCACATTCCTGCATGAGGGGCACCGCGGTCATGCCGACTTTCTGCTGCGAACCGAGCGACCTTCTCAACTGGGTGCCTGGTCCTACGACGCAACGCCAACCCCGACCTGACCATTGACGACGTCATGCGGTTCATCATCGGAGTCACCAGCTCCCCGTTCGGCTCAGACGACCAGCGTGACCGAATCCTCGACATGGCCATCGCAGGCATCGCCACCCAACCCGCGACCCGAAGGCGGCCGGCCGCCGAAGCCACAACTACAACAAGGGCATCTCGAGGTCGCCAATCGCGTACGCCTCCATCAAAGACGTAGTTGCGAGCGCGTCACGCGAGCTCCGTGATCCTCGGGCGACGGCTGCACCTACCCACCACGGCGCCGAGCAGGTCCAGGAAGCGATGCTCGAGGCGATCACGAAACTGCCACGACCACCTGAAACCGCCGTCTGGCCAGCGAGAATTCAGGCCGCACTATGCCGCAGGGCTAGAGGTAGAGCTCCTGGATACGGTCCGAACTCTTGCGCAACGTTGCGACGTCGCCTTCGAGACCAACCCGTCCACGGCTCATGAAGTAGCCGCGATCGACGTAATCCATGGCCATCTGCACGTGTTGCTCGACCAGCAGTACCGCCGCCCCGGCGTCGGCGGCGGCCCGCAAGGCCGACAGCAATCGCTTGACGATGATCGGCGCCAGTCCCAGCGAAAGCTCGTCGGCTAGGATCACCTTGGGCTTGGCGGCCAGCACCCGGGCCAGCGACAGCATCTGCTGCTCGCCACCGGACAGCAGCCCGGCCCGGACCTTGATCCGCTTCTCCAGCTCCGGGAAGAGCTCCAGCGCCTTGTCGACCGAACCGCGGCCCAGGCGAAGATTGTCCCGGACCGTAAGGGCATTGAAGATCGCCCGTTTCTCGGTGATGACGCCCAGGCTGCCCCGGGTGCGCTGGTACAACGGCAGGTGAGTATCCGAACCGTCCACCTGGACCGAGCCCTCGATCGGCTTGATGGCGCCGGCCAAGGTCATGACCGTGGTCGACTTACCGGCCCCATTCGGCCCGGCCAGCAACACGATTTCGCCGGTCCGCAACTCCGCATTGACCTCACGGATGGCCGGTACGCCCTGATAGCCGGACGACAGGTCGCGGGCAGCCAGCACAGTATGGCCTGCTGGGTGCGCGCCATTCGTGCTCACGGCCCGGGTAGCAACTCCGTTTTGCTCACTCATGATGTCCCCTGCTCTTCCCCGGCCGAACCAACCATGGCCGGCTCGTCCGCGGTCTCCTGACCTGTTTCGTCACTGCCACCCAGGTAGGCGGAGATGACGGCCGGGTGTCCCCGTACCTCGTCCGGCGTGCCGTAGGCGATTGTCTTGCCGAAGTCCAGCGCGAGCATTTCGTCCGACAGCGACGACACCAACGCCACGTCGTGCTCGATCAGCAGCACCGCGAGGTTCCAGTCGTGCGCCAGCCGCCGAACCACCGAAGCCAGCTCGACGCGCTGCTGCTCGTCCAGGCCGGCGGCCGGTTCGTCCAGCAGCAGGATCCGGGGGCCGGACGCCACCGCCCGTGCGATGGCCACCAGCCGGCGGGTGCCGTAGGACAGCTCGCCCGGGAACTTCAGCAGCGAATCGGTGAGACCCAGTTCCTCGACCGCGAGGCTGGCGGTCGGCGACAGCCGCCGGCTGCCCGGGTAGAAGATGTCGCGCAGCCACGACAGCCAATCGCGCCGGTCACTGGCGGCCAGTAAGTTTTCCAGCACGGTCATGTCCTCGAACAGTTCCAGCGACTGGAACGACCGGGCCAGGCCCAGCCGGGCGCGTTCCTTCGGCGAGGAATGGGCAATCTCGCCTCCGTTGAGCAACATCGAGCCCGCCCGCAGCGAGACGAACCCGGTGATCGCGTCGATCAGCGTCGTCTTGCCCGCCCCGTTCGGGCCGATAATGCCGAGAATCGTGCCGGACCGCAGCGTGAAACTCACGTCGTTAACGGCCGTGACCACCCCGAAGACCACCTTCGCGTCGGTGACCACCAGTTCGGTCTGCTCCGCCGTGATCGGGCCGGCCGATTCCGCGCGACCCGCGGCCAGGAACGCACTCGGGTCGACCACCTTCGGCGTCGGGGCCGGACGGCGGAACAACCGGCGCAGCAGGCGCTTGTTGGTCTCGTTCGACTCATGCTGCAAAGGCGTGAAGCCATCCGGGGCCTGCGTGATGATGATCAGCGTGAAGACACCGAAGATCAACGTCACCAGTGTGTTGTTGCCACCCGGGATGTAGTTGATGAGCTTGGTGAACGGCCCGCCGGCTTGGCCCATCGCGCCCAGGAACGGCCCGAGCACGTAACCCACACCGCCCAGTACCGAGTTGGACACCAACTGGATCGAGGTGAAGCTGTCGAACTGGCTGAACAGCGCCACCGGGAACGTCATCATGGTCAGGATCCCGCCCAGGCCGGCGATGACCGAACCGAAGCAGAAGGCCGCCAGTTTCGCGCCCTTGACGCTGATGCCCAGCGCGGTCGCGGCCCGCTCGTTGGCCCGCACCGCCAGCAACCGCCGACCGGCCCGGCCGCGCCGCAGGTTGAGAATGCCCAGGCACAGCGCGATGAAAACGATCAGGGTGAAGATGGCGTACCGGCGTGGGTTGAACGTCGCGTCCAGGCTGAAGCCGAACAGGTTCACCCCGCCGACGGCCAGTCCGGTGAAGCCGCCGGTGGCCTTGCTGTTGGACAGCAGCAACGTCACGATGCAGACGTTGAAAGCCAGGGTGGCAATGGCCAAACTCATGCCGCGGGCGCGCAGTGCGGCCAGTCCGATGATGGCCCCGACCGGCAATACCGCCAAGGCGCCGATGACCATCGCCGGGATCGTCGGCACACCGTGCACGATCAACTGCCCGGCCGCCAACGCGCCGACCCCGGCCAGCGCCCATTGGGTGAGCGAGATCTGCCCGCCCAGACCGGTAACCATCACGATCGACAGCAACACCACGGCCGCGGTGATCAACGCGGTGAAGGCCTGCACCCAGTCCGTGGGCAGGAAGAGCAGCACCACGACGCCGATGATGAAGTACACGCCGATCCGGCGCCAGCGAATCTCACCCGTGGTGACCTTGGGCAGCCGCTCGTGCAGGTAGCTCCGCAACGGCAGGCCGCGACCGCGAGCCACTACGACGAGCAGGATGACCACGAACGGGACGATGGTGCCGATACCCGATCCCACGCCGGTGAGGTGGACGTACTTCTGCAGTTCCGACTGCAGGATGCCGATGATCAGCCCGCCCAGCAGGGTCAACGGGAACGAGCTCAGGTTGCCGATCACCGCTGCCGCCAGAGCGGGCAGCAGCAGCGAGGTGGCCAACGCGATCGAGACGCCCAGGGTCGGGGCAAGCAGGATGCCCGAGAACCCGCTGAGCACCGCGCCCAGCACCCAGTTGACGGCGGCGACCTGATTCGGTGACCAGCCCAGGGTGGCCAGCGCGTCCGCATTCTCCGAGACACCCGTGGTGGCCAGCCCGAACCGGGTGTACTTGTATACCGCCCAGATCACCGCGGTGAGCACGAACGCCGTGCCGATCACGATGAAACGGTCCACGCCGACGCCGAACCCCGCCAGTTTCACCGAGTCGGTGGGCAGGAACGACTTCGCCGAATAGTTCGAGTCCGAACGCCAGTGCAGGCCGACCGCACCCTGCAGGACGACCAGCAGCGACAGCGTCAGCACGACCCGGATCAGCTGGCTGGCATTGGCCAGCGGCTTGGTCAGCAGGTAAGCGATATAGCCCAGCAATCCGGACGCGATGAGGCCGGCGATCATCGCCAGCAGCAACGGCCAATGCAGGTTGTCGTGCAGCTGCCAGTACGCGAACGTACCGACCATGCCCATCGCGCCACCGGCGAAGTTGAGCACGCCAGAGCCTCGATAGACCAGCACAATCCCCATGGACACAAGGGCATACGCGGCACCGGTGCCTGCGCCGAGAATGGCGAACAGCAGGACGGTCGACATGGGGTCATCCTTTGCGGGTGAGTAGTGCGGTTATGGCTCGATCGTTTTCGATGCCGGCTGGATCAGGGTGAGGGGACGCCGTCCCCGCGGAAACCGTTGCCGGCCAGCACTTGTTCGGGCGTGTGGGCAGGGGTCGGCGAATGTTCGAAGTCGCGCGACCCGACCTGCAGCAGCACGCCGTGCGCCTTGGCCGGATGCACGAACAGTTCCTGCCAGTGCGGGTCGTTGTCGCGGAAACCGAACGGTTCGTACCCGGCCGCGATCAGTCGCTTGTTGGCGGCCGGCAGGTCGGGCACGATGAACGTCACGTGATGCATGCCGCCATTGGGGTTGCGGGCGAAGAACTTGTCGAAGAACGTCGAGCCCTGCAGCGGCTCCATCAGCTCGACGAACGGCAGCCCGTCGAAAGCAAGCCGGGCCAGCCGCCAACCCACGGCGTGGTTGTCCGCGCCGTACAGAAATTGACCGCCCAACCCGTCGACCCACAGCGACAGGATGTCGCGCAGCCGGGGCGCGGCAATCGCGACGTGGTCGAAGCGAACCTCACCGAGCCCACTCAGCTCCGGAATCGACTGATCGCCGATGGCCGAACTCACGCGCGTTCCTTCCGTCGGGCGCGGTCGAAGTCGCCGACGCGCGGCCGCCCGCCGGTGGCGACGGGTAATCTCCAGCCATGCCCATCGGTCCCATCGGTCAGATAAAAGCTGTCCTGTTCGATCTCGGCGGTGTCATCTGGGAAAGCCCGCTGGTCGGGCTCAGCCGGTACGAGACGACCGCGGGGCTGCCGCCGGGCATCGTCGGCTGGCTCAACACCCAGAATCCGGACGACAACGCGTGGGCGCGTTACGAACGCGCGCAGGTCGACGCGGCCGGCTTCCGAGCCTTGTTCGAGGCCGAGGCGCTGGTGCACGGCCACGTCGTGGACGGTGCCGCGATCCTTGATGCGCTGGCCGGCCCGATCCGACCCGAGATGCTGCGCGCTGTGTCCCGCCTGCGTGAGTCGGGATTGCGTACCGCGGCCGGAACCAACAACTTCAGCCCGCTGGACGTCAGCGACCCGGTGATCGCGGACCTGGTCGCCCGCTTCGATGTCGTCGTGCAATCGGCGGTCGAAGGCGTCCGCAAACCGGAACCCGCCTTCTACGAACTGGTGATGGCGCGCCTGGGCGTCGACGCGGCCGGCTTGGCCTTCCTCGACGATCTGGGGGTGAACCTCAAAGCGGCCCGCGCCATGGGTATCACGACGATCAAGGTCGCCGACCCGCGCGACGCCTTGCGAGAACTGCAGGCTCTCACTGGCGTCACGCTGATCAACGACTGACAAGACGATCAAAGGTCAGTCCTTGGCTTTCTGGTTGCGCGCCCGGTAGTCGTTGTACGGACCGTCGCGCCAAGCCAGCGCGGCCTTGAGACCCTCGCCCGATTCCTTCGCTTCAGCCATCTTGTCCTGCCAGGCGTAGGCCTGTCCGGTGAAGGCCGAGAAGGCGTCGTACTCGGTCGAGCTGCGCACGGAGGAGTAGATGCCCATGTTCTCGTAGAAGCGATTCATGTTCTGCTTCAAGGCGGCCAGGTGATCGGAGGTGAGGTTGGCCAGGTTGTCGGCGTAATCGATGGTGCGTTCCTCAAGCTCGTCCTTCGGCCAGGCATGGTTGATCATGCCTAGTTCCTCAGCTCGCTCACCCGATACCGATGAGCCCGTGTAGTACAGCTCTTTCGTCGCCCGCATGCCCATCACCAGGGGCCAGATGACACCGGTGCGCGACGTGCCGAACCGGTTGCCCGGGTGCCCGAGCTGGGCATCGTCAGCAGCCACGACCAGGTCGGCCATCATGGCCAGCTCGCAGCCACCGGCCAGCGCGTAACCGTGAATCTGCGCGATGGTCACTTTGGCCATGTTCCAGAAGTACATGTGGATGTCGGTGATCTGCTGCATACCCGTCCGGATACCCATCACCAGCCGGCGACCCTGATCGTCGACCATCTTGTGGTCGGCGATGACCGCGTCCGCGCCCTCGCCACGAGCCGGCGTCAGGTCGTAGCCGGCGCTGAAAGTCCGTCCCGCGCCTCGAAGAATGATCACGCGAGTCTCGTAATCGGCCTCGAGGCGGTGCAGCGCGTCGTTCAGCTCGAACAACAGACCCTGGCTCAGCGCATTCATCTTGTCCGGACGGTTCAGGGTGAGGCGGCCGACGCGGCCGTCGGTGCCCACCTTGTCTACGAGCAGGAACTCGTATTCCTTGTCGTACACGCTGTTCGACATGCGCTGCTCTCTGTTAGGCGATTTCGGTGCGGTGCGTTGCCGGACCGTGGCTCAGTTGCGTTTGAGTTCGTTCCAGGGCGTGTTGCGGTCGATCTTGACGTCGCCGGGCAGCCCGAGAATCCGCTCGGCCAGGATGTTCTTGTTGATCTCGGTGGAGCCGGCCTCGATCGAGTTGGCCCGCGCCCGCAGGAATGACCGCTGCACGTCCACCAGCGAGAACGGCCCGTCCGAGTGCCGGGACGCCTTCACGCCTCCGACGTCGTAGCCCGAGTATGTAAGGCCTTCCCCGCCCAGCAAGTTCATCGCGAAGGACGAGATCTCCTTGTTCAGCTCGGCCGACACAACCTTGCCGATCGAGCCTTCCGGACCCGGGCCGTCGGCGGTGATCGCCTGCGCGGCCCGCATGCTGTTGAGCCGGTACACCTCGGCCTTGATCCACAGCTTCACCAGGTCGTTGCGACGGGCCGGGTCGGTGTGGCCCTGATCGCGCCAGGTCTGCACGGCCGCGCCGATGAAGCCGGCGCCACGCGGGATGTCAGGGTTGACCCAGGTCTGGCGCTCGTTGGCCAGCGTCGTCATGGACACCTTCCAACCGGTGCCCAGCTCGCCGATCCGGGAGCTGTCGGGCAACCGCACGTCGGTCAGGTACACCTCGTTGAACTCGGCCTCGCCGGTCATCTGGCGCAGCGGCCGGACGTCCACCCCGGGCGCATGGATGTCGACCACAAAGTAGGAAAGACCCTTGTGTTTAGGCGCGTTCGGATCAGTTCTGGCCACCAGCATGGCCTGGTCGGACTGGTGAGCCAGCGACGTCCACACCTTCTGGCCGTTCACGACCCACTCGTCGCCGTCCTTCACCGCGCGGGTGGCCAGACCGGCCAGGTCCGATCCGGCGCCCGGCTCGCTGAACAGCTGGCACCAGATCTCGTCGGTGGTGAACATCGGACGCAGGTACCGCCGCTTCTGCTCCTCGGTCCCCCACGCCTCGATCGTCGGGGCCGCGAAGCCCAGGCCGATGCCGTTGATCACGCGATTGCTGGGTGCGCCGGCCGCCTTGAGCCGGTCGTCGACCAACTGCTGCCAGGACGGATCGAGCTTCAGTCCACCGTGGCCTGAGGCGAAGTACACCCGGGACAGCCCGAGGTCGAACTGCTTGCCCCAGAACGCCTTCGGGTCGGCGAAGTCCTCGCCGTCCAGCAATTCATCGAGCTTGCCCTTGAGCAGGGCCTCGATGGCCGCATCGTCCAAGCTGGCGGGGTTCGTCATTTCGCTGACCGGCCTTCCAATTTAGCCATCTGGTCGCGCAGATCGCGCTTGAGCACCTTGCCGGTGGCGGTACGGGGCACGTCCTCGTCGATGAAGATGATCGTGCTGGGCACCTTGAACGACGCCAGTTTCTTGCCGACGTGCTCCTGCAGTTCCGCGGCCGTGGTGCTCGCGCCGTCCTGCAGGCGAACTACCGCGACGACCTCTTCGCCGAGCACCTCGTGCGGCAGTCCGATCACTGCGGTGGTGTGCACCGACGGGTGGTCATACAGCGCCGCCTCGACCTCGCCGCAGAACACGTTCTCCCCGGCGCGGATCACGATGTCCTTGATCCGGTCGACCAGGTAGACCCGGCCTTCCTCGTCCAGCCGCGCGACGTCGCCGCTGCGGTGCCAGCCGTCGATGAACGAGCGGGCGTCGGCTTCCGGCTTGTTCCAGTAGCCCTGGACGATGTTCGGCCCGCGGACCCACAGCTCGCCGGTCTGACCGGTGGGTACCTCGTTGCCGTCGTCGTCGACGATCTTGATCTCGTTCACCGGGGTGGCCCGGCCCACGCTGTCGGGGTGATCCCAGTACTCCTGGCCGCCGATCAAGGTGACCGCCGACGTCGCCTCGGTCATTCCGTAGCCAGTGCCCGCGGTGACCCGGCCGCCGAACAGCGTCTCGACCCGCTTGACCCGTTCCGGCGGCGCGGTCGTCGCGGCGAAGCCGAAGGACACCAGGCTGGACAGGTCGCGCTTTTCCAAGGTGGGCGAGTTGAACACACCGTTGATTTGCATGGGCACACCCCCGAAGGAGCTGATCCGCTCCTGCTCGATGAGGTCCAGTCCGACTTCGGGATCCCACTTGTACATCGAGACGAGCTTGCTGCCGGTGGCGTTGGTCAGGTAAATCGAGGACATCTGGCTGATGTGGAAGAACGGCATGTTGGCCAGCGCCGCACCCTGCACCGCATCCGGGTTCGGGGCCGCGAACGGATCGCCGCCGGCCACCAACACCGCCGCCGCTCCGTTCAGACGCATGTTGAGCAGATTCGTCGCGTGATTGCGGTGGGTGTGGATGGCGCCGCGGGACTGCCCGGTCGTGCCGGAGGTGTACAGGATGGTGGCCATGTCGTCGGTGTCGAGGTCGACGTCCGGCAGTTCGGCGTTCGGGTCGAAGCGCGCCTTGACGTCGTCCCACTTGTCGACGCCGTCGATGACCTCATCCGTACGGATCGAGATCACGCCGCGCAGGCCCAGGCCGGGCAGCCGATCCTTGAGCGAGGTGATCCGCTCGCGGTCGGCGGCCAGGAAGACCGCGCCGCTGTCCTGGATGCCGTAGGCGAGTTCGTCGGCGGTCCACCAGGCGTTCAGCGGCACCAGCACGGCGCCGATGCTGGTCACGGCCCAGAACAGGAAGACGAACTCGGGGTAGTTGCGCAGCGCGATCGCCACCCGGTCGCCCTTTTTGATGCCGTAGGTGTTGATCAGCTCGTGCGCGAGTCCCGACGCGATCCGGTAGTTCTGTTCGAAGCTGTACCGCTCGTCCTGATAGATGAACCAGTCCTTGTCGCCGTACTGCCGGCTGGCCCGCAGCATGTCGGCAAAGGTGAAGGGCGCCACCGCGTAGGCCTTCATCTTGGCGCCGCGGATGTCCTGGACGCTCAGCTCGAACGGTGCCCCGGGCGCCGTGAGCTGGGCAATCGCCTCGTCACGAGTGGTCATGAGCGATGGCCTTTCCTGTTGCGGTTGAAGATGAAATCGGTTCGTTCGGTGACGCCGGTCAGAGTGCGAGCAGCCCGGCCAGCCGGTTGCGGTGGTACTGCGGGTCGCCGAACATCAGCTCGGACGACTTCGCGCGCTTGAAGTACAGGTGCGCGTCGTGCTCCCAGGTGAAGCCGATGCCGCCGTGGATCTGGATGTTCTCGCCGGCGCAGAACAGGTACGCGTCGGAGCAGAAGGCCTTGGCCACGCTGGCCGCGATCTTCAGTTCGTCCGCGGCAATGACACCCTGGTCGGCCACCGAAGCGGCGTACATGTAAGCCGACTTGGCCATCTCGACCTGGGCCAGCATGTCCGCGCACTTGTGCGTGATCGCCTGGTACGAGCCGATCGGACGACCGAACTGGTAGCGGGTCTTGGCGTAATCCACCGCCATCTCCAGGCACTTCTCAGCGCCACCGGTCTGCTCGGCCGCCAACGCGACGGCGGCCAGATCCAGCGTCCGGGAAAGCCCGTCGGCCGCGCCTCCGTCGGTGCCCACCAGCCGGGCCGGCGTGCCCACGAAGTCGAGGCGGGCCTGCTTGCGGGTGAGGTCGAGGACGGACAGCTGGGTCCGGGTCAGGCCCCGGGCGTTGCCATCGACGGCAAACAGGGACAGGCCGGCCGGGGTCCGGGCCGCGACCAGAATCAGATCGGCAGCTGCCCCGTCCAGCACGATCGCCTTGACGCCGGTGAGCTGCCAGCCAGAATCGGTCTGGCTCGCCGCGAGCGCAACGTGGGCCAGGTCCGGGTCGGCACCGGTGTCACTCAACGCGAGGGTGGCCACGGTTTCGCCAGCCGCGATGCCGGGAAGGTAGGTCTTCATGGCCTCGGTGTCGCCCGAATTCGCCAAGGCACTGGCGGCAACCGCGACCGAGGCCAGGAACGGCGTAACCGTGACCGCGCGCCCGAGCTCGCCCAGCACGACGCACAGCTCGGCGAATCCGAAGCCCAGGCCGCCGTACTCCTCGTCGATGGCGAGGGCATGGACGCCGAGCTGACCGGCCAGCTGCGCCCAGACCGCGGGATCGCTGCCTTCGGCGGTGTCCATCCGAGCCCGCACCGCGGCCGAATCGGACTTGTTGGCCAGGAAGCGGCGGACCGAGTCGCGAAGCTCGCGCTGCTCCGGGGTGGCCACGAAGTTCGTCATCACATTCCTCTGTTCAAGCCGAAAAGTTCGACGTCAAAACGGATTTGATTCGACGTCGACTCGCGATCAGATTCCGCGAACATCATTGAATTCCAGTTTCAAGCCGGGGCAGTGCCACTGCATCTTGTACAACTTTCCCTTGCCGCCGGAAGTGATGTAGGCGGTGCGAAGATCATCGCCACCGAAGCAGATGTTGGTCACCAGCGGATCGGGATCCGGCATTTTGATGACGTCGAGGATTTCGCCACTCGGGCTGATCACAGTGATCGCACCGGTGATGAGCGTGGCCGCGCAGATATTGCCTTCGGAGTCGACCGCGAGCGAGTCGAACAGCTGATGCCCAGGTAGGCCCACGATCATCTGTGCCGCCGAGGAAAGCGGACCTTGCTGCTTCGGCGGTGCGAGCACGCCGGGCGATTCGATGTCCCAGCCCCAGACGATGCCGGTCAGCGTCTCACCGATGTACACCCGGCCACCGCCCGGCGAAAGGCCGACGCCATTGGGATGGCCCAGCGGGTAGGCGATCTCGGCGATGTGCGAGCCGTCGATCTTGGCGTAATACAGGCCGCCGTGTTCGCGATAACGCTCGAAGCTGCTGGCGTGATCAGTGAAGTAGAAACCACCCGCGGAGTCGAAGACCAGATCATTCGGTGCTTTAAGGGCGTTGCCGTTGCATTCGGTGTAGAGCACCTCGATCTCGCCGGTGGCCAGGTCGACGGCTTGGATGTGGCCGCCTACGTAATCCTCGGACCGGCCGTGCGGGATGAGCAATTCTGGCAGCTCGACCCATTTGAATCCACCGTTGTTGCACACATAGATCCGACCGTCTGGACCGACCGCGATGCCGTTGGGGCCCCCGCCGGTCTGGATCAGCTTGTCGATCTTGCCGTTCGGGTAGACCCGGCTGATTGTCTGGGCCTGGATTTCGACGACCAGAACACTGCCGTCCGCCAGCGCGATTGGCCCTTCCGGAAAGGCCAGTCCTTCAGCGACAAGCTCGAGCTCTGCCATTGTTGCGCCCTCCGTAAACGGCCGATGGCCGGCCACCGTTCGTACTCGACAGATTTCCTCCGCCGGGGTTTGCGCGATGCCGGGATGCTGCACGATTTCAGTTGTCGACCGTCTAGTCGGTCGCATGCGCCCCGAACGTATCCCCACTCGGGAGTAGGCGTCAATAGTTGTTTTCTATCGCGTTAAGACAACATTTCTGCATCTAATGGCGAGTTCGATCAAGATCAGCCAGTCAACAAAGCGAAACCCCTAGCGACCGTCCAGTCGGTCGGCTATGGTTCGGTCGCACTGTGGCGTGGTTGACGCGGCGTTCACCAGTTAGCCCACAGATCCCAGCAAGCCGATTTCAGCAGAAGGGTTGAGGATGAGACGCACCGTAATCGCGGTCTCGGTGGCCGCGGTAGCCGCGCTCACGTTGAGCGCGTGCAGTTCAAGCGGCTCCAAAGACAGCGGCAGTAGCGGCGGGAGTGGAGGCGGCGACATCAAGATCATGCAGATCGCCGCCGACGCCGTCGTTGGTTCGGGCAACAACCAGGAACCGATCGAGGCCTGGGTCGCATCCGTCAACGCCAAGGGCGGCATCGGCGGCCACAAGATCGACTACCAATACTGCAATGCAGGTGCGGCGGCCACCAACGGTGACCCGAACACGACCGCACAGTGCGCTCAGAAGGCAGTCAAAGCCAAGGTTGTCGCCCTGGTCGGCACCTTCACGTCCTTCAGCCAGAACCTCTACCCGTACATCCAGAAGGCTGGCATTCCGAACATCAACCAGCAGTTCAGTGCCGCGGATCAGACGAACGCGCTGTCTTACACCCAGGCCGGTAACGCACCGGTCGCCTACGCGGGCGTGAGCGCGATGCTCGCGAAGAACGGCTGCAAGAAGATCGGCATCCTGGCGGTTGGTACCGAAGCAACGGTCGGGGCCCTGGTGGTCACGCCCTTCCAGCTCGGCGCCAAGCAGGCCGGCATCGAAGCACTGAAGCCGCAGTACATCGACCCCACCGCAACCGACTACGCGCCCGCCATGGCCGTCGTCCGCGCGGGTGGCGCTGACTGCCTGGCCTTCGAAGGAACGGCGGCCAACACCGCGCCGATCATGAAGGCGATCGACGAGTCCGGTGGCCCGATGAAGGTCGGCGTCAACGACATCAGCGTGCCGAAGGAAGTCATGGCTGCGCTTAGCGCGAAGGACCAGGCCCAGCTGCTGGTCGAGACGCTGAACTACCCGGAAGCCTGGCAGACCGCCGGTATCAAGCAGTACCTGTCCGACATGAAGACCTACAAGCCCAACGCGGTTCGGGTGGACTACACCCAGCTGCTCTGGGGCTACGGCAAGATCTTCGAGCAGGCAGCCAAGAAGGTCGTGGCCGCCAACAAGGAAATCACCGCCGCGAACATCAAGTCGGCTCTGGACACCATCTGCGAGACCGACAACGACATCGCACCCCCGGCGAACTACTGCAAGCCGGGTCAGATCAAGAAGATCCCGCGCGTGAGCGAGACGTCCAACGCATTCATGACGATCAAGAACGGCGAGTACGTGCCGCAGGGCACCGGCCCGGCCGACGGTCTGGTGGACGTAGGTCCGGCCCTGGCCGACTACGACCCGAACGGCTGATCCAACTAGCACCAGCAATACAGAACGCCCCGGTCAGCACTGCTGACCGGGGCGTTCTCTCGTTACCCCGTCCCACCCCCGGCCCACCCTGGAAAGTCCTACGCAGGCGAGGTCACAGCGACGTGAGCGTAGGACTGTCCGGGGCGGGGCCGGCGCCTCGCGTTGAACGTCCTACGCAGGCAAGGTTATAGCGACCTGAGCGTAGGACTGTCCGGGATGGGTGGGGCGGGATGGGTGCGGCGGGATGGGGCGCCGTTACTTGCCTGTCCAGATCGGGGCGCGCTTCTCGGCGAAAGCCAGGGCACCCTCGTGCGAGTCGGCCGACCGTCCGATGTGAGCGACCATCTCTGCCTGCTGCTCGTACTGGGCGGCGTCGGTCGGGCGGGCGATCTGACTGATGATCCGCTTGCTGTACAGCACCGACAACGGCGCGTTGGCCACGATCCTGGCCGCCAGTTCCAACGCAGCCGGTAAGGCCTGACCCGGCTCGACCAGGTCCGCGAGCATGCCGTAGCGATCGGCCTCCTGGGCGGACATCCGGTCGCCAGTCAACGCCAGCTTCATCGCCGCGTAGTAAGGAATGCGGTTCGGCAGCCGAAGCATTCCGCCCGCCGCGGCCGTCAAGCCTCGCTTGGCCTCTGGGATACCGAATTGCGCCTCGGACGAGGCAACGATGAGGTCGCAGGCCAGCACCATCTCGAAGCCGCCGGCCAGCGCGTAACCCTCGACCGCGGCGATCAGTGGTTTGTCCGGCGGCGTTTCGGTAAGGCCGCCGAATCCCCGTCCGGGCAGCACCGGCGAGCCACCGCCGACGTAGGCCTTGAGATCCATGCCGGCGGAGAAGTTCCGGTGCGATCCCGTGAGGATGCCGATACGCAGTTCGGGATCGGCATCGAGCTGATCGAACGCCGCGGCCAGCAGCAGTGCGGTCGGGCCGTCCACCGCATTGCGCACCGCGGGCCGGTTGATCGTGATGACCAGGATCCCGCTCTGGGATTCGGTCAACACGGCCGGATCCGCCGTCGCTGCTGTCACTGTCGACTCCCCACCTGCGCGGAGAGAACCGCGCTTAGGACTTACGCTTGATGATTTCTTCGGTCAGTTGCGGGACAACCTTGAACAGGTCGCCGACGATGCCCAGATCCGCGAGCTCGAAGATCGGTGCCTCGTTGTCCTTGTTGATCGCGATGATGTTCTTCGAGGTCTGCATACCGGCCCGGTGCTGGATGGCTCCGGAGATGCCCACCGCGATGTAGACCTGCGGCGATACCGTCTTGCCGGTCTGACCGACCTGGAACGGGTGGGGGTACCAGCCTGCGTCGACCGCCGCACGCGATGCACCGACGGCCCCGCCGAGCGCGTCGGCCAGAGCCTCGACCACGGCGAAGTTCTCGGCGCCACCGAGGCCACGGCCACCAGAGACGACAATGCTGGCTTCACCAAGATCCGGACGGCCAGAGGCCGCACGCGGACGGACATCGCTCACCTTGGCGGACTTGGCCAGGTCGGAGAACGACACGTCGACCCGGACCTCGGTGCCGGCACCGGCCACCTCGGTGACGTCGGCCGAGTTCGGCTTCACCGTGATGATCGGGGTACCGCTGGTGGCCACGCTGCTGACCTTCCACGATGCCGCGAACGCCGACGCAGTAGCGACCGGGCCCTTGTCCGACGCTTCTACGTCGGTGGCGTCGGTGATCAGCCCGGAATTCGTCTTCACCGCGAGGCGGGCGGCAATCTCCTTGCCGTCCTGGGAGGAGACCAGCAGCACCGCGGCCGGCGAGGACTGCGCGACAACGGCAGCGAGCGCCTCAGCCGAAGGCGCCACCAGGTAGTCGGTTACGTCGGCGGAATCCACCACGTACACCTTCTCGGCGCCGTGGTCGGCCAGCGTCTTGCGGGCGTCCTCGGAGTAACCGGCACCGAGAAACACGGCCGACGGCTCGCCGATGCGATTGGCCAACGTCAGCAGTTCGAAGGTCGGCTTACGCACCGAACCGTCAATGTGGTCAACCAGAACCAGTACTTCAGCCATACGAATCACTATCTCCTGAAAGGACGTGCCGAGAACCGACAGCGAGAACGAGCGAGTGGACGACGATCGCCGGCGTCGGGATGAGCGCCCGCGACGTCGACCGCCAGCGTCAGACGAGTTTGTTGCTGACCAGGAAGTCGGCCGCCTTGATGCCGCCATCCCCGTCGTCGGTGACGATCTCACCGGCTGTGCGGGGCGGACGGCGATCGGCTGATTCCACCGAGGTGCCGGCACCGGCGAGCCCCACCAGTTCCGCGTCCACCCCGAGGTCGGCCAGTGACCAGGTCTCGACCGGCTTGTTCTTCGCGGCCATGATCCCGCGGAACGACGGGTAGCGCGCCTCGCCGGTCTGGTCGGTAACGCTGACCACGGCCGGCAGCGCGCCGGTGATCGTCATCGAGGCAAGGTCACCGTCGCGGCGGATGGTCACCGAGGAATCGTCGACTGACAGGATCTCGCCCGCGAGCGTCACCTGCGAGACGCCAAGTCGCTCGGCCAGCATGGCCGAAATGACACCGCCGTTGCCGTCTGTGGACGCCATACCGGTGATGACCAGGTCGAAACCGGCCTTCTTGATGGCCTCGGCCAGCACCAGCGACGTCGAGAGGTAGTCCGAGCCGTGCAGCGAGTCGTCGAGCACGTGAATGCCCTTGTCGCCACCCATCGACAGCGCCTTGCGCAGCGCGCCGGTGGCCTCAGCCGGGCCCATCGTCAGGTAGGTGACCTCGACGTCGCTGCCCTTCTCGGCAATCTGCAGCGCCTGCTCGACCGCGTACTCGTCGAGCTCGGACAGGTTGCCGTCAACCGCCGCTCGATCCACCGTGCCGTCCGCGGCGAAGGCGCGGTCGGACACCAGGTCGGGGGTGTACTTGACTAGAACCAGGACACGCATCGAAAACTCCTCAGGTGGATCGAATTCTGTACTCGTCGGGCACTGCAGCCAAGCCAATCAGCACTGCGTCCACTATGCCGCCAGCGGCCACTGATGGTCACTGGTGGGTATTGTGCGCGGGCAGCTGGCTTTGTTACCACGCGGTATCAGTTTTTTTACCATTTCACACTGACGATTGCGCGTGGATGTTGGCTACATCGCTCGACGAGCACGTCACACCCGAGGCACGGTCGAGAAATTAAGGCTGAAACCGGCCGAATCGACGCCGCCGGCCGGCACTGCGGACCGGCGGCGCTTCGGAAGTTCCGATCAAGCCTGGTTTCGCGACGCGGCCGTTTCCAGCGCGCGCCGGGTCAGCACGCGGGCCAGGTGCTGGCGGTAGGCCGTCGTGGCGTGCATGTCCCCCGCTGGCTCGATCCCGTCCGCAGCCAGCGCGGCTGCTTCGGCGATGCCCTGCCCCCCGGCCAGCGCTTGCTCGGTCGCGACGGGACGGGCCGGGATCGAACCCATGTTGGCCATCGCGACCCGGCCGGCGACGGTGGCGATACCGACGATTGCCCAGTCGTTGGCGCGGCGAGTGAACTTCTCATAGCCCCAGCCCACGCCCGGACGGCGCGGCACCCGGACTGCGGAGATGATCTCGTCGTGCTCCAGCGCGGTCTCGAAGTAGCCGATGAAGAAGTCTTCGGCCTTGACCGAGCGAGTGCCGGACGGGCCCAGCAGTTCGAAGGTACCGTCCAGTGCGACCAGCGTCATCGGCAGATCGGCGGCCGGGTCGGAGTGTGCCAGCGACCCGCCGATCGTGCCCCGGTGCCGGATCTGCGGGTCACCGATCTGGGCCGCGGCATAGGACAGCAACGGTGCATCGGCCTGGATGAGATCGGAGTTGGCCACGGTGGCGTGCGACGTGGTGGCCCCGATGACCAGGTCGTCGCCGTCGACCTTGACGTAGCTGAGCTCCGGAACGGAGGCGATGTCGATGAGGACGGTCGGCGAGGCCAGCCGCACTTTCATCATCGGTAGCAACGAATGGCCGCCGGCGAGCAGTTTGGCCTCGTCGCCGTGCTGGGCCATCAACTCCAGAATGTGCTCCGCCGACGTCGCGCGCACGTAGTCGAAAGGTGCGGGAATCATGCCGACACCTGCGCTTCGGGCTTGCCGGCATCGGGCGACTGCGCCGCCAACAGCACGGCGCGGAGGATGTTGTGGTAGCCGGTACAGCGGCAGTAATTGCCTTCCAGGCCCTCACGAACCTCGTGCTCGGTCGGGTTCGGGTTCTCGCTCAGCAGACCTACGCTGGCCATCACCATGCCCGGTGTGCAGAAGCCGCACTGCAGGCCGTGCTCCTCGCGGAACGCCGACTGCACAGGGTGCATCTGGCCGCCGTCGGCCGTGCCGCCGAGTCCTTCCACGGTCACGACCGTGCCACCGTCAGCCTGTGCGGTGAGCACGGTGCAGGACTTCACCGAGACGCCGTCCAGCAACACCGTGCATGCGCCGCAGGAGGTCGTATCGCAGCCGACGTTCGTAGCCTTGAGGCCTGCGGTGTCCCGCAAGTAGTGCACCAGCAGTTGCCGAGGCTCCACCTCGTCGGTCCGGGGCTTCTTGTTGACCGTGATCTGGACCTGCATCAGGCGACCTTCCCGTTCGAGTTCGAATTCGAGCGTGCTGCTTCTATCGCTTCCCACACCACGCGCGGCGAGGTGGGCATATCGATGTGCCGGACCCCGAGGTGCGACACCGCGTCGACGACGGCATTTTGCACGGCCGGCGTGGCACCGATCGTGCCGGCCTCGCCGACACCCTTGACGCCCATGGGGTTATACGTGGTCGGCGTGACCATGGAGACCAGATCGAAACTGGGCACCTCGGTGGCCGACAGGAACGGGTAGTCGGCGAAGCTGGCGGTCAGCGGGTTGCCGTCCTCGTCGTAGATGAACTCCTCAAGGAAGGCCTGGGCTGCGCCTTGTGCGATGCCGCCGTGGCGTTGCCCGTCGAACAGCAACGGGTTCATGACGACACCGGCATCGTCGACGCAGAAGATCCGCTCCAGCGTGGCCTTGCCGGTTTCTACGTCGACCTCGACGACGGCCAGGTGGGCGCCGAAGGGGAAGGTCGCGCCCGGGGCGGCGAACACCGCGTTGATGAAGAGCCGTTCCTTCTCGGCCAGCTTGGCCAGCGTCACCGTCGAGGACGGCACACCGGCAACCGAGAAGCCGCTGTCGTCAATGTTGAACTGCAGGTCGGCCTCGTTGGCTTCGAGCAGTTCGGCCGCGCGGGTCCGGGCGATGTCGACCAGCTCGATCGATGCCTTCTGGACCGCCATGCCACCCTGCTGCAGGCTTCGTGAGCCGCCGGTGCCACCACCCTTGGGGATCAGGTCGGTGTCGCCGTGAATGACGGTGATCTTGTCGATCCCGATGCCCAGCGTGTCGCTCGCCATCATGGCCCATGCCGTGGCGTGGCCCTGCCCGTGCGGCGACGTACCGGTCAGGATGGTGACCGTGCCGTCCGGGTGCACCTCGACGGTGGCGTTCTCGTTCGGATCGCCCGACTCCGAGCCGGCGCCGGTGATCTCGACGTAACTGGACATGCCGATCCCGAGCTGCTTGGCGTCGCCACGCTCGCGACGCAACTGCTGCTCCTTGCGCAGGTCCTCGTAGTTGGCCGCTTCCAGCGCCTTGTTCAGGGCCGTCTCGTAGTCACCACTGTCATACAGCGCACCGAAGGCGGTCAGGTGCGGCTCGGTGAACTTGGGCACCAGGTTCTTACGGCGGACGTCGGCCGGGTCCATGCCGATCTCGGCGGCGAAGATGTCCACCGCGCGCTCGATCGCCGCGGTGGCCTCGGGACGGCCGGCACCGCGGTAGGCGCCGATCGGCGTCGTGTTGGTCACGACGGCCTTGGCGATGGATTCCGCCTTGTCGAATACGTAGGTGCCGGGCGTCATCAGCCGGGTCAGCGACGGCAGGATGCCGCCGATCTTCGGGTACGCCCCGCAGTCGGCCAGCACCTCGAGGCGGTACTTCTTCATGTTGCCGTCCCGGCTGCCGCCGATGGTGACGCGCTGCTCCTGCGCCCGGCCATGGGTCATCGCCAGCAGGTTCTCGTAACGGGTCTCCGACCACCGCATCGGGCGGTGCAGCTTGCCGGCCACCCACGCCGTCAGCACCATCTCGACGTCGGCGCCGAAGCGAGCGCCGAAGGCACCGCCGACGTCAGGGGTGAGGACGTGCACCTCGGCGGCATCGATGCCGAGCTGAGCCGCGAGGGCGGCCTTGGCACCCTGCGCACCCTGGCTGGGGATCCAGGCCGTGAGCCGCTCCCCTTCAGGCCAGGACGCGGCACCGGAGCGGGATTCCATCGGCGCCGGGTGGATGCGCTGGTTCTGGATCAAGTGGCTGACGACGACCTCGCAGTCATCGAACAGGTTCGGGTCGAGATCATCGGGGGTGCCGAAGTCGACGACCGTGTTGGTGCCGACCGATTCCCACAGCAGTACTTCGTCCTTCGCGGCGTTCGGCATACCGATGACAGCCGGCAGGATGTCGTACTCGACCTCGACCAGCTCGGCGGCATCTTCACGGATGTACGGGTCGTCGCAGACCACGATCGCGACCGGCTCGCCGACGTAGCGCACCTTGTCGCTGGCCAGCGGAGTCTGCGTCATGTCCTGGTTGAACATCGGCATCGGCGGATTGATGATCGGCAGGTCGACGTCGGCCGCGGTGTAGACCGCAACGACGCCGGGCAGCTTGAGCGCCTCCGAGGTGTCGATAGAAAGGATCCGGGCGTGCGCAACGGGTGACCGAACGAAGATCAAGTGGGCCGCGCCATCCAGCCGTTCATCGATCAAGTCGTCGGTGTAGGTGCCACCCTTCGTCAGCAGCTCGGGGTCTTCATTGCGTACGACGCGGGTGCCGAGGATGCTCATGCGGCGGTCCTTTCCGAACGGTCGGTGTGCTGTTTTGTCGCGCTGGGCGTACTTTCTGGCTTACTTTTTGCTGTAGTCATAGAATCCACGTCCACTTTTACGGCCGAGTAAACCGGATTGAACCATGCGCTGCAGCAGTGGCGGCGGCGCGTACAGAGGTTCTTTATATTCGTTGAACATCGAATCGGCTACCCCGACAATTGTGTCGAGCCCAATGAGGTCCATCAAGGTGAGTGGCCCCATCGGGTGCGCGCACCCTTTGACCATCCCGGCATCGATGTCTTCGGCGGTTGCCAATCCGGACTCGAACATCCGCACCGCCGACAGCAGGTACGGCACCAGCAGCGCGTTAACCACGAAGCCCGCGCGGTCGGGCGAGGTGATCGTGTGCTTGCCCAGCCGGTCCTCGACGAAAGTGGTGACCTGCTTGACCGCGTCGGGAGTGCTCAACAACGTCGGGATTATTTCGACCAGCGGCATCACCGGGGCCGGATTGAAGAAGTGGATGCCGACGAAACGATCGCGGAAGGTCGTGGCGCCGGCCAGCTTGGCCAGCGGGATCGACGAGGTGTTCGAGGCCAGGATCGTTTCCGCGCCGATAACTTTGTCCAGCCGGGCGAAGAGGTCCTGCTTGAGCGATTCGATCTCGGGCGCGGCCTCGATGATCAGCTCGGCATCGGCCAAGGCTGCGATGTCGGTGGTAGTAGTGATCCGGCCGAACGCGGCGAGCGAATCAGCCTCGGTGAGTCGCTCGGACTTGACGGCGCGGCCCAGCGATTTCGATACCCGTTCCAGCGCCGCCGCGGCCGCCGAATCGTTGATCTCGAGAATGCGCACATCGCAGCCGGAGCGAGCGCAGACCTCCGCGATGCCAGAGCCCATCAGCCCGCCACCGATTACAGCGATCCGATCCATTCACTACTCCAATTCGTGGCTACACACGCATAGTGTCATGCGATCAAGAACTCTCCTACCGCGGTCGACATATCCGTGAATAACATCCGCTAGTCACAATGTGAATTAATTGCCGGTGAAGTGAATATGCGGCGCCCAGCGGGTAATAGCGAATGCTAGATACCGAGCGCCTGCCCCACGAGGTCGCGGTGGTAAACCGGACTGCCGAGCAGGAACTCGCTGCTCTTGGCCCGCTTGAAGTACAAGTGGATCGGGTGCTCCCAGGTGAATCCGATACCGCCGTGCAGTTGCAGGCCCTGCGCCGCGGTGCGGAAGTACGTCTCGGAGCAGAATGCCTTGGCCACGCTGGCCGAGAGCTCCACGTCGGCATCGCCGTCGGCCACCGCGCGGGCCGCGTCGTAGGCCGCGGACTTGGCCGACTCGATATCGACGAGCATGTCGGCCATCTTGTGCTTCAGCGCCTGGAAGGAGCCGAGCGGACGTCCGAACTGGAAACGCTCCTTGGAGTACTGCACGGTCATGTCCAGCACCTTCTGGGCGCCGCCGACCTGCTCGGCCGCCAGCGCGACCGCAGCGAACCGCAGTGCTCGCCGCAGCCCGTTCCAGGCCTGGCCCTGGGTGCCGATCAACTGGGCCGGGGTCGAGTCCAACGTGACCCGGGCCAGCTTGCGGGTGAGGTCCATGGTCAATTCGACCTCGGTCGACAGTCCCGCCGCGCCCTTCTCGACCGCGAACAGCGAGATGCCGTCGGCCGTCCGCGCCGCGACCAGGATCAGGTCGGCCACGTGTGCGTCCGGTACGAAACGCTTTCCGCCGGTGAGGGTCCAGTCCGAACCGCTGCCGCTGGCCTGCAGGGTGACCGCCTTGTCGTCCCAGCCGCCACGTTCTTCGCTCAGCGCGAGCGTCGCGATGGTCTCACCGCTGGCGATGCCCGGCAGGTACGCCTTCTTCGCGTCGTCATCGCCGCACTCGATCAGCGCGTTGGCAGCCAGCGCCACCGTGGCGAAGAACGGTGCCGTCAGCAGCGCGCGGCCCATCTCTTCGAACACCACGCGCAGCTCGTTGTAGCTGAACCCGCTACCGCCGAACTCCTCCGGGATCGCCAAGCCCTGCAGGCCGATCTGCTCCGCCATCTGTTTCCAGACGGCCGGGTCGTAGCCGGTCTCGTCCTCCATCAGGCGACGTACCTCGGCTTCGGTGGATCGCTGATCCAGGAAACGTCGGACGGTACGGCGCAGCTCTTCGGTTTCTTCAGTCGTCGTCATCTCGATCTTCTCCAATAACCAGCAGTGCTAGCCGCGCGGGACCTGCGAGAACGGAACGTCTTTGTCCACCCGGTGCTCCGGGGGCAGGCCGAGGACGCGCTCGGCCAGGATGTTGTGCATGATCTCGGACGAGCCGCCCTCAATGGAGTTGGCCCGTGATCGCAGGAACCGGCGGCGGGGGTCGATCTTCGTCGGCCGCTCCTTCAGCGACTCCAGCGTGAACTCGTGCATCTCGTACGAGTCGTACAGCAGGCTCTCGTCGCCGAGCAGATCCAGGCAGAGCTCGTAGCCCTTCTGCTGCAGTTCGGCGTAGCCGATCTTGCCGGTCGAGCCTTCCGGTCCGGGGGTGCCGGCCGCGCGGTTGGCGGCGGCGCGCTGGTTGCTGAGCGTCAGCACCCGGCCCTTGATCCACATGTCGATCATCCGGGTCCGCAGTTCGGGCTCGTGGTGATCGCGCTCGCGGTACAGGTCTAGCGCCGTTTCGACCGGGCCCTTGTCCATGCCTTCGCTGGCAAACATCACGCGCTCGTTCATGAGCGTGGCCATGCTGACCTTCCAGCCGGCCGAGATGGCGCCGAGCCGGGCCGCATCGGGCACCCGCACGTCGGTCAGATAGACCTCGTTGAATTCGGCCTCGCCGGTCATCTGGCGCAGCGGCCGGACCTCGACGCCAGGGGCGTGCATGTCGATGACGAAATAAGTCAGGCCCTGATGCTTAGGCACTTCGGGATCGGTACGGGCGATCAGCATTCCGATGTCGGAGATGCTGGCCATCGAGTTCCAGACCTTCTGGCCGTTCATGATCCAGTCGTCGCCGTCCTTGACCGCGCGAGTCGCCACCGCGGCCAGGTCGGATCCGGCGCCGGGCTCGGAGAACAGCTGGCACCACCGCTCGTCGCCTAGGAAGATCGGACGCAGGTAGCGCTCGTGCTGTTGCTCGTCACCCCAGGCCAGCACGGTCGGTGCACCCATCGAGTAGCCGAGTTGGTTGCCCATCTGACCATTCGGGGCGCCGGCCTCTTCGAGCCGGACGTATACCTCGTGCTGCAGGCTGCGGGGCAGTTCGAGACCGCCCTTGCCCTTGGGGAAATGGACCCAGGCCAGCCCGGCGTCGAACTGCGCGCTCAGGAACTCGCGCCGATCGGTGGTGGCCGGCGGGTAATCGCGAAGCAACTGCTCGGTCTTGGCGATTACGAGCTCGGTGTCCGCGTCCTGGTTTGTCGCGGTGGCGGTCATCGCTCCTCCTGTTAAGTGCGCTGTGAGCTGTTCTGCTGCGGTGTTCGATTCCGGTGTACCGATAGTGCCACCGAAACAGGGCCGTTGGCTGTGCTTGGATCGGGTGGATGCGGTGGGAGTAGGCAAACCGCCCGGAATGGCGTTGGATAACACAGGTTGGACGTCGCAGGCGCGGTGTCACCGGTAAGACATGGATGTTCCGACGCCCCTGCAATCGCAACGTAACAATGATGCCGACAAAGGTCAACCGACCGGACGGTCGGGAAAACACTATGGAGGAAATGCATGGCGTACGGAGCATTCGACCTGCACGGCAAGGTCGCACTGGTCACCGGTGGCAACGGCGGCATCGGCCTGGGGATGGCCGAAGCGCTGGCTCAAGCCGGCGCCGACGTAGCGATCTGGGGTCGGGACAAGGCGAAGCTGGACACCGCGGCCATGACACTGGCCGACACCGGCGTCCGAGTGCATGCGGCCACCGTGGACGTGTCGAGCTCGGCGGCCGTCGCCGCTGCCGTCGCAGACGTGGTCAGCGATCTCGGACGCATCGACGCCGTCTACGCCAATGCGGGTATCGGCCGGGGCGGCCCGTTCTTGGACATGAAGGTCGAGGACTACCGCGCCGTGCTGGCCACGAACCTGGACGGCGTTTTCTGGACGCTGCAGGAGACGGCTCGGCACATGGTCGCGCGGGCCGAACACGGCGACGCCGGCGGCTCCCTGGTTGCGATCTCAAGCCTGTCCGCCATCGAAGGTGCGGCCCGGAGCGAGGCCTATGCCGCCACCAAGGGCGCGGTCATCTCGGCAACCAAGGCAATCGCGGTGGAGTTCGCCCGCTACGGGGTCCGGGCCAACGCCATCCTGCCCGGCTGGATCACGACCGGGATGTCAGAGGCGAGCCAAGCCAACCCGAAGTTCGCCGAGAAGGTGCTCAAGCGGGTGCCGGCTCGCCGCTGGGGCCTGCCGTCGGATTTCGGCGGAATTGCCGTCTATCTTGCCTCTGATGCGTCGGCATATCACTCGGGCGACTCATTTGTGATCGACGGCGGGTACACAATTTTTTAACGTCGCCATCTCGCTCATTGTACAAAAGGGCAAACTTACTATTCAATTCGCGCCGGCTCCGGTATAAGGGCGTAGTCGCGGGGTATAAACAGAACGTGACGAACGCAGGGCGCGATGTTCTCGATGGACGGCGCCCGATACCGCGGCCAACGCAACTTTTTTACATTGTTGTCGCGCTGGCAATGATAGGTGCACTTATCGCCACTCAGCGCCTGGTGTTCCTGTTGATCCTTATTGTATGGCTGGTCGCCTTTGCCGTGAACGTGACGACAATGTCCCGGCACGCCTTCCGGGTGGATGGAGCTGGCGTGTGGCGCCCGGTGTACGGACGCCCGCGCCGGCTCCTGCCCTGGTCAGAGATCGCGGCGGTGCAGCGTCCGAATCGCTACGACACGGTGGCCGTCCTGCTCTTGAAGGATGGCACCAGCCTGCCCCTGCTGGGCATCGACGCGTCCGAGTCAGGCCGGGTCGCCGCGATCGGGCAGCTGGCTGCCGCGGCCCAGCTCGCCCCCGGAAAATTGTCGGCGCCCAGAATCGGCGTTACCGCGCCAGCAACCGACCCCGCGACCGCGACCGACCAGCAACCGGCGGCCACCCCGCCGGCGCCCAGCATTACCGAGGCGCACGACACCCCGGAGACACCCAAACCGTCCCGGATCTCCGCCAGCGCCGGCCGCCGCCACTTCGGCCGCCCAGCCTAAGACCTGACACGCAGTGCGGCCCGAGTTCCCGGTTTCGCGTTCGAACCGGGAAGTCGGGCCGCCCTATCGCTGTTTTTAGATGAAGCCTTCGGCTTGGAACGGGCCGTCACGCCATTCCAGGGCCGCCTTCAGGCCACCGTCCCGGAGCTTTTCGCCGAACGTGTGGGCGCCCGGGCGGAACGTGCCACTGAAGGCGTGCCATGACCAGGACTGATCGAAGTGGGTCTTGATGCCCTGGATCTCGTAGGCCTGGTTGACCGAGTGCTTGTTGGCCGCCAGCAGGGCCGGAGCAATGGCGGATATCGCCCGCAGCTCGCGCATGGTTTCTTCCTCGAGCTTGTCCGCCGGGAAGGCCTTGGCCACCCAACCGATGCGGACAGCCTCCTCGCCGGTGACCGAGTTGCCGGTCAGCTGCAGGTACTTCGCGTTGGCCATGCTCATCTTCCACGGGAAGTACGGCACGTCCGGCGTCGTCATGCCACGCATGGGCGGGTAGCCGATGCGGGCGTCCTCGGCCACGAACACGATGTCGCACATCGACATCAGCTCAGTGCCGCCGGCGACGCAGTGGCCATGCACCATAGCCACGACGGGCTTGAGCAGGTTCCAGATGTTCAGCCAGTCACGGACACAACTACGGGCCCACTGGTCAGTCCAGTTGTTGAACTCGGCCGCATCCACCCACTGTTCGGGCCGGGTGTCGTCGTCGCGGTAGTACTTGGCCTCGACGCTGGGATCGACCGGCTGCTCTGGAGCCGAGGGGGACAGGTCATAGCCGGCGCAGAACGACGGCCCGTTCGCACGGATGAGGATCACCGTGACGTCGTCGTCGCGCTCGGCGGTACGCAGCGCGTTGATGACCTCGCGACGAAGCCGGTAACTCAACCGGTTGCGCTTCTCGGGCACGTTCAACGTAATGGTCGCTATTCGGTCGGCAACCGAATAGAGAATTTCTTGGTAACCCTCGTCCGTGGACTGGGCAACTGTCTCGGTCATGCGTGTTTCCCCTCTAGATCCTGTTGAACCTCGAACAATTCCTACACTTGCGGGCCGGTCGAAAGCCTCGGCTACTTGAACACCAGCGGGTTGATCGGCGAACCTACGGCCTTGGTGAATTTGATGACCGGTGCGCTGAAGAAGAACTCATAGACACCATCGGATGCGCAATCGTCGGCCAGTTCCTCGAAGTCCAGGATTTCGCCGAGCGTCATGCCCAAATCACGAATGAGCACGCAGTGCACCGGCAGCGCGTCGTCGGTTTCGCCCGGCAATGCCTCGATGGCCCAGTTGTCCGAGCAGATCGCGGCCACCTCTTTGTCGTGCAGCCAATCGACGCAGGCCAGCCCGATACCCGGCTCGCCGGCCATGAACTGACTCGCGTCGCCGGTCGTGGTGAAGACCTGCCGCCAACCGGTCCGGACCAGCAGGATGTCACCGGAACCGACCGTGACGCCCTGCTTACTGGCCGCCTCGTCCAGGTCGGCCGGCGTGATCACGTAGTTCAGCTCGAGCCAGTCGACTCCCTTGAGCCGGGCGATGTCGAGCAGCACACCGCGCCCGGCGATGCCCTTGGCCTGCTTGTCGATGGCCAGCTTGTTGGTGCCGCCCGGGCCGACCTCGGAAGACGGATAGCCGTTGTACAGCTGGTCGTCGTAGAAAACGTGCGACAACCCGTCCCACTGCGAGGCACTCTGCAGCGGCATGAAGATGTAATCGTCGGCGAAGTGAAAACCGCCCGGGAAGTTCTGGCCCTGACCGGTGACGCTCATCAGGTGCACCGGGTTGATCCGGCCGCCACCCGGCTGCGGGCCACCGTCCCCGAACGGGATGCCCAGATCGAAGATCTTCCCCGTCTTCACCAGGGCCGCGGCCGCCACCAGCTTGTCAGCGGTGATGAAGTTCGTCGTGCCACGTTCGTCGTCGGCCCCCCAACGCCCCCAGTTGCTGTTCCGTGCGCCGATTTCGCGGAAGCTCTCCATTGAAGATCCTCTCTCCTGCCCTGATGTAGATCCCGATGAATCCTGATGGTGAACAGATACCTTGCCGTCCCGGCGTCATGTGACCCGGGGCGACAATTGATGCCACTAGGCGTTTTACATAGGGTTCAATCCGGTCGGTTCTTCGGTCGAAATACCGTCGGCGTAAAGCTTCGCGATTTGGTCGGCGTCCAGTCCGGCCAGCCGGGAAAAGACGTAATCGTTTCCTTCGGCAAAGCGGGGCGCCGCGCTGCGAACCGAGGGCGGCGTTGCCGTGAACCGCCAGGGAAAGCCCGGATAAGGCAGCACCCCGGTGTCCGGATGGTCGATCGGGATGAACGCCTGACGGGCGTACAAGTGCGGGTCGGTGTGGAACTGCGGATTCTTCAGGATCGGCGCCGCCGCGACCCGGACGCCCTGCAGGAGCCGTACCGCTTCGTATTGCGCCACCGAACTGGTCCAGCCGCGCAGTTGCCGGTCGATCTCGTCCCGGTTGGCCAGCCGGTCCGCTGACGTCCGGCCGAGGCTGGCGTTCAGGCCGGCCAGCGTGGCCAGCGCCGCCCACTGCTCGTCCGTCCGAACCGCGATCGCGATCCACTCATCCGGGCCGTCGGTCGGGTACGCACCGGTCGGGGCATCCCAAGGCTCGGCGTTGCCGGCCCGGGCCAGCAATTCGCCGGTGCTGTGCAGCCGCGCGAAGCTGTAGGTCATGAACGGCAGGGTGGCCTCGATCAGCGACAGGTCCAAGTGCGCGCCGTGACCGTCCCGCTCGGCCTTCTCCAGGGCGGCCACGATGGCCAGCGAGACCTGCGTGCCGGCAATCGGGTCAGCCACGAAAGTACCGGTGCGATAAGGGGTTTCCGGGTCGTACCCGGTGGTCGCGGCCAGCCCGGTGGCCGCCTCGATGTTCGAACCGAAGGCCACCCAGTTCCGCCGGTCGCCGGTCGCGCCGAAGCCGCTGATGGAGCCCATCACGATCTTCGGATTGAGCTCACGCAAGGTGTCGTAGCCGATGCCGAGCTTGGGCATCACCCGCGAGCTGTTGTTCTCCAGCACCACGTCGGCGTCGGCGGCCAGGGCAAGGAAGATCTCCCGACCCTGCTCACTGGCCAGGTTGAGCGCGATGCTGCGCTTGTTGCGGTTCATCTCGTTGAAGTAGCCGGAACGGTTCCAGTACCGCCGGCCCGGCACGTTGCCCGGATAGAAGCCGCCGGCCCGGGTCATCGGGACCGCGGTCTGCTCGATCTTGATCACCTCGGCCCCGAGGTCGCCGAGGTGCCGGCCGGCCAGCGGGCCGGCCCAGTTGTTGCTCAGCTCCAGCACCCGGACGCCGGCCAGTGGACCGGCCGACGGGCGAGCCGGCTGGTTGGTCACCGGATAGGTGCCGAGCCGGACCGGTGGCTGCGCCCGGGATGAGTCCGCGGCCAACTGCTCGGCCAAGCGGGTACCGGCCACCGGTTGCGGCCAGTCCACCGACCACAAAATGGGACGGCCGGGCATGGGCAGGCCGTTGATGTCACGGAAGTAGTCGCGCTGGGCCAGTGTGGGTTCGTCCAGCAGGGTCTGGGCGTTGGCCATCGTCACCACCGGCAGCCGCAGCGCCTGCGCCGCCTCGGTGATCTCGGTGGTCGTCTTGTCCGCGCACCAGGCCTCGACCAGATCCCAGAACTGGGCAGCGTTGGCCACGTACTCCGGCACCGTCGCCCAGCGGGGGTCGCTGGCGAGCTCGGGCTGACCGATCAACACGCTCAGGTTGGGGAAAAACACCATCTTGTAGAAGAACACGTACCCGTCGGTCACCTTGTACAGATCGGGACCGGTCCGGTTGATGACGCCGCCGGTATGCGTCCAGGTCACCGTGGCGTCCCAGTGCGAACCGAGCATGGCCTCGTAGGCGGCGGCGTCCACTTCCTGGCCGCGGCCGGTGCGGCGCGCTTCCCGCAGGGCGGCCGCGGCGGCGAGGGACAGGTTCAGCCCGCCGTGGAACTGAGCCTGATGGCCCGGGACCCGTAGCGGTTCGCGATCTGGATGTCCGGCCAGTCCCCAGTAGCCACCGAGCGCGTAGTCGGTCAGCTCATCGCCCACCCAACCGGCGTACGGGCCGGTGCGGCCGAAGTGGCTGAGATTGGCCACCACCAGCGCGGGGTTGTACGGCGCGAGCAACTCGTAGAGCTGTCCCTCGACCTGCTCGCTGGCATCGAAATCGGTGATCAGCAGGTCGTACTCACCGATCACGCCGGGCAGCGTGGCCAGCACGTCCGGCCGCGCACGGCGTTCGGACACCACCTCGATGCCCTCGGTAAAGAACGACAGGAAGATGTCGTCGCGGGGCCAGTCGCCGGGCCGCCCGTCCGCCCAACGCCACCAGCTGGTGGGGGCGCCCAGGTCGGCCAACTGCCGGGCCGTGAACGCCGCCCCAACCCCGCGGGCCAAAGACAGCACCCGCACCGGCAGCGGCCGATTGTCAAGCTCATTCACTAGAGTCGCTGGCTCTTCGCGCGAGCGCTCATCGCTGGCATTCGCTCCGCTCCGCACTCGCTGGCGCTCCTGGGGATGCTCACTCATGAAGCCTCCTGCTCGTTGGCGGTGGCCGGCTCGAAGCCGATTTCGGCAAGTAGTTCCGTCGTCCACGCGGTGTCCGCGGGCGCGGTGACCGCCGGCGGCGCGGTCGGGGTACGGGAGAACTTCGGCGACATGGTGGGCTGCACCCGGCCGTCGAGCACCGTGAAGGATTGCCGCGCCTGCGCCTGGGCAAAGTCGGGAACCTCGCCGAGTTCCAGCACCGGGCTGAACGCGGCGTCGACGCCCGCGAAGCGGCTAACCCACTCAGCCCGGCTGTGCTGCGCGAACGCGGTCCGGAACTGCTCCCGCATAGCGGGCCAGTGCTCCGGATTGTGGCGATCCTCGTCGTCGGCCAGCCCGAGCACGGCAATCAGCGCCCGCCACAGTTGCGTCTCGTAGGCCGCCACGGCCACCCGTTTGCCGTCCGCGCACAGATAGGTCGCGTAGTAGGGCGCCGCGGTCTCAGCCGGCGTCGACCCGAGCGGCGGTCCGTTCTTGCCGAGCAGCCCGTACGAGGAGGCCAGCAGCATCGACATCCCGTCGGCAATGGCGGCGTCGACCACCTGGCCCTGCCCGCTCGCCTGCCGCTCGTACAGCGCGGCGATGATCCCGCTGACCAGGAACATCGACCCGCCGCCGAAGGTCAAAGCAGCGCTGAGCGGGTACGACGGCGAGTGATCGGGATCGACCATGGCCGCCAACGCACCACTGGCCGCGAGATAGTTCAGGTCGTGCCCGGCCAGCGCGGCCATCGGCCCGTCCTGCCCCCAGCCGCTCATTCGCCCGTAAACCAGCCGGGGATTGCGCTCCTGGCAGGCTTGCGGCCCGAGACCGAGCCGTTCGGCTACGCCGGCCCGAAACCCCTCGACCAGGACGTCCGCGTGCCCGGCCAAGCCCAGCACGCGTTCCCGGTCAGCGGCCAGCTTCAGATCCAGTGAGATCCGCGTCCGGCCGCGGGCCAGCACCGATTGCCCTGGAAACGCATGGCGCTTGGCGTCCGGTCGATCGACCCGCAGCACGCTCGCGCCCAGGCCGGCCAGCACCATGCAGGCCCACGGCCCCGGCCCGACCGAACCCAGTTCGAGCACCCGGACCCCGGCCAGCGGGCCGTCCCCGGGCGTCATGAAATCACTGGCTCTTCGCGCAAGCGCTCATCGCTGGCATTCGCTCTCGCTCGCTGTTCGAAGCCAGCTCGCTGGCGCTCGCGGGGCAGGGCCGTCTGCGGCCCGGCGCGCTCACTCATGAGTTCTCGCCTCGTCGAGGATGCCCCGCAGCACGGCGGTCAACGGCTGCAGCTGATCGATCATCATGTGGTGATACGCACCGGGCAGGTCGAGTTGCTTGACCGGGCGGCCGATCAAGCTGGCCGCGTATTCGCCGACGTCCGGGTCCACCAGCGACGACAATTCACCGCGCACGATGGTGACCGGAATCGTGATGCGGTCGAAGAACGAATCCGGCGTATGGGCACCCATGGTCCCGTGAATCCGTGGATCCAACTTCCATTGCCAGGCGCCGTCCACCAGCACCGCCGCCCGGACCGCCAGAGCTTGCAGGCCGGCCCGATCGTGCACCGGCTCCTCCGGCATCAACCTGAACCGAGCGACGGCCTCGTCCAGCGTGTCGTAGCGACGCGGGCTCTTCGGCGGCGTCCAGCGGCCACCGAAAGCCTTGCGGGGCGCCTTGAGGATCGAATCCACCATCACGAGTTGGGTCACCCGGTCGCCGAGCTGGCTGACGGCCAACGCACTGACCACGCCCCCCATGCTGTGCCCGATGACCGCTGGTGGCCGGCCTGGCGTGGACACCGCCGAGATGACCGCGGTCAGCTCGGCGGCCCAGCTCGCCATCGAATACTCGGCACGATGCCCGCTGTCGCCGTGCCCGCTCAATTCCACGGACACGATGCCGCGGGTGTCGGCCAGCAACTGCGCGGTCGGCTGCCACCAGCCACCGTGCCCGCTGAAGCCATGCACCATCACCACATCGACGTCCCGCTCGGGGGCGTATCGCTGATAGCGGATCGGCACGCCGTCGACTATCAGCTCGGCGTCGACGACCCGGTCCGAATCGACTACCTCGGGCTGCGATGCGGTTTCAGACATCCGATTCAGTGCGCCGCCGCTTTGGCGTTGTCGATGTGCGTCTGGCGCAGTTCGCGCTTGAGCACCTTGCCGGCCGCGTTGCGGGGCAGCGGCTCATCGCCGATCAGGAACGTCGTGGGGATCTTGAACGAGGCCAGTTTGTCCTTGGCGTACTCGCGCAGTTCCTCGGCCGTCACCGACTGACCCGGCTTGACCTGCACGACCGAGACGACCTCTTCGCCCCACAGCTCGTGCGGTGCGCCGAACACCGACAGCTCCTGCACGGCCGGGTGGTTGAACAGGACGTCCTCCACCTCGCTGCAGTACACGTTCTCGCCGGCCTTGATGACGATGTCCTTGAGCCGGTCGACGATGTACACGAACCCGTCCTCGTCCTGCTTCACCAGGTCACCGGAGCGGAACCAGCCGTCCTCCATGAACGCGTCGCTGACTCGGTTCCAGTAGCCGCGCGAGATGTTGGGACCCTTGAACCAGGACTCGCCCATCTCGCCCTGCGGTACGTCGTTGCCGTTCTCGTCCACGACCCGGACCTCAGACGTCGGGTACGGGCGGCCGACGGCCAGCGGCCGTTCGAAGTAGTCATGCGAGCCGATGCCGACCATCGGGCCAGTGGTCTCGGTCAGGCCGTAACCCGTGCCGGTGCCGACCCGCGAGCCGAACTGGCTGTCGATCCGGCCGATCAACGCGGTGGACGACTGCGCCCCGCCAGTGCCGAGGGTACGCAGCGAGGACAGCGTCGTCCCGGCCTTTTCCGCGGCGTCCATCAGCTGCCGCACCACGGTGGGAACGCCACCGAAACTGTTGACCTGCTCGCGTTCGATCAGTTCGACGGCACGGTCGGCGTCCCACTTGTACATCAGCACGATGTGTAGGCCGCCGACCGGCGCCAGGTAGACCATGGGCAGCCCGGCAATGTGGAACAGCGGGCCGGGGAGCATCGTCACCGGCACTTCGGGGGCGGGCGGCGGCGGCGGGTCGCCGCGCCAGGTGGCCATCTCGCCTTCGATCGCACCCTGAGCCAGCATGTTGAACAAGTTCGAGGTGTGCGCGCGGTGAGTCGCCACGGCACCCTTGGGCTGGCCGGTCGTACCCGAGGTGTACATGATCGTGCAGTCGTCGTCGGTGTCGATCGGAATCGAGGCCAGGTCCAGCTCCTCGGTCTCACCGGCCAGCAGTTGCTGCCATTCGTTGTCGCCCAGCACCGTCTCGCCCGGCCGGACCTCGATCACGCTCTCGATGGACGGCAGCTCCGAACGCTTGGATTGCACGCGTTCGACGCGCTCGCGGTCACCGACGAAGATCTTGGCTTCACAGTCGGCCAGCGCGAACTGCAGTTCGGTCGCCGACCACCAGGCGTTGAGCGGCACGCACACCGCGCCGATGCTGACGGCGGCCTGGAAGGTGAAGATCCATTCCGGGAAATTACGCATAGCCAGCGCAACCCGGTCGCCCTTCTTGACCCCGTATCGATCGGTGAGGATCTTGGCGAATCGCTTCACCACGTGCAGGTATTCATCCCAGGTGTAGGACTCGTCCTCGTATGTGATCGCCGGCCGCTTGCCCCACTTGGCACCGCTGAGAAACACATCGCGGAGGGTGTCGGGGGCAGTCTCGTACACCCGTAATTTCACCCCGCGGACCTCGGCGCTGCCAACTGGGAACGCTCCGTCCGGCGCAGTCAGCTTGGCAATGATTTCTTCGCGGGCTTGGACGTCGCTCACACTGTCGCTCCTTCTGCTGCGCGGTGTCTCTCGCGCGTGGCATTGATGGCAATCATGGGGTGCTAGGTGACGCTGCGGGGCGTTGCCGAACTCTGATCAGGCCGTGGTCAGCTCCCGGCGACGACTGGGCAACATCGACCGGAATCCACCGAGGTAAGGCCGCAAAGCGATGAAGATGAACAGCACCAGGAACACTGCGAGGTTACGCAGCACCAGGCCGAACCACTGTCCGATCAACGCCTCGAGGATCCCCAGGGCCAGACCGATCATTCCGTTAAAGATAGGCCCTCGACCGCGTCCGAGGAAGGCCACAACAAAGGCATAAATGATGGTGGCGTCACCCATCGTGGGCGTCGCGGCGTAAGTGGAGGAATAAAGTACGCCGAGCACACCGGCCACGGCGGATCCGATCGCGAAAACGAGCAGGTAAACGCGCTTGACCTTGATTCCGTAGGTCTGCGCGAGCACCGGGTTGGCCTCGACGGCGCGCATCTTGCGACCGGCCGAGGTGCGCGAGCGCATGAAGGCCAGCCCGCCGAGTACCACGATGCAGAAGATCGCGGTCGCCAACTTCACCTCGGGCAGTGGCACCTTGCCCATCGAGAAGGTGCGGCTGTTGAAGATGTCGATGAAATAGGACGGCGACTCGTCGAAGAAGAGATACATGGTCGCTTCACCCGCCACGACCAGGCCCAGCGAGGCGATGAAGATGCCCAGCAAGCTCAGCCCGGGCGCGCGCCGGTCGAAGGCGCGGTAGACGATCAGCTCGGTCAACATCCCGCCGATGGTGGCCGCCAGGATCCCGATAATGATCGCGAACGGCAGGCTCCAGCCGTGCACGTTGTTGCCCCACGAGCACAGCATCCCGGCCAGCCCGTAGAACAGCCCGTAGGCGAAATGGAAACGCCCGGTGGTGAAGAAGATGAGCCCGAAGGTGACGCCCAGTACGGCGTAATCCAGACCGTTGGTGATGCCGGTGACCAGCGTGGTGCCGTACTGGATCATCGTGAACCTCCCAAGAACAATGCCATTGCCACTGAATCCGACCGGCGCATCAGAACAGGTCCCAGTACTCGGTGCGAGCGCGCAGCTGATCCGCGGTCTGCTCGTCCACGATTCGCCCGTTACGCATGATGTAAACGCGATCGGCCAGCCGCAGCAGGTGCGGGACGCTCTGTTCCACGCACAGCACCGAGAGGCCGGCGCTGATGCTCAGTTCCTTCAGCGCGTCGAATACCCGCTCGGCCAGAGCCGGGGCCAGACCGAGGGACGGCTCGTCCAGAATCATCAGCTTCGGGCGCCACATCAACGCCATCGCCACGCTGAGCATCCGCCGCTCACCACCGGACAGGCTGCCGGCGAACTGGTCCAGGCGCTCCCAGACGACCGGGAACAGCTCCTGCCCGCGCTCGGTCGCCCATTCCGCGGTCGCGGCATCGGTGTTGCTGCGCGCGATGAGCAGGTTTTCCCGGACGGTCAACGTCGCGAACACGAACTGGTCCGCGGGCACCATCGCCATGCCCCGTTTGATCGAGTCCTTGGCGTCCGGCTTGCCGGTCGTAACGCCCTGATAAGTCACGGTTCCCGACGTCGGGCGATGCACGCCGAAGATCGAGTTCAACAGGGTCGTCTTGCCGGCTCCGTTGTGGCCGATGACGCCGACCGCTTCACCCTCGGCGATGTGCAGGTTCGCCTCATGCAGGGCGGTCAGACTGCCGTAACCGGCGGTCAGGTCCTTCACCTCGACCAGCTCGCCCCGCGATCCGGGTGCACTGGAGGAACGTTCGGTGGATGCCGCGGTCATCAGGACCTCCCGGGGAGGGTCGTCGTCGAGGCGCTGGCGTCACCACGTGCACCCGGACTGGTGGCCCCATCGCCGCCGGTGCGAGCGGCCTCGGTATGGCCGGCGCCGAAGTAGATCTCGCCGAGCACCGGGTCGGCGATCAGCTCGTCGTAGGTACCGTGCGCCCGGATGCGGCCGGATTCGAGGAAGTAGACCTCGGTGGCCACGTCGCGCACGACTTCCAGGTTGTGTTCAACCAGCAGGATGGTGTGGCCTTCTTCGCGCAGCTGCGAGATGACCCGCAGGATCGCATCGGCCAGCTCGGCGCCCACCCCAGCGGCTGGTTCGTCGAGCAGCAGTACCCGCGCGTCGGTGGCGATCAGCCGGCCGATGGCCGCGATCTTGCGCTCGCCGTAACTGAGCTGACCGCCCAGTACCAGCGCCTTGTTCTGCAGGTTCAGCCGTTCCAGCACCGACCAGCTGCGATCCAGTGCCTCCCGGGTTTCGCGGCGCACCTGCATTGGTTTGAAAACGATCCGGGACAGCTTGATGGTGCGGGCCGGCAACGCGCCGAGCAGCACGTTCTCGAACAGCGTGATCGCCTGGAACAGCCGAACATCCTGGAACGAACGGGCCATTCCGGCTTGGGCGACCTCGTCCATGCTCTGCAGGGTCACGTCCTTGCCGAGCAGGTTGACGCTGCCACTGTCGACCGCGATGGCGCCGGTGAGCAGGTTGAACAACGTGGTCTTGCCGGCGCCGTTGGGGCCGACCAGACCGATCACCTTGCCGGCCGGCAGCTGGAAGTCAAAGCCGTCGGCGACGATCAGGCCGCCGAATTTCTTGCGCAGCGCATGGGCCTCGAGGACCAGCTCGTCGCCGTTGCCGCGCGCCGGTTCCGGAGCCGCTTCGACCTCGACATCGGCCGCGATCTCGGTCAAGTCCGCGGCGGCTTCCTGGCGAGTGACCTCGGCCAGCCGGCGCTTGGCGTACCGGCGTACGACGCGCAACGGCACTTCGGAGATGAGACCACTGGGACGGAACAACATCACCAGGATCAGCAGCAAACCGTAGATGATCTGCTGCAAGAGGGCCGCGCGGCTGGGCGAGATGTTGATGACCCACTGCAGCACCTTGGGCAGCGCGGTCACCAGGATGGCACCGGCCACCGGGCCGAACGGCCGACCCAGACCGCCGATGATGATCATCGTGACGATCAGGATGCCCTGGTTGAACCCGAACGAGTTCGGGCTGGCCACGTTGTCGTAGTAGACCAACAACGCACCGGCGAAACCGGCCACCGCCGAGGAGATCGTGAAGGCGGCGATCTTGGCCGGGATCGGGTTCAGCCCGACAGAGCGCACCGCTGACTCGTCTTCACGAACACCCTTGAGCGTCAAGCCCATCGGCGACTCGCCGACCCAGTAGGTGATCGCGTAGATGACGATCAGGACGATGATCAGCAAGGGCATCCAGGCCTTGGAGCTGCTGAAGTGGATGCCGAAGAGCTGTGCGTACGGAACGTTCACCAGACCCTGTGGGCCACCGAGCACCGGGATGGCGGTGGCCACGCTGAGCACGATGCTGCCCAGGGCCACCGTCAGCAGGATGATGTTCTCGATCGAGAGCCGCAAAGCCGTACCGGATAGGAACAAACCCAGTATCGCCGCCGCGGCCGTCGCGATGATGACCGCGGGCACCAGGGTGAAGCCGTGGTGGATGGCCATGTACCCGGCGAGATAACCGCCGAGTGCGCCGAAGGCGGTCGGGGCCACCGCCGGGATGCCGGCCCAGCCCACCAGCAGGTTCAGCGAAACCGCGAACATGCCGAAAATACAGGCCAAGCTGATGAGGTCGTAGAGATCCTGAACCGACATGCAGTGTCACTCCTGCCGTGTGCCGTGCTACCGATCGAGCTGTGCGGTTCGTGCTGTGCCCTGCAACGAGGTCCGTGCCCGGCCGGATCACTCGGCCGAGCACGTGACCATCGTCAGCTCAGAGCAGTTTGAAGTTGGTCACGCCGTCGTCGTTCGCGACTGCCTTTTGGGTCAGCTTGCCGCCGGTGAGCTCGAACATACCGATCTGGCCGCTGGGGAAGTGCGTGGTGGCATCCCAGGTGAGCGTGCCGGCCGGACCCGTTCCGTCGCCACCGAAGACGCTCTTCACCGTGGTGGTGCTGGCGATCTTGTTCAGCGACTCCTGGGTGATCGGCAGGCCGGCCTTGTCGGCCGCCATCCACAACTGGAACATCTGCATGCCGATGTCGAAGGCGATGCTGCCGTAGGCATCCGGCTTCAGCGGTGAGCTGCCGTAGGCCTTGTTCCACTCGTTGACCATCCACTGCGCGTAACGGCTGCCCGGCGCGTTGACGTTGAGCCAGTACGAGGAGAACTGGAAGCCGTTGAACGCGGTTCCACCGGCGGCGACGTCGTCGGTCACCAGGTTGTTGCCGTACTGCGGGATGTTCAGGCCGGCCTGCTTGGCCTGGCGGGCCAGCAACCCACCACCCGGGGTCATGCCATTGAGCAATGCGTCCGGGGTCTTGGACTGGGCCTTGGACAGCAGCGACGCGAACTCGGTCGTGCCGTAGGGAACGTATTCCTCCATCACCAGGTCGAAACCGGCGTCACTGGCTGCCTTCGACAACGGGATCTTGGCTCCGGCCCGGACGGCCGCACCGACGTCGACCGAGATGGCCGCGATCTTCTTGATGTTCGGCTTGGTCTGCTTGATGTATTCGAACATCATCGGGTAGTAGCCGTCGGTCGCGACGTCACCGGCCCAGTAGTGCGGCACGCCCGACAGCTGCGGGGTCACACCGGCCTGGCCACCCTCGAGGACGAACACGTTGCCGTTGCGGTAGCTCGGCAGCAGTGCGTAGAAGTCGGCGATGTACGTCGAGTAGATGAACTCGATCTTCTGCGCGGCCAACTCACGGAAGGCGGTCACACCGGCCTGCGGGTCACCCGACTTGTGGTCCTTCTCGACGACGTTGACGGTCGGCCCACCGAGGGCCTTGATCAGCTTCGCCGCCAGGTTGATGCCCTTGCCCTGCACGTCACCGTAGTAGGTGCCGGTGCCCGACAGCGGCAGGATCGCGCCGAGGTTGATGGTCTTGCTGGCCAGCAGGTGCGCTGTATCCAAGCCAAGATCCTTCTTCACATCATCGATCGTGACGTTGTCGAAGGTCTGCGTCTTGACGTCGGTCTTGGCGTTGGTGCTTCCGCCGCCGCCGCCGCTGGAACCTCCGCAAGCAGCCAGCAGGGGCGCAATACCGAGCGCCGCGGCTCCTGCGCCACCCAGGCGCAGGAATCCACGCCGTCCCAGGTGACCGAAGTTGCCCGAGGTGGATGAGTTGTCGCTCATAGGCTCCGTATACCTCTTCCTCAATGTGGCGCTTGCCCGCAAGCGCCGGGGTGGTTGTAACCGAAGTGCTCAATTGCCTCGAGCGGAGCTGTCGCTTCGGCGCCCGGCCGAACCTGACCAGACGCCCCGTCTCGCCGTGTCGTTGCCGCCAGAAATCGCGGCGCTGTGCAGTTATGGCCTGGGAATGGCCTGTGCGCCAGGATCCGGGCCGTCAGTGCAGTCGAAATCCCGTCCAACGGATAAGGACCCCGACCGACCGTGCGGTCGAAACCTACAGCGACGCACGTCACTACGTCAACGACCCGTTACAAAGATGTGTCAGTCGATTTTCCGAGCCAGTCGCTGACCCCCGACTGCGCCGGGGCCCATCGAGATTCGCTCGTGCCGGAAACAGAAATCCTGTTCGCGGCCGAACCGCGGTTCCACGGAGCCAGCCGCAGCCCCGAAATCATGGGCGGACCAGCGACCACGCGAGCCGACTTGAGCGACCGACCATACGGTCGAATGCGGATTCGGTGGTCGCGAGCCCGGCGTCAGACCGGCTGGTCCGGCGCGCTCAGCACGTCGGCAATGTGCACCAGCACTCGCGAAGCCTGGCCGGCTTGTTCAAGATCAGCACCGAGCGCTGACCATTCCGGCGTTGCGAAGGCTTTCTTGAGCGCATCATATGAATCGAAATAGAGCTCCGCGGACAGGTAAAGGGCGGGTCCGGCGACAGTCCGCCGAGCCTTGGCGTACTCAGCCCGGCGAAGTCCGGGCAACGCCGCGACGAGCGGCGCGTGCGTCGCAAAGTACCAATCGTCGAAAGCCGAAGCGTCCTCCGGAGTCGGGTAGAGGACCACGTACTTGATCATGTGCTTCCTTACATCGGTTCGAACTCGCACCGGTTCGGGCTGAACCCGACCAGCCGACCGACCGGACGGTCGGCCACCGCGATTATGTCGGCGCGCGACAGCAAGCGCAAGCGTGCGGCACGCGTCGAATCGTCCGATCCGACAACGGAAATATGCCCGCTGCGTCGGAGCAGCTACGCCTTTACGACGCGCGGCCGGGCCGGCGCCGAGCCGGCCGGCATCGGGATGGGGATCAGCGGATCCTCCACGCCGTGCAGCAATACCCCATGGAAGTAACGGGCCACGTCCTGGGTGGTCAGCCGGCCCTTCGGGTCATACCACTGGTAGGCCCAGTTACACATGCCGAACAAGGCCATCGCGGACAGCTGCGGATCGCCCTCGAGCACGCCTTGCTCCAGGCCCATTTCGAACAGCATTCGCACCGAGGAGAAGTACGCGTCGCGCGCGGCGAGTGCTCCGGCGCGGGACTCCTCGGGCAGCTCGCGGTGGTGTTCGAAGAACACTCGGACGTGCCCGCGGTGGGTACGCATCAAGTCCAGGATGTCGACCATGACCTCGTACAGCAGGTCCGAAACCGAGCGGTCGGAGTTGACTGCCCGCGCGCGCTGGCGGCCCAACAGCAGCGAGATGAACTCCTCGTGGACCGCGAGCAGGATGCTGTCTTTGCTGTCGAAATAGTGATAAAGCGTGGGCTTGGCCAACCCAACGGCACGGGCAATATCGTCCATCGAGGTCGTGTGATAGCCGACCTCGTCGAAAAGCTCTGAGGCCTTTTCGACGATCTGGGCGCGCCGTTGAATCGGCCCGGCAGCTTTGGTGACGTCTTCGCCTTTGCGGCGGGACCTGTGAGTGCTAGACGCCATTAAGTTCTCCCACGGTCTCGCGCCAACTGGCGTCATACGTTAACACCGTGCTACTGGGCGGTCCACCCACCGTCGACGCGCAGGATGCTGCCGGTGACGTAACTGGCCGCGTCCGTGCAGAGAAACGTCACGGCACCGACAACCTCGCCCGGCAAACCGAATCGTCCCATCGGGATCTTGGCTTCGATCGCGTCGGCGTGCCGGTCACTGGCGCGCAGGCCGGCGGTCATGGCGGTCTCGAGGTAACCCGGGGCGACTGCGTTCACCCGGACCCCGGTGCGCGCCCACTCAAGCGCCAGCGTCTTGGTCAGTAGCTCCACGCCGCCCTTGCTGGCGGTGTAAGCGGCCAACCGGGGGAAGCCCACCGTGCCGTGCACGGAGGAGATGTTCACGATGCTGCCGCTGCCCCGGGCCAGCATGCCCTTAACCGCGGCCCGCGTGCAGTAGAAGACGCCGGTCAGGTTGGTCTCGATGACGGCCGACCACTCGTCGTTGGTCAGGTCCTCCGAACGCCGCAGCACCGGGCTGATACCGGCGTTGTTGACCAGGATGTCGAGCTGGCCCCAGCGATCGTTGGCCAGTGCGACGACCTCGTCGATCGAAGCCGGGTCGGTGATGCTGCCGACCACCGCGATCGCTTCGCCGCCCTCGGAAACGATCTTCGCGGCCACCTCGTTGACCTCGTCGGCCGTGCGCGCATGCAGGATCACCCGAGCGCCGCAGGCGGCCAATCCTTCTGAGACCGCGCGTCCGGTTCCGCGGCCGGCGCCGGTCACCCAAGCCACCTTGCCGTCGAGCGAATGTGCGAAGTCAGTCACGACTTTCTCCTGCCGTCGTTGCCGTCGGCCCAAAAGGCCATGGGGCCGAGGTACGTTCTCGAACCTGCTCTGCCGAAAGGTACTGACCGACTGGTCGGTCGTCTATAGCTTGCTCACGATTGGTAATTGGTTGATTGCTGGAATGCCATTGCTTTCAGCCGGAAAGTGCCGCAACGCCGCCCCCGTGAATGACGTTCAAACCCAATTGCACCAGCGCCGGCGTCGCTTCACCCATCTTCGAAACGTCGGCACCTAGCTGGGTTCCCTCGAGCGCGCGGAAATGAATCGATTCCATGACGACCGCAAGTTTGAGACAACACAAGGCCAGACAGACGTTGAGATGAGCCTCCTCGACCGGATGGCGAGCCACGTAGCGCTGCATCAGATCGGCTCGCGAATAGAAACCTGGGCCGTCGGTCACCCCGAGCGCCACCGGTACTTGTTTTCGCAGTCCGTCCTGGGCCGAGGTCCAGTAGACCAACAACAACGCCAGGTCCGAAACCGGATCCCCCAACGTCGACATCTCCCAGTCGAGGATTGCCTCGACGGTTGGCCGATCACGTCCCACGATCAAATTGTCCAGGCGGTAGTCGCCGTGCACGATCGAGAACGGGCGATCGGTGAAGGCCGGCGTCTCGGCCGTGACCCAGTCCGCGAGCTCGTCGAAACCGTCGATGTCTCGGGTGCGCGTCAATTCCCATTGCTTACGCCAGCGGGACGCCTGACGGGTGAGGTAACCCTGCGGGCGCCCCAGCTCGCCCAGCCCGGCCACCTCGATGTCCGCCTCGTGCAAGCTGATCAGCGCGTCGACCGCGGCGGCACTGATCTGGCGGGCCTCCTCGGCCGGCAGGCCGGCCACGTCGTCGGCGTCACCGAAGGTCCGGCCCGACACAAAATCCATCACCATGAACGACACCCCGAGGACGTCGTGGTCCTCGCACAACAAGCGGGTCGCCGGCACCGGCACCGCAGTCCGAGCCAAGCCGGACAACACCCGGTATTCGCGGGCCATGTCGTGCGCGGTCGGCATCACGTGACCCAGCGGCGGCCGACGCAGCACCCATTGGCGCGAGCCCTGGGTCAACCGGTAGGTGACGTTGCTCCGGCCACCGGCCAACAGCGTTGCGTCCACCGGCGCCTGGCCATCGAAGCCGTCGAGATGCTCGGCCAGATAACGGCGCAATACCGCCATGCGCAGTCCGGGTGGATCGCTCGGACTGCTCGCCGAGCCAGCGGCAGCCGTGGTGGGCGCGACGGCTGTGCTCGCGCCGGTCTCGACGTCGTCCGCGCTCATCGCGGCGCCTCGACCCCGTAGCGACGGACCGCGCGCCGCGCCAACGCCCAGCGATGTGCTTCCGACGGACCGTCGTAGATCCGGAAAGGCCTTATTTCGGCAAGGAAAGAGGCCAGCGGTGCATCGTGGGACACACCGAGGGCGCCGCACAACTGCAGGGCCCGGTCGACGACGCGGTTGGTGGCCTCGGCGACGAACGTCTTGGCCACCGAGGTCTCCTGGGCGGCCCGCTGGCCCTGGTCCAGCGCGTAGGCGGCCTGCCAGATCAGCGCGCGGCTAGCGGCCAGATCGATCTCGTTGTCGGCGAACTGCAGTTGCGCCATGCCTAGCGCGGCCTCGGTCGAACCGAACATCTCGCGCTGGGAGGCGTAGTGCACGGCGAACTCATGCGCTCGCTGGGCGATGCCGAGCCAGCGCATGCAGTGCGTCAGCCGCGCGGGGGCCAGCCGCACCTGGGCGTATTCGAAGCCGCGGTCGGCCGCGCCCAGCACCGCGTCCTCGGGCACCCGGCAGTCGGTGAAGACAACCTCGCAGTGGCCACCGATGGTGATCGAGTCCAGGCTGTCGATCCGGCGGGTGACCTCGACGCCGGGGTTATCAGCATCGACCAGCAGCATGGTGGACTTGTCGGTGCCGGTCCGGGTCATCACGATGAAGAAGGCGGCGCCGTCGGCGCCGGTGATGAACCACTTCGTGCCGTTGATGACCCAGCCGTCATCGGTCAGTTCCGCGCGGGTTGCCAGTCGGTTGGGGTCCGACCCGGCGCCCGGCGCGGGTTCGGTCATCGCAAAGCTGGAGCGGACGTCCCCCGCGGCCAATGGCGCCAGATACTTGATCTTCTGAGCGTCGCTCGCGACCTTCTCCAGCAGCAACATGTTGCCCTCGTCGGGGGCGGCGCAGTTCAGGGCCGGTGGGCCGAGCAGGCTCCGACCGGCGATCTCGAAGACGACGGCCTGGCCACGGGTGTCCAAACCCAGACCGCCGTACTCCGTGGGCACGTGCGGAGCGAAAATGCCGGCGTCGCGCGCCGCCGACTGCAGCCGCTTGCGCAGTTCGTCGGGGTAGCCGTGCGCGCCGTGCACCAACTCGGCCTCAGCTGGGATGACCACCTCGGACATGAAGGTCCGCACCTTGTCGGCCAGCTGCACGATCTCGTCGTCGAGAGAGAAATCTATCGTCATGGGCGGGAGTCTCCTCTCGAACCGCGCTCGCGGGGAACCTTTCGGGCCGCGGCTCGGGCTGGGTGGCTTCAGATGGAATCAGCTTGGGGGTGGTGCTGCGGTAAGCCGGGATGAAACCATGCGAAACGTGACCGTCACAAAGCCTTCGGAGCACGCTAGCATAGTCCCGACCGACCGTGCGGTCGATAACTGAATCGGTCGTTCCTGCCGTCCAAGCGGGCCATCGAGTTCGCCACATCCCGCTGGCCGCGTTACCGAGCTGACCTACTGTTTATGTGTTGGTTTATCGGGTTGCGTTCTGCCGGCCGCGCTCGGCCATCCTTTCCGGCCGTTACACCGCCTTACGTTTGTCCATCAGGAGGAAATCGTGTCCACTGACGTAGTCGTACTCTCTGCGGTTCGCACCGCGATCGGCCGCTTCGGCGGCGGTCTCAAGGACGTTCCCACCGTCGATCTCGCCGCCACGGTGGTCCGCGAGGCCCTGGCCCGCACGCCCGTCGAAGCGGGCGACGTCGGCCACGTCGTGTTCGGCAACGTCATCCACACCGAGGCGCGCGACATGTACCTCTCACGGGTGGCGGCGATCAACGGTGGCCTGCCGGTCAGCGTGCCCGCGTTGACGCTCAACCGGCTGTGCGGCTCGGGCCTGCAGGCCATCATCACCGGGGCCCAGTCCATCTATCTCGATCACGCCGACGTCGTTGTCTCCGGCGGCGCGGAGAACATGAGCCGGGCGCCCTACTGGCTACCCACCCAGCGCTTCGGGCAGCGACTCGGCGACGGCAAGGTGCTGGACGTGATGGTCGGCGCGCTGACCGACCCGTTCGACACCTGCCATATGGGCATCACGGCCGAGAACGTTGCCGAGAAGTACGTCGTCTCGCGCGAGGACCAGGACCAGGCGGCGGTGGACAGCCACCAGAAGGCGGCCGCTGCGGTCGCCGAGGGCCGCTTCAACGGCCAGATCGTCGACGTGGCCGTGCCCGGCCGAGGTGGCAGCAGTACCCCGTTCAACACCGACGAGCAGATCCGCCCCGATGCCACGCTGGCCGACATGGCCAAGCTGAAGCCGGCGTTCAAGAAGGACGGCACGGTCACGGCCGGTAACGCCTCCGGCATCAATGACGCGGCCGCTGCGCTGGTGCTGTCCTCCCGTGAGTACGCCGACCGGGTCGGCGTACAGCCGCTCGGCCGGCTGGTGGCCTACGCCAATGTCGGCGTCGAGCCCAGCCTGATGGGAATCGGTCCGGTGCCCGCCGTGCACGAGGTACTGGAACGTGCCGACCTCAAGCTGGACGACATCGACATCTTCGAGGTCAACGAGGCCTTCGCGGCCCAGGCGCTGGCCGTACAGCGCGAGCTGGGACTGGACCCGGCCAAGGTCAACCCGAACGGCAGCGGCATCTCGCTCGGCCACCCGATTGGTGCCTCCGGGGCCATCCTCGCCGTCAAGGCGCTGCACGAGCTCGCTCGCACCGGCGGTCGCTACGCACTCACCACCATGTGCATCGGCGGCGGTCAGGGCATCGCTGCGATCTTTGAGCGCGAGTCGGCCTGACCCCACCACCGGTAACACCCAGAAAGTCCTACGCCAGCGGTGTCATGACACCGCTGGCGTAGGACTTTCGAAGTTAGGCGGCCCGATCAGTGAGCGCGGGCGGAGCCGCGACCAGCGATGACCAGCAAGGCACCGATGCCGAGCAAGAACGCAACGATGACAAGCGGGAGTCCCATCGAGCTACCGGTCGAGGCCAATGCGGCGACGGTCTGGGTTGGCGTGCTCTGGATGGTGGCATCCACCGCGACCGATGTCGACGCACTTGCCGATACCGAGGCGCTCGGGAGCGGCGGCGGGTTGATCGCCGTGCTCGAACTGATCGAGGCGCTCGGGCTGGCCGAGGTGGACGTACTCGGCGGCGGCGGCGGGTTGACGGCCGTGCTGGTTGCCGGTGGCGGTGTCGTCGGCGCCGTGGTCGTCGGCGTCGGAGTCGGAGTCGGGCTCGTCGAGGTTAGGCAGGGCCCGCTGAGGGCGACCGATCCGTTGATGGTCCGGGTTAGCGGACTGGGCCCGGTCCAGACAACCTGCACCTGCACGGTCGCGGCACTGGCCGCGGCCGAAACGCCGGTCTGGGTGAACGTGTAGCCGACGTTGCCCACGAGTCCGTTGGCCACGGCGCTCGGGCCAGTGCTACCGGCCGGTCCATAGGCAAGCACGGTGATGGCCGCGACATCGCCGGCCGGGACACTGGTCAGCTGTCCCGTCCAGGAAATCGTGTACAGCCCGGTGCTCGGTGCGCAGCTCGCTACGCCGTTGATGTCGGCGTTGTGCGCGGAAGCCGAACCAACCCCCAGGAAAACGGCGCTGGCCGCGGCGAACAGAAACGCGGTGGAACCAATCAGGATATTTCGTTTACGCATCGGACCTGCGCCCCCTATTTAGTGGATGACCCCTTCAACAGCGCCCCCGTGCGTTGCGATTGTGAAGAGTAATTGAAGTACGAACAAATAGATGTAAGAAACGCAAGACCGCGACATAACAACAGACAATCGGCCCAGACAATCGTGATCATCGTCCCGAAACCGGACCGTTGATCACCCTGTGAAGTCGACCACCCGAATTCTGCGGCCCCTAGCGCCATTGGCCCAACGGGCCGGCGACAGGATATGACCCGCGCCGTCAGCGGACACGCGATAGCAGACCCGTACCGCGCACGATCGCCAGCGTAGCCAGGCCGATCGGCCATGCGGGCGAGGTTCCGGTGCTGGCCAGGGCCAGCGCCGGAGTCGGCGGAAGCGGCGCGTCCACGGCCACCGCGATAGCCCCGTGACTAATCGACAGGGAAGGAGTCGGGGTCGGAGTCGGGGTCGGGGTCGGGGTCGGCGTCGGCGTCGGAGTCGGGGACGGCGGGTTGGCAATCTCGCAGCTTGTTAAAGAGAAATTGTTGCGGACAGTAATTGCTTTGTAATCAGAGGGTAACTGGAATCCATTGGCGGCCACGGCGGTAATGGTGACCGATTGGCCCGGCTCGAGAGTCAGCGGACCGGAAGCTTGATAAGAGACATTGGGCGTGGACGGCAATGTCACGGTCAGGTTCGGTTGAGCGCAACTCGGCGTACTCGTCGCCGGCGCAACCGGCGTCACGACCGGCGGAGCGCATGAGGGCACCTCGAAGGTGTTGGCGATCACGATCGGATGATCAGTTGCGGCCGTCAGCTGCCAGCCTGCCTCGGCGGTTGGTGTGATGGTCACGGAGTGACCGGGCAGCACGGTCAGATCGCCGCTCACTTGATAGGTCACGTGTTCGGTCGTGGGCACCGTAACCAGGATGTTCGGGTTCGCGCAGGTAGGCGTGCTGGCCGTCGGCTGCGCCGCCGCCACCTCGGGCAAGCAGGGTTCGGCGAACGTGACCGTGCCGGTGGCCTCGTCGGAGATCGTCGAAGCCCCCGTCCAGTCGGCGCGAACGGTCACGGACGCCGTCTGCGCATTGCCAGGCACCCCCGTCTGCTGGAAGTGGTAGTCGGCATTGGGGTCGAGATCCTCGGCCACGGTGTCTGGCACTGAACTGCTGGCCGGATCGTGATCGATGACTTCAACGCTGGCGACGTCGCCGTCATTGTCATTGAGGGTGCGACCGCTCCACTCGATGGTGAAGGTTCCGGTGGTTAGCTCACAGCTGGCGACGCCGCTGAGGTCCGTGGTGTGTGCACCGGCCACAGCGGTATCGAGAAACATGCCGCCGGTCGCGGCCAGCAGCAGTACGGATACGCCTGCCATCGCGTTTCTCAGTCGCCGCGAACGCGGCCGTGGGGTGAGCGAGTCGAGATCAGTAGCCACCGGTTTTAGGTCTCCTTGGGACGAAACGTGTGTGCATGACGTGAAGGTGATCAGTGTGCGATCAGCAGCCCACCCGACTGAAGGATTCCGCGAGAAGCTGCCCGCTGAGTAGCCGATCTCTGCCCATTCGTGCACCGATGGCGGTGACGGGTCGGCCTGCGACGCGGCGACCAATGGTGGGCCAGTCGTCGTAGGCTGGTTTTCTGCCCAAGATCGCCGATCTAGGAGGTGCGATGTCCTCGACCGAGGTGCTGTCATCGCAGGCGCCGCACGGCGGTTCCACCTCGCCGAACGGGCCCGGGGACGACAACTCGGTGACCGGCGGCGACAGCGGGCACGGCGGTTCCGGAAAGCGCCGCGGCGGTCCCGTCCACCCGCGCTCCCCGCGCGACTGGCTGTCCCGTTTCTGCCTGATCTTCATCCTGGTGCTTACGCCGTTGGCCGCCGGCCTTGTCGCGTTCGAATTCGCGCCCCCGGCCCGGGTGCACGACGTCGGCGTGGACGGCTTGAGCGCCACGGTCGGCGTGCACATCGGGCAAAACGCCACCGACGTCAACTTCTCGCTCATCGGATTGCGGCGCGAGAGCCCGACGGTCCTGGGGCGGCACGTGGGCGTCGAAATTCGGCCGGACGCCACTGACCTGTCCATCTTCACCTCGCAGGGAATCCTGGACCAGGAAAAGATCACGGTCGCGGCGCACTTCTTCGCCGATCGCGACGCGATCCTGGACAAGGTCTTCGCGCATGTCGTCCGCTACTACCTGTTCGTCTTCTGCCTGGCCGCCTACTTGACCGCGTCGGCCGAAATTCTCGGCTACGCCTACGTCAAGCACCGCCGCAACGTGCGGGCCAGTTTCAGCCGGCGCCAGCGCGTCCTGGACTTAGGAGCGCATCGTCTCGAACGGCACATCCTGGGGACCGCAGCGCTGATCGGCGTGCTGGGGCTGTTGGTGCCGAGCATCTACATCCTCACCCCGTTGTCCGACCGGAGCCGTGACATCCAGCCGCAGGCCGAACTGCGTGACACGTTCCTGGACGGCTGGCAGATCACAGGCCCGCTCAAACTCCCGATCATGACCGTGATCAGCAGCATCGACGCACTCAGCAAACAGGAGAAGGACTTCTACGACCAGGTCGCCACGAACTTGTCCGATCAGTACGGCGCCTTCTACAACAGCACCCTGGCTAACGGCGCCACCGGTCCGGGCATCCCGGCGACAACCCCGGCCGCACCGGACGGCAGCGGCAGCCTCAGCGGGGGCGCCGGTGCCGACGGTGCCGACGGCTCGAACCTGCTGGCCAAGAACAACCAGGAATTGCGATACGTGATTCTGGACGACCTGCAAGGCACCTCGGGCATGGCCCGCATCGTCGGAGAGGCCGCCAATCTCTATCACGCAAACGCCATCATCAACCTCGGCGATCTCACCGCGACCGGCACCAAGGAAGAGTCCTACGCTTCGTATCTGAAGAGCTACACCGTCGATGTGCTCGCTCGTTACGCCGGCAAGGTGCCCGTCTATTCGAGCCTCGGCCGGCACGACACGCCGACCGTCGCAACGCTGGCCAAGAAAGCCAAGATCACGGTCGCGGACGGCACCCTGCAGAAACTGGACACCGTCCCCTACATCGGCGTCAACAGCGCCTACATCGTCAACTTCGGCGACGCAGCGCGGCTGATCAACCCCGAGATCACCGATGACACCGTCTCGGCGGCCACCACTACGTCGGCCTGTTCGCAATCGCCCGCGATGGTGTTCGGTCACGACAAGGAGCTGCTGGGCGACGTGACCCAAAGCGGCTGCGTTCCCATCGTCATCGGCGGGCACTCCTTCACCGACCAGCCCAGCCAGAACGTGGTCGCCGACAGCGGCGAGATCACACGCGAGATCACGCTGGGCAGCACCGGCGGTCACGGCTCCGGCGACGGCATCGGCGGGCTGTCGACGCCGCGCAACAATGCCACGTTCAAGCTGCTGCGTATCGACAAGAAAACCGGGGCGGTGACCGTGGACACCACCACGGTGTCCCCCAGCGGCAGCGTTACCGTGGCGTCGAACGCCTTGGCCTCGTTGACTCCTGAGCAGTTGGCGCGATTCAAATAGCGGGCGATTCACACAGCAGGATTCACACAGCAGCTTGGCAACAGTGAGGACGGACTCATGGCTCGGGTAGTGGTAACCGGTAGCAGCGGAAAGCTCGGTCGCGCGGTGACGGCCGACCTGGCTGCGCACGACTGGCAGGTTACGGGACTGGATCGAGTACCGGCCGGCCGCGAAGATTCGTCTTTCACCCGAGCCGATTTCACCGACTTCGGGCAAACGCTGGATGCCTTCGGCGGCATCGACGGGCGGCACGATGGGGCCGACGCCCTTGTTCACCTGGCGGCCATTCCGGCGCCGGGCCTAGCGACCAACGCGGCGACCTTCGCCAACAACATGGTCAGCACCTACAACGTCATGACCGCGGCCGTCCGCGCCGGTATCCGCAATATCGTCTGGGCGTCCAGCGAAACCGTGCTGGGCTTGCCGTTCGACGAGCCGCCGCCTTACGTGCCGGTGGACGAGGATTACCCGCCACGGCCGAATTCCACGTATTCGCTGGTAAAAACATTGGAAGAAGAACTCGCTCGACAACTCTGTCGCTGGTATCCCGACCTGAAACTGATCGGGCTGCGATTCTCCAACGTCATGGAGCAGCACGAGTACGCGCGATTCCCGTCCTTCGACGCCGACGCCCGACTGCGCAAATGGAACCTGTGGGGGTACATCGACGCCCGCGACGGCGGCCAGGCCGTCCGCAAATCACTGGAATACGACTTTGTCGGAACGGATGTCTTCATCATCGCCAATGCCGACACCGTGATGTCACGCCCGAACGCCGACCTGCTCGCCGAGGTGTTCCCCGGGGTAGCCGTGAAACGCCCGTTCGGGCCGAACGAAACCCTGCTGTCCATCGACAAGGCACGGCGCCTGCTCGGCTTCGAACCCGAGCACAGCTGGCGCGACGACCCGAGCACCTGACCCGGGTCAGCTCGCGGCAGCAAGGGTCAACTCCAGATTCTCCCGGACGTCCGGATTCTCATCCAGGGCCAGCGATCTCTGCAGACAGTCCCGCGCGGCGACGACATCACCCTGCTCGTACAGCACCGCGCCGAGATTGGCCCACGCACCGGCCAGTTCCGGGTCGGCTGCGAGCGCGGCCTCGAAACATTCCTGAGCTGCCCCGAGCCGACCGTGCTCGTGCTGGATGAGTCCGCGCAGGCAGAGCAGGTGGGGCTGGTCCGGCGACTCACTCAGCCCGGCGGCGATGTCCGCCTCCGCTGCTTCGATGTTGCCGGCGTCCAGCTGCAGCGAGGCCCGGTTCACCCAGGCGTCGACGAAGGCGGGATCGAGGTCAAGCACGCGGCTGAAATCGGCCAGCGCACCGTCGGCGTCGCCGAGACGCAACCGCAATTCGGCCCGGTTGTAATACGGCTCCGGGTAAGGCGGCCCGGCCAGGATGGCCTGGGTGTAGTCGGCGATTGCTTCCGGTATCCGACCGGCCTTCTCGTACAGGCCCGCGCGATCGAACCAGTAGTCGGGATGATGCGGATCCTCGATCACCAGCTGGCTGTATTCGGCCAGCGCCTGCTCCAGCGAGGCATGCTTGCTCATCAGTTGCGCGTGGTTGTAACGCAGAACCGAGCGATGCAACAGGAAGCGGCCGTCCTCGACTTCCTGGTCCAGCCGCTCGATGCCGGCTTCGATCAGCCCGACCGCGGCATCGAGTTCGCCCAGATGCATGTCCACCAGCGCGAGGCCGTTCTCGTTGAACGTCCGGTTGTAGGCCCGCCGCTGGTCGTCCGTGCTGAGACCGGCCAGCGCGACGGCGGTGTTGATCAAGCCTTTGGCCTTGCGTAGATCCCGGCGCGGCTCGTCGTAGTAGCGGGTGTAGATCATGGCGCGCCCGTAGGCCGATTGCATGTGCACGCTCGGCATAGTGCTGTTCGCGCAGGCATCGTCGAACAGTTCCATCGCCTCGTCCGGTCGTCCCATCGCCTGTAGCGCAATGGTCATCTTGACTGTGGCCAGCCAGCTGCGTTCCGGGTCGGCCGACCAGCTGAGCAGGTGCCGGATGCGCTCCCCGAGGTTCAGGACCGCGTCGTAGAAGCCTTCCATCAAACAGGTTTGCTGCGCTTGTGACAGGGCATCGACGCCGACCCCGGTGGGATCGCTGCCATGCTCGCAATGAAAGGCGAGCGCGCCCCGTCGCCAGGATTGCTCGTTGGCCCGGGTCAGCAGCGACGCCTGGGCGTCGTGCAGCATCGCACGCAACTTCTCCTCGATCGCCGCGTAAGCGCTCCGTTCAGCCGGCTCAGTGGACAGACAGTGCCCGGCTACGAACCGTCGCGCCAGCTCGACATCGTCCGGAACGGGCGATCCGCCTGAGGAGGGCGAGGCCGCTTGCCCGGCCCGCACCACGGATGTAGACCCGACCAGGATCAGCCGGAGCCGCGCCGGATCGGCCCGGCGCACCAGGCTGGACAGCCAGTTCTCATCGGTGGCGTCGAGGTCGTCGACGTGTTCGATCACCACCGACTGGTTGCCGCCCAGCACCTCGACCCACTCCAGCACGAGATCGGTCAGTCCGTTACCGATCCAGTTGGCTCGGTTGTGCGGGTAATAGCGGGTGCGGGTCGCGGGGTCGGCTTGGGACGTCAGCGTGGGACGGGAATTGCTCAGCAGCGTGCCGATTTCCGGCGCGGCGGCCAGTATCTCGATGTCGTAGCGACGGGCCAGGTCCGGCCGGGCCGCGATGATTGCCGGGGCCAGTTTCCGCAGCAGCGAACCCGCCGCCGAGAACGGACCACGCAGTCGGGCATGACCGTCGTGACGTCCAAGGGTGGGCGCGCCGTGCAGGCCGACCCAACCCCGAAGCTCGGACTCATCGACGAGCGACACATGTCGCCCTTGCCAGATAACCTCTTTCTCGATCATCATTTCACCTCGGTCGGTAACAACGGCGGATGGGCGTGCTCACTACGGACGTGATTCCGACGGGCCTGTTCACGACGAACGGCGGCGGCTCGGTCAGCTCGACGCCCGCCGACCAGGTCGCGCACCTTGAGCAGGCCGGCGAAGGCAGGCTGAGCGGTGTTCAGCGCCAGCAGTCCGGCCGCGTCCCAGAAGCGCGCCGAGGACAGGTTGTGGCCCAACGCCGCACTGACTGAGGTGTGCAGAAAACGCCAACTGATCGGTAGCAACACCGTGGCCAGCAAGGTGATTGCGACCGCGTAACCGAGCAGGTAGAGCGGTGCGTACCACCGGGCCGCTCGTACGTCGTTGGGATGCCAACGCGCCGGGTCGGTCATTCGATCAGGACGACCGAGCTGGCGCCACAGCCAGTTGTGGACGATCTCCCGGGTGGTGGTGTGCAGGTCCACGCAACCGCTCAGCGTGGCGGCCAGGTAATAGACGTCGGTACGCAGGAAGAGGAAGAACTCCATAGCCAGTCGGATCAAAGTGGTCAGGGCCAGCGCGAGGCAGACCCCTGAGGTCAGGGTGGTCCGGCCGCCGTCGCGGGTAGCCCAAGCGACGATCGTGAGCAGACACGCCAGCAGTAGATCGGCCAGCATCCCGGCCAGCATCGGCAGATAGCGACGCCGCCGCGGCACGATCACGAGGCCGTCCATGACCGTTTCGAAGACGACGAAGTACAACCGATAACCGATACGTATCCGGGCCCGCAGTCCGAGCCGGCGGGCGGCCAGCACGTGGAAGCATTCGTGGATAAGGATCAACGGCAGTTGCCCGAACGCAACGGTAAGTTCGATCACCAACAGGTAGCGAGAAAAGAACGCATGGTCTTGATGCGGGAGCAGAGCTGGCTGAGCGGTGCAGACCAGGATCGCCGCACCGATCAGCAGGGCGTAGCCGACCCACGCCACCGGCGAGAACACGGCTCGGCCGAGGCCTTGCCAGCGGACGGGCGGCGGATCAGCGTCGGCGTCGCCATCGTCGATAAAGTCCAGCTCGGCCAGCGTCTGCACGAAGTCGTCGATGTCGACCGGTTCGCCGTACGTGCGCTGGTACCAGTCACTCGCCGCCCCGGGGCTTACGCCGTTCGCGAGCTGCTGGATCAGAGCAACGCCATCGGGTGGGAAAAGCGCGTAGCTGTTGGTGTCGGTACATCCGACCATGACACCCTCGTCCTCGGGCAGGAATGTCAACGTGTGCAAGCGCACCGACAGCATCGACGATTGGGGCGGGCGGGCAGGTTCGTTCGGCATAGCGCTTCAACCCATCGATCTGCCGGCTTGCCGGCTACCAGCCCGCACGCGGACGCCCGCGTGCGGGCTCTGCTCCGTCGACCACTGCGATGCTCAGAGGCAACAACAGTTTCCGTAGCAGTAGTTGCTGCAGCGCGCGGTCAGTCGTACCGTGCCGGCCTTGCGAACGATGATCTTCTTCATGAGTGTCACCCCCTCCTGATGCTGGGGACGGGCATGCTGATGTCGCAAATCAGGAGTGTGTGACCTTCGGGCTGATACCTGCTCGCGCTCGGCTCCGGTGGGACGCGCGCGCTATCGCGAGGGGTGCCGGTTAGTCGGTGACGTCGATCAGAACCTTGCCCACGGCGGCGCCCTCGACCGCGGCATGCGCGGCGGCGGCCTGGTCCAACGAGAAGTGATGCAACGGCAAGCCAGCCTCGGCGCCGACCCGGATTGCCCCGGTAGCCAAAGCCTCTTGAAGGTCGGCGATGGCATGCCGCTTGGCTTGTTCGGGCTCGGTGTAGACGAGCACGAACTGCCAGCGAGCGTTGGGGATCATCAGGGTGATGACCGGCAACGTCACGTTCGGGCCACCGTCGGTGGCGTACACCGCGATCGCACCATCGGGCGCGATGACCGCAGCGTCGATGGCCGCGTTGGCACTCGGCGACACTTCAACGATCGCGTCCACGCCGTGCACCGCGATCTTGCGGACCTCGGCCGCGACGTCCTGCCGTTTGTAGTCGATGATGTGATCCGCACCGGCGGCCGCGGCCAGCTGAGCCTTAGCCGGGCTGCTCACGGTGGTGATGACGGTGGCGTCGGCCCACCGGGCGAGCTGGATTGCGGCATTGCCGACCGCGCCGGCACCACCGGCGACCAGCACGGTGCGCCCGGCCAGGGCGCCTGGCCCGAGTCGGGTCGGGCCGTGCTCGGCGACGGTCAGGCAACGATGGGCGGTCATGAACGGGATCGGCAGGCTGGCGGCCAGGTCGAAGGAGACCGTATCCGGCAACACCACGACCTGCCGGGCCGGGACAATCGCGAGTTCCTGGGTGGTGCCTTCGGGCCGCTGGTACGCCGCTTCCCAGATCCACACCCGCTTACCGGCCAACGCCGGGTCGACGCCGGAACCGACTGATTCGACCACGCCGGAACCGTCCTGCCCGGGGACCTGTGGTTCTGCGAGCTCGGCGCCGGAACTGGCGGCGGAACTGCCCGCGCGCGACTTGACGTCCGTCGGGTTGATGCCGGAACGATGAATGCGCACCGCCACTTCGCCTTCGCCGGGACTGCGCTCAGCCTTGTCGACCAGCGTCAGGACAGCGGGGTCACCGGTTCGGGTGTAGACGATTGCTCGCATGACCTCGACGGTAGTGCACAGTGCACTGCCGGCGCACCGGCGCGTCGCGCCGCGCCGACGTCACGCTTTGCCACAGTAGACGTCATGCCGGACGACAAGCGGGTGCCCTCGGCTATGACCAACCTCGGGCTGGGTACGAGCACCCGCCTCTGGATCGCCGTTGCCTTCGGCGTCGTCGCGGGCGTGCTCACCGTGGTAATCGGCTCGCCCGACTATGCCCCGGCGCTGGCGTGGGACGTCGCGGCCGCGACGCTGGTCACGTGGACCTGGTGGGTGATCTGGCCGATGAACGCCGACCGCACCGCATCACACGCGACGCGGGAGGACCCGACCGACCGCGTCAGCGACATCATCCTGCTCGGTGCGGCGGTGGCGAGCCTGGCCGCCGTCGGATTCTTCTTGCTACAGGCGCACTCGGCCCACGGTTTACGACAGGATCTGCTGGCCGGCATCGGGGTAGCCACCGTCGGGCTGTCCTGGCTGCTCGTGCATACCGTTTACACGCTGCGCTACGCCAAGCTGTATTACCGGCCACCGATCGGCGGCGTCGACTTCAATCAGCAGCCGCCGCCCAGGTACAGCGATTTCGCTTATCTGGCCTTCAGCCTCGGCATGACCTTCCAGGTGTCGGATACCAATCTGCAGAATTCGGTGATCCGCGCGACCGCGCTGCGGCAAGGCTTGCTGTCCTTCATATTCGGCTCGGTCATCCTGGCCACCACGATCAACCTGGTCGCCGGCCTCGGCGGCTGAGTCCGGCTCCGAATTGAACCGCTGGTAGCGGCCCGAACACGGCCTGTCGCAAGTACGCTCGATCATCGAGATGTGCACGACGATTGTGTTCAATTTCCGGATAAATACGCCCGGCCGGGTTATCGTCGCTGCGTCTTACCGGATCAATGAAGGGCGCCGCATGCTCGCCAAGGAAGAACTACACGCTCCGCCGGAGACAGCCGAGAAGGTGTCGCCGTGCTGCGGACGCAGCCTGGGTGAGCTGCCGCGGTACGACCGGATAACCCTCGATCCGCAGCAAGTCACCTGCGGTCGACTCAGTACGACCGACATGCTGCTGCTGAGTGGACAGCCCGTCATCCGGGACGCCGACAATGAGCAGATCATCTATTCGATGGCCGCGACCGTGTCGAGCCTCGCCCACGGCCAGATCACCCTGCAGCACGCGTTCGAGAGCGTCAACACCGCGATGCACGAGATCTTGCCGCGCGAAACTCCGGTCGACGGCTGGTCAGCCGAATTGATGGTCCGCGTGACGACCCGCGCGCAGGAGCTGGCGACCCACTGAATCGAGCGACCGTCACTGCCCGTGCAGGTCGAGGACGGCCGCAGCGAACGCGGCGGGTGCCTCCTGCGGCAGGTTATGACCCACGCCGGGTAGGACCCGGTGATCGAGTAACCGTTCGAAGTGCGGCTCGTGATGGCCGCGGTCCTTGGCCGGGTTCACCCCGTCGTCCGCACCGTCCAGCGTGATGGTGTCAACGGTGATCCGGGGTTGGCCGGCCAGTTGTTCCTCGTCCTGCTGATAAGCCGGATCCCCGGCAACCAGGCCGTAGCGGTGTCGGTAGGAATGCACCACGACGTCGACGAAATCCGGGTTGTCGAAAGAGGGCGCCGTGTGCTCGAACCGGGTGTCGACGCCGGCCCAGGTCGGCGACCATCCTCGCCACAACAGCTCGGCGAACGCCCGCCGATTGGCCGCCAACCCGGCCCGGCCCCGTTCGGAGTGCAGGTAGTACTGGTACCACTGCCGACGCTCGATGTCCGGCGCGGCCGGCTGACTCGACCGGGCAATGTTCTGGATGCAGTAGCCGTTCACCGAGACCAGGCCAGCCGCTCGCGCCGGCCATAGGGCGGCAACGATGCAGGCCGCGCGGGCACCCCAGTCATAGCCGGCCAGGATCGCCGAGGGTAGTTCGAGCGCGTCCAACAACGCCAGCAGATCACGACCCATTGCCGCTTGCTGGCCGGAACGAAGCGTCGATGCTTCGAGGAATCTCGTTTGCCCGTATCCGCGCAGGGTCGGGACGATCACGTACGCACCGGCCGCGACCAACAGCGGCGCCACTTCGTCGTAGGCGTGCCCGTCGTAGGGGAACCCGTGGAGCAGGACCACCGGCCAGCCGTCCGCCGGGCCGCTGCGACGGATGGCAACCTCGAGCACGCCGGCTCGGATCAATGCGTCCATGACTAGCGCAACACCTCCAAATTGCCCAGCAGAGTGCGATAAGGCTCGTCCATCGAAATGCACAAACGTTCGCGATGGACGTCGTCGCTTTCGGCGAGATCAAGGGTGATGACGCCGGTGTGATGCCCGGTGGTCACCGGTTCAAAAGCCAGTTGGAAGCCGCGATGCCCACATTCGGGACAGTAGAAATCACGCAATCGAATCAGTCACATTGTCCGTCGTTGATCATTTGCTCGAGGGTGGCAAGTCGTCGGCCAGTTTCAGCATCGGCCGGCGTGTACACCAGCAACCGGGAGCCCGGGCTTGGATTCAGCCAGGTACTGACGGTATCAAATCGCAGCAGGCCGACCCATGGATTCCGAATTCGCTTGGTCCGCGACGTAATGGCGGTGACCTCGTGCTGATCCCACAGGGCTGCGAATTCAGGCGAGGCCAGCCGTAATCTGCGCAAGAGATTCTTCCAGGCCGGTCCGGCGACGTGCTCGGCCATTTGACCACGGAACTGCGCCACCATCCGGGCTGCGCCTTCGTCCCAATCAAGAATGTTCTTGTGCCAGTGCGCTTGGTGAATGCCTGCCACATGCAATTGTGCTCGGCCGGATCGACGAGATCCATGTTGACGATCAGCCGGGAGTAGACCCGGTTGAAGGCCAGCAAGTCGTACTTGCCGTTCTGCACCGCCGCCGGGAATGGCGAGAGCTGGTCGACGATGCTGCGCACCGGCGGAGTGGCGACCGGGCAGTCGCCCTGGCGCTGGGCGCTGCGGCGCTGGGATCGCTGTTCATCAGCATGTCGGAGACCAGCATGCGGGAGGCCTTCGCCGTGGTGCTGGCCATCCAGGCGCTGGTGGCCGTCTACGTCGCGGTGGGCAGTAGGCGGTTGCCCGATCCGCGCCGCTAGCTGCGCGGCTGACCGGCCGACCGGCTGACCGGCTGACCGGCTGCGCGATCCGCGCCGAGTAAACATGGCCCCCGCGATGCGGCATTACCCGCACAGCTCTCCGTTACAGTTCGAACCGGGCCGGACCAGCCCTCGCCGCGGCCGCTGCGAACGGGTCGTTTCATCTTGGGGTGCGCTACCGGGCGGGCTTGTTGCACCGAGGCAGCGTCGCCGGCGACCGATGATTGACGGGCGAACTCCCCGGAATTCCGGTGGTACTAGGACCATCGTCTGATGGCGACCAGTACCGCCAGTACGGCAGAAATAGAGGTGTCAGCACGAACACCTCTCAAAGGAGCAGCCATGAAGCGTCTACTCATCGGATCGGCCGTCGTCGCCGGCGTTATTGCCGCGGGTATCCCGGCCGCCGCGGGCCTTTCGGGCAACGCATCGTTCAGCCACAAGCTGCCGGTCCGGGTGCCGTCCCAGGCGCAGGTGGTCAAGTTCGATGATCATGGACACGCTACCGACGACTCGAGCGCGGCACGTTCGCCGCAGGCCAGCGCTACCGCTACCGCCACGCCGCGAGCGACCAGAACCGCCGAACCGGGCGACGACAACGGCGGCCTGCGGACCACCAAGACCGCCGAACCAGGCGACGACAACGGCGGCCTGCGCACCACCAAGACCGCCGAACCGGGCGACGACAACTCGGGTAACAGCGGCTCGAGTAACAGCGGTTCGGATGACAGCGGACACGGCAGCGAGCTGCACGGTAGCGGACACTGAACCTCATGACCTCGGACGCCGATCTCGGCACCCGCGACCCGGCCTCGGATACCGATGGCTGGGTCACGGTCGTGTCGGCGGCCGATCGCCCAGCGGCCACCGATGAACGCCCGCTCAGCCTGCGGCGCCTCGTCCTGCAACTGAGCATCGCCGCCGCCGTGCTCGCCATCGTGGTGGGCCTCGCCGGTTCTGCCCTCAGCCGGCGTATCGCCGAGAATCAGGCCGTCCACGACGTCGCCGAAACCACCGATGTGCTGGCCGACAGCGTGGTTCAGCCGTCTCTCACCGACGAAATGGCCACCGACCCCACCGCGGCTGCGGCCCTGAACGACCTGATCCGAACTCGGGTGCTGTCCAGTTCGCTGGTACGGGTCAAGCTCTGGACCGCGCAGGGCCTCGTCCTGTATTCCGACGAAGCGCGCCTTGTCGGGCAGACGTTCAGCCTCGACGAGGAAGGCCAGACCGCGTTCAGCACGCCGCAGACCCAGGCCGAGGTCACCGACCTGTCCCGGCCGGAGAACGCCTTTGAACGCAGCCAGGGCAAGCTGCTTGAGGTGTACCGGCCGGTGTGGACGCCGGCCGGCCACGAGCTGCTCTTCGAGACGTACTTCCGCTACGACGTGGTCAGCCAGCGAAGTTCGCAATTGTGGCGCGGGTTCGTGGGAATCACGGTGAGCAGCGTGGCCCTGATCTTCGTCCTGCTCGTGCCGATCATGTGGACGTTGCTACGGCGCGCCCGCCGGGCACAGTTGCAACGGGAGGCCCTGATGCAGCGCGCGCTGGATGCCTCTGGCGACGAACGACAGCGGATCGCGGCTGCGTTGCACGACGGGATTGTGCAGGAGTTGGCTGCGGCCTCGTTCGCGGTGGCCGGTGGCGCCGAGGCGGCTGCGGGCCGCGGTGAGGCCGAACTCGCCGAGCATCTGCGTGCCGCCGCGGCCACCGTCCGCACCAGCCTGGGTGGGCTGCGGTCGCTGGTCGTCGACATCTACCCGCCGACGTTGCGGTCAGCGGGTCTGCCCGCCACGTTGCGCGACATGGCGGCAACGCTGGCCGGGCGTGGACCCGAGGTGCGATTCGACGTGGACGAGGCCGCGGTTGCCCGGCTGTCGCTCGACCAGCAGCAGGCTGTACTGCGGATCGCTCAGGAGTGCTTACGCAATACGGTAAAACATGCTCATGCCGGCCAGGTGCTGATTGCCCTCAACGACCAGGCCGGTGTCGTCACGTTGATTGTCAGCGATGACGGCAGCGGCTTCGAGGCCGGCAGCGCCCGTCCGGAAAATCTGGGCCTATCGCTGATGAGCGAAGTGGCGTCGGGCATCCGGGCGCAGCTGGATCTGCGTACTGCGCCTGGCCAGGGCACGAGTTGGCGACTGCGGATGCCGGCATGATCCGCGTCGTGCTGGTCGACGATCACCGGCTGGTCCGGGCGGGACTGGTTTCGGTACTGGCCAACGCCGACGACATCGATGTGGTGGGCGAGGCGGCTGACGGCGCTGAGGCGGTGACAGTGGTCGCTCAGCTCGAACCCGACGTCGTGTTGATGGATCTGTCGATGCCGGTGTTGGACGGCGTCGGAGCGACCAGGGCGATCCTGGTCGACCGACCGGGCACGCGAGTGGTCGTGCTGTCGTCCTTCTCCGATCAGGCTCGGGTGCGTGAGGCCATCGCCGCGGGCGCAACCGGGTACGTGCTCAAGGACTGCACACCGGAGGAGTTGCTGGCCGCTATTCGGTCGGCCGCGGCCGGTCATGCGCCGCTCGACCCGCGCGTGGCCGGCGCGCTGCTTCCGGGCGCCGAAGGCCCCGCGGGCACGGTGCCCAACGCCCAACTCAGCCAGCGCGAGGTGGAGGTGCTACGCCTTACCAGTCAGGGCCTGGCCAACAAGCAAATCGCGCGCTCGCTCGGCATCACCGAACGGACGGTGAAGGTACATCTGGGCAACGTCTTCCGGCGGATCGGCGTCACGGACCGAACCTCGGCCGCGATGTGGGCTCGCGACAATCTGGCTCCGGTGCCGCCGGACGATCAGCCGAGGATTTAACACAACAGGTCTTAGGAATGCAGCGACCAGGTCGATGAAGGTCCTAACATCCGATCAGGCCCTAATCGGATTACCTAACCGTGCGAGGTGCGGAGTGATTGCTCCCGTAGTTACGCCAGAGTTGGCTGAACGTGCACTGATTGGTGCTGCCGTCCACGCCTTTGCGGTGCGCGCCCAAGCCCGTCGCACCCGCGCGGACGAGACCGATCTGGAGTTTGCACGCCAGATCGCGCGGCCGGATGAGCTGGCTGAATCCGCCACCGTGTACGCGATAAGCCTGGTTTGGTGGGCGCACCGTGACGTTGGATCCCGACGCGATCTGCTGCACGACGCCACCGAACTGATGCTGCAGCAAGTCACCGACACGGCGAGCGAGCGTCCATTCGAGGCGGGTTATCGGATCTATGCCAGCCAACTCACCGACGTCGCCTTGGCTCCGAAACTGCACGCGCTGGAACTCGATCTCGGCCGGCTCGTTTCCGGAGTCGGCGAGATCGATCGGCTGACAGCGCGCTTCGCCGATACCGCGGTCAGCGCGCTGCTCCAAACCGACCGGGAGTCTTTCGGCGATCCCGCACAGTCGGCTGAACTTATGCGGGACGAAATGATCCAGCTTGCCTTCCTGCCTCGAGCGGCCTGACGAGGGCACGAGCAGCCTGACGAGGGCGACCGGTTAAGGGCCGGGGCCCGCGGCCGGGTGTCACGGTGCCGATAGCTGCTCAGCCGAACAGCACCAAGAGCGAGAACAGCACGGCGATGGCTGCCGCGCCAGCGGCCAGTGGCGCGAGCTTTTCCTTCGCTCGGAACGATCTGCTGGCCAGCAACAACGGCAGCAGGCCGATGAATACCAGGTGACCGACGATCCCGATGGCAAGGTAGACGATCAGGGCGGCCAGCGTGAACAGCGCATATTTGTTTCGCTTGCCGAACCCAACCTGCATTGCTTGACCGGCCGCGTGCGTCGGATATTGGGTGGAAAATGCGCTCGGGCTCGGCGCATACGGGGCTGGCTGGTATCCGTTCGGCTGGTATCCGTTCGGCTGGTCGCCGCTCGGCTGGTCGCCGTTCGGCTGGTATCCGTTTTCCCAGGCGCCGTTCGGCTGGTATTCGTGCGGCTCGTAGTGGTTCGGCTGGCGGGCGTTTTCCTGGTACCCGCTCTCGCGGCCAGAAACGGGCAGCGTGCCGACAGCCGCCGGTCTCGCCGCCATGCTCGCTTCGAGATCGGTTCGTTCGACATGCCTGAGATCGGCCGTCCACTGGACGCCGTTCCACCAACGCAATGCAGAACTGCCGGCTGGGTCGGAATACCAACCCGGTGCTGCTTGGGTCACTAGACGCTCCTGTTTCTGCGAACAATCCTATTGATTGCCTCATCGGCTGCTCAAGGACAAACCTTTGGAATCCCCCTCTTGGATTGGCGCAAGATCCGAGGTGCTCAGTGAGTCCCATCCACGCGGCAGCCGTGTGCGAGCGGCGTGGGTAGGCACGGGTCGACTGGCTGAACACCGCATGGTTTGGCCTGGCGCGGGTTTTGCCCGGTGGGGTGGAAGGATCGGTTCGCATGAGTTATATTAGAACACATGTTCGATTCGAACGAAAGACGGAGCTACCCGGTGGCAGGTCTCAACCGGCACGACGGTGACAGGCCTCAAATGCACGCGCCCGACGCGTACGTGCCCGACCTAGACATATCCGATCTAGACCTGCCCGGCCCGGACCAACTCGACCCGGACCAACTCGGCCCGGACCTACCCGGCCCGGACCTACCCGGCCCGGACCTACCCGACCTAGACATATCTGACCTAGACGTTCCTGACGCGATGGTGCCTGAGCCCGACGAGCTAGATCGCTGGCTCCCGCGCGACATCGACGACGCGTCGGACGTCGATGGTGTCGAGTCTTTGTCACCGGTCGCTTCGTTTGCCGATGAGGATTGGTCGCGGTGGGCTGCCCTACCGGCGCGAGACGCAGCCGCCACAATGCGGGCGATATCGCCGGATGCGCTCGAAGTCGACGCTGCGGTCGAGTTGGCGGTGCTGGCGCAACGCGTGATCGGCTGGGCCACCGCTGTGCAGCATCGGGCGTTGGCTCAAGTCGGCGCGCAAGACCGATCGGCTGAACGCTGGTACCAGGACGTCGTTGCCTGCGCGCTGCACATCCCCTCCCGCACCGCCCAGCATCGCCTCGCGATGGCTTCCACCCTGACCCGCGACCTGCCTGACACGCTGAGCGCGCTGGCCGAAGGTGTGATCAGTCCGCAGCACGCGGAGGCGATCGGTGAGGTCGCGTGGACCCTGCCCAGCGATCAGCATGCGCAGAGCCTCGAAGCTGCGGTGCTCGCGCGGGCCGGTGAGCAGAGCGTGGCCCAGCTGCGGCGCGCCCTCCGCCGAGCAGCAATCGACACCGACCCAGCGATCGCTCAACGACGACATGCGCAAGCCAAGGCGACGCGACAGGTCAAGCATTTCCCGGCCGAGGACGGCATGAGCGAGCTACGCGCTTACCTGCCTGCCCCAGACGCGGTCGCCCTGTTCACCCGACTCGATGCCGCGACCCGGCTCCTGCCTCGCCAGGATCTACGCACGCGAGACCAGCAACGCGCTGACCTCCTGGTCGATGCCGTCCTGAACGGTTTGCCATCGGACGCGCTGCCGACTCACCACGGGCGAACGCCCACCATCCAGGTCACTGTTGCCGCCGGCACCTTGCTCGGTCTTGATGAGCAGGCCGCCCACCTGGCCGGTTATGGCCCGATCACCGCGGAGACCGCGCGGGTCATCGCCCACGATCCGACCGGCACCTGGCGGCGGCTACTCACCGATGCCGACACCGGGGCCTTGCTGGACTACGGCCGTACCACGTATCGGCCGCCGCGCGCGCTCACCGACTTCATCCAGGCGCGCGACCAGGTCTGCATCTACCCCAGCTGCCAACAGCCCGGATACCGCTGCGAAGTCGACCACCAGAAGCCTTTCGACAACGGCGGGCACACGTGTCGCACGAACACGGCACTGGGCTGCAAGCGGCACCACCAAGGCAAAACGAAAAAGATCTGGGATTACCGCATCAACCCCGATGACTCGCACACTTGGACCTTGCCTGGTGGTCGCGAGTACACAAGTTATCCACCCCACCGAACCGTTCGACCACGCAGCAATAGCGAAGCCACAGCCACCACGCCACCGGCCGACCGACACAATCGAGGTAACCCAAGCGACGGCCTCCCCAACCGCTCACTTGACGACACCGATACGGCCACTCACGACGCGGGTGTGGCTGACACGGGCACTCACGACGCGGGTGTGGCTGACACGGCCACTCACGACGCGGGCGCGGCTGACACGGGCACTCACGACGCGGGTGCGGCTGACACGGGCACTCACGACGCGGGTGCGGCTGGCACGGAGACTCACGACACCGGAATCGCTGACAGCGCGATTCAGGCCATCGCTACTGCGGATAGTCGCGTTGTGGAGACCGGGACTCAGGAAAGCGTCGTTGTGAACGGCCCGACCGAGTCCCATGATCACCAAGACCGGGCGCACGCCATCCATCAGCTCCAGCTCCCATCGCCGACTGCCTCGTCTCGTTTCACGGTGCGCCCAACCCTGAGCGATGAGCAGCTACGCCAAATGCAAGACGCCCAGTACATCAAGCGGATCACCGAACTCCGCCTCGGAAAACGACTCGCGCGCTCCACCGCCCGACGCACCGGCGACCGTGCCCCGGTGCACCAAGCCAACCGCGAGCTGCACGCCGAACACACCGAACGCCAGCGGATATTGAGAAACCGTCGCGACCCCAGCTACCCACCGTTCTAGGGATGCGAACGGATGGGGACAGCGAATCACGCACACGAAAGCCACGGCCGCAACGACGAACAGTCACCGTTAGCGACCCACAACCAGTGACCAGCGACCTGTCGGACGCCGGAGCAACGCACGCTGGTTCAAAACACGCTGGTTCAACACACGCTGGTTCAACACACGATGGTTCAACACACGATGGTTCAGAGCATTCGGTCATGTCGGGTACTGGCCACATCCTGCACGCCGACCTGGACGCTTTCTACGCGTCGGTCGAGCAGCGCGACAACCCTGCGCTCCGCGGCCGGCCGGTCATCGTCGGCGGCGGGGTCGTGCTCGCGGCCAGCTATGAGGCGAAGGCCTTCGGCGTCAAGACCGCGATGGGCGGTCGGCAAGCGCGGCAGCTCTGCCCGCAGGCAATCGTGGTACCGCCACGGATGTCCGCGTATTCGGCCGCCAGCAAAGCGGTTTTCGCCGTGTTCGCCGATACGACTCCGCTGGTCGAAGGAATCTCGATCGACGAGGCATTTCTCGACGTCGGTGGCCTCGCCAAGATCTCGGGCACGCCCCTCGAGATCGCCGAGCGGCTACGCCGGGCCGTCCGCGAGCAGGTCGGCCTGGCGATCACCGTCGGTGTGGCGCGCACGAAATTTCTAGCCAAAGTGGCGAGCGGGGTAGCCAAGCCCGACGGCCTGCTCTCGGTGCCACCGGACGCCGAGCTCGACTTCTTGTACCCGCTGCCGGTCGAGCGTCTATGGGGCGTCGGACGGATCACCGCGGCGAAGTTACGCGACCGCGGTGTCTTCACGGTCGGTGACGTGGCCGTCCTGGAACCCAGGACCCTCATCGCCATGCTCGGCCCGGCCTCTGGCCGACACCTGCACGCGTTGTCCCACAACTACGATCCGCGGCCGGTCCAGGTCGGACGCCGGCGTCACTCGATGGGAGCGCAGCGCGCCCTGGGCAGCCGACGGCTTCCGCGGGCCGAAATCGACGCGACCTTGGTCGGCCTGCTGGATCGTGTCACCCGAAGACTGCGTGCGGCTCACCGAGTGTGCCGCACGGTGGTACTGCGATTCCGATTCGACGACTTCAGCCGCGCGACCCGGTCGCACACACTGTCCTCGCCGACCGACAACACCGCCACCATCCTGCTGGCCGCACGCATCCTGCTCGGCGCCGCCGAGCCGATGATCGCGCAGGCCGGCCTGACCCTGATCGGGGTATCACTGACCAACCTCGACAATGACGACGCCATCCAACTCGAGCTGCCGTTTCCCACTACAGGCCCAAGTGAATTGGACACGGCCATGGACAGCATCCGGGACAAGTTCGACTCCGCTGCCGTTACTCGCGCGGTGTTACTGCACCGCGATCCCGGCCTGACCGTCCCACTGCTACCCGACTGACCGTCCGGCGACTACTACTGCCCGACTCAGCGATCGCGATAAGCCTTGCCGGCATGGATGAAAGCACCGAACAACGCCTCGCCGTTGAAGACTTCCGGGTGCCATTGCACGCCGAAAGCCCAGGTCGAAGCGGGGTGTTCGACCGCCTCGATGATCTTGTCGTGCGCCCAGCCGGTAGCCACCAAGCCCGCGCCAAGCCGATCGAGCGCCTGGTGGTGATAGGTCGCCACCTCAAGCTCCGAGCCCAGCAGCGCACCGAGCCGCCCGTCCGGTTCCAGCCGGACCTCGTGATGACCGTGCACGGCGATCTCGGCCCGGTGCTCGTCGTGTCCGACCACGTCGGGCAGGTGCTGGATCAATGTTCCGCCGAGCGCCACGTTCAGAATTTGCATGCCCCGGCAGATGGCCAGCAACGGAAGGTCGCGATCGAGCGCCGCTAGGGCGAGCGCCAGCTCCCACGAATCCCGCTCAGTACGGGGCTCGCCCGTTTCGGACTGACGGTCCGCGCCGTATCGGGCGGGGTCGACGTCCGGCCCGCCAGCGAGGATCAGGCCGTGGATGCCGTCCAAAACCGGTGCGATCTGTTCGTCCGATCCCGGCGGCAACAACATCGCCGCGCCGCCGGCAGCGGAAATCGCCCTCGCGTAACTGGACGGCAACAAATCGGCGAAGTCGTCCCACACGCCCCATCGAGCCGTTTCGCGGTACGCCGTCACCCCGATCCGGGGTGCTGGGGACAGCGGGACGACCGGCGACATCCAGCCATCGTAGGCGGCGCTCGCCAAGTGGCCCCAGAGGCCGGCGCCTGAACAAGGCGGCTCACCAAGTCGGCTCACCAAGGCCGCGTGTGAACAAGGCGGCTCACCGAGACTGGGCCTCACCAACGCCGTGGATCAGCAACGGTATGGATCAATAGCGCCGCGGATCAGCAACGCCGGGCCTCACCAACGCCGTGGATCACCAACGCCGTGGATCAGCAACGGTATGGATCAGCAACGCCGTGGATCAGCAACGGTATGGATCAGCAACGCCGTGGATCAGCAACGGTATGGATCAATAGCGCCGTGGATCAATAAGGGCGCGCCAGCCCGGTCTGGTCTTCGACCGCGCGCCACGCGATGGCTACCGCGGCCGCCGGGTCTACGGTGGCGTCCAGACCACCCGTCTCGAGCAAGGACTGAGCTACCTCACCGGCAAGCACCGCGGCGGCGAACGAGGTTCCGCTCCAGGTGGCAAAGCCCCCGGCAAAATTGTCCGGGTCGATGGTCGCCCTGATCGCCTCGCTTGATTCCAGCACCGTGGCCATCGGCAGCAACGACGCATCGAAGGTCACCGGCATGGTGCTTACACAGGCCGCACCAGGTCGATGCGCGCTCACCCAGGATCCGGTGTTGCTGAACAGCGCCACCGTGTTCCCGTCCGGATTCAGCGCACCGACACAGACCAGCGGCACCGCATCCGGCTCGGTCCTCGACGCACCACCCGGGGCGAGCATCGCGGGGTACAGCGGCCGGTTGCTGGCATCGTTGCCGGCCGAAGTCACCACGGTGACGCCCAGCGAGCCCAACTCACGCAACGTCGTCGTGAGCGCGGAGTCCCACTGTGGATCATCGGGCAGCTCGGGGTAGTAGCCGCAGGCCAGGGTGATCACGTCGACCAGTCGATCCGGGCGTCCCTGCCGAATCGCCTCGTGCTGGCGGAACAACAGCAGGGTGAGTGCATCGGTGAGGTCGCTCTCGGACACCGCTCCGTCGCCGTGCATGACCCGCACCGACAGCAGGTTCGCGTCCGGGCACGTTTGCCGGATCAACCCCGCAATGAAAGTGCCGTGCCCCGCGTCGGAGCTGCCAGAACCCTCGAGCGGATCGATGAGTTCGGCGGCGTTGCGGTCGTCCTCGTCCATGCTGGCCGACAGCTGACCCAACGCCGAATAGCGCTGAACGACGTCGGCGGGCAGCCACGGATGCACTCCGACGCCGCTGTCCAGCAACACGACCACCGGCCGCCGCGACGATAGCTCGTAATCGAGTGCGCGGACCGGGGGACGTCCGAACCAGTTCACCGGCATCCGCGGGCCGACGCCCGGCGAACCGTATTCCGACGCGCCCGCGAAACCAGCGCCCGCAAAACCAGCGCCCGCGAAACCAGAGCCCGCGAAACCAGAGCCCGCGAAACCAGAGCCGGCGCTCGTGGGGTAACTCGGACCGGGTGGTGGCGGATATCCCGTCGTCAGCGAAGGGTCTCCCCACGGTGGCCGGCTGCTCAGCGCGCTCGCGGTCAGCAGGTGATCCAAGGTCAGCGCGGTCGCCGCCGGATGCCCAGGACCGAGCAGCTCGCGAAAGGTCTGCAACACACTCCACGCGTCCGCCGGTACGTAAGAACGATCAGCCGGCGGTTCGAGCAGGATCCGCAGCGCCAGCACTCGCTCCGCGACGTCGTCGACGCCGGCCCGGCCGGCCGCATCATGCATCTCGGCGCGGTGATCGAGGTCGACCCGTGCCGTCGTACCGATTCGTTCGGCGGCCTCGGATACCGCCGCCAGGGTCTCCTCCGTGCACAGCTCGGCCCGGATGAGCAGTCTGGATCGGGCGTAGACCGTCGCGCGGACGTTGTCCTGACCGGGCAGTCGCAACGCCACCGCGGGGTCGAGCACGGCCGCACCGTGCCGGGTCAAGACATAGGGCGGCGGGTCCAGGATCACGTCGTCGCGTCGGCTGTCCCGGCCGTCGTCTGAGTACTGATAGGTCACGGTGTCGTCCTACTCTCACGCAGGGTTCGGTCGTTCCACTTGCTGACGTGGCGAATGTCGTCCTGCGCGCCGAAGCGGCGCAGCTCGTCGCGGGTGAGCGGCCGGGGCAGGGCGGCAATGGCCCGTTCGACCAACGGCGCGCACCCCGTCTCAAACAGTCGGACGGAGCCATCGACGCTGCTGACCGCCAGCGTCGCCCCGTCGGCACTGAAACTGACCCCGGTCACCGGGCCGTCGAATTCGAACTGAGACAACAGCTCACCGGTCGCCGTCTCGAACAGGCAGGCGGTGTGATCGTCGCTGCCGCTGGCCACCCGCATCCCGTCCGGGGCAAAGGAAACACAGCTCACCCGGGCGTCGTGCTCCAGCCGCGCCACCAGCCGACCCGTCCCGACGTCGAAGATCCGGGCCGCGCTGTCCTCGGCTCCGCAGGCGACCAAGCGAGCGTCTGCCGAAATGTGGACGGACGTGATCGCGGCCGGACAGCTGAACACCCGGACCGGCCGTTGCGTCTGCAGATCGGAGCAGATCAGCTGCTGATCCGCCCCGCCGCTGACCACCAGGCCGGATCCGCCGTGCATCGCCACCGCCCGGACCGCGCCGCGGTGGGCGTACTGCAACACCGTTCGGTGATCGTCGGTACTAACCACCTTCACCCGACAGTCCAGACCGCCGGTGGCGACGAGCGAGCCGTCGGCGCTCAGGCTCACCGCCAGCACCGGCCCGTGATGCGAGCTGATCAACCGCGGATTCTCCAGCGGCTCGGCGGTACGCCACAGCCGTACCAGCCCGTCCTCGCACGCCGTCGCCAGCAGCAATCCATCACAGGACATCGAGAGACCGGTGACCGGCGCGTCGTGAGTGAGCGGCGGCGACCACACCTGGTCGACCGGATTGAACAGCGCCGCCCGGCCGCTGTATTCGGCCACCGCTATCCACCCGTCGGCCCGGATGCTCACGCTGCTCACAGCGGTCGCGTGGTCGAGCCGTTGCGACTCGGCGCCGACCGGCTCCGTGCCGTACAGCACCGTCCGATTGTCGGCGGTCGCGACGGCCAGCCGGGCACCGTCGAAATCCATCGCAACCGACAGCACCGCCGCCTCGTGGTCGAAGCGGATCAGCACCCGGCCCGTCTCGGTGTCATGGACCCGGACCGAACCATCGTCGCAGCCGGTCGCAAGCCGGGTGCTGGTGCCACCGAAACTCAATGACCGCACCGGAAACTCGCACGGCAGCCGGCATTCGAGCGCGCCACTGACGACGTCGTACACGCGCGCGGCGCCGTCCATGCTGGCCGTGGCCAGCGTCTTGCCGTCGCAGTCGAAGGCCACCGCCAGCACCGGGCCTTCGTGTTCCAGGCGGTGCACGATCTGCTGGGCGGCGAGGTCGAGGAGATCCAGGACGCAGGCCAACCCGTCCTCGCCCGCGGTGGCCGCGTAGCGCCCGTCCGGGCTGACGGCGACGTCGCGGACAGGTTGGCCATGCGCCACAGTGTTGAGCAAACTTCCGCTACCGGCGTCGAACAATCGGGCCATGCCGTCCTGGCAGGCGGTCATCAGCAGATCCCCGTCCGGCGCGAAAGCCACCGCGTTGACCACACCCCCGTGCTCGAGCGAATGCAGCGTGCCAGTTGGGATATCGAGCACCGCGCAGCGGTTGTCCCGGCCCCCGGAGGCCACCCGCTGACCGTCGAAGGACAACGCCACTGAGGTGACGGGCCGGTCGTGCTGAAACTCAGCCACCGGGATGCCGAGCGCGCTCGCATCGAAAACCCGCGTGCTCCGGTCGACGCTCGCGGTGGCCAACCGGCTGCCGTCCCCGCTGAACGCCAGGTGGACGACCTCATGGCCGTGTTGAAATCGACGCTTCTCGGCACCGGTCTCGACGTCGAAAAGCCGCAGCAGCCCGTCCCCGCTGGCGGTCGCAATCGTTGCGCGGTCAGGGGAAAGCGCCAGCTTCCACACCGGCCGGGCATGCTGCAACTCGGCAATCGTCGGCCGGTGCGCGGACAGCGCCCGGCGGAGGGCGCCGTAGCCCTGCGCCGTCGGTTTGACGAGCAGCGACTCGATCGCCAGGGCCAGCGCGATGGTCGTCCGGACGCGCGTCGAACGCAGCACCAGCTCGGCGTCAGCAGCCAACCGGAACGCGCGGGCATCGTTGAGCGCGGCTTCGAGCTTGCTGACCCGCTCGGCGATCACCGCCTCGCTCCGGGCCACGAATTGCTTTATTTTCACGGGAATCGCGCTCGGCGCTTGCTCCAGCCACTTACGCGCCTCCGCTATCCCACCCTCGGAAAGCGGATCGTCGTCGAGGGCGGCTCGGCCGTTGATCCAGCCGAGCCAGTCGAGAAAGTCAGCGTGTGCTTCGCTCAGTTCGTGCAGCCGTCGCCACGCGGTGATCAAGCGTTCGTGCGCCAGTTCGGCGGCCGGCTCCTCTCCCACCGTCGTGACGATGTTGACCAAGCGGGCCCGAGCAAGCTGCTCCAGCACCTGCCATTGCTTCGGCCTGGTGGTCGACTTGGGAACGCGAGCTCGCATCAGCAGCCGGGTGTTGTTCGTGCTGCGGCCAGCCGTCACCAACCGCAGCAGCGTCTCATCGAGAACGTCAGCCGATTCGAGTCGGAGCCGCGCGGCCTGCTCTTCGGCGAACTGGTCCAGGAAGCCGGTGACCCCGCCCAATTCGTCATAACGCTCGTGGGTCAAGGTGGCCTTGCGTTGGGTCGTCCACAAGGCACTGAGGACGAACTGCAGCAGCGGCAGCGAATCGTCCGTGGTCTGTTGCACGATCTTGCTGATCAGGCCGGGTTCGAAGGCGACCCCGTTCGCTTTGGCCGGTTCCTCGACGGCGCGGCGACGCTGCTCGGCCCCGAGCGGAAGCACCTCGAACACGCTCTGTGGCGGCAAGGGAACGCGGCCGGTGCCGTCCGACCAGGCGTCGCGCACGTCGGTGCGGATCGTGATCACGATCTTGGTCAGCGGCGCCTCGACCGGCGGCACCAACAGGTTGAGCAGTGCCGGATCGGGTGGCCGGGCCGGGTTGGTGAAAAGCTCCTCGAACTGATCGGCAATCAGCAGCAACGGTCGGCGGTCGGCGGCCAGTTCCCGGGCGATCGGTGTGATCCCGTCGACATGCAGCCGCTGTTCGGTCGCACCGACGCCCTCGGTCAGCGCCCGGCCTTGCGAATCGGTGACCAGGGTGAGTTCCCGCGCCAGCGACATCCACGGATCCGTGCCGGGACGGAAGATCACCACCGTCCAGCTATCGACGTCGTCAAGTTGCAGCCGATCGAGTTCGGCGACCAGCCCGGCCCGAACCAGCGACGACTTACCCACGCCGGACGGACCGATCACGGTCACCGTGCCGTGCTCGAGCAGCAGTTGAGCGAGCCGTTCCGCCTCGGCTTCCCGGCCGAAGAACTGCTCGGCATCGCTTTCGGTGAACGGCTGCAGGCCGCGATAAGGATTGTCGCGGCGCTTGATGTAACCGAGCGCGTCCTCCCAAGCCGACGCAACGGTGTCCGGCGGGATCAGGTAAGCGTCGCGGCCACGCTGGTCCAGGAAGGCGGTGCCGGTCAGCAGTCCGGTGACCAGTTGGGCATCGTCGTCCCAGACCGGCGCCCCGCTGAATCCGGGCTGGGCCGGAATCGCCTCGGTGGACACCGTGTCAATCTGTTGGACCGGTCCGAGCTGGCCTTTCACCTCGACCAGCACATGGAGTCCGTGTTCGCGATAGTCCTCGCCGGTGGGGAACCCGAAGACCCGCAGCCGCGCACCATGCTCGGCCGGCGTCTTGGCAAAGGTGGCGCGGAGGGCAGCGACCGGCGCCGGCTCGTTCAGCCGCAAACCGGCGACATCACCGTCGAAACGACCGTCTTGTTCGCTCGGCGGCAGCCACGCCTCGACCTTGCCGATCCGAATGGGCAGCCCGGGTAGGTTCAGGAATTCGATGATCACCTCTTGCTCACCCGAAGGCGGGTCTTGGGAGCGCAGATTGTCCGACCCCAGCAGCGCAGAATTGATCACGTGGGCACAGGTGAGTACTTCAGTGTCGGCGATCAGCACACCGACGCCGGCGGTCTCGCCGTCCCGCCGCCTGATCCGGACCTCGCTCGTCTCGCGAGCCGGCGTGTCGCCGGACATCGGTCAGGACGTTCCGTCGGCCGCGGGTGCCGGCTGACCGCGCCACGACATTGAGATGGTCAGGTTCACCTCGGCCGATCCCTTGGCAATGATGATGCCGGTTTCGCCGCCGAGTTTGACGCCGAACTGCACGTTGAACTCGTCGGGGCCGGCGGCGGCCAGCTTCTGCTTGATCGTCCGAAGCATCGGTTGCAAATCGTCGAGCGAAGCGGCCAAGGTGCGCGAGGCCTGCGCGACGGTCTGGCCCGGTGTCGCGGCCAGCGTGGTGCCGCCCTTGACGTCGGAACGGTCGGCTTCGACGACGACGTAATCGCCGTCGTCCAGCGGCACTTTGACCAGGATCGCCACGAATCAACCCTTCCGCCGGAACAGTGAATGTAGCGGACAGCGCAAGTCGCTACGCTCTCCAGTCAACGACGAGCGGGGTCGAGTCGATTTTGATACCGAATCGCGCCAAGCACAATGGTGAAGGCGATGGGCACTTGTGGTTGCTAGAAGCTGCGCCCGATTCGTAAATTTTCGCTGGATTATGCGATTCGCCCGTGGTGATATCGACGCTAGCGGAGCAAGCAGCACCGGGGCAGGTTTCATCTTCCAAGATCGAGGGGACTGCTACTACTCAGGGATACGTTCGTGCGCACTGCACTCGAACGTCCGTAGCGGCCAGGAAGTCGTATCGTTCAAGGGCACGGGCCAGTGCAAGACGGTTTACGGCTTCTCCAAATACCAGCACACCTGGAGTTCAACGCGCGTGTCAGGCATGAGCATCGGGATCTACTCGATTCGGATCTCTACTTCATCGTCCAGCAGCCAATGGCCCTCGGCCAGTCAACCTGGCAAGAGCGCTCGTGTCTGTTAGACGCTGCGCCGCAGCCGTCATCGTTACCAGCGCCGTATCGCTGGCGGCCTGTTCCGGCGCGTCGACGCCGCCCGGTTATAGCAATCTGGGTTCGGGATCGGGAGCCACCGTGTATGCGAAAGCGATCGATTCGACGACCGATGCGGGAGAACTCGCGGTGTCGGTCCGGATGAAGGGCAAAACCCTGTGCGCCTCCAGCGGCTCAGCAGCCGCCGCAACAGCAAGAGCGCCGGCGATCTGCGACGGAGCGTTCGGCGGGACCTACGTGTACGTCCTGCCGATCACTCGTTCATCGACGATGAGCCTCTGCTCCCAATCCACCGGCAGCATCGTTCCCAGCACGAGGCTTCGGAGCCCGGCCGGTTGGACCTCTGACCTTCTCGTTGGGCGGACCTCATCGTCTCTTGGATCGCACTGGTCTCATCTCTACGCCCGAATTACCTCACTGAGACGTAGGCGAAACTCTAGCTAGCGACACCGGCCGTCTTACACCGCCACGACCGGCACCCAGAATGGAACTGCTGCCTCAAGCCGCCCACAAACTGAGCGTCCTGATCATCAGCAAGCCCTGAGAAGCGAGCCCCCGGTCGTGATCGAAACGACGGCCGCTCGCTTACAAGGCGAGTGCTCTACCACTGAGCTACGGAGGCGGAGCCTCGATAATACGGCTGGGGCTCGCAAGATAATGCCGGGGTTCGCTTTCCCTGGGCTCGTGCGGACCGCCACATTCAGGAAACATCGACCAGCCGGGCTGGTTGAGTTGAGGGACCAGACCCGCCGAACCGAGACAACCAACCGAGACAACCAACCGAGACAACCAAGGGGTAGCCGGTGGACAGCACCGCGCACGAAGCTGATCAGCCGATACGCAACCTGGGCTTGCTCACCTTCGTCCTGGCCGTCGCCTGCGGCGCATCCGTCGCCAATCTGTACTACGCCCAACCGCTGCTCGACCCGATCGCGCGGACGTTCCACACCACCGACAGTCATGCCTCGATCATCATCACGGTGACCCAGCTCGGCTACGCGGTGGGAATGTTCTTCGTCATGCCGCTGGGCGACCTGCTCGAGAATCGGACGCTGGCCTATCGCACCGTCCTGGTCACCGCGGTCGCCCTGACCGCAGCCGCGCTGGCCCCGAACCTGGGCTTCTTCCTCGCCTGCATGGTGTTGGTCGGGCTCAGCTCCGTGGTGGCCCAGATCCTGATCCCGTTCGCGGCCCATCTGGCTCCGAACGAGCAGCAGCGCGGCTACCTGGTCGGACGGGTGATGAGTGGTCTGCTGCTCGGCATCCTGCTCGCGCGCACGGTGTCCAGCTTCCTGGCCGCGCTGTGGGGCTGGCACAGCATCTTCTTCGCGTCCGCCGGTCTGATGCTGGTGATGGCGGCGGTGCTGGCCAAGATGTTGCCCAGCCGGCAACCGGATCACACCGACGGCTACCGCAGCCTGATGGCCTCGGTCGGCGAGATCGCCCGGCACGAACCCGCCGTCCGTCGGCGGGCTTTCGCGCAGGCCATGATGTTCGGCGCGTTCACCAGCTTCTGGACCTCGATCGGTTACGAGTTGATCCGGGAACACCATCTGTCCCAAGCCGAGATCGGCGTGTTCGCGCTCGTCGGAGCGGCCGGCGCGGCCGCGGCGCCGATTGCCGGCAAGCTCGCCGACCGCGGGCTGAGCCGGATCGGCAGCGGCGTGGCCCTCGCGCTGGCGTCGATCTCGATGCTGGTCACGGCCCTGGGGCACGCCAATCTGATCATCTTGGGCGCCGGCGCGGTGTTCCTCGATCTCGCCGTCCAGTCGCACCAGGTGTTTAGCCAGAAAGAGATCTACCAGCTGCGTCCGGCGGCCCGAGCCCGGGTCAACACGGTGTTCATGACCTCGGTCTTCCTGGGCGGTGCGGCCGCCTCGGCGATCTCGGGCGCCCTGTACGAGTCGCACGGCTGGGCTGGCGCGGCCTACTTCGGCGCGGCCTGCCCGCTCGCCGGGTTGATCATGTGGATCGGCTCGCAGGTCCTCGGCCGGTCGCGGGCCAAACGAGAGTTGCAGCCGGCGTGACCCGCCTGCACCGTCCGAAGGCCGGATTCTGGATTCGGCTCTGGGTAATGATCATCCTGCCCCTGGACACCTTGTTCTTCCGCATCAGGTGGCACAACCTCGACCGCATCCCGGCCCGCGGCGGGGTGCTGCTGGTCGTCAATCACATCAGCATGGCCGACACGGCAACGACGGCGAAGATGGTCTGGGAATCAGGCCGGATTCCACGGTTCCTGGTCAACAGCGGCGTTTTCACCTGGCCGCTGATCGGATGGGCCATGCGGGGCGCCGGCCAGATCCCCGTCCATCGTGGCGAGGCCAACGCCGCCGACTCGGTACGGGACGCCATCGCCGCCTTGCAGCGGGGCGAGTGCGTGATCATCTATCCCGAGGGCCGCATCACCCGCGACCCGGACACCTGGCCGATGGCGGCCAAGACCGGGGTGGCCCGGATCGCGCTGGCCAGCCCGGGCGTACCGGTCATCCCGATCGGTCAGTGGGGCGCCCACCGCACGCTGGCGCTCGGCGGCAAGTTCCGCCCGTTCCCGCGCAAGCGTCATGAGGCTTCGGTCGGACGACCGGTAGACCTGGATCGGTTCCGCCAGGCCGCGGCCGAACACACCGCCGGCGGCGGCGCGATGCACAACGAGCTGCGGGGCGCGGCGGACGAGATCATGGCGGCCATCACCCGCGAGGTGGCCTACCTGCGGGGCGAGGTCTCGCCCCGCTGATTCCGAACCGCGATCAGCCGGGCAGCTGGGATTTCGAATCAGCTGATATCAGCCGGGCACCGGGCCGGAACTGGCGCGGATCACCAGCTCGACCGGAAGGATCACCCGGCGGGCCTGGCGCCCAGCCGCTCGCGGACGATCATCGAGCAGGCATTCGATGGCCGCCCGGCCCTTGGCCTCCAGCGGCTGGCGGACGGTGGTCAGCCCGGCCACGGCGGCCTCGGGCACGTCGTCGAACCCGGTCACGGTGACGTCGAGGCCCGGCCGCACAGCGCGGGCAGCCAGCTCGTCGAGCACGCCGAAGGCCATGATGTCCGAGGTCGCCATGATCGCCGTGATGTCCGGGCGGGCGTCCAGCAGCGCCGCCGCCCCCAGTGCGGCCTCTTCCCGGCTGTGCCGTCGACGTTCGACGATCACGGCATCCCGCAGCGAGACGCCGGCCCGTTCGGCGGCGTCGACGAGTCCCAGTAGCCGCTGTTGTCGCACCGGATGCGGCGACTGCCCGACGTCCAGCCGCGGCAGCAACGGTTGCGGAGTCTCAGACGGCGGCACCTCTTCGCCACGCCGGACCGCGACGATGCCGATCGAGCGATGTCCCAGGCTGAGGACGTGGGCCGCGAGCATCGCGAAGCCGGCCCGATCGTCGATGCCGACGAAATCGACGCCGTCCACCGAACGCGGCGAGTCGACGATCACCACGGGTTGCGGACGGGACAACGCGGCGTCCACGTGCGGGTCGCCCGCTGGCATCGAGGAGATCACGAAGCCGTCGACGGCCGCACGCAGCACCGTCTCGGCGTGCGCGGCGCCGGGCGAGGCCGGTATCACCAGCAGCGATCGACCGTGCTCGGTGCAGGCCTCGCCCAGACCATGCAGGAACTCCACCGCGCCCGGATCACGAAAGGCGTAACCGAGGCCTTCGGAGAAGATCAGCCCAACCGCGTCGGCCTGCCGGGTGCGCAGCGAACGGGCCACTGGATCTGGGCCGGCGTAGCCCAGCTCGTGAGCCGCGGACAGGATCCGATCTCGCAGGTCCGCGGACAGCTGATCGGGCCGGTTGTAGGCGTTGGACACCGTGGTCCTGGACACACCGACCGCGGCCGCGACCGCCGCGAGTGTCGGGGTCGCGGCCGGTCGACTATCGGACTGGTCGCTGGCCATCCTTGCCTACGGTAGTCGGGCCGAAATCAGCTCGACCCGGGCGCGCTCAGTGACCAGGATGGTCACATGGCAAACCTGATCGAACCGAGTTCGAGCGTCCGTCTCTCGTTCCTGAGCGCGATGGACGATTTCGTCAACGAGGGCCGCGGCAGCGCCGAGGACGACAGCGCGCTCGGCCGCCAACTACGCACCTTCGGCCGCACCTGGGACGACGAGATCGGCTTCGCCTCGTTCGTGGCCGCCACCCGGGCCGACGGGTCACCCGCCTCCGCACGCGCGGACGGCTGGACCTGGACGAGCACCTATTGGTACGTCGAAGGCACCGATTATCTCGGCTCGCTCCGGATCCGGCACGAGTCGATCCCACCCGTCCTGCACACCGCGGGTCACATCGGCTACGACATTGCACCAGCAGCCCGCCGGCGCGGCCACGGCACCAGAATGCTGGCCGAAGCGCTGCCGCTCGCCGCGGCCCTAGGTTTGCCCGAGGTATTGATCACCTGCGCCGTCGATAACGTCGGATCCCGCAAGATCATCGAGCACAACGGTGGCCGATATGTGGACGAACGGGCAGGGATACTGCGGTTTTGGGTGAAGACCGGCCGCACCGATTAGCTCCTAAAGGTACATATCCCCCACGGTTTCTTGACTCCTAACTGACCAGGGAGTCGAATAGGCCATCCAGACCGCTACGCCGGCCGGGGTGCCGTCTGCAATCGGTGGAGACGGACCACCATCCCGTGCCCGGAATGCCGTGAGGCCGGATCGTCGGCCCGTACCCGGTGCGGTCACCACTCACCGAAGGGAACCGGCATGGCCGAAGTTGAGTTCGTCGAGGCCACACGTCTCTATCCAGGCAATCCCATCCCAGCCGTCAACCGGCTGAACCTCGAAGTCGCTGACGGCGAATTCGTGGTGTTGGTCGGCCCATCCGGCTCGGGCAAGTCAACCGCGCTGCGGATGCTCGCCGGGCTCGAGGACGTCGACCTGGGCGAAATCCGGATCGGCGGGACGGACGTATCCCGCAAGCCGCCCAAGGACCGTGACATCGCGATGGTCTTCCAGAACTACGCGCTGTACCCACACATGTCCGTCGCCGAGAACATGGGCTTTGCCCTTAAATTGAAAGGGGTTTCGAAAGAGGACCGGGCCGCCAAGGTGCTCGCCGCGGCCAAGATGCTCGACCTCGAGCCCTATCTCGATCGCAAGCCCAAGGCGCTGTCCGGCGGCCAGCGGCAGCGGGTGGCGATGGGACGCGCAATCGTGCGGGAACCCAGCGTCTTCCTGATGGACGAGCCGCTGTCCAACCTGGACGCCAAGCTTCGCGTCGAGACCCGAGCCAACATTGCCGCATTGCAGGCCCGGCTCGGGACAACCACGATCTACGTCACGCACGATCAGGTCGAGGCGATGACCATGGGCGACCGGGTGGCGGTGCTCAAGGACGGCGTTCTGCAACAGGTGGACACGCCGCGCAACCTGTACGACCGACCGGGCAACGCCTTCGTCGCCGGCTTCATCGGCTCACCAGCCATGAACCTGGTCAAGGCGCCGGTGACGGACGAGGGTGCCCAGCTCGGCAACATCGTGGTCCCGCTGAAGCCGGATGTCGCGGCGGCGGTACGGGCCGGCGGCCTGAAAGAAATCATCCTCGGCGTCCGGCCGGAATCGTTCCACGCCTCCGAGAGCGGCGAAGGACTGCGGCTCACGGCCAGTCTGGTCGAGGAACTCGGCGCCGACGCGTTCGTCTACGGCGAGCTGCCCGGGGCCCAAGTGCACGATGTCGAGGGCGGCGAAGGGCACAAGCCGTTCACGGTTCGCTTCGACGGCCGGGTGCCGCCGAAGATCGGAACCGACATCACGCTCGAGGTCCGGACCGACGAGACCCACGCGTTCAACGCCGACACCGGCGAGCGGCTGGGCGACTAACTCCTCCGCCATCGCCCGGCACCGGCCACCGACGGTGCCGGGCTTTTCCGAGATCAGTGCGTCAAAGCAGCCGGCGTAGCCGGGCGACCTCGGCCAACGTGACGGCCAGCGCCACCGAGGCGTTCAATGATTCAGCCGGGCCGGCCATCGGGATCGACAACGTCGCGTCACACGTCTCGCCGGCCAGCCGCGAAAGGCCCCGGCCCTCTGAACCGACCACGATCACCAGTGGCTGGTCGGCGAACGGCAGCTCATCGATATTGGTGTCACCGTCGGCGTCCAGACCGACCACCTGCATGCCGATCTTCTTGCAGTCCTTCAGGGCACGAACGAGGTTGTTCACCTGGGCAATCGGCATCCGCGCGGCGGTGCCGGCCGACGTACGCCAGGTCGTGGCCGTGACGCTGGCCGAGCGGCGGGTCGGCAGGATGACGCCCTGCGCACCGAATGCCACCGCGGACCGGATGATCGCCCCGAGGTTACGCGGATCGGTGACCCCGTCGAGCGCGACCAGCAACGGCACGGTCGAGTCCTGCTCGGCGGCGCTGACCAGATCCAGCAGGTCCGGTAACTCGTCGTACTGAAACGCCGGCACCTGCAACGCCAGGCCCTGGTGCAAGATCCCGCCGGTGCGCCGATCCAGTTCGTTACGGCTCACCTCCAGGATCGGCAGGCCACGGGCGGCGGCCGTCTTGATCGACTCGGTGACGCGCTCGTCCGCCTCGATTCCGATGGCCACGTACAACGCGTTGGCCGGGATCTCAGCCCGCAAGGCCTCGGCGACCGGGTTCCGCCCGACCAGCAATTCCGGAGCATCGGAATTGCGGGGTGCGCCCCGGCGGCGGGGCGAATCGGCCGCCCGGCGATCCGCGGCGGCCGCCCGACGCGCGGCCGGATGCCCTTTGCGTTCCGTGGCTTTCGGGGTCGGGCCCTTGCCGGCCAGGCCCCGATTTCGTTGCCCGCCGGAACCGCCCGATGCCCCCTTCTTCTGCTTGCGTACCGCACCCTTGCGGGAGGAATTGCCTGCCATCAGTTGCCCTTACCGATCTGCCATCGCGGCCCAGCCGGAGTGTCCTCAACGACGATGCCCGCCGCGGCCAGCGAATCCCGGATGTCATCCGCGGCCTTGAAGTCCTTACGTTCGCGGGCGGCCTGGCGCTGGGCCAGGGTCAATCCCACGAGTTCATTGATGGTGTTGGTCAAGTCGGCGGACTGCTGCTCCGCCGGTGCTACCAGATCCAGACCGAGCACCGAAACCATGGCGTGCACCTGGCCGAGCAGGGCCCGCAACTCATCCTGCAGGCGGCCCGCCGTTTCCGGTTGGTACTGCTCGATGATGATGTTGACCGCGCGAACCGATCCATGCAGGACGGCTAGCGCCGCGGGCACCGACAGATCGTCGTCCATTGCCTCGGCGAAGTCGATGGGAACCTCGGACGGCACGACCGCGCCGACGAGTTTCTCGCCGTTCTCCAGTGCCCGCTCGACCCGTCCCCAACTCGCGGCCGCGTCGGCCAGCGCGCCCGGCGAGTATTCGATTGCCGAACGGTAGTGCGCCGAACCGAGGTAATACCGAAGCTCGACCGGACGCCAGCGCTTGATCATCTCGCTGATCAGCACCGTGTTGCCCAGCGACTTCGACATCTTCTCGCCGGCCAGGGTGACCCAACCGTTGTGCATCCAGTAATGCGCGAACTCGCCACCGGCCGACACGGACTGCGCCAGCTCGTTCTCATGGTGCGGAAAGATCAGGTCCAGCCCGCCGCCGTGAATGTCGAACGCGGGGCCGAGGTACTTTCCCGCCATCGCCGAGCACTCCAGATGCCACCCGGGACGGCCATCGCCCCAGGGCGTCGGCCAGGACGGCTCGGCCGGCTTTGCGCTTTTCCACAAGGCGAAATCTCGCGGATCACGTTTCCGCGAGTCCCCCACCGAGTCACCCGCCGGCTGCATGGAATCCGGCCGCTGGCCCGACAAGGACCCGTACGCGGCGAACGAACTGACATCGAAGTAGACATCGCCGTCGACGTCGTAGGCGTGCCCGCGGGCAATGAGCTCTTGCATCAGCACGATCATCTCGGGGATGTGGCCGGTGGCCCGCGGTTCAATGGTGGGCGGCGCGCAGCCCAGCATCTCGTAGCCCTGGCGGAACTCGCGCTCGTAGATCGTCGCGTGCGCCCACCAGGGCCGGCCGGCTTCGGCGGCCTTGGCGATGATCTTGTCGTCGATGTCGGTCACGTTGCGGACAAAGGTGACCGCATAGCCGCGATAGGCCAGCCACCGGTTCAGAATGTCGAAATTCAGTCCGGAGCGCAGGTGGCCGATGTGGGGCGCGGATTGCACCGTGGCGCCGCACAGGTAGACCGACGCCCGCCCGGCCTCGATCGGGACGAAGTCCCGAACGGAACGGGTTGCGGTGTCGTAGAACCTGAGCGTCACCCGGCAATCCTACGGACAGCGGCGGAATAGCCAGAATCGATGCCGCTACCCGCCGACGACGTGATTCGCGGTGACCCGGCAAACCACTCGGACGTTGTCGGTGCCCTCGTCGTTGGTGTACGGACCGCCGGTGTACTTCTGGGACAGCGATTCAATCAGCTCCGGACCACCCTCGGTGGTCATCGCCACCGTGCCGCGCACCTCGACGTAGGTGTACGGATCCTCCCGGTCCAGGATCAGCACGCTGGTGCGCGGGTCGTTCAGCCAGTTGGTCTCTTTCTTGCGGCCTTGAGTGGTCGACAACAGCACATCATCACCGTCGTAGGTGGCCCACAGCACCGAGCTCTGTGGCGAGCCATCGGTGTTGCTGGTTGCGACCACGACGAAGTTGGCGGCGTCGAGCAGTTGTTTGGCTTTGTCCGGCAGTGAGGTCATGCCCTGCATCTTGCCGCCTGCGGTACTTTCGCGCCATGAGCACCCCCGGCGAGGATGACGCCGAAATGCTGCGCCCCGAATCGCTGCTCGTCACCGGTGGCCGGCCGCCCCGGACCCCCGACGCGCCGGTGAACACCCCGATCACGCTGAGCGCCACCACCCATGCCGGCGGCGAGCGCGGCTACGCCCGATCCGGCACCGACAACACCCTGGCCCTGGAAGCCACCATCGGCGCGCTCGAGGGTGGCCTGACCACGGCGTTCTCCGCCGGTATGGCGGCCAGCAACGCGATACTCGACTGGCTGCCCCTCGGCAGCGCGGTGGTCATCCCGACCAGCTTCTACAACCTGCAACGCAGCTATCTGGATGCGCTGGTCGCCCTCGGTCGGATCGAACTACGTCCGGTGGACGTCACGGATGACCGTGCGGTGGTGCAGGCGCTGTCCAGCCACCACACCGCCGCGGCTGTGCTCTGGCTGGAGCTGCCCAGTAACCCCTTGTTGCAGGTGCCGGATCTGCCAGTGTTGGCCGCGGCCGCCAAGTCCGTCGGTGCGCTGACGGTGGTGGACTCGACCGTGGCCACGCCCCTGGGCATCCAGCCGCTGCGCCATGGTGGCGACGTGGTGATGCATTCGGCGAGCAAGGCGATCTCCGGGCACAGCGACCTGATCATGGGATTGCTCAGCACCGCCGATCCGGAGCTGGACGCGCAGTACAAGCAGCGACGCACGCTGGCCGGATCACTGCCTGGCGGGCTGGATTGCTATCTGTCGTTGCGGGGCCTGCGCACGCTGTCGGTCCGGCTGGAGCGAGCCTGTGCCAGCACGGCCGTGCTGGCCGGCCGACTGGCTGAGCATCCCGCCGTCCGCACCGTCCACTATCTCGGCGATCCCGCGCATCCGAACGCAAAACAGGTGGCGAGCTTGCTCGGCAACCACGGGGCGCTGCTGTCGTTCACGACCGATTCCGTCCGGCGAGCCGACGAGCTGTGCGCCCGGGTTCGGCTGATCACGCACGCCACCAGCCTGGGCGGAGTGGAATCGCTGATGGAGCGGCGCGGCGCCTACCCGGGCGAGATCGCCCAGGGTACGCCGGCGGAAATGGTCCGGCTGGCCGTTGGCATCGAACACGTCGAGGACCTCTGGGACGACCTCGAGCAGGCGTTATCGGGCTGAGCGGACGCCAACGATCAGCGACTGATCAGCGCGGTGGCGATCGACGCGATGCCCTCGCCGCGCCCGGTCAGCCCCAGACCGTCGGTAGTGGTGGCCGACAGCGACACGGGTGCACCGACCACGTCCGAGAGCAGGGCTTCGGCGTCCATCCGGCGCGGGCTGAGCTTGGGCCGATTGCCGATCAGCTGAATGGCCACGTTGCCGACCCGCCAGCCGTGTGCGTGCAGCCGGCTCACCACCTCGGTGAGTAACCGCACGCCCGAGGCACCGGCCAGCTCTGGATCGGCCACCCCGAACATCGCGCCCAGGTCGCCGAGGCCGGCCGCCGACAGCAGCGCGTCGCAGGCCGCATGACAGACCACATCCCCGTCGGAGTGCCCCGCGCAACCGTCGACGTTCGGCCAGAACAGGCCGGCCAGCCAACACGGGCGGCCGGCCTCGATCGGGTGCACATCCGTCCCGATGCCGATCCGCAGCTCGCTGGTCAACTCAGGCCACCCGTCCTCGGCTGAGTCGGCTCAGCGCCGTAGGCCCACGGACCGGCCAGCCGATACGCGAGTTGCAGATCGTGCGGCGTGGTGATCTTGAAGGCGAGCTCGGAGCCCGGGACGGTCTGCACTACCCGTCCGATCGCTTCGACCAGGCCGGCATCGTCGGTGATCGTGCTGCGCTCGCGCTCATGCCCGCAACGGTGTGCCGCGACCAGCACGTCGCGCCGAAATCCTTGCGGCGTCTGCACCGTCCGCAGCGAGGCTCGGTCGACGGTCGCCTGAACCACGCCGTTGGCATCGACCCGTTTGATCGTGTCGATCACCGGCAACACTGGGATCACCGCGTCCAGGCCGGCATGCAAGGCCGCGATCACCGACGAGATCACCTCCGGTGGTACCAGTGGCCGGGCCGCGTCGTGGACCAGCACGTGGCTCACCTGCGCCGGCAGGGCCGACAAACCAGCTTGCACCGAATCCTGACGAGTGGCTCCGCCTGGGACGACCAGGGCGCGACCGGCGGCGCCCGCGGTCAGCTCATCGACGGCGTCGGACGGCGCCACGACCACGATGACCTCGACCCCAGGGTGGTCGGCGAAGGTGCTCAGCGACCAATCCACAATCGGCCGGCCGTGCAGGTCCACCAGCGCCTTGGATCGGCCGGCGCCGAGCCGCTCGCCGGATCCCGCGGCAACGATGATGGCGCCGATTGTCATGAGGCAAAAACTAACGGTTGATCGCATGCGGCGTACAACCGCGTGCGACCAACCGTAGTTTCGTGTCTATGTTTGGAACTCTATGTTCGGAACGTCCGCCGATTCAGGCGACGGCCTCGGCCAGTACCTCATCAAGGACCAGTTCCGCTTTGTCTTCATTAGTGCCTTCAGCCAGAGCCAATTCGCTCACCAGAATCTGGCGGGCCTTGGCCAGCATCCGCTTCTCTCCGGCGGACAGGCCACGGTCTTTCTCACGACGCCAGAGATCACGTACGACCTCGGCCACTTTGTTCACGTCACCGGAGGCGAGTTTCTCGCCGTTGGCCTTGTACCGTCGAGACCAGTTGGTCGGCTCTTCGGTGTGCGGTGCACGCAGTACCTCGAACACCCGGTCAAGGCCTTCTTGGCCAACCACATCACGAACACCGACGATCTCTGCATTGTCGGCTGGAACGCGGACAGTCAAATCACCCTGCTGAACCTTCAGCACCAGGTAGATCCGCTCGACGCCCTTGATAATCCGGGTCTCGACTGCCTCGATCTTGGCCGCACCATGGTGCGGATAAACAACAGTCTCGCCGACATTGAACGTCATAGAGGCAACCCCTTTCGGTATTACCAGGGTAACACGGATGCGCGACACGCCGAGATTTCGTAACGTTCATAGGGGTTGACGCACTGTGGTAGACGCCTCTATCTCGCGCCGAAGCCGACCCGAATCCCGACCTCGCAAGTACAGGTCGATAGGCTGTCGGCGATTGAATTCCAGACGTGGGAGGCCGCTCGTGGGGATCGACATAGTGGGTATCGACCTGCACCGCCGTTCCATCGATCTGCGCCGACGCTTCGCGCGGGCCAAACTGCTGCCGGTCGCCGTTGTCGCGGCGGTCGCGCTCAGCGGTTGCGCAGCCGGGCAGGACGCCCAGACCGCCAACCAGCAGCCGGCCATCGACGGGGTCAACGCCGACTCGGGCCTGGTCGGCATTCGGGACGCCGCGATTGCCGCCCCCAGCGCGACCAACTACGCCGCCGGCTCGGACGCCGAACTCCAGCTGACCCTGATCAACAACGGCCTCAATCAAGACTCCCTGGTCGCCGTGACCAGCACCGCCGCCGCCGCGGCCGTCATCGGCGTGGACGGGCCGCCGAGCAGCAACCAGGGTGTCAACGTGACCCCGCTCGAGTCCGGCTCGCCTTCGTCCGGCAGCTCGGAATCGGCGTCCGCCTCGCCGACAGCATCAGCCGGCTCGTCCGCCCCGTCTACCCCGGCCGACGTGCCGATCGTGATCCCCGGGCAGTCCAGCGTTCAGGTCGGGGTCAGCATCGTCGGTCCGTCGGCCGTGTTGACCGGGCTGGCCAAGCCGCTCTTCCCGGCCCAGACCGTGCCGGTCACCTTCCGGTTCAGCAGCGGCGCCACCATCAACGTCGACCTGGCCACCCGGCTCACCAGCGGCGGCGCGAGCGCACCGACCGTGAACATCTCGCCGAGCGGCGAGAGCTGACCGAACGCTCGACCGGCGCTTCTTCGGTGCTGCGTCGGCGCTGCGTAACCAGGAGTGTCGGACGCCGCCGGTAGCGTCCTGGACGTGACGAAACCAGGCACCATCGGCAAGCGGTCGACCGGCGGCTTCGCCTGCACCGAGTGCGGCGAGACGTCGGTGCGCTGGGTGGGTCGCTGCCCCGAATGCCAAGCCTGGGGGACGATGGCTGAGGCCGGTGCTCGCGCGGCCGCGTTGACGATGCCCGCTCCGGTCAGTCCACGCGAAGCAGCCCAGCCGATCAGCCGTCCCGATGCGGCCGTCGCCCACGCGAAATCGATCGGCATCGGCGAGTTCGACCGGGTGCTCGGTGGGGGCATCGTTCCGGGCGCCGTCCTGCTGCTGGCCGGCGAACCGGGCGTCGGCAAGTCCACGTTGTTGCTCGAGGTCGCGCAGAAGTTCGCGGCCCTCGGGGGCGCCCCGGCCCTGATGGTCACCGGCGAAGAATCCACGGCCCAAGTCCGAGCCCGGGCGGCCCGAACGCACACCGTGCATTCGGAGTTCTACCTGGCCGCCGAGAACGACCTCGGTGCAATCCTGTCCCATCTGGACACGGTCAAGCCGGGCCTGCTCATCGTCGATTCCGTGCAGACCATCGCGTCGGCGTCCGTGGACGGGGTGGTCGGCGGTGTCCCCCAGATCCGCGCCGTGACCGCTGCGCTGTCCGCGGTGGCGAAGCAACGCGGCATCGCCACCGTGCTGGTCGGCCACGTGACGAAGGACGGTTCCATCGCCGGGCCGCGAATGCTGGAGCACCTGGTTGATGTGGTGCTGTATTTCGAGGGCGACCGGCATACGTCATTGCGCATGCTGCGCGCCATCAAGAATCGTTACGGCGCCACCGACGAGGTCGGCTGCTTCGAGATGCACGAAGAGGGCATCGACGAACTCCCCGATCCCTCCGGACTTTTCATCAGCGGCCGCGACGTTGCCGTCCCGGGCACCTGTGTGACGGTGACCGTTACCGGCCGCCGCCCGCTGATGTCCGAGGTACAGGCCCTGGTCAGCGGCAGCAACGCCGGCGGTTCGGGCCGGCGTTCGGTGACCGACCTGGACCCGTCACGCGTCAACATGCTGCTCGCGGTGCTGTCCCGCCACGCCATGATCAACATGGCCGCCCTGGATGTGTACGCCGCCAGCGTCGGGGGCATTCGGATAACCGAGCCCGCTGTCGATCTGGCCGTGCTGATGGCCGTCGCTTCCGCGGTTGCCGAGCGAGCTCTGCCCAGCACGCTGTGCGCGATCGGGGAAGTCTCGCTGTCCGGCGACGTCCGTCGCATCGGCGGCCTGCAACGCCGGCTGTCCGAAGCGGCCAGGCTGGGGTTTCGCACCGCGCTCGTCCCGGCCGGTTCGGACTGGACGCGCATCGAGGGCCTCAATGTCGTCGACATCTCCACCGTCGCCGACGCCTGGAGCTACCTGTCCCAGTTCAGAGGTAAGGGTTAGCCCAGTTAATCCCGCTCTCAGTTGTACTCAGCTTCTATGCTTCTTTCGGCCCCCTTCGGGTGGCCAGCCATCTGCTGTACCTCGAACCGTGGAGAATCCCCGTGCCAATCAGCGATCGTGACGACGCGCTACGCGCCGTACTCGCCGTCGTCGCACCAGGAACCGCGCTGCGCGACGGGCTGGAACGGATCCTGCGGGGGAACACCGGCGCGCTGATCGTGCTGGGCAATGACCGAGTGGTCGAATCGCTGTCGACGGGTGGCTTCCCCATCGACATCGAATTCGCCGCTACCGGTCTGCGGGAACTGGCCAAGATGGACGGCGCGGTCGTGCTGTCGACCGACGGCACCCGCATCGTCCGGGCCGCCGCCCATCTCATGCCGGATCCGGCCATCCCGACCGAGGAGTCCGGCACCCGGCACCGAACCGCCCAACGGGTAGCGCAGCAAACCGGCTTCCCCGTCATTTCGGTCTCGCAGTCGATGAAGATCATCAGCTTGTACGTCGGTTCGCGTCGCCATGTCCTCGAGAACTCCGCCTCGCTGCTGTCGCGAGCCAACCAGGCCGTGTCGACGCTGGAGCGTTACAAGTCTCGGCTGGATGAGGTGTCCAATACCCTGTCCGCGCTTGAGATCGAGGACCTGGTCACCGTCCGCGACGCGACGAGCGTGTCGCAGCGTCTGGAAATGGTGCGCCGGATCGCCGACGAAATCTCCGGCTACGTGGTCGAACTAGGCACTGACGGCAGGTTGCTGGCCCTGCAACTGGAGGAGCTGCTGGCCGGCGTCGATTCGGACCGCGAGCTGATCGCCCAGGACTACCTGCCCAACGGGCGCCGGACCAGGACGATCGAGCAGGCGCTGGAAGATCTCGGAGGGCTGTCCGCGACGGAACTCCTCGATCCCCTCAACGTGGCCCGGGCGCTCGGGTTCCCGTCCACTCCCGAGACCCTGGACGCGACCGTCAGCCCACGCGGTTACCGGCTACTGTCCCGGGTCCCGCGGCTGCCACCACTGGTGCTGTCCCGCATTGTTGATCATTTCGGCGGCTTGCAGAAGGTGCTCGCCGCGACCGTCGACGAGCTGCTGAACGTCGAGGGTGTGGGCGATTCCCGGGCCCGTTCGATTCGCGAGGCGCTGTCCCGGTTGGCCGACGCTTCGATCATCGAGCGCTACTCCTAAAGCCGGACGGGCGGTTCGCTCAGCCGGTGAAGGCAAACGTCGCCGGTTTGCTCGGCGCACCGGCCAGCAGCGCCGTCAACTGGTACGTGCCGGCCGGGACCCGTTGCCGCACGCCGACGCAACCGGGTTGGGAGGACAGCCCGGACCACGCGATGTCCCGCCGGATCACTTTCTTGACCGGCAACGTCTGCAGGCTGGTTCCCGGTTGAATCAGGCAGTCGTGGCTACCCCAGATGCGCGCGCTGCCGGAGAACACCCGCAGCTCGATCTTCGGATCGGCCAGATCCTCGATGCAGGGCACAGCACCGATATTCGTAACCAGCAGGGAAAGTCGCGGCTGAGCTCCGATGGCGTAGGTCTTGGCGTTCGTCGCGGCGCCGATCGACAGCGCGGCCGCCGTACATGCCTTCGGGATAACCGGCGCCGTCGAGGTCCGGGTCGGCGTCGGCGGCGTGGCCGGACTCGAGACCGGCGTTGACGCCGCCGCCGACGTAGTAGCCGGAGCGGTCGGGGTCGGTGTTGTCGAAGCACCCGTGTTGGCGCCAGTACTCGTCTCGCTGCCAGCAGACGGCACACCATTGCCACCGCCGGCACCGTTCGTCACCACGACGGCGACGCTGACGATCGCGAGGATGAGGACAGCGAGCAGCACGATCCGTCGACGCCAGTAGACGGACGGGGCGAGATCTCCGATCGGGTGCAGCATTTCCCGGTCACGCTAGTGGACTCGCGGCAGCCCGCCAGGTAGGCGGTGCCGTATGGATGTGAGGATTGCCGGGTGATGTCCGCCGCCCACGCCTCGCCCAGGCCGCCGGCGGATCCGTCGCTCCCGGTCGTCCTGACGGCGTGGTTCGCCGAGCACGGCCGCGACCTTCCGTGGCGCCGCCCCGGAACATCGCCGTGGGCGGTACTGGTGAGCGAGGTGATGCTGCAACAGACGCCGGTCAGCCGGGTGCTTTCCCCTTATCTGGCCTGGTTGAAGCGCTGGCCGGAGCCGGCCGCGCTGGCCGCCGACTCACCCGGGGAGGCGGTCCGAATGTGGGGCAAGCTCGGCTACCCGCGCCGCGCGTTGCGGCTGCATGACTGTGCGGTGGCCATCGCGGGCCGGCACGGCGGCGTGGTGCCCGATTCGCTGGCCGACTTGCTCGCGCTGCCCGGCGTCGGGGACTACACCGCGCGGGCGGTACTGGCGTTTGCCTACGGCTTGCGGGCGCCGGTGGTGGACACCAACGTGCGGCGAGTTCTGGCCCGCGCCCTCGACGGGCAGGGACAAGGCGGCCCGCCGTCGACGGCTCGGGACCTGGCCGCCATGGAGACGGTGTTGCCGGCCGAGCACGCCGTGGCGGCCCGGTTCTGCGCGGCGATCATGGAACTCGGCGCCACGGTCTGTACGTCCGCTTCGCCGGTGTGCCCAAGCTGCCCGATCGCTGCCTCTTGCCGGTGGCGGCGCGCCGGATATCCGCCGTACGAAGGGCCGACGGCCAGGCCGCAGCGCTTCGCCGGCACGGACCGGCAGGTCCGTGGATTGTTGCTGGATGTACTGCGCGCCTCCGATGGTCCGGTTACCGGTGTCGAGTTCGACGTCGTGTGGCCAGACGCCCGGCAGCGCGCCCGGGCGTTGGACTCGCTGCTGGCCGACGGCCTGGTTGACCCACTGCCGGGCGGCCGGTACGCGTTGCCCGCATGACCTGAACGCCGTCCACGCTCGGAGGCGGTTCGCGAATTCCCTCACATCCAGCCTTCGGGCGTCTAAGCGTGCAGTTCTCGCGCGCGGTTATGTTCCGGATCTGTCTGTTGTCTTACGGTCGTAGAGACAACTACCGAATTGGAGCGTCATGCGCCGTTTGATCGTCTTGATCCTGTCCATCGCCGCGATACTGTCCGTAGCGAGCAGCGCCCAGGCCGCACCGAGCAAATTGCCGGTACCACCCGGTGGCGCATCACGCGTCAGCGTGGCTCAGGCCATGACTGCGCTCAAAGGGAAGACCCTCGGGCCTAATCGCTACACGGCCTACGGACGCGCGACGATCGCCGGCTGGCGTAAATCGGGGCGCTACGAAGTTCCGGTACTGCGAACCAGCTATCCCGGGGTCGTCGCGGTCAAGCCGTTGCCGGGGACGTCGATCTCGCCCAACAGTTGGTATAACCCCACAACCTGGGACTGGGGGCACATCCTCGGGGCCACCTGGAACGCCGTCTGGAGCCGCTGTCTCAAAGGTGCTCTCAAGGGCGTCGTGGGTACGGCCAGTGGCACGCTGCTCATAAACCTGGCCGCGCGAGGCGGAACGCTATTCATCGGCCCCTGGGGTTACGCCGCCTTAGCGATTGGTGGCTGCACTGTGGACGCGGTGTTCGGATGAGCCGGCCTGCTGCGGCCGGTCGCCGTTTGCTCGTGCTTCTCGGTTTACGGCGAGGCGAGGACTCGGTTGCGCTGACCGACCTGGCGCCCTGGAAGCTGCTCTTATTCGCGGCGATCATCGGTCTGATCTTCGGGCTCATGGGACGCTATCTGTTCTGATGTTGTGCTGATAGCAAAGACCGAATGACAGCAAAGAGCCCCGGATCGCTGAGCGATCCGGGGCTCTTCGGCTGTGTTACTCGACCGTCTCAGTCTTGGTCGGCCGTGTTGCCTATTCGATCGTGCCGACGGTCTCGGTCGGCGGAGCATCCGGAACGACGCCCGGCTTGGCCTCGCCGCGGAAGGTGAACTGCTCTTTGCCGTCCACCTCTTCGGTGTCGACCACGACGATCTGGCCGGCGCCGAGTTCGCCGTACAGGATCTTCTCCGACAGCGTGTCCTCGATCTCGCGCTGGATGGTTCGACGCAACGGCCGAGCGCCCAGCGAGGGGTCGTAGCCCTTCTTCGCGAGCAAGGCCTTGGCCGAAGGGGTGAGCTCCAGACCCATGTCCTTGTTGCGAAGCTGGGTGTCCACGCGAGCCGCCATGAGGTCGACGATCGTGACGATCTCGTCCTCGGTCAGCTGGTGGAACACGATGATGTCATCGATACGGTTGAGGAACTCCGGGCGGAAGTGCTGCTTGAGCTCGTCGTTGACCTTCTGCTTCATCCGGTCGTAGTTCGAACTCTCGTCGTTCGATCCGGCGAAGCCCAGCGAACCGACCGACTTCGACGCATCACGCGTGCCGAGGTTGGTGGTCAGGATCAGCACCGTGTTCTTGAAGTCCACGATCCGTCCCTGGCCATCGGTCAGGCGGCCGTCCTCAAGCACCTGCAGGAGCGTGTTGAAGACATCCTGGTGAGCCTTTTCGACCTCGTCGAACAGCACCACCGAGAACGGCTTGCGCCGCACCTTCTCGGTCAGCTGACCACCCTCGTCGTAACCGACGTAGCCGGGCGGCGCGCCAACCAGCCGCGACACGGTGTACCGGTCGTGGAACTCCGACATATCGAGCTGGATCAGAGCGTCGTCGTCGCCGAACAGGAACTCGGCCAGCGTCTTGGACAGCTCGGTCTTACCCACGCCGGACGGGCCAGCGAAGATGAAAGACCCACCGGGACGCTTCGGGTCCTTGAGACCAGCCCGGGTACGGCGGATGGCCTGGGAAACCGCCTTGATCGCCTGCTGCTGGCCGATGACGCGCTTGTGCAGCTCGTCCTCCATCCGCAGCAACCGGGAGGTTTCTTCCTCGGTCAGCTTGAACACCGGGATACCGGTCCAGTTGGCCAGCACCTCCGCGATCTGCTCGTCGTCAACCTCGGCTACGACGTCGAGGTCGCCGGCCTTCCATTCGCGCTCGCGCTGGGCCTTCTCATTGAGCAGGTTTTTCTCCTTGTCGCGCAAGGAGGCCGCCTTCTCGAAGTCCTGGGCGTCGATCGCCGATTCCTTGTCGCGGCGAACATCGGCGATCCGATCGTCGAACTCACGCAGATCTGGCGGCGCGGTCATCCGACGGATGCGCATCCGCGAGCCGGCCTCGTCGATCAGGTCGATCGCCTTGTCCGGCAGGAACCGATCCGAGATGTAGCGATCGGCCAGACCGGCAGCGGCAACGAGGGCCGAGTCGGTGATCGACACCCGGTGGTGTGCCTCGTACCGGTCACGCAGACCCTTGAGGATCTCGATGGTGTGCGCCACCGAAGGCTCGCCGACCTGCACCGGCTGGAAGCGACGCTCGAGTGCGGCGTCCTTCTCCAGGTGCTTGCGGTACTCGTCCAGGGTCGTCGCACCGATGGTTTGCAGCTCACCGCGAGCCAGCATCGGCTTAAGAATCGAAGCGGCATCGATCGCGCCCTCAGCGGCGCCGGCACCCACCAGGGTGTGGATCTCGTCGATGAACATGATGATGTCGCCGCGGGTGCGGATCTCTTTGAGGACCTTCTTCAGCCGCTCTTCGAAATCACCGCGGTACCGCGAACCGGCGACCAGTGACCCGAGATCGAGGGTGTAGAGCTGCTTGTCCTTCAGCGTCTCAGGAACTTCGCCCCGCACGATCGCCTGGGCCAGGCCCTCGACGACAGCGGTCTTGCCGACGCCGGGCTCGCCGATCAGCACGGGGTTGTTCTTCGTCCGCCGCGACAGCACCTGCATCAGGCGCTCGATCTCTTTCTCACGACCGATGACCGGGTCCAGCTTGCCCTCACGTGCGGCTTGGGTCAGGTTGCGGCCGAATTGATCGAGCACCAGCGAAGTGGACGGGGCGCCCTCGGGGGCGGTGCCGGCCGGCTCCTTGGACTGGTAGCCGTTGAGCAGCTGGATGACTTGCTGGCGGACCCGGTTCAGGTCGGCGCCGAGCTTCACCAGCACCTGGGCCGCAACGCCTTCGCCTTCGCGGATCAGGCCGAGCAGGATGTGCTCGGTACCGATGTAGTTGTGGCCGAGCTGCAGAGCTTCGCGCAGCGACAGCTCGAGCACCTTCTTGGCACGCGGGGTGAACGGGATGTGACCGGACGGGGCCTGCTGGCCCTGACCGATGATCTCTTCGACCTGTTGGCGTACCGCTTCGAGCGAGATGCCGAGGGATTCCATGGCCTTGGCGGCCACACCCTCACCTTCATGAATAAGTCCGAGCAGGATGTGCTCGGTACCGATGTAGTTGTGGTTGAGCATCCGGGCTTCTTCTTGGGCCAGGACCACTACACGGCGGGCACGGTCGGTGAACCGTTCGAACATGGCTCTCACTCTCCTAACCGCGAGTCGGGCTACCTCTTGGGATTCGGTGTCCTCGACCGGTTGGTTTTTTGACTGCGGTTCTAACTTTAGTCATCTCAACGACAGAAACCTGAGTTGAATGCCGGCGTCCGCTGTCAGCGAACTTTACGCTTCCCTAACATGGAGCGTCCAGTAACCTTGGACCTCGTTATCAAGCCGCGGCCAGAACCGTCGGCCCTAGCCGCGGGGCTGGTCTGAACACTACTGCGCAGCGTGGTATGCCTCGACCACGGCGGCCGGAATCCGGCCCCGATCCGAGACCGGATGTCCGTTGCCGCGGGCCCATTCCCGGATCGCCTGGGTCTGTTCTCGATCCACCCGCGCCGCCCCGCGACTCTGCCGCCCGGGCCCGGTGCCGGGTCGTGAATTTCCCGCGCGCCGGGCGTGCCCGATCCACGGCGCGAGCGCATCCCGCAGCCGAGCCGCGTTGGCGCTGGTGAGGTCGATCTCATAACCGGCACCGTCGAGCGCGAAGCTGACCGTCTCTTCCGCGTCACTGCCGTCCATGTCGTCGATCAACAGCACTTGGATCTTCTGCGCCATCAGGCCACCGAACCTTCCTTGTCCGTCTGAAATGCCCAGCTTTCCACGATGCGCTGCCCGCGATCAAAGCGGCTTCAGCAAAGGAAACAAGATCGTCTCTCGGATACCCCGGCCGCTGAACAGACCAATCAGGCGATCCACCCCCAAACCCATGCCGCCGGTGGGCGGCATTCCGTATTCCAGCGCGAGCAGAAATTCCTCGTCCAACTCCATTGCGTCCGGATTACCGGCCGCGGCGGCCAGCGACTGCTCGACCAGCAGCCGGCGCTGCTCAACCGGGTCGGCCAGTTCCGAGTAGCCCGGCGCGATCTCGACTCCGCCGATGATCAGGTCCCATGCTTCGGCCAGCCGGGGGTCTTTACGATGCGGTCGGGCGAGCGGGCGGACCGAGCGTGGGTAATCGCTGACGAAGGTGGGCTGCATCAAGGTGTGCTCGACCAGCTTCTCGTAGATCTCCAGCACGATGTCGCCCGCTTGCCACTCGGGCTTCAGGGCCACGCCGTGCCGTTCGGCCAACACCCGCAGCCAGGGCTCCGCCGCGTCCGGGGTGACGTCCTCGCCGACCGCTTCGGAGACGAGTTCATGCACCGACCGCCACCGCCACTCGCCCTGCAGGTCGATCTCGAGGCCGTCGGCCGTCCGGGGCACCGGCACGTCCACCGCCGCCGCCGCATCCACGATGATCTGGCGGGTCCAGTCGGCCACCGAGTGATAGTCGCCGTAGGCCTCGTACGCCTCCAGCATGGTGAATTCCGGCGAGTGGGTCGAATCGACGCCCTCGTTGCGGAAGATCCGCCCGATCTCGTACACCCGGTCCACGCCGCCGACCACGGCGCGCTTGAGGTACAGCTCCAGCGCGATCCGCAGCGACATCGGCTGGTCGAAGGCGTTGAGATGGGTGTGGAACGGGCGTGCCGCGGCGCCGCCATGCACGGCCTGCAACGTTGGCGTCTCGACCTCGAGGAAGCCCATTCCGTCCAGCGTGCGGCGAATCGAGGACAGTACCTGCGCCCGCATCACCAGCAACCGGCGAGCTTCCGGCCGGACGATCAGATCGACGTAGCGCTGCCGTACGCGCGTCTCCTCGCTCATCGGCTTGTGGGCCACCGGCAGCGGGCGCAACGCCTTCGCGGTCATCCGCCAGGTGTCGGCGAGCACCGACAATTCACCCCGGCGGGACGAGATGACCTCGCCGGTGACGAACACCTGATCGCCCAGATCGACGACCGACTTCCATTCGGCCAGCGACTCGGCACCGATCTTGTCCTGGGACAGCATCACCTGAAGTTCGACGCCGCTCTCACGCAAGGTCGCGAAGCACAGCTTGCCGGTGTTGCGGACGAAGATCACCCGGCCGGTGACGCCGACCTCGAGTCCGGTCACCTCGTCGGCCGGCAGATCGGGATAGCGCCGGCGGATGTCGGCCAGCGAGTGCGTACGGGCCACGGTGACCGGGAACGGGGCGCGGTCCGGATCGGACATCAGCCGGTCGTATTTCGCCCGCCGGACCCGCAGCTGCTCCGGCAGGTCCTCACCCGTGTCGGCGTTCGGGTCGGCACTGCCAGCACGGTCGGCGGTTCGGTCGGCGGTCACCATTGAACTTTATCGTCGCCGCGCCTGACGAATGTCATCCCCAACTGGTCAGGCCCGGCACTCCCGTCCAACCGGTTCGATTCGCCAGACTTGCGGCATGACCACGACAGAGAACGCAACGAAGCGCCCGCTGTTCATCGGGGCCGGCGGGATCGAGCTGCAGGGTCTGGTGAAGAGCTTCGGCGAGGTGCACGCCGTCCGTGGCGTCGATCTGCAGATCAGCCCGGGTGAGACCGTGGCCCTACTCGGGCCGAACGGCGCCGGCAAGTCCACCACCATCGACCTGATGCTCGGCCTGTTGCCGCCGGATCAGGGATCGGTGTCGCTGTTCGGGATGACGCCCAAGGCCGCGGTGCAGGCCGGGGCGGTGGCGGCGATGTTGCAGACCGGCACCATGATCGGCTTCCTGTCCGTCCGCGAATGGTGACGCTGATGGCCAGTTTCTATCCCAACCCGATGTCGGTGGACGACGCCCTCAAGATCACCGGTACCGCCGACATCGCCGGGCAGCGCACCGACAAGCTGTCCGGCGGCCAGACCCAGCGGGTACGGGCCGCACTGGCCCTGGTGGCCAACTCGGATCTGCTGGTGTTGGACGAGCCGACCGTGGCCATGGACGTGGAGGGTCGGCACACCTTCTGGACCTTCATGCGCGAGATCGCGTCCTCGGGCAAGACGATCGTCTTCGCGACGCACTATCTCGAGGAAGCCGACTCCTTCGCCGACCGCATCGTGCTGATGGCGCGCGGCAAGATCGTGGCGGACGGCCCGACGAACGAGATCAAGGCCACAGTCGGACGGCGCAGCATCCGCGCGGTGCTGCCGGACCCGGACTCCCACGCGCTGGCCCGGCTGCCGGGCGTCGCTGCGGTGGAGCTGCGCGGTGAGGGCTTTTCCCTCAGCTGCACCGACTCCGACGTGACGATCCGGGCGTTGCTGGAGCGCTTCCCGGCGGTGCGCAACATCGAGATCACCGGGGCCGGCTTGGAAGAGGCGTTCCTGCAACTGACCGGCGATCCACCCGACGAGACCACGGAGGCCGCCCGATGAACACCTACCTGAAGTACGAGATCATCAGGTTGTTCCGCAACCGGCAGAATTTCATCTTCTCGCTGATCTTCCCGTTCGTGCTCTATTTGTTCGTTGCGGGCCAGAACCGTCACGAGCACATCGGCTCACTGACCTTCCCGACGTATTACATGGCCGGCATGATCGCGTTCGGCACCGTCGGAGCCGTGATGTCCGGCGGTGCGCGGATCGCCATCGAACGGCAGGTCGGCTGGGTACGGCAACTGCGCATCTCACCGCTGAGCCCACGCAGTTACTTCCGTACCAAGCTGGTCAGCAGCTACCTGATGGCGTGCATCACGATTGCCCTGCTGTATGGGGCAGGCAGCCTGATGGGTGTCCGGATGAACGCCGGTCACTGGCTGGAGATGACCGGGCTGATCCTGGTCGGGCTGATTCCGTTCGCGGCGCTGGGCATCATGCTCGGACACCTGATCAAGGGCGATTCGATGGGACCGGTGATGGGTGGCGGCATGTCGTTCCTGTCCATTCTGGGCGGCGCGTTCTTCCCGCTCGGCGGCGACCATTCGGTCATCGTGGCCATCACCAAGTTCGTACCCTCGTACTGGATCGTGCAGGCCGGCCACACCGCGGTCGGCGGCGCGGCCTGGGGTCTCGAAGGATGGCTGATCGTGGCCGGCTGGTCGCTGCTACTGACCTACGGGGCGGTCTGGGCATACCGTCGAGACACCGGCCGGGTCTGAGGGGAGCACCAAGGTGACGTGCGTGAACGATCAGTCGGCGGGCGAGCCGCCGACTGATCCGTACGGCAACCCGGTCCGAAGCCGCCGGGCCCGCGTCATGGAGATCATCTTCCCGGGCGTCTTCCTGATCTACCTGGCCCAGACCGCCAACGGGGTGGTCAAACACACCGACGGCTGGCTGACCATGCTCGGCATGATCGTGGTCGGCGCGTACTGCGTGATCTACATCTACGCGGCCCACTCCGGTGGACATCAGCGGTACGGGCGGTTCTGGCAGTGCTACTGGGTGCTGGTGGCGCTGCTGGTGATCGAATTGCCACTGGCCCACGAGGACGCGCTGGTGATGCTGGTCTACCTGGCCGTGCTCACCGTGGCCTCGATGTACACCCGGTCCGCGCCGGTCGTGGCCGTGATGGTGCTGGTCGCGGCGTTGCTGCCCAAGGCCATCCCGTCCTGGCACGTCGGTGTGCAATGGGGCACCGCGCTCGCCGTGGGCATCGTGGCGCTGGCGATGCACGGCTTCTTCGGGATCATGCGTTCCAAGCAGGCGGTCGAGGCCGCTCGCGGTGAGGTCGTCCGGCTCGCGGCGGAGAACGAACGCAGCCGGATCGCCCGAGATCTGCACGATCTGCTCGGCCACTCGCTGACCACCATCACGGTGAAGGCCGCGCTGGCCAACCGGCTGACCGCGATCGATCCGGCCCGGGCCGCGGCCGAGATCGCCGAGGTCGAGGAACTGACGCGCCGCACGCTGGCTGATGTCCGGGCCGCAGTGAGCGGTTATCGCGACGTGAGCCTGGGCAATGAGTTGGCCACCGCCCGTGAGGTGCTGCGGGCGGCCGGCATCACGGCGCAGCTGCCCGGCGCGATCGACAACGTCGAGACCGCGCAATCCCAGTTGTTCGCGTGGGTCGTCCGCGAGGGTGTCACCAACGTGGTGCGCCATTCGCGGGCCCAGACCTGTGAGGTGCGGCTCGGCGATCGGTTCGTCGAAATCGTCGATGACGGGATGGGGATCGGTGGCGACTCGGCCGGCAACGGCCTGCGCGGCCTGCGTGAGCGGGTGGAGAGCGTCGGCGGCAGCCTGTCGGCTGGCGTCCGCACCGACCGGCGCGGCTGGCAACTCCGGGTCGAGGCGCCGGTCGCGTGATCCGGCTACTGCTCGCCGACGATCAGCAACTCGTCCGCACCGCGCTGGCGGCCCTGCTCGGTTTGGAGGCCGACTTCGAGGTGGTGGTCGAGGTGGGCCGCGGGGACGAGATCGTCGCGGCCGCCAAGATCCACGAGCCTGATGTCGCCCTGCTCGACATCGAGATGCCCGGCCTGGACGGGTTGGCTGCCTCGGCCGCGCTGGCGCACGAGGTGCCGCGCACGAAGGTGATCATCCTGACCACGTTCGGACGTCCCGGATATCTGCGCCGGGCGATGGAATCCGGCGCGGTCGGATTCGTGGTCAAGGATGCGCCGGCGGCACAGCTGGCCGACGCAATCCGCCGGGTCGCGGCCGGCGAACGGGTCGTCGACCCGGCCTTGGCCGCAGCCACGCTGGCCGACATCGCCGCCAAGCTGTTCCTGTCCGAGGGCACGGTCCGCAACTACCTGTCCGCCGCCATCGCCAAAACCGGGGTCCGCAATCGGGTCGAGGCGTTCCGGGAGGCCGACCAGCGCGGCTGGTTGTGAAGGTCATAGGGTCGCTCGCGTGACTGATCCTGGGCAGGCTCGATCCTTCGGGACCGAAGCGCAGCGTTACGACAGCTACCGTCCCGACTACCCCAGCCCGGCCATCGACTGGGCCCTCGGCGGCCGGTCGGCGAAACTGATCGTGGACGTCGGGGCCGGCACCGGCAAGCTCACCGCGGCGCTCATTGGGCGTGCCCGGCAGATCGTGGCGGTCGAACCGGACCCGAACATGCTGGCGGTGCTGGCCGATCGGATGGAGGGCATCAGCGCCCGGGCCGGCTCCGCTGAACAGCTACCGCTACCCGACGCATCCGCCGACGCCATCTTCGCCGGGCAGGCCTTCCACTGGTTCGCCCGACCGGCCGCGGACTACGAACTGGCTCGCGTCCTCAAACCCGGCGGCGTGCTTGCCCTGATCTGGAACTTTCCGGCCCCGGACGAACCATGGCTGCAGGAGCTGTATCGGATCACCCGCCCCGGCATCGCCGGCCCCACGCCGATCGAACGCACTTGGGACGCGCCCGACGGCGACCTGTTCACCCCGGAGGAAGCGGCCTGGTTCGATTCCGAGCATCGGCTGTCCGGGCCCGATGCGGTGCTGAATCTGGTGCACACCTGGAGCTGGGTGATCACGCAGCCGCCGGCCGTCCAGGCTGAGATTGACGCGGCGGTCCGGCAGCACGTCGCCGCGCTACCCCACCTTCAGAGCCTTAAGGGCAATGAAGTGGCCTTCCCGCAACGGACCAAGGTGGCGCGGCACCTACGCCGCTGAGGCCGTCCGCCACCCTGAGGCCATCCGCGCGGCCGCGGCCGTCCGGTCAGATGTTGCGGTCATAGATCAGCCGCAGTCCGATGAGGGTCAGGTCCGGTTCGTGCCGGGTGATCGTCTCGGCGTGCTCGACCATCAGCGGGGCGAGACCGCCGGTGGCGATGACGGTGACGGCATTGGCGTCGGCAGGATGCAGCGTCTTGGCGATCCGGCGCACCAGCCCATCCACCTGACCGGCGAAGCCGAACAGGATGCCCGATTGCAGCGCTTCCACGGTGTTCTTGCCGATCGGAGAGCGCGGCGCGATGAGTTCGACGGTCCGCAACTGGGCCGCTCGAGCCGCCAGCGCATCGAGCGAGATCTCGATTCCCGGGGCCAGCGCGCCACCCAGGAACTCGCCCTTGCCGCTGACCACGTCGAAGTTGGTGGAGGTGCCGAAGTCGACCACGATGGCCGGCCCGTGGACCAGATGGTGTGCGGCCAGCGTGTTGACGATCCGGTCGGAGCCGATCTCCTTGGGGTTGTCGATGAGCAACGCGACGCCGGTCTTGATACCGGGCTCGACCAGCACGGTGGGCACGTTGGGCCAGTAGCGGGCCAACATCGTGCGCAGTTCCCGCAGCGCGGCCGGGACGGTGGAACACCCCGAGATCCCGGTGATCTCCAGATCGCCGAGCAGGCCCCGGAACATCAGCATCAACTCGTCCGCGGTGTGCCGGGCGTCGGTTTTCACCCGCCAGGAATGCACCATCCGCTCGCCCTCGAAGACGCCCAGCACGGTGTTGGTGTTGCCGATATCGATCGCGAGCAGCATGTCGGCCCCTCAGTCCAGCAGATCCAGGCCGATGTCGAGCACCGGCGCGGAATGCGTCAGGGCACCGACGGCAAGGTAATGCACGCCGCTCGCGGCGACCTCGGCGGCGTTGTCCAGGCTCAGCCCGCCGGAGGCCTCGAGCCGGGCGCCGCTGCCGGCTTTGGCGACGAGGTCGACGCAGCGACGCATCAGGGCCGGCGCCATGTTGTCCAGCAGGATCAGCTCCGCACCGGCCGCCGCCGCTTCCTGGCACTGCTCGATCGTGTCCACCTCGACCTCGATCGCCAGCCCCGGGCGCGCGGCGGCCTGCACCAGCTCGAATGCGCGGGCCACCGACCCGGCCGCGGCGACGTGGTTGTCCTTGATCAGCGCGGCATCCGACAACGACATGCGGTGATTGATGCCGCCCCCGCAGCGCACGGCGTACTTCTCCAGCGCCCGCAGGCCGGGCATCGTCTTGCGGGTGTCGCGGATCTGCGCGCCGGAACCTTCGACGGCGGCCACCCACCGCCGGGTCAGGCTCGCCACCCCGGACAGGTGCGTGAGCAGATTGAGCGCGGTGCGTTCGGCGGTCAGAATGTCGCGCAGCGGCCCGCTGACCCGGAGCAGCCGCTGCCCGGCGGCCACCACTTCGCCGTCGGACAGCAGGATCTCCGACTCCAACCGTCCCTCGCCCACGATGGCAAAGACCAACGCGGCCACCGGCAACCCGGCCACCACACCTCGCTCGCGGGCCACCGCGAAAGCCGTGCCGGTCTGCTCGGCCGGAATCGTGGCCGTCGTCGTCACGTCCGGGCCGTCCGACAGGTCCTCGGCCAGCGCGGTGGTCACCACCTCGGCCACCTTCCGCGGGTCGACCCCGGTCGCGGCCACCGCGGTGAGGACGGATTCCTCGATCATGAAGTAACGGCCTCCGTGGTGAGTGCGGACGGATCGGCGATCGGGTTGATCGGCCGGTAGTCGGAGCTGATCATGCCGTCCGGCCCGAGCCGCAGGTCGAGGTGGCCACGCCAGTCGGCGTCGTCCCGGTCCGGATGATCCTCGCGCCAATGCGAGCCGCGGGTCTCATGCCGCCGGCTCGCGGCCGCCACCAGGGCGGTGGCGACCGTCAGCAGGTTGGTCGCCTCCCACGATTCGGTGCGCGGATCGTTGCTGCGTTGCGCGGCCAGCTTCTGCAGGGTGGTCGCCGCGCGGGACAACCCCGCAGCGTCACGTAACACCCCGGCGTCGGCGGACATCTCTTCCTGCACCAGCAACCGCACCCCGGCCGCGGCCAGCCCCATCGTCCGGAGATCGACGCCCAGCTCGGGCAACGGCGCCCCGGGCAGCACCTGAGCCAGGACGTCGGCCGCAATTCGGCGCCCGAACACCAGACCTTCCAACAACGAGTTGGACGCGAGCCGGTTCGCCCCGTGCACGCCCGTGCAGGCGGCCTCGCCGCACGCGTACAGGCCGGCCACCGAGCTACGGCCGTGCAGATCGGTCGCGATTCCGCCGGAGGCGTAGTGCGCGGCCGGGGCGACCGGAATCAGTTCGCTGACCGGGTCGATGCCCAGCGCGTTCAGGGTGGCCAGGATCGTCGGGAACCGCACCCGCCACTTCTCAGCGCCGAAGTCGCGGGCATCGAGCCACATGTTCGGCTCGCCCGTCTCGAACATCCGGCGCAGGATCGCCTTGGCCACCACATCGCGGGGGGCCAGATCGGCCAATTCGTGCTGGCCCTGCATGAACCGCACGCCGGCGCCGTCCACCAGAAACGCGCCCTCACCCCGGACGGCTTCGCTCACCAGCGGCTGCTGGCCGGACGAGGCGCCGCCCAACCACAGCACCGTGGGATGGAACTGGATGAACTCCAGATCCCGGACGACGGCGCCAGCCCGCAAGGCCGCGGCCACCCCGTCGCCGGTGGACACCGCGGGGTTGGTCGTCGCGGAGTAGACCTGACCGACCCCGCCGGTAGCGAGCACGATGGCCCGAGCCCGGACCGCGCCGACCCCGTCGCGCTGCCCTTCACCCATCACGTGCAGGGTCACCGCGCCGATCTCACCGCTGGCGGCCGGCAGCAGGTCCAGCACCAACGCATGTTCGATCACGTCGATGCCGGGCGAGTCGATGACGGCGGCCACCAGCGCACGCTCGATCTCGGCACCGGTCGCGTCGCCGCCGGCGTGCGCGATCCGGTCCTTGTGATGACCGCCTTCACGGGTCAGGGACAGCGTGCCGTCGCCGAGCCGATCGAACCGAGTACCCAGCTCGATCAGTTCGTTGACGGCGGCGGGGCCCTCATCGACGAGTACCTGGACGGCCTGCTCGTCGCAGATCCCGACGCCTGCGATCAGCGTGTCGGAGCGGTGTTCGGCCGCGGTGTCGTCCGGGCCGAGGGCCGCGGCAATGCCGCCCTGCGCCCATCGGGTCGAACCGGCGGCGAGCACATCCTTGGTGACGACCAGCACCCGCAGCCCGGCACTGCCGGGCGCCGGGGTGGCCTCGGCCAGCCGGAGCGCGGTGGTCAACCCGGCGATACCGGATCCCACCACCACGACGTCCGTCTCGACGATCCAGCCCGGAGCGGGCGCCAGCAACCGCTGCGCAAGGCTCATCGGGATTCCGCGGGCGTCGGGTCGGACCCCGCGGGCGTCAGTTCAACTGCGGTGTTGTCGATCAAGCGGACACCTTCCACCGTGGCGGCGACCAGCAGCCGGGCGGGGCCGTGGGCGGGCAGCGTCGGGGACAGGTCGGGATCACGCAGTTCCAGGTACTCGACCTGCACGTCAGGCGCACCGGCCAGCACGGTACCGGCTGCCGACAGCACCTCCGCAGCCGTCCCACCCGATGAGGCGGCGAAGCGGGCCTTTCGCAGCGCCGCACCCAGGTTGAGGGCGGCTCGCCGGCCGTTCACGGACAGGAAGACGTTGCGGCTGGACAAGGCCAGGCCGTCGGCGTCCCGCACGGTTGGGACGCCCCGGATCAGGACGTCGCCGCCGAAGTCGGCCACCATCCGCCGGATCAGGGTGAGCTGCTGGTAGTCCTTCTCCCCGAAGTACGCCCGGTCCGGTCGCACCGTCGTCAACAGCTTGGTCACCACCGTCAGCACCCCGTCGAAATGACCGGGCCGGCTCGGGCCTTCCAGCTGGTTCGCCAGGGCCCCGGCCGTAACCCACACTTGCGCTGGACCGCCCGGATACATGACGTCGACGTCGGGCGCCCAGATCAGGTCGACTCCCAGCTCCACACAGCGCGCCAGGTCGTCCTCGAACGGGCGCGGATAACGGGCCAGGTCGGACTCCTGGCTGAACTGCATGGGATTGACGAAGATGCTCACCGCCGCGACCTGGCATTCGCTGCGGGCGGCCTCGATGAGTGTGGCGTGGCCGGCGTGCAGGGCGCCCATCGTCGGTACCAGTCCCAACTTCGGGCGGTCCTCGTCCGTGCCCGCGAGCAACCGGGACCGCGCCTGCGCGAGCTCGTCGCGGGTACGCACCACCTCGGTCACGGCTGGTCGCCTTCGCTGCTGGGACGCTCCGCCGAGCCGGCCGCGTCGGTGCCTTCGATGCCGGCCAGCAGCTCGGCGAACTGGCCGGCATTGAGCCGTCCGGCCTGGCGGGCCCGTTTCATGGTGCGCAATGCCATCGCGACGTACGGCTCACGGAACGGCGTCCCGTCCAGGGCGGCCAGGTGCGCACGCACGGTGCGGGCATCCCCGCGAGACACCGGCCCGGTCAGCGCGTCGTCGCCGAGCCGCAGCGCATTGTCCAGCGAGGCGGTGAGCAGCGGGGTCAGGATTCGGCTCGGGTCGTCGATGCCGCCGGCCCGCAGCACGTCCATCGCGTCGTTGACCAGCGTGACCAGGTGGTTGGCGCCCATGGACAGGGCGGCGTGGTACCCGGCCCGCGCGTATTCGGGCACCCACACCGGTTCCCCGCCGAGTTCGAGCACGATCGTCTCGGCCACCGGCCGGAACGGTTCCGGCGCGGTGATGCCGTACGGGATGCCGTCCAGTCGCTGCAGGTCCTCGCTGCGTCCGGCGAAGGTCATTACCGGGTGCAGCGCCATGCCCACCACGCCGAAGGCCTCGGCCGGTCCGAACACCGAGATCCCGTACGCGCCGGAGGTGTGCACGGCCAGTTGGCCCCGTCGCCAGGCCCCGGTCGCCGCCAGGCCGCCGATCAGGTCGATCAACTGGTCGTCCCCCACCGTCAGCAGTACCAGATCGGCGCTGGCGACGGCCTCGTCGGCGGGCAACACTTCGGCTTCGGGCAGCAGACGCTCGGCCCGGGCGCGTGATTCGCCGCTGACCGCGGCCACCGCGACAACTCGATGCCCGACTCGATGCAGTGCCGCCCCGAGCACCGAGCCGACCCGGCCGACGCCGATGACGGCAACGCGCAGCCTGGGGGCTCCCACCGGATCGATCACAGCAGTGAGGGTAAACGTTGTACCGATGGCGTGTCGGAACCGTGCTGTTCAGCTGCAGTACACCGCGCGGACGGTGATGCAATCGTGGCGGAGGGTGACCTGACGCCCGGAGTTCGCTAAAATTCTGCTCCTATGAGCGATCTGCAGGCCGTGGTCGGCGAGTCAGCCGACCGAGCGGACTCACACGCGTCCGCCCCGGCCCTGCTGCTACGGGTGCAGTCCGCACTGGGCGACCTCGCCCGCGAGACCGACATCGAGACCGCGGGTGGACGCCGCCCGTTCCGGGTCCCCGAGGACTGGGCGCCGATGCTCGGCCGGCTGGCGTACGCGGTCTACCTGCTGGGCGACCAGACGGGTGTGTCGATCGATCTGGTTGTCCGGGAGCTGGCGCTACAAGTCGGCGAACCGGCGTGGGACGCCACGGCGCCGGCCGCCGGCTGACGGTCTTCAGCGGTCGCCCGGCCTAACGTCGGGCGATTCGTTCCAGCAAGTCATCGGGGGCGTCGTCAGGCGCGCGTCGCCGACCGGCGGCCGACTCCGCCGCGGCCGCGGCCTCGGCCGTCTCGGCCGCGGTGACCGCGGCTTCGAATTCGGCCCGGCGACGGCCCACGTAACGCGGCTCGATCGGCTGGGCTGGCGGAGCCGGCTGGGCTGGCGGAGCCGGCTGGGCTGGCGGAGTCGGCTGGGCCGGTTCGGCAGAATCGTCGGCGTCGACAGATTCGGCGCGCTTCTTGGCCTGCTTGCCCGTCCGTTGCCCTTCCTCAGACTGGGACCTGCTGGGCTCGGTGGACTGAGTGGGCGACGCATCCGGTTGCGCTGGCTCGTCCGGCTCGAGCAGGTCGGCTAGGTCGTCCGGCAACGGGGTCAAGCGCGGCAGCCCGGCGAACGGATCGCGTGGGCGGGCACTCGCCGCCGCGATCACCTGCGGATCGGACGGCGCCGAGGGCTCGCGCGCCGGCACTGGGTGGGGTGCCGCCTGAGCCTGGGATGCCGACGCCGTTATCGGCTCGCGTGCGGGCGGGGACGCCACGAAGGTTGCCGGCGCTTGCGGCAGCTCACTCGCAGGGGGACGCTCAGCCGGAGTGGTACCCGCCCTCGCTGGCCCGGGAACCGGCTCGGCCTCGGGAGCCGGTTGGGTCGGCCGGTCGGGTGTCGGCTCGCGCGCGGGTGGCACTTGCTCGCTCGACACCAGCACCGTCTCGACGACCTCGGCGTCCAGGATCTCGTGTTCCGGATGACGGTCCGAAGCGCTGGCCGCGGTGACGTTGCTGAGCTTGCTCGGCGGCGCGGCCAGACTCTCTTGGGAGCCGGCCAGCCGCCGTATTTCTTTCTGCAAGGCCTCGAGATCGGAACCGATGACCCGAGTGGTCTCGATGCGTTCCAGTCTCAATTCGCCTCCGAGCTTGTCGACCACCTCGGCCCGCAGCGCGACGAACTCGTCCCTGAGTGAGGAGATCTGCTCGGTCAGCACCCGTTCGATCTCACCGCGAAGGGCGATCTCCAAACGGAAGTCGGCCTCGCGGCGCGCTGCGGTCTCACGCGCTAGCTGCAGTTCGCCGAACCGGCGCAATTCCAGCTCTTGGGACGCCTTGGCCTCGTGATCAGCCTCGATCTGGGCGTCCTGCAGCTTGGCGACATGGGCTTGCGCCGCGTGCAGTTCGGCCGCGTGGTACTGCACTGCTTGGAGTTCGGCCTCGTGCTGGGCCCGACGCGATCCGAACGCCACCGAGGCCGCCCCGATCGCGCTCCACAGTCCGATCAGCACGCCGACCGTGGTCTGTCGCTGGGTGTGGGAGAAGACGACGAAACAGACGGCCACCACACCTAAGGCCGCTGAGGCAAGAATTATCAGGATGCGCCAGAACCCGAAACGGGCCCTGGACGCATCCTGACTTGGCATGCCGAGCAGTCTATCGAGACAAGGTAGGACAACTCCTAGTCCCGCTCCGCTCTTTTATGCTCGGATCGAGCGTTTGTGCTCGTATCGAGCGTTTGTGCTCGGATCGAGGGCGCGATCAACTCAGCGGGTGCTGGCCCACCCAATCGGTGGCCAGATCCGCGGCATCGGCCTTGTCGACCGAATACTGCTTGTTGAGGTTCTGCAGATCCACCGTGGTGAGTGCCGCGTTGACCTTGTCGAGGACGCTCAGCGCATCAGCCGGCACACTGTCGCGGGCCAGGTAGACGATGTTGTCCGCCTGCTGAAGCTTCTTGTCGTCGTCCAGCACCAGCAGGTTGTTGGCCGCAACCGCGCCGTCGGATGAGAACACCAAGCCGAGCTGGATGTCGCCGCTCTTGAGCGCGCCGAGCGTCTGCGGGCCATCGTCGTCCAACTTCTTGAAGCTCTTGAACTTCAATCCGTAGGTCTTCTGCAGGCCTGGCTCGCAGAACGGGCGGGTCGGGCATTCCGGCCCAGCACCCAGTACGATCTGGCCGTTCAGCTTGACCAGATCGGACAGCGTCTTGAGATTGTTCTTGGTGGCGAAGTCCTGGGTCACCGCGAAGGCATTTTGATCGGCGGCCGGCGACGGTGGGCCCGACACCAGCTTGCGGGGCGTGATCAGCGTCTTCAATGCCGCCGCGGTGGTGGTCGCATCGGTCGTGGCCAGCGGCTTGCTGGTGGCCGCGGCGGCGCCGTTCACCACTCCGTTGTAGTACTCAGTCAGCGTGCCGACGTACTCGGGAACGACCTGGATCTCGCCGGCTTCCAGTGACTTGATGTAGACCTCGCGGGTGCCGATCTTGCTCTTGAGCTGCGTCTTGTAGCCGGCCTTCTGCAGTTCCTGCGAGTAGATCGAGGCGATGATGTCGGACTCGCCGAAGTTCGCCGAGCCGAGCACGACCGTGCCCTTGTCGGCCGAGCCCGTGCTGGCCGCACCGGTGTCGTTGGACTTGGAGTTGTCCGCGCCGCATGCGGAGATCGTGATGGCTGCCACTGCAATGGCTGCAACAGACATCACCGACTTGCTGACGTTCATGGGTACCGCCTTCTGTGTCCCGGTCGGATGACCGCGTGTCGGGCAACGGCTCGATGTTTGAACAAGAGAGCCCGAAGATTATTTGGAACTTGGATGGGTTGAACCTGATCAGTACGCAGCTGCATTCCTGATGGCGGCCACTACGCCGGAACTGCGCGCGTGAAAGTTACGGTACGGCTTGGATAAGACTCGGATCGACCGGCATGTCCCCTTCGTCGGTGGCGGCACCGGTGGCCGTGGTTCGGCTGGTGCGCTCCGCTCGTTCTACCGCAGAGGTACGACGAGCCAACGCCGCGAGCGTCCGGTCGAGGACGATGGCCAGCACCGCGATCAACACCGCCCCGGCCACCAGCTCGGCCACGTTGAAGTTCGCCTGCCCGTCGATGATCAATCGGCCGAGACCACCCTGGCCCACCAACGCCGCCAGGCTTGCGGTGGCCACGACGTTGGTGACCGAGGTCCGGACGCCGGCCATGACCAGCGGCAAGGCCAGCGGGAACTCGACCCGCAAGGCGACTTGCCACGGCGACAGGCCCATGCCGCGGGCCGCCTCTACCGCATCCGGATCGGCACCCCGGACGCCGACATAGGTGTTGGTCACCAACGGCGGAATCGCCAATGCCACCAGGGCAATCACGGTCGGCCAGATACTCGAATAGCCGTGTGGGATGAACTGTGAGAAGAGACCGAGGAACGCGATCGACGGCACGGCCCGGCCGATGTTGGAGACGTTGACCGCGAGAAACCCGAACCGACCGGTGTGCCCGCTGGCGATGGCGACGGGCAAAGCCAGCGCGAGCGCGATCGCCATGGCCAGCAACGTGAATCCGAGGTGTTGGCCGATGCGCAGCACCATGCCGTCCGGCCCCCACCAGTTCTGGGCGACCGTGAAGTAGCGGAAGGTCATCGGCGTTTACCCTTCACGCGGCGGCGGCCTTGCGTGTCCACGGCGAGACCAACCGTTGCAATACAAGGAAGATCACATCGGCGACGATGGCCAGCCCGACGGCCAGCACCGAACCGACGATGATCTCGGTCGGGAACTGCCGGTCCAAACCGTCGTTGATGATCAGGTCGCCCAGGCCGCCCTGGCTGACGAAAGCCGCAAAGGTGGCTAGTCCGATCGTGGTCACCGTGGCGATCCGCAGCCCGGCAACGATGGCCGGCAACGCCAGTGGCAGTTCGACTTTGAACAGCACGTTGAGCGGGCTCAGTCCCATCCCGACCGCCGCCTCGCGGACATCCGGGCTCACTTCTTCCAGACCGGTGACAATGTTTCGGATCAGGATCAACAGCGTGTAACTGACTAGTGCGATGTCTATGGTCGATCGCCTGGTGTAGCCGGTGTACGGACCGAGGATGAAAAGCAGAGCAATCCCAGGGATGGTGTAGAGAATGCCGCTGATCGCCAGCACCGGGCCCTGAAGCCAGCGGAACCGGCGGATGACGATGGCGATCGGCAGCGAGAGCACCAATCCCAGTAACACGGCCCGCCAGGTGAGGTCGATGTGCTGATAGAGCGCAGTCAGGATCACTTGGTGGTGATCGGCGATCCACTTCCACCTGATCAACGGCTCGCCGCGGTCAGATGCAGCTACTGTTTTGCTCAGGCCCGACGTCAGGCCCGACATGAGGAGCGGCACGAGTGAACGCTACCGCGCAGCCGATGATTCGGTTGGATTCGATCGAGAAGCGCTACCCCAACGGCTCGTTGGCGGTGCGTTCCCTGAGTCTGGACGTGGCCGTCGGTGACATCGTGATGCTGGTCGGGCCGTCCGGCTGCGGCAAGACGACGACGTTGAAGATGATCAACCGGCTGATCGAACCGACGTCCGGACGAATCATGCTCGATGGCGAGGACGTCACCCATGTCGATCCGGTGCAACTGCGCCGGCGGATGGGTTACGTGATCCAGAACGTCGGACTGTTTCCGCACCGGACCATCGAGCAGAACATCGCGACGGTGCCCAGCCTGATCGGCTGGGACAGGAAGCGCGCGCGGGCCCGGGCCAGCGAACTGTTGGAGCTGGTCGGGCTGGCGCCGGACGAGTTCGCCAAGCGTTACCCCAGCCAGCTTTCCGGCGGTCAACGCCAGCGCGTCGGCGTCGCCCGCGCCCTGGCCGCCGATCCGCCGGTGCTCCTGATGGACGAGCCGTTCTCGGCCATCGACCCGATCGCACGCGACCGGCTGCAGCTGGAATTCCTGCGCCTGCAGCAGGAAGTTCGCAAGACGATTGTCTTCGTCACCCACGACATCGAAGAGGCCATCCGGGTGGGCGACAAGATCTGCGTGCTGTCCAATGGCGGCGTCGTCGAGCAATACGCGGACCCGGCCACCCTGCTGGGCACGCCGGCCAACGATTTCGTGGCCAACTTCGTCGGCAGCGACCGAGGCCTGAAGCGGCTCGCGGTTACCCGGGTCTCCGAGGCCGACCTGGAACATCCGCCCACCGTGCGGATGAATCAATCCGCGGCGCAGGCGCGCGCGATCCTCGAGGTCGAAGGCGCACGATGGGCCGTGGTGGTGGACGACGCCGGCGACCTGCACGGCTGGGTCAGCCGGGAACATCTCGAACGGTTGGACCAGTCGGGATCGGTCGAATCAGGTCAGGTGAGCGAGTACGCGCACCGCATGGAAGCCTGGGTGCCCGCAAATGCCACGTTGAAGCAGGCCTTTTCGGAAATGCTGCAACACGATGCCGGTTGGGTCGCGGTACTGAACGGCGACCATCTCGAAGGCGTGCTCACCCCGGAGTCCCTGCACGCCGCATTACGTCGTTCGGTGGACGAAGCCGAGCCAGAGACGGCCGGCGCGGTCTGAAATCAGCTCACACCCGGTCGCGTTTGGCGGCGTCCCGGTCCCGGTTGGGGTCGATGCCGGCGCGCTCTAACACGATCCCGCTCGCGCACAAGATCGCTGAGACGACGGCGAAGGCCACGCCCACTCGCAGATCATGCGAGGCCGCCGAGGTTCGATCGGAGTCCGGCAGCACTTTCAGGATCAGTGCAACACCCGCGCCGGTCAGCGCCGAACCAACCATCGCGGTCGCCTTGCCCAGCGCGACCCCACGGGCAACGGCAAACGCGGTAAGCGGCCGGGATCCCGGCAGGTGCCGCACGGCTTGACGCACCCGACGGGCGATCACGAACTCGACGCCGGCCAGTACCGCGATCGGCAAGGCGATGAACCATTGGAACGGCGGAATCGAGGAATATGTCATTCGTAGCAAGAGATAACTGATGACGCCGAGCGCCAGGAACGACACCAACAAGTCCGCCAGGCCAGTACGCCGCATCATCGACGCAGCTCGAGGCCCGGCATGATCCGCACCCCGCCGCGTTCTGCGTCGGGCAGCTTCTCGATCAGTTCGAGCACGCTGCCCCGACCGGGCAGCATCGCCTCCGGATCCAGCGCCCACCACGGCAACAGCACGAAAGCCCGGTCGGCCGCGCGTGGATGCGGCAAGGTGAGTACGGGGTCATCGCTGATCACCTGGTCGACACTGATGACGTCCACGTCGAGCGTGCGCGGACCCCAATGAACGTCGCGGGTCCGACCGGCGGATTGCTCACACGCCTGCGCCCGCTGCAGCCAACCGTGCGGCGAGGCCGTCGCATCATCGACGATCAGCACCGCATTGAGGAAGTCCCCCTGCGGCACCGGCCCCCACGGCGGCGTGCTGAACACCGGCGAAACGCCCTGCAGATAAGGCGAAAGCTGATCGACGGCGCTTTGCAGGTAGGCCAACCGGTCATCGAGATTCGAGCCGATCGACAACACGGCGCGGCTCACGGGCTACCCACCGCCCGGGTTCGGTGAATGCTCACCGAGACGTCAGTGAAACTCAGCGGGATAGGTGCCTGTGGCTTGTGCACGGTCACCCGCGCCGCCGCCACCCGGTCATCGGCCAGGCACACCACCATCAGCCGGTGGGCGAGTTTCTCCAGCAGGGCAACCGGTTCCCCCGAGATCACCGCGGCCAGCCCCTGGGCCAGCGAGCCGTAGTCGACGGTATCGGCCAGGGCGTCACTGCGGGCCGCCAGTCGGGTGTCGAACTCCAACTCGACGTCGACCACGAAATCCTGGCCGTTCGCGCGCTCGAAGTCGAAGACCCCGTGCCGACCGTGGACGGTCAGACCCGAGAGCCGGATCAGATCACTCATCGCGCCGCGCCGATCGCGTGTGCGACCAAGGCCGCATCGACGTTGGGCCGGACCGAATGGACCCGCACGCCCCACACCCCGGCCAACGCTCCGAACGTCGTAAGCGCCGTCGTCCCGTCCTCACGACCAGCGGTCGGACGCGGATCGCCGGCGTCGTCGGCCAGTAGCGAACCGAGAAACGACTTGCGCGAGGCGGCCAACAGCACCGGCAGGCCGAGGTCGACGAAGACCTCGAGGTGAGCCAGCAGCCTCCAGTTGTGCTGCGCGTTCTTGGCGAAACCCAGCCCGGGGTCGACGACCAGTTGCCCCGGTTGGACGCCCGCGTCGACGGCATCGTCAATGCGCGCCCGCAGCTCGTCGAGCACATCGGTCACGACGTCGTCGTAGTGCGCCAGCTCGGTCATGCGCCTGGAGTGCCCGCGCCAATGCATGATGACCCACGGGCAGCCGGCCTGCGCAACGATCTTGGCCATCGCCGGATCACCGAGACCGCCGGACACGTCGTTGATGATTCGAGCACCGGCCTGCAGCGCGCGCTCGGCCACCTCGCCGCGGTAGGTGTCGACACTGACCACGATGCCGGCCGCGGCCAGCCGGGTGATCACCGGAATCACGCGGGCGATCTCTTCGGCGGCCGGCACCCGGACGGCTCCGGGGCGGGTGGATTCGCCACCGACGTCGATCACGTCGGCGCCCTCGGCCACCATGGCAACGGCGTGTTCGACGGCGGCGTCCAGATCCGCGTACCGGCCTCCGTCGGAAAACGAATCGGGCGTCACGTTGAGCACGCCCATCACCACCACCCGATCGTCGCGGGTTGGCAACCCGTGATGGTCGGTTCGGCTTTCAGCCATCGGAATCCGGCCCCGGTTACTTCCCGAGCACGAGGCTGAGAGCCTCGGCGCGGGTACGCGGGTCATCCTTGAAGATGCCTCGCACAGCGCTGGTCATGGTGCGCGCGCCGGGCTTTCGGACGCCCCGCATTGCCATGCAGAGATGCTCGGCCTCGACCACCACGATGACGCCGCGCGGTTCGAGTCGCCGCATAACGGCGTCGGCCACCTGGGCGGTCAGCCGCTCCTGGACCTGGGGACGACGGGCGTACAGGTCGACCACCCGCGCCAACTTCGACAATCCCGTGATGCGCCCGTCCGGCCCGGGGATATACCCGACCGCCGCGACGCCGTGCCAGGTCACCAGGTGATGCTCGCACGTCGAGTACAGCGGAATGTCCTTCACCAGCACCAGTTCGTCGTGGTTCTCGTCGAACGTGGTCTGCAGGACCTCATCCGGCTCGACGTGCAGGCCGCCGAAGATCTCGGCGTACGAACGAGCCACCCGCGACGGGGTCTGCTTCAGACCCTCGCGATCGGGATCCTCACCAATGGCGATGAGCAATTCCCGCACGGCCCGTTCAACCCGGGGCAGGTCCACTGCGGTTGATCGAGCCACCTCACCGCCCTTGGCTGCCTTGGCCACCTCGGTCACCATGGCCGCCTCGGGCGAAGCGTCAGGAACGCCCACCGTCTGGCCCCTGGGATGGTGACGGCTTGGACGTATCTGAACCGGGGCTCGGCGGCGGGTTCGCCGGGTCGATGGGCGGGATGATCTCCGTCGGCGGGTAGTCCGCGGCCGGTGGGTACTGACCGGACGGCGGCGGGTAAGCGCTCGGCGGCGGCGGGTACGTGCTGGGCGGCGGCGGATACTGGCCGGGCGGCGGGTAACCACTCGGCGGCGGGTACTGGCCACCTGGTGGATATTGACCAGTCGGTGGATATTGACCAGCCGGTGGGTACTGACCAGCCGGTGGATATTGACCAGCCGGTGGGTACTGCCCGCCCTGGCCTTGACCCTGCGGCGGGGCGGGTGGGTAAGCGCCGCCCCCGGGCATGCCGGCCGGCTGCGGACTCGGGGTCGGGTAAGCCCCGTTCGTCGGTGCTCCGTTGTTGCCGGCCCCGTTGCTCGGAACGCCCGCGCCGTTGTTGGACGAGCCGTTGCCGGCTCCCCCGTTGCTCACCGCGCCGTAGTTCGGCGTCCCGTAGGCGCTGCCGGCACGGACCGCGCCATTGGCGTACGGGTCCGGTCGAACGGTCGCCGGTATCTCGATCGGCGGCCGATCGGACGGCGTGCGCTTGCCGAAACCGGCGAACGTGTTGTGCGGGGGACGCTTGCGAACCGGTTCGAGCAGGCGCTCGAGGTCCTTGGCGTCCAACGTCTCGCGCTCGGCCAGCTCGAAGACAACTTTGTCCAGCACATCGCGGTACTGGACCAGGATTTCCCACGCTTCATCGTGGGCGCCCTCGATCAGGCCGCGCACTTCTTCGTCGATCCAGGCCGCGATCTCTTCCGAGTAGTCGCGGGTGTGCCCGTAATCGCGGCCCAGGAACGGCTCGGAATCCGAGGAGCCGTACTTGACCGCACCCAGCTTTGAGCTCATGCCGTACTCGGTGACCATCGAGCGGGCCAGCTTGGTCGCCTTTTCGATGTCGTTCGACGCGCCGGTGGTGGGCTCGTGGAAGACGAGTTCCTCGGCGGCCCGGCCACCCAGGGCGTACACCAGTTGGTCGAGGATCTCGGCCCGGCTCTGAGTGAAGCGGTCCTCCAGTGGCAACACCAGGGTGTGGCCGAGCGAACGACCGCGCGGCAGGATCGTCACCTTGTGCACCGGATCGAGGTTCGGCATCGCCCAGGCGGCCAGGGCGTGACCGGCCTCGTGATAGGCGGTGACCCGCTTTTCTTTGTCGCTCATAGCCCGCGTCTTGCGCTCCGGGCCGGCAATCACGCGGTCGATGGCCTCTTCGAGGTTCTCGTTGGTGATCAGCCGCCCACCCTTGCGAGCAGTCAGCAGCGCGGCCTCGTTGATGACGTTGGCCAGGTCAGCGCCGGTGAAGCCGGGCGTCCGACGAGCAATGGTGGCCAGGTCGACGTCGGGCTCGAACGGCTTGCCCTTGGCGTGCACCTCGAGCACTGCCCGCCGACCGATGATGTCGGGCGGTGACACGGCGATCTGACGATCGAAGCGGCCCGGTCGCAGCAAAGCCGGGTCCAGGATGTCCGGACGGTTGGTGGCGGCGATCAGAATGACCGTGCCCTTGACGTCGAAGCCGTCCATCTCGACCAGCAACTGGTTGAGGGTCTGCTCACGCTCGTCGTGACCGCCACCCATGCCGGCGCCACGGTGGCGTCCGACGGCATCGATCTCGTCGACGAACACGATGGCGGGCGCGTTGGCCTTGGCCTGTTCGAACAGGTCGCGGACCCGCGACGCTCCGACGCCGACGAACATCTCGACGAAGTCCGAGCCGGAAATCGAGTAGAACGGCACGCCGGCCTCACCGGCAACGGCGCGGGCGAGCAGCGTCTTACCGGTACCGGGCGGACCGTAGAGCAGTACGCCCTTCGGAATCTTGGCCCCGATGGCCTGGAATCGGGCGGGATTGGACAGGAACTCTTTGATTTCTTCGAGTTCCTCGATCGCCTCATCCGCGCCGGCCACGTCGGCAAAGGTCGTCTTCGGGGTGTCCTTGCTGACCAGTTTCGCCTTGGAGCGCCCGAAACTCATGACCTTCGAGCCGCCGCCCTGCAAGTTCGACATCACGAAGAACAGCACCGCGCCGATCAACAGGAACGGGATGAGTGACACCAGCACGCTGACCAGCACGCTCTGCTTGCTGATCTTGGTGGCCAGACCGTCCTCGGGAACCTTCGCCCGCACCTCGTTGAAGATGGTCAGGCTGGCCGCATCGGGGTAGGACGCGGTGATCTTCGTCTTGCCGTCGACGGCGGTCTTCAGGTCGAGGTCGATCGAGTCTTCTTTGTCGTGGATTGTGGCGGACTTCACGTTGCCGGCCTCGATCTGGGCCAGTACAACCGACGTCTTGACCGATTTGTAGGAACTGCCCTGAGTCAACAGTTGTGGCACCAGCAGGACAAGAATGACCGCCAGGACGATCCACAACATCGGCGAACGGACGAGGCGTTTACGATCCATAGTTCGTGCGCTCGGTCACTAAAACCGAGCGTTTCCTCCTGATCAGGGCCGGTAAATGCTGCGAGGGACGGTACACGGAGTCACTGTCACTCGCAGATTCTCTCGCACTGTGGAACGCTGCGCACCGCCCAGTAGTTCCTTCGCCAGGCCTTACCCGCCGTAGATCTCTGGCTTGAGCCGGCCGATGTAGGGCAGATCCCGGTACCGCTCGGCGTAGTCCAGGCCGTAGCCCACCACGAACTCGTTCGGGATGTCGAAACCGACGTAGCGAACCGGCACCTGAACCTTGACCGCGTCCGGCTTGCGCAGCAGCGCCACCACCTCGACAGACGCGGGATTGCGGGCCTGCAGGTTCTTGAGCAGCCAGGACAGCGTCAATCCGGAGTCGATGATGTCCTCGACGATGAGCACGTCGCGGCCGGCGACATCGCGGTCGAGATCCTTCAGGATGCGGACCACACCGGAGGATGTGGTGGCCGAACCGTAGGAGCTACAGGCCATGAATTCCATCTCCGAAGGCCGGTTGAGCGCCCGGGCGAGATCGGACATGAACATGACCGCACCCTTGAGGACCCCGACCAGCAACGGTTCGCGATCGGCGTAATCGGCATCGATCATCGCCGCCAGTTCGGTGATCCGCTTGCCGATGTCTTCGGCCGAAACCAGGGTGGCTTCGATGTCGGCATCGAGGATGGACACAAGTTAACCCTCGCAAATCTGACGGAGTCTGTCGGCCAGGCGAATCACGGCTGCTGAACTGTCAGACTGCCAGACGCCCGAAGTACCCGCGCACCGCCCGGTAGGTCTATCGCGGCCTGGCCGTGCCAGCGCTCGACGAGCCGCCAGATTTCGCCCAATTGAGTCGCCGTGACCGCGGATTCGCTGTGTTCGGCGCACCAACTGCGTAGCGCCCGGCTGACCAGGGCTCGCGGCTGTCCTTGCAACGCGGACACCAGCAGCCCGTCGCCCGACCGAGCCGCGGCCAGCAACCGATCCGACAATTCGTCCAGCACCTCGGCGTCGTCACGCAGCTGGTCAGCGGTCCGCGCCAGCGCCGACACCACGCCGCCCTGCAGTACGTTCTCCAGCAGGGGCAACACTTCGCGCCGCAGCCGAACCCGCGTGAAAGCCGGGTCGAGGTTGTGCGGGTCATCCCAGTACGGCAGGCCGAGCGCGTCGCAGGCCGCCTGAGTCTGGCTGCGGCGCAGCCCCAGAAACGGACGCAGGTAGCGGCCGTGCCGGGGACGCATCCCGGCGATCGAACGCGGGCCCGAGCCGCGGCCGAGCCCGAGCAGCACCGTCTCAGCTTGGTCGTCGGCGGTATGGCCGAGCAGCAGCGGCACGTCGGGTCCGGCGGCTCGTTCCAGGGCGGCGTAGCGGGCCGACCGGGCCGCGGCCTCGGGACCGCCGGCGACGCCGACCTCGACCGTGACGGTATGCACCGGGTCGAATCCGAGCTCGTACGCCAGCGCCGAAACCCGCCTGGCCTGCAGCGCCGAACCGTCCTGCAGACCGTGATCGACCGTCACCAGCGCGTGCGGCCGGCCCTGCCGGACGGCTTCGAAGGCCACCGCGGCCGCCAACGCCAGCGAATCGGCTCCGCCCGAACACGCCACCGCGACCGCATCGCTGCCCGGCAGTTCGTCCAGCGAAAGCCGGACCGCGCGCCGGACCGCGGCCACGGCGGGATGCGGTCCCATCGGCGTCCGATCACTTCCCTGAAGTCGGGACCGCTAGCGTGGTCGGTATGCAGCACGCTGAAGAAATCACGGCCGTTCGATCGCTGGAACTCATCACCGACGGCGCCATTCTGCTGGACGTTCGCGAGGATCACGAATGGGTGGCCGGCCACGCGCCGCAAGCCCAGCACCTACCGATGTCGGAACTGGCCGAACGGACCGCGGAGATCCCGTCCGATCGCACCATCATTTGCGTCTGTCACGTCGGTGGGCGATCCGCCCGGGTGGCCGCCGCGCTTAACGGCGCCGGCTGGCAGGCGCTGAACCTGACCGGCGGCATGGAGGCCTGGACCGCGGCCGGACTGGATGTCATCGACGACTCCGGCGCACCGGGCGAGATCGTCTGACGGTTGGTCGCGAACGCCACCACGAACAGCAGCGTCACCAGCAAGAACGCGATGATCACGGCGTTGCGGGCCAGCAGGCGAATTGAATGGCACCCGCCAGCGCCAGAACGGTGAATGGTCAGAGGACGCGTTTGACCCAGTCCTGAGGCGCGGCGATCTCGGCCTTGCTCGGCAACGTCTCCGCTGACGTCCACACGCGGTTGAAGCCGGCCAGGCCCGCGGTGTCGACGACGGATCGGACGAACTTGGCGCCCTCGGTGTACTGGCGGGTCTTGGCGTCCAACCCCAGCGCCGAACGCAGCAGCCGGTCGAGAGGGTTCCCACCCTTGCGGCGGCGGACGGCAAACCGGCGCTCGATCTCTTTCTGGGTCGGGATGACGGTGGCCGGGACCGCGTTCATCACGAATTCCGCGTGGCCCTCGACCAGCGACATGAAGCCGGTCACGCGGTCCATCACCGCACGGGCCTCGGGCGAGGCGAGCGCGGTGATCAGTCCGCCGCCGTCGCCTTCGCCGCGCGCGGCCCGGGCCAGCTCGCCGAGCCCATCCCGCAACCGCTGACCGAGCGCGTCCGGGTCCAGGTCCAGCGCGTCGGTGAGCGCCGCGATCTCGTCCAGCATGTGCTGGCGAAGCCAGGGCACCGCATTGAACTGGACGCGGTGGGTGACCTCATGCAGGCACACCCACAGCCGGAAGTCGGATGGCTCGACGCGCAACGCCTGCTCGACGGCCACGATGTTCGGGGCAACCAGCAGCAACTGGCCCTGCCCGACCGAGAAGAACTCGTACTGACCGAGCACCTTGCTGGACAGGAACGCCAGGATCGCCCCGGCCTGGGCCCCGGTGGCTCGTCCGCCGACCGCCAGCGCGATCCGGCCCGGGGGTTTGCGAGCGGTGAGCTGTTCGGTGATCGGATCCATCACGGTGGCCATGCTGCGGGCGTTGGCGGCAATCCAGCCCGCCCGGTCCACCACCACCGTCTGGGCGGTGACGGCCGGCTCGGTCAGCCCGGTGAGTTCAGCCACGTGCTCGGCCGCCCGGTCGGTGGCTTGCCGCAATTCGTCGACGACCGCACGGGCCTGGAACGGAGTAACCGCCGGCGGGGCGGCCGCGAGTGACCGCGCCGTTCGTTCGGCCACGGACCAGTCGATGAGAGACGCCATCTGCTCAACGTACCCAGCCAGCACCCCCAACTGGCGAATGTCCTACCTGTACGGCGCCGTAGGAAAGTGACGTTAGGACTTTCGGCAGGGGGTCAGCGGCAGCCGCACGCGGCCAGCGCGGTCGCAAGGACATCGATGGCATTGCGCGAGGGCACCGGGTCCGCGCTCGGCACCTGGTCGGCCACGAAAGCGAACACCAGTTGCCGGCCATCGACGTCGGTGACCACGCCGGCCAACGCCGAGACGCCGGTCAGGCTGCCGGTCTTAGCCCGCACGACGCCCTGCCCGGCGCTGGAACCGTCGCCGAACCGTTGCTGTTCCACGAGTGTTCCGTCCCAGCCCGCGACCGACAGGCCGGACAGGATCGGCCGCAGCTCCGGGTGCTTCGGGCCGGTGGCCAACAACAAAACCTGGCTCAGCGCGGCCGCAGGCAGCCGGTCCTGGACGGACAGACCGCTGCCGTCCCGCATTCCGGCGCCGGCCGCGACACCGAGGCCGCCGACCGCCTTGGCGATAGCCGCGGCGCCGGCGGCGAACGAGCCTGGCTGCTTACTGGCCAGTGCTACTTGCCGGGCCAGCACCTCGGCGATCACGTTGTCCGACTCCACCAGCATCTGCTCGACCAGCCGGGAAACCGGCGCGGACTGCACGCGGGCCAGCACCTTGGCGCCGGCAACGGCGGTGCCGGCGCTGACCTCGGCCCCGCCCAGCGCATTGGCCAGCGCCTGACCGGCGGCCAGGTCCGGCGTACCCGATCGAGCGGCCGCCCCCGGGGTGTCCCGGCCCGCATCCACCATCAGGGCCGTGATCGGGCTGGCGTACTCCGACGGTGCGTCCTCGGCGGCCCAGCCGGGAGCAGTCGCCGGACCGGTGAACAGCGAGTCGTCCACCAATACCCGGCTGATCGGTTGGGCGCCGACAACCTTGCGAACCTGCGCCGCGAGATCGGATATCCGGCCGGCCTCGTCGTACTCGGTCGGCTGTCCGGCGGGTGCGCCGGACAGCGTGGGGTCACCGCCGCCGATCAACACGACGGTGGCCGGATCAGGACCGGCCACCACTCGGGTCGCGAACCGATCGGTGCCCTTGTGCACGGACAAGATCGCCGCAGCGGTCAGCAGTTTCGCGGTGCTGGCCGGGGCCACCAACTCGCCACCGCGCTCATTGAGCAAGGGCAGGCCGCTGCTTGCGTCGTACACCTGCGCCGCCACCGACGGACCCAGCGCGGCGGCGCTCAACGGGCCGGCCAGCGTGCCGGCGACACCGCCCGGGCTCGGGATAATCCGCGAGGTCGCCGCGTTGGCCGGAGCCGGGCTGCGATCCAGCGCCGCCAGCGCCGAGGCAGCCGGGGCGGGCGCCGCGGTCGGCGACGGAATGACCAGGGGGTGATATGCGCGGTTCGCCGAGTATTGCCGGCCGGACCCCACTGCGAGGTAGGCAACAACGGCGATAATGGCGGTAAGCATGACCAGCAGCACACCCCGGATGGATCGGGCTCCGTGGTCGGTCACGGTACGTCAGACTAATGTCCGCCCCACTGCAGGAGAATCGAGGACGCGCCATGGTCGAATTCGACGTACTGATCGAGATCCCCAAGGGAAGCCGCAACAAGTACGAGGTCGACCACGAGACCGGACGGATCCGCCTGGATCGGGTGCTGTTCACCTCGACCCAGTACCCGGCCGACTACGGCTACATCGAGAACACCCTCGGCGAGGACGGCGATCCGCTGGATGCGCTGGTGATCATCCACGGCAGCCCACTGTTCCCGGGTGTGCTGGTCACCTGCCGGGCGATCGGCATGTTCCGGATGACGGACGAAAAGGGCGGCGACGACAAGGTGCTCTGCGTGCCCGCACACGATCCGCGGCTGGAGCACCTGCGCGACATCCACCACGTCCCGGAATTCGACCGGCTAGAAATCCAGCACTTCTTCGAGGTCTACAAGGACTTGGAGCCCGGCAAGAGTGTCGAGGGCGCCTCGTGGGTCGGGCGCGTCGAGGCCGAGGCCGAGATCGCCAACAGCCGGCAGCGGCTCATCGACAACCCCGACGCCATCCACTAACGCGGAAAGTCCTACGCCAGCGGTGCTATGACACCGCCTGCGTAGGACTTTCGGTTAGAACGCCAGGCCTTCGATGGCCGCTTCTTCCCGCGCCTCGGCCTCGGCCCGTTCGGAGGCCTGAGCCTGCAGCCCGGATTCGCTACGCAGCTTCATCTCCTTGAGGAAGAAGCTCAACACGAACGCCGGCACCACGACGAGCGCGGCCAGCAGGAACACCCGATCCATCGACTGGGCAAAGCCGATCAGGAACGGTTCCCGGAAGACCTCGGGCAGCCCGTTCAAGAAGCTGGTGTCGTTCAGCTTGGCGGCCACGTCAGAGCCGCCGCCCGACAGCGACTCCATGAAGCTGGCCGCACCGGCGTTGGCCGGGTCACGCAGCGCCGACTGGAATGCCGTGGTGTCGGCGGCCTGCTGTACCTGCGTACCGATCTTGCTCGTCGCTCCCGAGAAGAAGACGGTCAGAAACACCGCGGTCCCGAACGTACCGCCCATGGAACGGAAGAACATCGCCGCTGCGGTGGCCACCCCCATTTCCGACGGGGCGACCGCGTTCTGGGTGGCCAGCACCAGGGTCTGCATGCAACCGCCCAATCCGGCGCCCATCAGCAACACCAGCGGGGCGATCACCAGATAGCTGGTGTCGTAGTGAATATGCGACAGGCTGAACAAGGCCACGATCAGCACCGCGGTGCCGACGATCGGGAATCGTTTGTAGCGTCCGGTCCGGGCGGTGTACAGGCCACCGCTCAAGGACACCGACATCAACCCGAGCATCAGGGGCAGCAGCGAGAGGCCGGCCTTGGTCGGGCTGAATCCCTTCACGATCTGCATGTACAGCGGCAGGCAGACGATGCCACCGAACATGCCCATGCCGATGATGAAGTTCAGCAGCGAGGCCACGCTGAACACGGGGTGGCGGAACATCTTGAGCGGCAGAATCGCGTCGTCGCCAACCCGGCGCTCGGTCCAGACGAAGCCGATCAGCAGCACCAAGCCCAAGCTGTACAGCGCGAACGAGCGGCCGGATCCCCAACCCCAATCGCGACCTTGCTCGGCGACCAGCAACAGCGCGGTCACGCCGGAGACCAGCAACGCGGCGCCTTGGAAATCGATCCGGTGCGCCCGGGGGGCCCGGGGCAGGTTGAGGAACTTGGTCACCACAACCAGGGCGATCAGGCCGACGGGCACGTTGACGTAGAACACCCAGCGCCACCCGTCCACTCCGAGCAGGGTGTCCCGACCGGCCAGCAAGCCACCGAGCACCGGCCCGGCCACCGACGAGGTACCGAAGACGGCCATGAAGTAGCCCTGGTACTTGGCCCGCTGTCGCGGCGGGACCATGTCGCCCATGATCGCGAACGCCAGCGCCAGCAGACCGCCGGCGCCCAAGCCCTGGATGGCCCGGCAACCGGCCAGCTCGATCATGTTGCGCGACGTGCCGCAGATGACCGAGCCGATCAGGAAGACGATGATCGCGAAGAGGTAGAGCTTCTTGCGGCCGTAGATGTCGCTGAGCTTGCCGTACAACGGCGTCGACACGGTCGAGGTGACCAGGTAGGCCGTGGTAGCCCAGGCCTGGTTCGTCTGCCCGTGCAGCTTGTCGGCGATGGTGCGCATCGCCGCCGACACGATGGTCTGGTCCAGTGCGGCCAGGAACATCCCGAGCAACAGGCCGGACAAGATGATCATGATCTGGCGATGGGTGAAGATGCCGGCTTCGGTCGAGGCGTCGCCCCTGGACCCGGTCGCCTCAGCCATGATTGAGCTCCTGCTCTACTTCGAGTGCCGTCTGTGCGCCGTACTTCTCGGTCGCCACGTTCAACCGGCCCATCAAGTCACCGAAGATCTCGACCTCTGCGGGCGTCCAGTCCTCGAGCAATCGTTCGAGCCGCTTGCGCCGTCCGCTGGACAGCCGCTGCATCAAGGCCCGCCCCTCGACCGTTGCCTCGAGCAGGGCCGCCCGGCGATCTTCCGGATCCGAGGCACGGGACAGCAGACCCGCCTTTTCGAGATCGGCGACCTGCCGGGACACGGTGGATGGATCCAGCCCGGTCCGTTCGGCCACGGTGGTCAGCCGGGACGGTCCACAGAAGGACAGCGTGCCCAGCACCACCAGCGCCATCCGGTCGATCCGGTTGCCGTTGACCTGATGGCGGAACCGGTTCATGTTCATCACCATCGTGGCGAACTCACGCTCGACTACAGACACCGGATCGTTCGCGTCTTTATGTGCATGACCCACGCATCTAAATTAGATGCTTAGCGCAACTAATGTCAACCACACATCGTGTTGGCTGCGACTCAATCGATGGGGCGGACAGCGTGATGCAGTGCGACGATCCCGCCGGTGAGGTTTTGCCAGCGCACCTCGGACCAACCGGCAGCAGCGATCGTCCGGCTGAGTTCGCTCTGGTCCGGCCAATGGCGGATGGACTCGGCCAGGTAGACGTACGCCACCGGGTTGGACGACACCCGCCCAGCGATCCACGGCAGCGCGCGCATCAGGTAATTCATATAGACGGCGCGGAACCACGGGAAGATCCGGACACCGAACGGCTCTGGCCCAACCGGAGTGGAGAACTCACATACCACCAGCGTCCCGCCCGGCCGGACCACCCGGCGGAATTCGGCCAGCGCCGCCGGCACATCGACGACGTTGCGCAGCCCGAACGAGATCGTCACGGCGTCGAAGGAGCTGTCCGCGAACGGCAGGTGCAAGGCGTCGGCTGCCACGAACGGCAGTTGGCGCCGGTCACTCTTTCGCCGGCCGGCCCGCAGCATGCCCAGCGAGAAATCACTGGCGACCACGCGGGCCCCGGATCGGGCCAGCTCGCGGGTCGACACCCCGGTTCCAGCGGCCACGTCCAGAACCCGCTGGCCGGGCAACAACGCCAGCGCGTCCCGGGTCTTGTGGCGCCAACGACGATCCTGGCCGAAGGACAGCACCGCGTTGGTCAGGTCATACCGTTTGGCCACGCCGTCGAACATCTCGGCGACGTCGGAGGGCGACTTGTCCAGCGAGGCTCGGCTCATATCGCGTCCATTGTCGCCGAAGCAGTCCCGCGACCGACACTCGGGCCGCCCGCATCTTCGGGGTTGGCCAACCGGATAGCGCCGTAGATCAATGCCAGCAGGCAGATCAGGTAACCCAGGCCCAGTATGGGATCGACCGGCAATCGCTCGTGCAACAGCACGGCGCCGAGGACGACCGCCACCACCGGGTCGCAGATCAGGTTCGCGGGGAAGCTGGCCCCGATCGGGCCGAGCTGGAAACCGAACTGGACGAGCAGATAGCCACCGAGGGCAAACAACACCGCCGCGGCCAACGGCAGCCAACCGTGCACCGCGGCGAAACCGGCGATCCCCCGGGTCTCGAAGATGTGTGAGACGGCCTCGATCAGCACGCTGACGAATCCGAACCAGCAACCGGCCACCGCGCCGAATACCGCCGCACGGGGAATCGGGCGGCCGTTGCGGGCCAACGCCACCGCGCCCACCCCGGCCAGCACGAAGCACAGCGTCGTCCAGATTGTGGCCGTCAGTCCGATCGTCCGGCCCCGGCTCGGTTCCCCGACGAGCAGGAAGAAACCGCTCAGGGCCAGCACCAACAGCCCGCACAACCGCAGCTGCTGACGGGACGGGCCGGGGCCACCGAAACGGGGCCGGGCCAGCACCGCGATCGGCAGCGACAGGATCAGCAGCGGTTGCACGATGACCACAGCGCCGTTGGACAGCGCGACGACCTGCAACAGGGCGCCCAACACGTCACCGAGAGTTGCGGCCAGCCACAGCCGGTCGCGAAACAGCTCGACGATCTTGCGACCGTCGACGCAACCGGTGAAGGTGGCCGCATGTTGGCCGGCAGTCGAGACGCCATAGGCCACCGCGGCGGCGATGCCGGCGGCGACTGCGACGGCGATAGCCATCTGGCCGGCGACTCAGCTGGCGGCTGAGGCGGCCGCCGGTGACACCGGCAACAGGCGCAACGAGGTCGAGGACACGGTGGAGGAGAAATGCGAATGCACGCGGTCGTCCACCGGGTCCAGAGCCGGATCGTGGTGCACGGTCAGGTGGTTGTACAGCGTGTCCCGCTGAGCCGGAATGCGCCCGGACGAACGGATGAGGTCGATCAACTCAGTGCGATTGGACCGGTGGCGCGCCCCGGCCGAAGAGACAACGTTCTCTTCGAGCATGACCGAACCGAGGTCGTCCGCACCGAAGTGCAACGTCAGCTGACCGATGTCCTTGCCGGTGGTCAGCCAGGATCCCTGCAGGTGGTTGACGTTGTCGAAGAACAGCCGGGCCACCGCGATCATCCGCAGGTATTCCAGGCTCGTGGCCTGGGTGCGTCCCTTGAGGTGGTTGTTCTCGGCCTGATAGGTCCACGGGATGAACGACCGGAAACCGCCGGTCCGGTCCTGCACGTCACGCACCATTCGCAGATGCTCGATGCGCTCGGCGTTGGTCTCGCCGGTGCCCATCATGAAGGTCGCGGTCGATTCCAGCCCGAGACCGTGCGCGGTTTCCATCACCGAAAGCCAGGTCTCGCCGTCCTCTTTGAGCGGTGCGATTGCCGTGCGCGGGCGCTTGACCAGGATCTCGGCGCCGGCGCCGGCAAACGAGTCCAGCCCAGCCGCTTTGAGCCGGCTGATCACCTCGGCGTAGTCCAATCCCGACGTGCGGCTGATGTGCACGACCTCGGAGGCGCCCAGCGAGTGCAGCACCAGGGACGGGTAGTCGCGCTTGATCGCGGCGAAAATACGCTCGTACCACTCGATGCCGAGTTCGGGTGAGTGCCCGCCCTGCAGCATGATCTGGGTCGCGCCCAGGTCGATGGCCTCGCCGCAGCGCCGCAGGATTTCTTCGTCCGGGTGGGTCCAACCTTCGGCGTGCCCGGGCGCCCGGTAGAACGCGCAGAACTTGCACGCGGTGACGCACACGTTCGTGTAATTGATGTTGCGGTCGATGATGTACGTCGCGATGTTGTCCGGGTAACGGCGGCGCCGCACCGTATCGGCCGCCTCGCCCAACCCGTGCAACGGCGCGTCGGTGTAGAGCAACAGCGCTTCGGCCGGGCTGATCCGCCCACCGTCGGCGGCATGGGACAAGAGGTCGGCGATCTCGGTCACGAGTCGACCTTACTGGTCGGTGCCGGCGCGGTCTGAGCGAGCAACTCGGCCAGATCCTCGGCGGCTTGCGCGGCCGCGCTGTCCGCGACGGCCGAAACCCCGCCGAGGCCGAAGTAGGAGTGGTTCAGCGTCGGCCATTCCCGGCTCACCACCGCAACGCCGGCTTCTCGCAGCTTGTCGGCGTAGAAGTTGCCCTCGGTCCGCAACACGTCGAGCGTCGCGGTGTGGATCACCGCCGGCGCGACCCCGGTGAGGTCGGCGGCGTTCATCGGTGACACGCGCCAGTCCGCGGAGTCCTCGTCGGCCACATAATGCTTGGCGAAGTTGGCCATGCCCTCCAGGGTCAACCCGAAGTTGCTGCCGGTCGTCCGACGCGACATGTAGTGGCCGTTCACCTCGGGCGAGCTGTACCGCCCGGTCACGTCCGTCACGGGGTAGAGCAGCAGCTGCGCGGTTACGGGCTGGCCGGCGTCGCGCCGGGCGATGGCGACCGACGCGGCCAGCTGGCCGCCCGCGCTGTCCCCGGACAGAATCAGGGTGTCGGGGGAGCCGCCGAGTTCGCCCAGATGCTGGGCCACCCATTCGGTTGCCGCGACGGCATCGTCGAACGCGGCCGGGAATCGATGTTCCGGGGCCAGCCGGTAGCCGACCGACACCACGACCACCTCGGCCTGCGTGCAGATCCGGCGCGCATGACCGAGATGGGTGTCGATGTCGCCGACGACCCAGCCGCCACCGTGGAAATACACGGCGGTGCCCTTTGGCCCGGCTCCGGCCGGGCGCAGCACGCGCACCGTGAGGTCGCCGCCGGGGCCGGGAATGAGCTGCTCGATCTCGGATTCCGGAATCAGTGCCGGGTTCATCGACTGCACGGCCAGCGCGTTGGTCCTACGGGAATGGGCGCGCGATTCCTCGATAGTGGTGGGCTGCGGGTCCGGTGCGGTGCGCACCAACCAGCCGGCAATATCCGAGTCGATGGTCGGTTCGGTCACGTGTGGTTCCTTCAATCTATGAATGCTCGAACGGAGAACAACTAGGTCACACCGCGGCGAAGACCGGCTGGATGCCGGGACGCACCGCCCCGACCAGGGCGGCCCGGCGGGCGAATTCGAGCACGCCCTCGACCTGGCGCGATCCGAGCGAGAAGTCCAGCGTCCGGAAGTAGTGGGCGAGCGTGGGCGCGTCGAACACCTCCCAACGGGAGGCCTGGCCCGCGATCTCTTCGACGTGGGCCAGCGCCTCATCGCGGCTGCGGACGAAGGCGGCGTGCACGTCCTTCACGATGCCTGGGTGGGCTTCGGCGAAATCCCGGCGGGCCGCCCAGACGGCGAACACCATCGGCAGGCCCGTCCAATCCCGCCAGACCTCGCCGAGGTCGTAGACGTCCAGCCCATTTGCCGGCCCGGAGTAGGTCGCCCGCAAGGCCACATCGCCGATCACCACCGCCGCATCGGCCTCTAGCAGCATGGCGGTCAGGTCCGGCGGGCAGCTGAAATACGCCGGCTCGACGCCGTGCACCTCACGCAGCCACATCTGGGCCAGCAGCACCGACGTCCGGGAGGTCGAGCCGAGCGCGACGGGCCGCCCGTTCAGCTCGGCCAGCGGGCGTTGCGACACCAGGTCGACGGACAGCACCTTGCCGTCCGAGCCGACGGCGACGTCGGGCAGCAATACCAGCTCATCCGCGTGCCGCAGGTACTCGACCAACGAGATCGGACCGATGTCCAGCGAGCCCTCGACCAGCATCCGATTGAGGTTGTCCGGGGTGTCCTTGGTCAGCTCCAGATCGAGCAACGCGCCCGAGCGCACCAGGCCCCAATAGATGGGCAGGCAGTTGAGAAACTGGATGTGACCCACACGGGGCCGTTGATCGACAGATCCTGATCGCTGCGGCGCCGTCACCCCCACAGATTACGCCCCGCCGTGCAGTCCGGCGCAGACACCGAAATAGGGTGCACGGTGTGGACGACGACCTTTCCTTGGCGGCCGAGCTGGTCCGTTCGGCCGGCGCGTTGGCCGCCAGGATGCTGCGAGACGGCCTCGAAACGCAGCACAAGACGTCGGTCTCCGATGTCGTGTCGGCCGCCGATCATGCCGCCGAGGACCTGGTCGTGCGCCGCCTTCGAGCCCTGCGGCCGGGCGACGGGGTGGTCGGCGAGGAGGGCACGAACCGTCCCGCCGAGCGGACCTGGCTCATCGATCCGGTCGACGGGACGTACAACTTCCTGCAGGGTCTGCACGACTGGTGCTCGGCCGTCGCGCTCACCGATGCCGCCGGGCCGGTGCTGGGCGCGGTGTTCCAGCCGTCGACGGACGAACTGTGGGTCGGCGGCCGGGACCGGACCACCTCGCTGAACGGGGTCGAACTCGAACCGCTGCGCGACCAACCGCTGGCGGCGTTGTCGGTGGCGAGTTACCTGCACCCGGCCACGCTGTCGGACGTCGCGCTACGCGAAACGCTGCTCACCGCGATCGAAGGAGCGGCCACCGTCAGGATGCTCGGATCCGGCTCGATCGAGCTCGCTGCGGTGGCCGCTGGGCGGCTGGGCGCCTGGGTGCAACACGATTCCCTCGACTGGGACTGGTACCCGGGCTGCGCGCTGGTCCAGGCCGCCGGTGGCACGACCAACGTGTTCTTGCATCGTGGACATCGCTGGCATCTGGCCGGCAACCATCAGGTGGTCGCCGAATTGAGCGAACTGATTCGTTCCGCCGGCTGAACCTCAGTTCAGCGCCCGCGGTTCCGGTTACGTTTGCGGGTCTGGTGGCCACCGTGGAGTGCGATTCGCCGTAGACGAGGGCACCGACCAGCGGCGTGGCCAGGAAGAAGATCCACGACCAGGCCCAGCCGCCCAGGGCCCCCACCACGAAGAACAACACCAGGGACACGATCGGCGTAACCCGCATGATGGTCATGCCCGTCCGGCCACCGCCCGGCTGACGTCCGTCCGGATCGACGAAAGGCGCCGGAGCCTTGACCGGCGTGGGCGTTCCCGACGGCAGATCGGCAAAGATCGGTTTCAGGTCCGCGGAATACCGGGCTCGGGAGACCTGCTCGGCCCGCTCGCTGTATTCGTCGGGCTCCAGCCGGCCAGCCCGCAGGTGCTCGCCGAGCGAGTCCATGGCCGAATCCCGTTCGGCGCTGCCAATCCGCACACTCGGCTCGCTGACGTCACTCATGGCGCCAGTCTGCCCAGCTCGCAGCGGTGCAAACAGTGCTGATTGTCATCGCAGGAGTGCGATTGCGTCACGCGGGCGGGTTGTCGTCCTCGCCGCCGGAGAGCTTCTTGTCCAGATCCTGCTCGCGATCGCGCCGGGCATTCACTCGCAGTTCGATGTTGCGCGCGAGCCGCTCGCGAGGCTTGCGCAGCAGCACGAACGACAGCGGCACCGACAGGAAGACCGCGATCACCGCGGCGAGAAATCCGGGTACCCGGGCCAGCCAGAGAACCCCGAAGATGACGAAGAAAACGAGAAAGCGTAACGCCGAGTAGAGCCACATCGCCCCGAGCGATTGCCGCGGTGTGGGCACCTGTTCCGGACTGTCCTGCTCTTCGGCCGTCATCGCGACCTCTGCGGAGGACTTTCCGGAATTCGTGCGACGGTCATCGATCACGCCCAGACGGCCTGGGGCTCGGCCCGGCGCTCGGACAGCGACACCGGCGGGTCGTACTCGCGCAGAATCTCATAGCGCGTGTTGCGCTCCTTGGGCTGGAAGCCGGCGTCGCGGATCAGATCCAGCAGGTTGTCGCGGGTGAGCTTGTCCGGGGTGCCGTAGCCGTCCGCATCGTGGGTGATCTTGTACTCGACCACCGAGCCGTCCATGTCATCGGCGCCGTAATTCAACGCCAGCTGCGAGGTGGACAGCCCATGCATGACCCAGAAGACCTTGACGTGATCGAAGTTGTCCAGCATCAACCGGGACACCGCGAACGTCTTGAGCACGTCGGCGGGAGCGGCCATGTTCAGGTGCGACAGCCGGTTGTTGTCGTTGTGGAAGCGCAGCGGGATGAAGACGGCGTGCCCGTTGGTCTCGTCCTGCAGTTCACGCAACCGCATGACGTGATCGACCCGGTGCCGCGGCTCTTCGATGTGGCCGTACAGCATGGTGGCCGGAGTCTTCAGCCCCTTCTGGTGCGCGAGGCGGTGAATGCGCGACCAGTCTTCCCAGTGGGTGTTGTGGTCCACGATCTGCTTGCGGACCTCCCAATCGAAGATCTCCGCGCCGCCGCCGGTCAGCGACTCGAGGCCGGCGTCGATTAGCTCGTCCAGGATCGCATCGGCCGACAGACCCGAGATCTCCTCGAAGTAGTGGACCTCGGTGGCGGTGAACGCCTTGAGCGCGACCTCGGGCAACACCGCCTTCAGCTCGCGTAGCACTCGTGGGTAGTACTTCCAGGGCAATGTCGGGT
>JAOPUZ010000038.1 GCA_025966315.1 Frankiales bacterium | reverse complement strand
CAGCCGTTGCGTCCCGGGGCCGGTGATATCGCCGAGCAGAGGCAGTTTGGTGCTGCGCCAGGTGTGCTCGATTTCCCGGTAGAACGCGGCGGTGTCGCGGACCGAACGGGTGAGTACACCGTTGGCGACGATGCGCACCGGCATGACGCGCATCATCTTGTCCTGCGCCAGCCGGCCGCGGGTGGGCTTGAGCCCGACCAGCCCGTTGACCGCTGCCGGGATCCGGATCGAGCCGCCGCCGTCGTTGGCGTGGGCGATGGGCACCGCGCCGGCCGCCACCAGCGCCGCCGAGCCGGCCGACGAGGCGCCGGCGTAGTGGTCGGTGCTCCACGGGGAGCGGACCGGCCCGAGCCGCACGTGGTCGGCCGCGCCGGAGAAGCCGAACTCGGACAGCTGGGTCTTGCCCAGCGGGATCAGCCCGGTGGCGAGATACATCCGGGCGAAGTCACCGTCGGCCTGCTGGGGTGCGCCGGTGAACGCGTCGCTGCCGTGCTGGGTGGGCATGCCGGCCACGTCGACGTTGTCCTTGACGAAGGTCGGGATCCCGGCGAACCAACCGCCGCGCGGGTGCCTCGCCTCGTCGCGGGCGCGGTCGTAGGCGGCGTGGGCCACGGCTCCGAGCGCAGGGTCGACCTGCTGGGTGCGGGCGATGGCCGCGTCGACGACCTCCGGGACCGAGACCTCCCCGGCCGCGAGTGCGGCCACCAGCCCGGTCGCGTCGAGGTCGGTCAGGGCATCGTCGCCGGTGAAGGCGTGCACGCGCGTCATCCCGCGAGGCTAGTGGGCGGCACCCCGTCGGTGACAGCCCTCGAGGTGGTCGTCGACGAGGCCGATGGCCTCCATCAGGGCGTACATCGTGGTCGGCCCGACGTGCGCGAACCCGGCCTTCTTGAGGGCCTTGGAGAGGGCGAGCGACTCGGGGGAGGTGGTGGGCACGTCCGCAGTCGTCACCGGCGCCGGTCCGGGCTCGGGCCGGAACGACCAGATGAACGCCTCGAGCCCGCCCCCGTCGCGCAGGGCGACGGTGGCGCGGGCGTTGGCGATCGCGGCGTCGACCTTGCGGCGGTTGCGCACGATGCCGGCGTCGGCCATCAGGCGCTCCACGTCGGAGTCGTCGTACGCCGCCACGGTGTCGGCGTCGAAGCCGGCGAAGGCAGCGCGGAAGTTGCCGCGCTTGTTGAGGATGGTCAGCCAGGACAGCCCGGACTGGAACGCCTCCAGCGACAGCCGTTCGAACAGCGCGTCGTCGCCGCGAAGTTCGGTGCCCCATTCCTCATCGTGGTAGGCGATGTAGTCCACGACTGCGCCGGTGGCCCAGGCACAGCGAATCGGTTCGATTGACGAGGTGGCCGACTTCGCTGTGATCACGCGCTGTCACACATCCCGCAGCCGGTCACTCGGTTCGACCTCGGCGGCCAGCGGATTCGGCCCAGCCTTGCCGTTCGGGCCGGCCAAGTCGTGCGGCTCAGCCAGCTCATGCGGGCCGGCCAGCTCGTGCGGCTCAGCCGGCTCATGCGGGCCGGCCAGCAGCTTCGACTCGTCCAGCACGTTCGATTCGGACGGGTCGCGCGTCGCCCGCAATCGGGCGAGCTCCTGGTCTCGCACGACGATCTCGGCGCCAAGGCGGTCGATCAACGCGTCGGTTTCAGCGAACCGGTAACCGCGCAGGGCGACCGGAATCCGCAATGAGCGCAGATCCTCGCCGGCCATCCGGCGGTCGGCCGGCAATTCGAACGGGCGATCGTCGCGAGTGGCCTGGAACGGTGGGCCGTCGGGCAGCAGAGCGACGACGCAATAGAACAACACGGCCGCGACGACCGCGGCGATCAGCAGATAAGCGAGTAGCTGCATGACACCTCGATCCCCGTCCGATTCGATTCGATCGTACTGGCCAGACTCATACGCCAGCCTCGATGACGTCGAAGGCCGCCTCGACCGAGCTCACCCGGTGCAGCGAATCCCATACGCCGGGTCGGACGAACCCGGCCGCGGCCATGGTCTCGATGGCCGTCCACAACGGCCGGAAGAAGCTGGATTCGTCCAGCACCACCACGGGTTTGCGATGCATCCCCAGCGTGGCCGACGTCCACACCTCGAAGAATTCCTCCAGCGTGCCGATGCCGCCGGGCAGCACCAGAAAGGCGTCCGCCTTGGCGTCCATCAACGCCTTGCGCTCGCGCATGGTGTCTACCACCAGCAGATCGTCGGCAGCCGCGTCGGCGACTTCCAGCGCCAGCAGATGCTGGGGGATGACGCCCGTGGTGTGCGCGCCGTAGGCCCGCGCGGCGGAAGCCACCGCACCCATCATCGACACCCGGCCACCGCCGGAGACCAGCCGATGGCCGCGCTTGCCGATCTGCTCACCGACCCGCCGGGCCAGCTCCAGGTAAGACTCGTCGATGCTCGATGCGGACGCGCAGTACACACAGATCGCGAGCGGGTTCGGTCGTACTGTCCGGGTCGTCATTCGGCATCGTTGGCGCCGGCGGCCGCCGCTTCCGCGTGCGCGGCCCGCTCGGTCAGCTCCTGCGGGGAGCGCGCTTCATTCGATTCGATGATCAAGGCGACGGCCTCGTCCACATCATCGGTGAGCTGGATCAGGTCGAGATCATGAATGCCGATCTTTCCCTCAGACAGCATCGTGGTGCGCAGCCACCCGATCAGCCCGGACCAGTAGTCGACGCCGAACAGGATCACCGGGAACCGGGTCACCTTCCGGGTCTGCACCAGGGTGAGCGCCTCGAACAGCTCATCGAGGGTCCCGAAGCCGCCGGGCATGATCACGAATCCCTCGGCGTACTTGACGAACATGGTCTTGCGGGCGAAGAAGTAACGAAAGTTCAAACCGATGTCCACCCACTCGTTCATGCTCTGTTCGAAGGGCAACTCGATACCGAGCCCGATCGACATCCCGCCGGCCTCCGAAGCACCGCGGTTCACTGCCTCCATCACCCCCGGTCCCCCACCGGTGATCACCGCATAACCCGCTTGCGCCAGCGATTCGCCCAGCTGTCGGGCCGCCCGGTATTCAGGATGGTCGGTGGGCGTGCGCGCCGAACCGAACACGGACACGGCCCGGCCCACCTCGGCCAGCAGTCCGAACCCCTCGACGAATTCGGATTGAATCCGCATCACCCGCCACGGGTCGGTGTGCAGCCATTCGGTGGATCCCCGCGAATCGAGCAGCCGCTGGTCCGTCGTGCCACCGGCGTCGTTGGCTTGAGCTCGGCGCAGGATGACAGGCCCGCGCTGACGTTCCTTGGGATGGTTCTCAGTCATAGGGCAACCCTAGCCAGCGCCGGAGCCGACCTGCGCCGATCCGGTCAGCTGGATCGGTGAGCTGGATCGGTCAGCCGGACCCGTTTCAGCTGGACCCGTTCAGTTGGACCCGTTCACCCGGACCCGTTCGGCCGGACCCGTCAGCTGGACAGGAAAGCGAGCAGCGCGGCTTCGGCGGTGGCGATCGCGGCCAGCGCCACCGACTCGTCGACCTTGTGGGCGAGGTTCGGATCACCGGGCCCGAAATTCAGCGCCGGGATACCCAACTCCGTGAAGCGCGCGACATCGGTCCAGCCGAGCTTGGCGCTGACCGGCCCGCCGATCGCCGCGGCAAAGGCGCTGGCCAGCGGATCGCTCAGACCCGGACGGGCCGCCGGCGCGCTGTCGACCACGGCAACGTCGTAGCCGGCAAAGACCTCGCGGACATGGTCGGCGGCCTGCTCTTCCGAACGGTCCGGAGCGAACCGGAAGTTGACCGTGACGGTGCACTGATCCGGGATCACGTTGCCGGCCACACCGCCGGAAATAAACACCGCGTTGAGGCCTTCGTGGAAGATCAGCCCGTCCACCTCGACCTCGCGCGCCCGGTAATCGGCCAGCCGCTGCAAGACCGGGGCGGCAGCGTGGATCGCGTTTTCCCCTAACCACGAGCGGGCGCTGTGGGCCCGCGTACCCGGCACCGTCACCGCGGCTCGCATGGTGCCCTGACAACCGCCTTCGATCAGTCCGTTGGTGGGTTCCAGCAACACCGCGAGGTCGGCCTGCAGCAACGCCGGGGCCTGCCGGACGAGCCGCAGCAGGCCGTTTCGTTCCGACTCGATCTCTTCGCAGTCGTAGAACAGGAAGGTCACGTCCACGCTGGGAACGAGCTCGCCGGTACCGACGAGCTGTGCTGCTCGCAATTGCAGCGCGACGCCGGACTTCATGTCCGAGGTGCCGCATCCGTACAGCCGTCCGTCGCGCACCGTCGAGGGCAGGTTGCCGGCCAGCGGCACGGTGTCGAGGTGGCCGGCCAGCAGCACCCGCGCCGTCCGTCCGAAACTCGTCGAGGCCAGCACGACGTTGCCGCGCCGCTGCACGGCCAGCATCGGCAGGTCCGCCAGGGCCGCCTCGAGCAGGTCGGCCAGCCGGTCCTCGTCGCCTGAGACCGACTCGATGTCGACCAGCGCTGCCGTCAGCTCGGTGGCCGGTCTCGTGAGGTCAAGTGACTCGGTTCGGGTGTCGGTCACGGTTGTTGAGAATAGTCCCAGGATCGATCGTTAGGGTTGTCGCGTGACGAACACCCACGGCGTACGTATCGCCCATGCGCTCGGCCTGGCCACCCGAACGAACGCCGGCGACATCCTCGACGTTTACTACCCCGAGCCGGTGCTCGGCCCCGCCCCGGCCGACCCGGTTCCGGCCGGCGCGCTGGCCGACCTGGTCGGGGTCGACGAAGTGCGGGGTGTGCGCACCGAGCTAGTGCAGACGACGGCGGACCTGAATGCCGCGCCGGTGGATGCCGCTGACGTCTACCTGCGTCTACAGCTGCTGTCGCATCGTCTCGTCACCCCGCATTCGGTCGATCTGACCGGCATCTTCGGCCTGCTCACCAACGTCGTCTGGACGAACTTCGGCCCGTGTGTGGTCGACGGCTTCGAGAGCACCCGCACCCGGCTTCGCGCACGCGGCACCGTGACCGTGTTCGGCGTCGACAAGTTCCCGCGGATGGTCGACTACGTCGTGCCCAGCGGCGTCCGGATCGCCGACGCCGACCGAGTACGCCTGGGCGCCCATCTGGCCAGCGGCACCACGGTCATGCACGAAGGCTTCGTCAACTTCAACGCCGGCACCCTCGGCTCGTCGATGGTCGAGGGCCGGATTTCGGCCGGGGTGGTGGTCGGCGACGGCTCGGACGTCGGCGGCGGCGCGTCGATCATGGGGACCTTGTCCGGCGGCGGCAAAGAAGTGATCTCGATCGGCCGGCGTTGCCTCATCGGTGCCAACGCCGGGGTCGGGATCTCGCTGGGCGATGACTGCGTGGTCGCGGCCGGCAGCTACGTGACGGCCGGTTCGAAGCTGGTGCTGCCGGACGGTAGCAACCGCAAGGCGGCCGAATTCTCCGGCCAGTCCGGGCTGCTCTTCTGGCACAACAGCCTCACCGGCGCCCTTGAAGTCCGCCAGCGCGCGGGCGAGGGCATCGCACTCAATGCCGCGCTGCACGCAAACTGAGGCTCGCGGTGGCAGGCCTGAGCGGGCGAACGGGCCGGGGCTTGATGGCGTTGCTCGTGGTTGTGGTGGTCATCGGCGGGCTGGCCGTCGGGGCTCGCCAGCTGTGGCGAGCAACCACGCTCGGCGGGAAGTCCGACGGCTGTGACTTCGGCGCCTACAACCTCGAACTGAGCCGGGCCGAGAATGCCGCCACCATGGTCAGCGTGGTCATCAAACGCAACCTTCCCGAGCGGGCGGCGGTGCTGACGCTGGGTGCCGCCCTGCAGGAGTCCAAGCTCGACAACCTGCCGTCCGGCGACGGGGACCGCGATTCGGTGGGCGTCCTTCAGCAGCGTCCGTCCCAGGGCTGGGGTACCTCGACGCAGCTCAGCGACGTGCACTACGCCACCGGCAAGTTCCTGGACGCGCTGGTCAAGGTCCCGAACTGGCAGACCGACGACCTGGCCGACGTGATCCAGAAGGTCCAGATCTCCGCCGATGGCAGCGCGTACGCCAAGCACGAACCGCAGGCCAAGGCGCTGGCCGATGCCTTGATGGGAAACACCGCGGCCGGCATCAGCTGCTCCTTCGCCAAGCCGACCCAGGTGGCCGCCGCGGCCAAGGTCGCGGCTCAGTTAGAGGCGGACCTGCCGGTCAACACCCCAACGATCACCGACACGTCCATCGCGGTCGACGGGGCCTCCTGGGCGACCGCGGCCTGGTTCGTGACGCACGCCGACCGGTACGGCATCGAGACGGTTCGCTACGCGCAACGGGAATGGACGCGGTCCAAGGGCTGGCACGATCAAAGTGGGGCGAGCACGACCACGGTCAGTGCCTCGCTGGCCGCTGGCTGACCCGTTCGTGAGTATTTGACCCGTTCGCGGCGATCGAGAAGGAAATTGCCACTCTGGACGGCCGCTTCTCACCCGCTCCGGCGAGGGGCGGCCTCGTAGAGCTGCCAGCCGCTGCGCAGCTGCCGCGGGTCGCTGTCAAAGCTGAAGTAGCTGCCCTGGCCGGGTTGATCGATCAGTCGCTGCACCGGGGTTCCGGTGAGCTGGGCCATCAACAGCGCCGCCACGCCACCGTGAGTCACCAGCACCACGTCGCCGCCGCCGTGCCGCCCGTCGGCGAGTACGGCGTCGACCGCGCGCATCATGCGGCGCTGAGCGTCATGGGCGGTCTCCCAGCCGTGCGCGGACACGTCCGGCAACTCCAGGAATTGCTGGTAGTTCGCCCAGAACTCCGGCTCGGGAAGGTAACCGGTCGCCGACCGATCGATCTCGGCCAGGCCAGGGTGGGTCGACGGTGACAATCTGAGTTCAGCCGCGATCAGCCGGGCGGCTTGCAACGCCTTCACCTCGTCGCTCGACCACACCGAGGTCGCGCCGGCCAGTACCGGAAACAGCACCGGCAGCCGGGCCAGACCGGCCTGGCTCAGCTCCCACTCCGCAACCGGTACCTCGGGATCAATGTCGACCTCTGGGTGGGTTACGACGTGCACCAGGACCATGTGGGCAGTACCAGCCGGCGTTCGACGAAGGTCAGCGGTAGGGCGGCCGGCTCAGTGCTCGGCGGCCTGGGGCGGCAGCGCCGTGATGAACGCCGGGTCATGCTCGGTCTTGCCCACCTTGGACGCGCCACCCGGTGAACCGAGTTCGTTGAAGAAGTCGACGTTGGCCTGGGTGTAGTCGCGCCACTTCTCTGGCAGGTCGTCCTCGTAGAAGATGGCTTCAACCGGGCAGACCGGCTCACATGCCCCGCAGTCCACGCACTCGTCGGGGTGGATGTACAGCATCCGCTCGCCCTCGTAGATGCAGTCGACCGGACATTCCTCGATGCAGGCCTTGTCCAGCAGATCCACGCACGGTTCCGCGATCACGTAGGTCACTCGTCCTCCTAAAGCAAGGCAAAACGGCACAGCTTCGACTTATGCCGGTGCGGTGGGTTCGACTGAGCCTTAGTATGCCGGTCGTGCTCGACAACAGTCTGGTGGGTCGCCGCGTTGTCGTACGCTACCGCCGCGCGGCCCGGTCTGCAGCAGGGGTTTCCGTGGCCGAGCCTTCCGCAACGGCGCCCGCCGCGACGGGGCACGACGACCGCCCGCTCAGCGACGTGGTCGGCGTACTGACCGAGCTGAGCGAGGCGTGGGTTGGCGTGACCGGCCGCAGGGGCCCGATCCGGATCCCGCGCGAGGCGGTGGTGGTAGCCCGGCCGGTTGCCGCGGACCGCCGCCAGATTTTGGAACTGCAGCGGATCGCCGCGCTGGGCTGGCGGGCCGAGGACACCGTCGACAGCCACGGTTGGGTGCTGCGTGCCAACCAGGGCTTCACCAACCGCGCCAACGCCGCGCTGCCTCTGGTGAGCGCGCCGCGGCCGATCGAGGCACAGCTGGCGGAGGTGTTGGCGTTCTACGCCGACCGTGGCCTGCCCGCTCAGGTCCTGGTGCCACTGCCCGCCCGCGGACTGCTCGATGCCGAGCTGGCCCGCCGCTGCTGGACCGTCGTGGCGCCGTCCATCGTGCTGACCCGGCCGCTCGCCGGAACGGCACCGGCGTCGGACGCTGACTCAGCGCACCGCGCCGGGGCGGCGGCGCCGGCCGCAACCGTGCTCGTGGAACGGGCGGTATCGGATCGGTGGCTTTCCGGCCACGTACCGCGGGTGGGAGAGATCCGCGAGACGGCGGTTGCGCTGTGGCAACGACATGACCGCTGCCGCTTCGTCTCGATCGTGCAGGACGGGACCGACCACACGCTGGCTATCGCCCGGGGGACGGTGGACGCGGGCTGGCTCGGCGTGACCAACGTCCGGGTGGCGCCGGAATTCCGTCGCCGTGGGCTGGGCGGTCGGCTGATGCAGGCGTTGTTCGAGTGGGCTCGCAATGAGCAGGCGACAGGTTGCTACCTGCAGGTGGAGGACGACAACCTGGCCGCGCAGGCCTTGTACGGGCAGCTCGGCTTCGTCGAGCATCACCGGTACCACTACCGTCGCGCGCCCGATCCGGACGGCGCCTCGTCGTAGCCACCGGCCGCGCCGCGGGCACTGACCAGGGCGATGGCGACGACCCCGGACAGCAGGCCCAGCAGCATCAGTCCGTACGAGACGTACTGCACCGAGCCACCGCCGGGCAACAGCACGTCACCCTCGGGTCGATTGGTCGAGGCCACGGCGACGACCAGCACCCAGGCGGCCAGCGGCGGCACCGCACCGGCGGTGCTGCCGGTCAAAGCCCGCGACAACCGCGGCAGCACGGTGTTCCCGACGATGGCCAGCACCACCGTCACCGGCACCAGGACGGTCGATATCCGCAACGGGATCAACAGCACCTCGAGCATCGCGGCCAGGCCACCGACGATGAAATAGAGGATCAGCCCCAGCACCACCAGTGGCCTGGGCAGCCGGGTCGACACGGAACGGCCGGACGGGCCGGTGCGGGTGGCGGCGGTGGACATTCAGTCCCTGCCCTGGTTGCCGGCGGCGGACGTGCTGACCGTGGCGGCAAGAATTCCGGCGAACAGATCCGTCTCGCGGCCGCGGTCGTCGTACGGACCCGCCGGCTGTCCTTTGACCAGCCGGAAGAATTCGGTGCCCGACGCGCGCTGGCCAAGGTTGTTGGACAGCGCGAAGAACGGCCCGTCCACGGTGATCTGAGTGGCGTGTGCGCGCATGGCGTCGAGTTTCGCCGCGAGAAAATCGCCGGCCTCGATTGCGGTGGTGATCAACTCGTCGTCCACCAGGTAGGGCGCGTCCGCCACCGAGGCCCACTCGAATCGTGAACCCGGCACGTCGCGCAGCGCCTCGATGCGTTCGTGCACGACCGAGCGCGGCATCGCCGTCCAATAGAGCTTGGAGACCTGCCACGGCGGCCTGGCCTCGACCCGCAGGTGCGGCTCGGCCGCCACCGCCACCGCCGCGGTCGTCACCCGGTGCGCCATGATGTGATCCGGGTGGCCGTACCCGCCGAAATCGTCGTAGGTGACAACCACCTGCGGGCGCACCTCACGGATCACCTCGACCAGCGCGGCGACCGCGAGGTCGAAGACGGTCAGGTCGGCATCCGCGCGCCAGAACGCACGCGGTTTGGCGTTGGCGGCGGTGCCCATCATGCCGCTGTCGCGGTATCGGCCCGGGCCGCCGAGGAAGCGATGATCGTGGACACCGAGCGCCCGCATAGCCCGGTCCAGCTCGGTGATCCGCCAGCCGCCGAGCTGATCCGCCTCGTTCGCGGCCAGCAGCGCCAGGTCCGGCACGAGTATTTCGCCCTCTTCGCCGAGGGTGCAGGTAACCAGCGTGACCTGCGCCCCCTCGTGGGCGTACCGGGCCATCACGGCGCCGGTGCCGATCGTCTCGTCGTCGGGGTGAGCATGCACCAGCAACAGCCGGCGTGCCGGGCCGTCGGCCGCGTCCCGATCGGTCCGGTCGGCCGCTGCTGGCGTGGTCACGGCTATCAACGTTACGGCGCGGGCGAGCGGCGCGGCTCAGAGGCCGAGCGTCCCGTCCGGCACCGCGACCGACTCGATGGCGGTCGCGATCTGTTGCTCTACGACGACGCCGGCACCTTCAGCCGCGGCGATATCCGAGCGGACCTCCGGGAAGTGGCAGGCCGCAAAGTGCCCGGCCGCTTTGAGTTCCAGCTCCGGGAACTCGGTCACGCAGCGCTGCTTGTCGTTCTCGGACAGCACCTCGCGGTACTTGGGACACCGGGTGTGGAACACGCAGCCAGAAGGCGGGTTGATCGGGCTCGGCAAGTCACCGATCAGCAGGATCCGTTCGCGCCTGGTCTCTTTGCGTGGGTCCGGCACCGGCACGGCCGACATCAGCGCATGGGTGTACGGATGCATCGGCGCGGCATACAGCACGTCGCGATCGGCCAGTTCCATGATCTTGCCGAGGTACATGACCGCGACCCGGTCGGAAATGTGGCGCACCACCGACAGGTCGTGAGCCACGAAGACGTAGGCCATGTTGTATTCGGCCTGCAGATCCTCGAGCAGGTTTACGACCTGAGCCTGGATCGACACGTCCAGCGCCGACACCGGCTCGTCGCAGACCAGCAGTTTCGGCCGCAGCGCGATGGCCCGGGCAATCCCGATGCGCTGGCGCTGCCCACCGGAGAACTCGTGCGGATAGCGGTTGTAGTGCTCGGGATTGAGCCCGACCCGTTCCATCAGTGACTGAACTTCGCCCTTGATGGAATCGCCTTTGACCATCTTCGTCTTGGCGATCATGTACGGAGCGCCGATGATGCTGCCGATGGTGTGCCTCGGGTTCAGCGAGCCGTACGGATCCTGGAACACCATTTGCATCTCGGAACGAAGATGGCGCAGGTCGTCGCCGTGGACGCCGGTGATGTCGCGGCCCTCGAAGGTGATCGTGCCCGCGGTCGGTTCCAGTAACTGCAGCAGGGTGCGTCCGGCCGTCGACTTGCCGCAGCCGGATTCACCCACCAAACCAAGGGTTTCGCCGGCGTTGAGGTCGAACGAGATTCCGTCGACGGCCTTTACCGGGTCGGCCATCCGACGGATCAAGCCCTGCGTCTTGAGCGGAAAATGCTTCTTCAATCCACGGACCCGCAGCAGCAGATCACCGTCTGCGGTGGTCCCGGCCGGGTCCGCGGTGGGCGCGCTGCCCGGGTTCGGCGTGGAGGTTACTGGGTCGGCCACGAGTGCTCGCCTTCCTACAGGCTCGGCTGGATGACGGTGTCGAAGATTTCGCGCCGTCTCGGCGGGTCGATGTGGCAGCGAACGGGATGCGGCTGCTCGGCGTCGAACAGCGGCACCTCGGTGGCACATCGAGTGCTGTCGTTGACCTCTTTGCGGAAGTCACACCGCGGATGGAAGGCGCACCCCTTCGGCGGATTGATCAACGACGGTGGATTGCCACGGATGGGTTTGAGCCGCTCCTGGCGATCGCGGTCGATACGTGGCATCGAGGACAACAAGCCCCAGGTATAAGGGTGTTCTGGATTGTAGAAGACCGTATCCACGTCGCCACGCTCGACGGATTTACCTGCGTACATGACCAGAATGTCGTCGGCGACCTCGGCCACCACCCCGAGATCGTGGGTGATGATGATGATCGCGGAACCGAATTCCTGCTGCAGGTCGGTGAGCAGGTGCAGGATCTGAGCCTGCACCGTCACGTCAAGCGCGGTGGTCGGCTCGTCGGCGATCAGCAGCTTCGGGTCGTTCACCAGTGCCATCGCGATCATGGCGCGCTGCCGCATTCCACCAGAGAATTCGTGCGGGTACTGGTCGATGCGGCGGGCCGGATTGGGGATGCCGACCAGATCGAGCATCTCGACCACCCGCTTGCGGGCCACCGATTTACTGACGTCGTGATGGACCTGATAGGCCTCGACGATCTGGTTGCCGATCGTGTAATACGGGTGCAGCGCGGACAACGGATCCTGGAAAATCATGGCCACGTCGTTGCCGCGCAACTTGCGCAAGCGAGCGTCGGAAACAGTCAGCAGATCCTCACCGTCCAGCAGGATCTGACCGGACACCTGGGCTCGGGTACGGCGATGCAAACCCATGATGGCCTGGCTCGTCACCGACTTTCCGGAACCGGATTCGCCGACGATACCGAGAGTTTTGCCTTTGGCCAGGTCGAAACTCAGACCGTCCACCGACCGGACGATGCCGTCCTCGGTCGGAAAGTGCACCTTGAGGTCCTCGACCTGCAGGAAGGTCTCACCCAGGTGATGCGGCCGATTCGACGCTAACTCGGAGACAGTCGTGCCCTCGGTGCGATGCTCGCTCATACCGTTTCAGTCCCCCTCGACCTAGGCGTAACGAACTCGTGGATCGATGTACGCATACAGTACGTCGACCAGCACGTTGGCCACGATGATGAAGGTCGCGGCGATCAGCACGATGGCCACGTTGACGGGCAGGTCGCCGTTGACCGCCGACTGCACGGCCAGCTTGCCGACGCCGTTGAAGTTGAACACCGTCTCGGTGATGGCCGCGCCGGCGAGCAGCGCGCCGAGGTCCAGTCCGGCGATGGTCGTGATCGGCGTGAGCGCGGCGCGCAGGGTGTGCTTGAAGATCACCTTGCGCTCGGTCAGGCCCTTGGCTCGGGCGGTGCGCAGGTAGTCCTCACCCATCGCCTCGAGCATGTACGCGCGGGTGATCCGGACGTAGCCAGCGATATAGATCATGGCCAGGGTCAGTGCGGGCAGGATGCCGCCGCGGATGAAGCCGATCGGGTCGTGGAAAATCGAGATGTACTCAGGTACCGGCACAATCTGCCACTTCAGCGCGACGTATTGATAGAGCACCAATCCGATGAAGAACGTCGGGAACGAATACCCGATAAGGGCCAGCCCGACCAATAACTTGTCCGGCCAGCGGCCACGGAACAATGCCGCGACAATGCCGCTGAGCACGCCGAACACCATCCACAGCACGAACGCGAAGATTGCGATCGCCACCGACACCGGTAACCGTTGGGCGATCAACGTCGACACGAGTGCGGTGTTGATGTGCGAGTAGCCGAAGCAAGGGGCGCTGCAATGCACGATGGTCTGGGGCGCGTTCTTCTCGATCGCGGGGTCGTCGGGGAAATTACGTTCGTGCACGAGGCCTTCGACGAACAGCCCGTACTGGGCATAGATCGGCTTGTCATAACCGAGTGAGTGTTTGACGTCCGCGATCTGGGCCGGGGTGCAGTTCTTACCGCAGGCGATCCGCGCCGGATCCGTCGCCGAGGCGATGAACAGCAGGAACGTCACCATGCTCATCACGATGAGCATCACCACGGCCGCCAGGCTGCGGCGCACTGCAAAGGCAAACATTCGTATCCCCGATCGATTCAGGTCACATCGAATACTCGTAGTGGCGAGGTTGTCGCGGCCTGGGCCACGGCAACCTCGCCACCTGAGCGTTACTGCTTACGAGACTCCGATGACCCCGAGATCCGGGTACATGCTGGTGTCCGGGTTGTTGATGTAACCAGTGATGCCGGAACCGCGCGTCATGATGAACTTCTGCACCAAGAGCGGGATGTACGCGACATCCTTGGCCAACTGCTGATCGATGCCGGCCCACGCGTTGGCCTGCTGCGTGACGTCGGACTGGTTCAGCGCGGCGTCGATCATGGAGTTGACGGTGTCGCTGGCGTACAGACCGTAGTCCTGGCCGTTGGAACCAGGATTGAGGTTGATCCGGCTGTCGAACAGCGCCGGAATGACCGTCGAACCGCTCGGCCAGTCAGCACCCCAGCCACCCCAGGTCACGTCGTACTTGGCGGCGTTGGCCGGGTTCTGGATCACGTCGTAGTACGTGTCGGTCAACTCGTTCAAGGTGACCTTGAAGCCAGCCTTCTCCCAGGCAGCCTTCTCGACGGCGGCTTCCTTCTCCGTCGTCGGGGTACCGCCGGAGTACGTGAAGGTGATCGGGTACGGCAGCGACACGCCGGCCTGCTGCAGCAGCGCCTTGGCCTTCACCGGGTCGCCGGCGTCCGGCACGTTGTACACATTGGCCGGCTTGTAGCCGAGCAGCGCGGGGCTGTTGATCGACTGCGCGACGGTGCCGTTGGTGGAACCACCCATGGCCGTGATCCAGCCGCTGCGGTCGGTGGCCATGTTCAGGGCCTGCCGCACGAGCGGGTTGGTCATCTTCTTGAAGTTCGGCACCAGGTAGTACACGAAGGGCGAAACCGGGTTCTCGGTCCGGCTCTTCACGGCGGGGTTGGTGAAGACCTGCGACTGGTAAGCCGGCACGATCGAACGGTCAGTGACGGCGTCCTTGTCGTTGCCACTGTCGGCGATCAGGCGCTGCGCGATGGTCTCATCGGTCAGGCCTTCGGTGAAGACAACCTTGTCCGGCAGCGCCTTACGGACGGTGTCGGTCTTGGCGTCGTACTGGTCGTTGCGGATGAAGGTGTTCGTGCCACCCTGCTTCCACGTGCCGTCGAGCTTGTACGGACCGTCGGACAGCACGGTGAAGTTGCTCTTGTCGCCCTGGTCAGCGCTCTGCTTGTACGGCGCAAATGCCGGCAGCGTCAATGCGTAGGTGAAGTCAGCCCACGGCTTGTTGAACTGGAAGGTGATGGTCTGGCCATCGCAGGTCACGGCCTTGTCGTAAGCGGCCTGGCCGACCTTGGTGTACGGACCCTTGTAGGTCGAAGCACCCTTGGCGTCCTTCGGCACATCCAGGAACTGCAGGATGTAGTTCGGGCCGCCGGTGATGACGTCGGTGGCGAACGTACGCGAGATGCCGTACTTGACGTCGGCGCAGGTCACGTCGGTGCCGTCGGCCCACTTGATGCCGGACTTCAGCGTGAACTTCCAGGTCTTGGCGTCGTTGCTTGACGTGCCCAGGTCGGTCGCGAGGTCAGGTTCCAACTTCAACGCAGCCTGCGCGTCCGCGGTGGCCGGGTACTGCACCAGCGTCCGAGTGAACAGCCGGGTCATGTTGCTGATATCGCGCCCGATGTAGGTGCGCTGCGGGTCCCAGTGCTCGACCGGACGCTTGGTCAGGTAGTACAGCGTCCCGCCTGCCTTGCCGGCACTCGAGGTACTTCCACTGCTGCTGTTGTCAGTCGACTTCGTACCCGCGCTACCGCCACACGCCGTGACGACGAGCGCGGTCACGGTGGCGAGCACGCCGAGTGCAATCGCCGATCTCTTTCCGGACATCCGCTCTCCTTATAACTTCACATCGCGGCAGCGATGCGGTCCCTCACCAGCGGGGGCGCTGGCGAAAGTATTTGGGGTTCTAGCGACTTGACTTGGGGTCCAGGGCGTCGCGCAGCCCGTCGCCAAGCAGGTTGAAGCTGAGCACCAGAATGAAGATCACGATGCCCGGCGCGAAGAAGAACACCGGGTCGGCGGTGCTGTAGGACGCCGCGTCGGTGAGCACGCTTCCCAGCGTGGGCGTTGGCGACTGCACGCCGACCCCGAGGAAACTGAGCGCGGCCTCGGCACTGATGTTGACCGGCAAGTTCAGCGTGAAGTAAATGAGGATCGGCGCCCACAGGTTGGGCAGCAGTTCCTTGAAGTAGATGCGGCGGTTGCTGGCGCCGATGCTCTTGGCGGCCTCGATGAATTCGCGCTCGCGCAGCGACAGCACCTGGCCGCGGATGATGCGCGCGAAGTAGGGCCAGCCGAAGAAGCCCAGGACGAAGATCAGGTAGACGATGCGCGATGGGTTGCCGGTCGGTACGCCGAATTTCGTGATGCGGTCGACGATCACCGGTGACAGGGCCAGCAGCATGAGCAGTTGCGGGAAGGCGAGCACGAGGTCCATGCCGCGACTGATCCAGAAATCGGGCCAGCGACCCAGGTAACCGCTGATCAGGCCGGCCAGGGTCCCGAGGACGAGGCTCACCAGGGTGGCGCAGAACGCGATCAACAGTGAGAGCGTGATGCCCAGGATGATCCGGGACAGCAGGTCCCAGCCGGTGCCGGGAACCACGCCCAACCAGTGATGGGAGCTGATCCCGCCGAATGCGCCGGTCGGGATCGACCCGATTCCCTGCACCAGGTTCTGGTGGGTCTCGTACGGCTTGAGCAACCCGACGGCCACCATGATCGGCGCCAGCAGCGCCACGACGATCGCGATCACGAGGATGACCAGGGCAACCATGGAGGTGCGGTCGCGCCTGATGCGCGCCCAGGCCAGCTGCCACGGAGTCCGCCCGGCGATCGCCTGCTCGACGGAGACGTCGGAGGAGTCATCGCTGACGACCGTCTCGGCCTCGACGACGTCTGGGCCCATCGGTGTCACGGACATCGGGCGGTCTACCTCCCTTTCGATGCATGGCGGCTTGTGTAGCCACGCCCTTACCGGGTCGAAGGTTATGACTTCCCGATAACTAGTTGACAACGCCGGCCAACCTTGCGATCAGATCGTGACCGAAGAGGGACAGCGGTTGGGACCGTAGTCGATCGCTGCTGACTTACCAAACGAAGGCAGCATCGCACATCCACAATCGTTACCGAATCATCCCCGTTCAGCCGCGATGTTCACGCCGATGGGCATGACGTAGCCATCTGGTGATGTGAATGCCGCGCTTGGTGTACTTGCTACGCAATCCCGAGTGTCGGGCGCTATAGCTGTTGCCGAATCGGTACCGATTGGTTTGTTGAATGGCATCGCCGACATATGTGAGACATCTTCACGAAACTTCGCGATCCGGCTCGGTGATCCCGCTCACCAGCCGGACGAGCGGGCGATTCGAATCGAGCCAGTCCAGTGCCGGCAGTTTGGGGCGCGGCACCCAGCGCAACTCCCGGTGCTCCAGCCGCTGCGGCTCGTCAGCACCGATGAGCTCAGCGGCAAACAGGATGAGCACCGCGCCCGCGTCCAAGTCCCGACGGCCCAGTTCCGGACCAACCCGCACCTGGACGCCCAGCTCCTCAGCGCATTCCCGGACCAGGGCGGCGACCGGGCTCTCCCCCTTCTCGACCTTGCCGCCCGGGAACTCCCAGAAACCGGCCAGCGCGGCCGGGTGATCGCGCTGAGCCGCCAGCACCGTGTCGTCCCGGGCAATGGCCGCGGCCACGACCATGACTTTTTCGGTCTGGCCCGCGATGCTGGTCAGGGCCCGTTGCAATTCGCGCAGGGCCACGATGCGCGGGCGCAGGTCCCACGGCGGCCGCCGTACTTCCAGCGTCACCAGCGTGCCGACGGCGAGCGGCACCGCGAGTGCGGTAACCCGTTCGGGCAGCGACTCGGCCGCACTGCGCACCTCGGCCGCGTCGGCCGCGAGCAGGTCGGCGACCCGCAGCATCCTCGGTCTGATGCCCAACCGTGATCTGACCACCGACCTTGCTGTGATCAGCGCCGACCTGATGAGCGCCGGTTTGATCAGCTTCGCGCTAATCGACTTGGGTCTGCTCACCGGCGGTCGGCTAGGAACCCGAAACGTTCCCTGACCTTGCGCACCTGCCCGGGCTCCACGTCGGCGTACAGCACCGTTTCTATGCGGCTCGCCTCGACCAACGTCTGGCCCAACGGGTCGATGACAGCTGAATCCCCGGCGTAGTAGGCGTTGTCGGCCGTGCCCACCCGGTTGCAGCCGACCACGTAGGCCAGGTTTTCGATGGCGCGGGCCCGTAGCAAGGTCCGCCACGCGAGTCCACGACGGTCAGGCCAATTGGCCGGTACGACGTACAGGTCGGTGTCCTCGGCGACGGCCCAAAATTCGTCACCGAACCGCAGGTCGTAGCAGATGAATACCGTGACCCGCAGGCCTTCGACATCGACGGTGAGAAAATCCGTCCCACCGCGGTAGTGCTCATGCTCCCCGGCGTAGCTGAACGGGTGGATCTTGTCGTAGCGGAAACGTTCACCGGCCGGACCGGCCAGCACGGCACGATTGACGGCGCGGGTTTCGCCTTGTGGCTGCTGGGCAATCGAGCCTACGAGCCAGATACCGAGCGCACGGGCGGCATCTCGCAGGAATGTCTCGCTCGGCCCGTCCGGCGGTTCGGCGATGCGTTCCGGGTTCATCGAGAATCCAGTCGCGAACATCTCGCTGAGCACCACGAGCCGCGCGCCGGACGCCGCCGCCTGCTCGATCATCGGCCTGACCAGCCGGTGCGTGGCCGCGGCATCCTCCCAGACGATGTCGTGCTGGATGACCGCTACCTTCATGTGGATACCTTCATGCGGACTCCCTCATGTGGATACCTGCAGCTGCGGTCCGGCCAGCCGGGACAGCGCCTCGCGGAGTACTTCTTCCTTTTTGCAGAAGGCGAAACGTACATACCGATCGATGTCGCTGTCGTAGAACACGCGCGACGGAATCGCAACCACGCCGACCTGTTCAGGCAGCGCGCGACACCATTTTTCCGCCTCGGCGCCCACGTCGATCGTCGCAAAATACGTCGCCTGCGGAATCATCACCTGGTAGCCGAGCTCGAGCAGGCCGTTGGTGAAGATGTCCCGTCGGGCCGCCAGGCTGGTGGCCAGTTCGCGATAGAAGGCCGGCGGTGCCGCTAGCCCGTCGGCGATGGCGTACTGGAATGGTCCGCTGCCGACGTAGGTGAGGAACTGCTTGACCGCCCGGACCGGCCCAAGCAACTTCGGCGGCGCGCAGACCCAGCCGACCTTCCAACCGGTGACACTGAACGTCTTGCCGGCGCTGGAGATCGTGATCGTGCGCTCGGCCATGCCCGGCAGAGTCGCTATCGGGATGTGCTGTCGGCCATCGAAGACAAGGTGCTCGTAGACCTCGTCGGACACGATCAGCAGGTCGTGCTCGCGGGCCAGGTCCGCCACCAGCTGCAGCTCTAGTCGGGTGAAAACAGTGCCCGTCGGATTGTGCGGCGTGTTGAGCAGGATCAGGCGGGACTTCGAAGTGACGGCCGCTCGCAACTCATCGGGATCGAAGGTCCAGCGACCGTCCTGCGGACGGAGCGTCACGACCCGGCGGATCGCGCCGCCGAGCGCGATGCTGGCGGCGTAGGAGTCGTAGTACGGCTCGAAGGTGATCACCTCATCGCCGGGGGCGGTGTGACCGAGAATGCTGGCCGCGATGCCTTCCGTCGCGCCCACGGTGATCAGCACCTCGGTCTCGGCGTCGAATTCGAGCCCGTAGTTCGCGTGCTGGTGTGAGCAGACCGCTCGTCGGAGCTCGGGTATGCCGGCGCCTGGCGGGTACTGGTTGCCGCGACCTTCGCGAATAGCGGCGATCGCCGCGTCGAGGACGAACGGCGGTCCGTCGGTGTCCGGGAATCCCTGGCCCAGATTGATGCTGCCGGTCTGGAGTGCGAGTGCGGACATCTCGGCGAAAATCGTCGTCCCGAACTCGTCGAGCCGGCCCGCCCGGTTCGTGGTCATGGGGCCAGCTTATTGACGGTGGGAATAGCGGCGCGGCTCAATCTGCTTGTATGGTTGTAATCATGTAATCAAGATTTAGGAGTAAGCCATGACTAGCGACAAAGAACAGGAACACCCCGAAGCCGGCCCCCGCGGTGACGGTCCTCGGGGGCCGCGTGGTGGCGGACGCGGACATGGCGGTCCGCACGGCGGTCGCGGTGGTCGCGGATTCGGCCGTCCGGGCGGTTGGCAGCAAGCCGATCTGCCCTCGGCGGATGACGCCGGATCGTGGTTCGCTGGGCGCCTGCCCTCGAACTGGTTCGTGAGCGCGCCGCAAGTCAGCGTGGATCGCGAAGAAATCATCGTGACCGGCGAATTGCCCGCGGTTGAGGGCGACGACAGTGAGGCCGCAGCAACCGGACGGATCAGCCGATTCCGGGAGGACACCCGCGCTGAGCGGATCGAGATTGCCGCGCAGGCGCAGGCCCGCTACGGGCGAACCGTCGCGTGGGCGGTTCGGATCGGCGAGCACGGGCAGCTATTCAGCCACCTGGCTGTGCCGGTGATGACTCGGCTGCGCCAACCTCAGCGCCAGGTCCTTGACACCCTGGTCGACGCCGGCGTGGCACGATCGCGGTCCGAGGCCCTCTCCTGGGCGGTCACCCTGGTCGGCGAACATGCCGATGAATGGCTGTCAGGCCTACGGGAAGCCATGGCCGAGGTCGACAAGCTCCGCTCCCAAGGCCCCGACCTCTAACCAACCCCGTCCGCCTTGGCAGCCCTTGGCAGCCCTTGGCAGCCCTTGGCCGTGCAGCATAGTGCGGCCCGAGTTCCCGGTTCGATCGATTGGAGCGGGAAGTCGGGCCGCACTATGTCCATCGGTCGCCGTCCATCGGTCGCCGTCCATCGGTCGCCGTCCATCCGTCGCCAGGCGCCTTGTCGACAGCAGCGGGGACACTCCCCAAATCTGCTGGACAAACCGCGCTGGCTGCTTCAGGGCGCGAGCATCTCCTCATGCTCGCTATTCCCACGCAGGCCAGACATCAATTCGGCGTCTTCACCGCCCAGCAGGCCTACGCCGCAGGATGGTCGAGTTCAGCATCAAGCCGGCATACAGCCTCGCTGCGTCTCACCATGCTCCGTCGTGGTGCCTACATTGAGACCACGAGCCAAGCGATACACGACCGTGAGGCGGCTCGGATTCTTCACGGGCAGCGCGGTGTGGCCGCGGCATTGCTGGTCCCGCGGGCGACGGTCAGCCATTCGAGCGCGGTCGCCGTCCATGGGCTGCCCTGCCGCACACCGCAATACCGCTGCGTGACGTTGCCCCCGGAGTTCCGCACCCGGCCGGCCGCTTTGCACGTTCATCGTCAGCTTTACACGTTCATCGTCAGCCGATTCCGTTGTCGCAGATGGCCAGCCGCTTGGATGTCGCCGTCACATCGGTTGCTCGAAGTTGTATTGACCTGACCCGAGAAGCGGGCCTTCTCAACGGTTTGGTCGCCACCGACGCTGCGCTTCATGCGCGGCTGATAACCGTCGCCGACCTCGAAGCCGTGTACGCCATTTGCCATGGACGAGCGGGGCTATCGAGCGGACGCCGGGTCCTCAAACTATGTTCCGGCCCCAGCGAGTCGCAGCTGGAAACGATAAGCCGGTTCGCGATGCAGGATCTGGCGCGCCAACCGGAACAGCAGGTGAACCCGTTCAATATCTACGGGCAGTTCCTCGGACGAGCTGACTTTTACTCGCGCGATCAGGGTCTGGTCGGTGAGGCCGGCGGACGGTCGAAATGCGGCGACGAGGAGTTATACCGAGAGAAACGCCGCCAGGAGGCTATGGCCGACGCCGGGCTCATCGTCACGCACTGGGATTGGTCGACGGCAAAACGGCCTGCGCTCCCGCATGCTCACGTTGAGGAACAACTTGTCCGGGCTCGGATTGCTCGTCGACGTGGCTACCCGCTCGCTGTGGAAGCGTCGCGTGCGGCTTGAGCGCGGTCAGGGGACGAGGTGGGTGTAGGCGGCGCGGATGGTGATGGCGTGGCTGGTTGGTTGTGAGGTGATGGTGGGGCTGAGGTCGGTCCAGTGGTGGTTGTCCAGGCTGTAGGAGGCGGTCCAGGTGGT
>JAOPUZ010000029.1 GCA_025966315.1 Frankiales bacterium | reverse complement strand
CTTCGAAACTCGCGGAAACTGCGTGTCGTGTTTGTCTGGTTCGTTAGTAGTATCGGCTAACGGGCGCCGAGTTGAGGTCTTTCCTAGAGGCGATTGGTAACGTTTGCGTTACTACCAGGGGCCAGCGCTAAGGTCCGCTTCGTCGTTACATGCGGTTGATCTGATACTGACGCTGATCTTGTTGGCCGGGTCGTCCGGCACAGAATCTGGGGCGGTTTCCGTCGCACATTACGCCAAACTCGGCTATATAGCGCGTAATGCGTGAATCTGCGGACTACGCGGTGCGCCGCCGGCCGCTCGGGGGTTCGCGCCATCTGGTACCCGGCCGTGATCTAACGTACATTCGTTAGGACCCTCGCGTATATGGACAAACCTCTCGCTAACACCATGCCCATCCACGCGGCGTGCAAGCGGTTCCTACGAATGGAGTACTGATGTCCAGTCTGAGTCGTCGCTCGTTCCTTGCCGGCGCCGCGGGTGTCGCCGGCGTCGCGGGCGTCGCCGCCATCGGCGGCGTGGCCGGTGCGGGGAAAGCCCGCGCCGAACCGGCGAGAGCCGCCTCCGCGGCATTCACCTCGACCGGCACGATCGCTGACGTGCAGCACGTGATCGTGCTGATGCAGGAAAACCGCAGCTTCGACCACTACTTCGGCGGTCTTCAGGGGGTGCGCGGCTTCGACGACAAGAGCACGATCCTGCTGTCCGGTGGCAACTCGGTGTTCAACCAGCCGAACGGATCGGGTCGTCAGTACCCGTTCTGGTTGGGTGCGTCGGCCGGACCGAACGCCGAGCTGCTTGCCCAATGCGAGGGCGATATCGATCACTCCTGGAGCACCCAGCACGGCGCTTGGAACACCGGGAAGATGGATTCGTGGATGGCTTCCAAGCAAAAGGTGCAATGCCTCGGGTATTTGAACCGAACAGATTTACCGTTTCACTACGCGTTGGCCGATAATTACACGATCTGTGACGCCTACCATGCGTCGGGTTTAACGGCGACCGGTCCGAACCGCACCTATCTGTTCAGCGGATCGATCCACGCCAGCGGTGGGCAGGGCGGGCCGGCCTATGACGGCGGCGACGAGTCGGGGTTGAGCTGGCGGACCTACGCCGAGACGCTGCAGAACGCGGGCATGAGCTGGCGGGTCTATCAGGCCGCGGACAACTACGGCGACAACGGCTTGGCCTACTTCAACCAGTTCGTCAACGCCTCGCATTCCTCGGCGCTGTGGCAGCGCGGCATGACCAACGTGCAGGCCACGACCGGTGATGTCCCGACCGACGTCCTCGCCGCGATCCAATCCGACGTGCAAAACGGCCAGCTCCCCCAGGTGTCGTGGATCGTCCTCAACCAGATCAACTCCGAGCATCCGATCGGTCCGCCGGTTAACGGCGCCCGCTTCATCAACGGATTGCTGCAGGCGCTTAACGCCGATCCCGCGGTTTTGAACAGCACCGCCGTCTTCCTCAACTACGACGAGAACGACGGGTTCTTCGACCACGTACCGCCCCCGATACCGTCCGGTGGCCAGACGGACGAGTTCGTCAGCGGAAAGCCGGTCGGTCTCGGGTTCCGGGTGCCGATGGTGGTCATCTCACCCTGGAGCCGAGGCGGGTGGGTCAACTCGGAGGTGTCCGATCACACCTCAGTGATTCGCTTCCTGGAGACCTGGTCCACGGCGATCGGCACACCCGCGACGTGCCCGAACATCAGCGCTTGGCGTCGTTCGGTCTGCGGCGACCTGACCTCGGCATTCGATTTCGGCAACCCGGTCACCGGGCTGCCGACGCTGCCGACGCCGGGCGCGGCCCTGACCGCGGCGAATTGCTCGGTGCCGAACCCGACACCGACAAACAACGCCCAGCCGCACCAGGAAGCCGGCACCCGCCCAGCGCGAGGACTTCCCTATCAGGCCAATGCCAACGTGTCGTCATGGACCTATTCGGGCTCATCGGTTCAGGCAAACATCACCATGAGCAACACCGGGCCCAGCGGCACCACAGCGGCGCACTTCGCCGTCTACGCCAATGCCTTCCGCACCGGGGGCCCGTGGCAGTACACGGTGCCCGCCGGCAGCAGCACGACCGACTTCTTCAACGTCGGATCGGGGTACGGGAACGGTAAATACGATCTCACCGTTGTCGGGCCTAACCGGTTCTTGCGGCGGCTGACCGGGTTAGCGACGGGCGCGAGCAAGAACATCGAAGCCCACCCGACCATCAACGCCGCGGCACCTTCAGCGCTGACGCTGACGCTCACGAACGGGTCGACCGCAGCAGTGACGTTTACCCTGACGCCCAACCAGTACATCACCGGCGCCCCGTCGACCTACTACGTGCTGGCCAGCGGCTCGACCACCGCCTCGTTCGATGTAATCGGTCAAAACAACGGCTGGTACGACATCACCGCAACCGTCAGCAGTGACGCCACTTGGGCACGACGCTTCGCCGGACACGTAGAGAACGGCGCACCGAGCGTCACCGGCTGAGGCGGGTCAACCCGCGCCTGTCCCCGAAGCGGTCGCTGGGAGGCAGCAAATCGGGGGCGAAGTCCGCCCGAACCAGAGAACACGATTACTGGAGCGCCAGCCTGACGATCTCTGTGCGCCAGGCTTCGGCGGTGGGGGCGCCGCGAACCGGGTTGATATCGAAGCGGTCGGGGGCGAGTGACTCGATCCGCCAGCCGGAGTCAAACGCGGCGCGCAACTCGCCTTCGGTGACCCGGCGTGGCCCCCAGTAGCCGGGTTCGCGGTCGCTGAAGCACATGAGGTGAAGGTGTCCACCTGGGCGGAGCGCGCTGTGTAGAGCCGTGACGTAGTGGATGCGGGCCGCGTCGTCGAAGACGTGGAACAGTCCGCTGTCGATGATGGTGTCGAAGGTTTCGTCGAGCGTGTCGAGGTGGAGCGCGTCGTGCACCCGGAAGCTGGTGTCGATGCCGCGCTCGGCGGCCTTACGGCGGGCAACCCCGACGGCCCGCGGGGAGACGTCGATACCGACGGCGCGGGCGCCGTGGAGCGCGGCGAGAATGGTGTGCTCGCCGGTGCCGCAGCCAGCGTCGAGCAGTGCGCCAGTGAGCGTGCCGGCGTCGGCGAGTCGGACGAAAGCGGGCTGCGGGCGGCCGATATCCCAGGGCGGCGGCGGGCCGGCGTAGGAGGCATCCCAGTCAGGGTGTGGGGCGTCAGCTTCGGTCACAAACTCATTCCCTCCCGCAAGCTCCAAGGCTGGCGCGTTAGCTCTAGCCGGGCATGCGCACCGCGTTGGCCCGCGCACGATCAAGCAGTCGGCACCCCAGCGCAGCCGGGGCTTGACACGCGTATTGCCGTCGTCCACTCCTCTACTACTGCATGAGTGGAAGGGTGGATCATAATTGAGTTTCACCTGCAGCGATCGTCTCGGGTTCCGAGGTACTTCCCGTAGCTCAGGCGAAGTTCCGCCGGTCGACGGCGACCTGGCTGCGATCGGCCCGTGCTGCCGGGCTGTCGGCGGAGGAGATCGAGGCCATCTACCGCACCGCTCTGCGGGCGTATTCGACCGCCGAGACCTCGCCCCCCGTCGCCTAGGCCGCATCAGTAGTCTTCGGCGGCCGGGAATCGGTCGACACCTGCCGATGGTGCTGCGCCACTCACCTCTGATCAGCGGCGGCCCGTGATGGGCATGGCGGTGTACTTGTACTCGAGAAATTCGTCGATACCCACGCGGCCGCCTTCGCGCCCGAGGCCGGACTGCTTGATGCCGCCGAAGGGGGCTGCTGGGTTGGACACGATCCCGGTGTTGATGCCGACCATGCCCACCTCGAGCTCCCGGGAGTACCGATCTGCTTTGTCGAGGTCTTGGGTGTAGACGTAGGCGGCTAGGCCCCACGCGCTGTTGTTGGCGGCGCGGATCACCTCGTCGTCGGTGTCGAAGATCGTGATTGGGGCGACCGGTCCGAAGATCTCGGTGGAGTTCATTTCGGCGTCGGCAGGGACGTCGACGAGGACGGTGGGCGGGTAGAAGTACCCAGGCTGGTCGATGGTCTCATTCGCGGTGAGCACGCGGGCTCCACGGGTGATCGCGTCCTGGACCAGGATGCGCACCTTGGTGACCGCGGCCTGCTCGATGAGGGGGCCGACCTGCGTCGTATCGGCCGCTCCGTCGCCGACGATGAGTTGGTCCATGCGCTTGGCGAGGCGGCGGCTGAAGTCATCAACGATGTCGCGGTGGACGTAAAGGCGGTTGGCGGCCGTGCAGGCTTCGCCCATGTTGCGCATTTTCGCCGCGATCGCCCCGTCGAGGGCTTTGTCGAGGTCGGCGTCTGGCAGGACGATGAACGGTGCGTTGCCGCCGAGTTCCATGGACGAGCGCATGACGTTCTCGGCTGCCTGGCGCAGCAGGATCTTCCCGACCGAGGTGGATCCCGTGAAGCTGATCTTGCGAGCGATCCCGCTCGACATCCAGTGTTCGACGACCGGGGCGGGGGTGGAGGTCGTGACGACGTTGAGCACGCCGGACGGCAGCCCGGCTTCGGCGAGGATGCCGGCCAGCGCGAGCGCGGTGAGCGGGGTGAGTTCGGCGGGCTTGAACACCATCGTGCAGCCGGCGGCGATGGCGGGCCCGATCTTGCGGGTTCCCATGGCCAGCGGGAAGTTCCAGGGCGTGATCAGCACGCACGGGCCGACCGGCTCCTTGGTGACCAAGATGCGGTTGGTGCCGTCGGTTGTGGTGGTGCTGTCGCCGTTGATTCGGGCGGCTTCCTCGGAGAACCAGCGGAAGAACTCGGCCCCGTATGTGACTTCGCCTCGTGCCTCGGCGAGTGGTTTGCCCATTTCGGCGGTCATCAGCGCCGCCAGCTCGTCGGTGCGGTCGAGGATGATCTCGTAGGCGGCACGCAGGATGTCCGCACGCTGACGCGGCGATGTGGCAGCCCAGCCTGCCTGGGCCGCGGCGGCTGCCTGGATGGCCCGCTCGGCGTCGGCGACGTGGCCGTCGGCGACGTGGGCCAGGACGTGCAGCGTGGCTGGGTTTTCGACGGGAAACGTCGCACCCGTAGAGGCGGGGGTCCATTGCCCGTCGATGAACAGGTCGGTGTTCAGCCCGGTGTTCAGCTTGGTGCGCGCGGCTGCCGTGATCATCTCGACGCCCGGGCCAGGCTCGCAGGGGCGTGGGCGCCGAGCACAGCTGCGATGGCGGCGTCGAAGCGGACCACCCCGGCCGTGATCTCCTCGGCAGTGACGACCAAGGCGGGAATCAGGCGAACCACGTTGCCGTCCGGGCCGCAGGTCAAGGTCAGGAGGTTCTCGGTGATGGCGGCCTGCTGGACGGCGGCTGCGGTGACCGGGTCGGGCGTGCCGTCGGAGGTGGTGAATTCGACACCCTGCATCAGCCCCAGACCCCGCACATTGCCGATCTGTGGGAACCGCTGGGCGATCTGCAGCAGACCGGCCTGTAGTTCGTCACCGCGGACCCGGGCGTTGTCGACGAGGTGTTCGTCCTGGACGACCTGCAGTGTCGCGACGGCGGCTGCGGCGGCGACGGCGTTGCCGCCGTAGGTTCCGCCCTGCGAGCCGGGCCAGGCCTTGGACATGGTGGCGGTGGAGGCCGCGATGGCTGAGATTGGGAACCCGGAGGCGAGGCCTTTCGCGGTAACCAGGATGTCCGGTTGTGCGGTCGAGTGCTGGTGTCCCCAGAACTTGCCGGTGCGTCCGACACCGGCCTGGACCTCGTCGATGATCAGCTGGATGCCGTGACGGTCGGCCCTGTCGCGCAGGCCCTCGAGAAACGCGGGAGGGGTGGGCAGGTAGCCGCCGTCGCCGAGGACGGGCTCGATGAGGAACGCGGCGGTGTCCTCGGTCGCGGTGCGGGTCTTGAACAGGTAGTCCAGTTCCCGCAGGGCGAACTCGACCGCGGTCTGCTCGTCCCATCCATAGCGGTAGGCGTAGGGGAAAGGGGCCATGTGCACGCCGGGCATTAGTGGGGAAAAGCCGGCAGAGAACTTGGTGCCGGCTGTGGTCAGCGACGCTGCGGCGACGGTGCGACCGTGGAAGCCGCCCTGGAACACGACGATGTTGGGCCGGGCGGTGGCCATCCGGGCCAGCCGGATCGCCGCCTCTACCGCCTCGGAACCGGAGTTGGCGTAGAACACCGAATCCAACCCGGACGGCAGGAACTGGCCGAGGCTGTTGGTCAGTTCCAGCAGCGGTTTGTGCATGAGGGTCGTGTATTGAGCGTGGATGATCTTGCCGACCTGCTCGCGGGCCGCCTCGACGACCTTCGGGTGGCAGTGCCCAGTGCTCGTCACGCCGATACCGGTGGTGAAGTCGAGGTAGCTCTTGCCGTCGGTGCCATAGATCCAGCTGCCCAGCGCGTGGTCGACCACCACCGGGGTGGCCTGCTTGAGGATCGGGCTCAGCGTTGCCATTAGCGCTCTTCCCCTGGAATGGTGACGCCGTTGGACGCGGCAAAGGCGGCGTCGACAGCGTCGGCGAAAGTCCGCATCGATGTGAACTCGCGGGCGTAGCTGTACTCCTCGGGCGGCGCAGGGGTGGCGCCCCAGCCGGGCCGGTCGTGGCGCCGGTTGATCCACACTGAGGCGAGGCCTTCCCGCTTGGCCGGCATGTGGTCGTGGAACAGGCTCTGCGCGACGTGCAGCAGCTGATCGCGGGGTACATCCAGTTCGCTCAAGGTCTGGTCCAGGGCTCGGAAGTGGTTCTCGGCCGGCTTGTAGGCCCCGACGTCCTCGGCGGTGATGACGGCAGCGAAGTCTCCACGCAGCCGTTCGTTGCTGCCGGAGAATCCGGCGCGGTGCACGTTGGACACAATGATTAACCGGTAGCGCTGGGCCAGCCGGGCCAGTGCCTCGGCCGAATCGGGAAACGCCGGCCAGTTCGGCACCGATTCGCCCAGCCGTCGCGCCCACTCCGCACTCACCACCCGGCCAAGTACCCGCCCAGTGCGCGTGAACGCCTCGGCCAGGACCTGCGGGTAGAGCGCGGTGGGCGTCTCGCGCTCCACGGCGGCCTCGTTGTCCGAATACGCGAGCAGCAGCTGCTCGTCGGACAGCGACAGTTCTTGGTCGTGCGCCCACGGACCGAGTACTGCGGAGATCCCCGCCTCCCAGTCGATCAGGGTTCCGTAGCAGTCGAAACTCAGTGCGGCGAAGCTCGTCAGATCCAGCTCGTCAGTCATCGGTGTCCCTTCAACAAGGCGATGCCGCCCGGCGTCACGCGCATTCGGTTCGTTCAACTGTACTACAGTTCAAGTGCTGTGCGAAACCGCACTATGCGGTATGCTCGACAGCATGGCAGGTATCGAGGGCGCAATCCTGCATCGGACCACGACGGCCCAGCAGCTCGCCGATCTTCTGTCTGAGCGCATCCTCGCGGGGGCGTTCACACCCGGAGACCGGTTGCGGGAGAGCGCCATCGCCACTGAGCTCGGAGTCGCCCGCAACACTGTGCGCGAGGCGGTCCGGGTACTTGAACTGGGGGGCCTGGTCCGCTACGAGGTCAATCGCGGGGCGGTCGTCATCTCGCCGACGACCGAGAGTCTCGACGCGGTCTACACCGCCCGTGAACGGCTGGAGACCGCCGCCGCGGCCCGACCCGCCACCGCTGAACAGATTGCCAGACTCGAGACGGCCTACACCAACCTCGCCACGGCCACACGATCACACGACACCCGACATGTCGTCGAGGTCGACTTGGCCTTCCACGCGACCATCGTGTCCTTCCTCGAAAGCGCGCGACTGGATCTGTTCTACGCCGAACTGACCCGCGAACTGCGCTACTACCTGATGGTGCTCTCCGTGGAAGACCGCGAACTCGACAAGCCACGGGCGCTGCTGCGCGAGCACAAAGCCATCCTCGACGCCGTGCGCACCGGCCCACCCGAGACTGCGGTCGTTGCGGTCCGCGCCCACATCCACGACAACGCAAAGCGCGTCACCGAGATATTGATCGCGCGCACGCAGACCCAGCCAGGCCCGCTCGCCGCCCGCCCCTGATCGACCGACCGCTCGGGCGCGCGCGGTGTGCGCGCCGACACGGTCGGGCGGTCATCAGCATCGTGCCCGTTCCCGTCGGCGCTGCGCGTCTTGCGTGGCAGCGACCCCACACACCGGATCCCCGTACAGGAGCAGTCATCATCAGCACCCAACGCACGTATACCGTCGACGTTCTTGCCGGTGACGGCATCGGGCTCGAGGTGATGCCTGCCGCCATCGCCTGCGTCGATGCGGTCGCGACTGGCTTCGACTTCGACATCACTTGGCGCCACCGCGAATGGGGATCGGACTTCTACCGGGCGCACGGCCGAATGATGCCGGTCGACGGCATCGATCAGCTCGCCACCGGCGACGCCACCCTGCTCGGCGCTGTCGGGGCGCCCGACATCCCCGATGACGTGACCCTGTGGGGATTGCTGATCCCGATCCGGCGCGAGTTCGACCAGTACGTCAACCTGCGCCCCGTGCGGATCCTGCCCGGCGTCCGATCGCCACTCTCGGGCGTCGAGCAGCTGGACATCGTGGTGGTCAGGGAGAACGTCGAAGGCGAATACTCCGAGATCGGAGGTCGCGTATATCGTGGGCGCCCCGAAGAGGCGGCCATCCAAGAATCCGTGTTCACCGTCGCTGGCGTCCGGCGCATCGCCGAATACGCCGCGGCCCAAGCGATGACCCGCCGTGGGCACTTGATCTCGGCGACAAAGTCCAACGGCATCATCCACACCATGCCGCTCTGGGACGACGTGGTCGCCCAAGTAGCTACTGGCACGCCCGGGCTGACGCTGGAAAAGGTACTCATCGACGCCCTCGCCGCCCGACTCGTACTCAAACCGCACACCGTCGATGTCATCGTCGCCTCGAACCTATTCGGTGACATTCTTTCCGACCTCGTCGCCGCCGTTGCCGGCTCCATCGGCGTCGCCCCAAGCGCCAACCTGAACCCGCCACGAAAGCACTACGTTGGTTGACGCCGGACCCGCTGGTTACGGGGCCTCCGCGTGTTGGTCAGGTTCGTTGCGATTGTTGGTTTGGGCTGTGGTGTTGCACGACCGTTGCACGTCACCTCCTCAGTAGCCCGCGCCGTCGACTGCCGTCCATCTCATGACGCGATCCAAGCCCGAGCTGCGCCACCACAGGTCGCGACCTTCCATCGTGCCGGAGTTCCCTAGTCGGACACAACGGCGGGAGGCATCAAGCCTTAGCCTCGATCCGTGGAACCGCTGATCGAATGATCTTGACCAGCTGTAGTTGATCATCGGGCGGGTGCTGGCGCGAAGTGGCGCGACGGATCTGCTGGTCTGCCCAGCTGTTCCACGATGTTCCTGG
>JAOPUZ010000023.1 GCA_025966315.1 Frankiales bacterium | reverse complement strand
TGGACGATCCACCGGCACGCGCCGCGGTTCGACCAGCTCGAGGGCCGCACGGAGCTGCTGGAGACCGGCATCAAGGTCATCGACCTGCTGACGCCGTACGTGGCCGGCGGGAAGATCGGCCTGTTCGGCGGGGCCGGCGTGGGCAAGACGGTACTGATCCAGGAGATGATCCGCCGCGTCGCCCAGGAGTTCGGTGGTGTGTCGGTCTTCGCCGGTGTCGGCGAGCGCACTCGTGAGGGCAACGACCTCATCACGGAGATGACCGAGTCCGGCGTCATCAACTCCACCGCCCTGGTCTTCGGCCAGATGGACGAGCCGCCGGGCACCCGCCTGCGGGTCGCGCTGTCGGCGCTGACGATGGCGGAGTACTTCCGCGATGAGCAGAACCAGGACGTGCTGCTCTTCATCGACAACATCTTCCGCTTCACTCAGGCCGGGTCCGAGGTCTCCACGCTGCTGGGTCGCATGCCCTCGGCCGTGGGCTACCAGCCGACCCTGGCCGACGAGATGGGCCAGCTGCAGGAGCGGATCACCTCGACCCGAGGCCGTTCCATCACCTCGATGCAGGCGATCTACGTGCCCGCCGACGACATCACCGACCCGGCGCCGCACACCGCATTCGCCCACCTTGACGCGACCACGGTGCTGTCCCGTCCGATCTCGGAAAAGGGCATCTACCCGGCCGTCGACCCGCTCGACTCGACCTCCCGGATCCTGGATGCCCAGTACATCGGGCAGGAGCACTACGACGTCGCCTCGGAGACCAAGCGAATTCTGCAGCGCTACAACGAGCTGCAGTCCATCATCGCCATCCTGGGCATCGACGAACTGTCCGAAGAGGACAAGGTTCTGGTGGGCCGGGCCCGCCGCATCGAGCGGTTCCTGTCGCAGAACACCTTCGTGGCTGAGCAGTTCACCGGCATCCCCGGGTCGTTCGTCCCGGTCGAAGAGACCATCGACGCGTTCAAGCGGCTGGCCGCGGGCGACTTCGACGCCTACCCCGAGCAGGCTTTCTTCATGTGTGGTGGCCTGGAAGACCTCGAGAAGAAGGCCGAAGAACTCCGCAATGCGTGATCTGACGGCGATGCTGGCGATGCTGACGTCACCGAGCGCGCTGCGCCGACGGGGGGAGTGACTCGATGCCGATGCAAGTCGAACTGGTGTCGGTCGAGCGGCCGATCTGGTCGGGCGAGGCCAACGCCGTCTACGCGCGGACCAGCGAGGGTGAGATCGGGATCCTGCCCGGGCATTCTCCGCTGCTGGGTGCGTTGACTCCGGGCTGGACGGTTCGCATTCAGCAGTCCGACGGCGTCGAGCAGCGCATCGCGGTGCACGGTGGATTCCTGTCCGTGCGTCCCGACGGCGTTTCGGTGCTGGCCGAGATGGCTGAATCGGCCGACGAGATCGATGTGGCGCGAGCACGGCAAGCCCTTGAAGCAGCTGGCAATGGAACGGATGAAGAAACGATCGCCGCGCGTGATCGGGCTCTGGCCCGGCTGCGCGCCGCGGGCGAACAAGTCTGACGCAGCTCCCGCGGTCCGCGTAAGCGCGTCGGATCGCCCGGCCCGCACGGAGGCACCCGGTGACTACGGTCGAGATACTCGGCCTTGTCGCGGTATTTCTGGTGCTCGTCATCGGCGTGTCGGCCTGGCTGCTGGTCGTCGTCCATCAACGCCGGATGGTCGCCTCGGTCGGGAGCTTGCCGGTGGCGTTGAAACGTGGCGACGGCCGTTGGGCCAACGGGGTCGGGCGTTATGCCGGCGACGAGCTGGTCTGGTACCGCACGCTGTCCCTGTCGCCGGTGGCGGCCATGCGGCTCACTCGGACGGAGTTGTCCGTCGAGTCGAGTCGCGCCTGGGACCCTAGCCGGGACATGGCGCTGCGACCGAACCTGTCCATCGTCGAGTGCCGTTTTCGCGGCGAACGGATCAGCCTGGGATTCCCGGACAGCGGTGTGACGGGCTTCCTGTCCTGGCTGGAGGCTTCAGCACCGCGTTTCTGACGCGCTCAGCCGCCCGGCTTCCACAGCACATCGGCGCCGGCGTTGGCCGCCCGCGCGAGGATGAACAGCAGGTCCGAGAGCCTATTCAGGTAGGTGGCGGCGAGCGGATTGGTCCGGTCCGGGTCCTGGGCGATGAGCGCCCAGCAGCTGCGCTCGGCCCGGCGGGCCACCGTTCGCCCTTGATGCAGCAACGCCGCCCCCGCCGTGCCGCCCGGCAGGATGAAGCTGTCCAACTTGCCCAGTCGGGCGTTGTACTCATCGCACCAGGCCTCGAGCCGGTCCACGTAGGCCTGCGTCACGCGCAGCGGCGGGTATTTCGGCTCAGCCACGATCGGGTTGCACAGATCGGCGCCGACGTCGAACAGATCGTTCTGAAGCCGCGCCAGCAGGCCGGCCAGCTCGTCACCCAGCCCGCCCAGCGCGACGGCCACCCCCAACACTGCGTTCGTTTCGTCCGTATCGGCGTAGGCAACCACGCGCGCGTCGGTCTTCGCGACGCGGCTCATGTCGCCTAGCGAAGTTGTACCGGCGTCGCCGGTCCGGGTGTAGATGCGAGTCAGGTGGACGGCCATGCCCTCAATCTAGCGGCGTCTACTCTGGGCCGGTGCAGGTATTCAGAGTCGTCGGCGGAGCCCGGCTGTCTGGTCAAGTGCCCGTCGTCGGGGCCAAGAACAGCGTGTTGAAATTGATGGCGGCAGCCCTGCTGGCGCCGGGCCGGTCGACCGTGTCGAACCTGCCCGCCATCTTTGACGTGACCGTGATGAACCGGCTCCTGGAACGTCTCGGTTGCGCGGTGACCGAACATCGGGATGCGGCCGGCACCGACGTCGTGTCGATCGATGTTCCCGAGCAACTCGAGCTCGAGGCACCCTACGAACTGGTCCGCCAGATCCGCGGCTCGATCTGCGTGCTCGGGCCGCTGCTCGCCCGCTGCGGTAAGGCGCGGGTGGCGCTACCGGGCGGCGATGCCATCGGCTCCAGGCCCCTGGACATGCACTTCATGGGCCTGGAAAAGATGGGTGCCACCGTCCGGGTCGAGCACGGCTACGTGGTGGCCGAGGCGGCCGAACTGCGCGGCAACACGATCTGGCTCGATTTCCCCAGCGTCGGGGCCACCGAGAACATCCTGACGACCGCGACGCTGGCCAAGGGCACCACCGTGATCGACAACGCCGCCCGCGAACCGGAGATCGTCGATCTCTGCACGATGCTGGTCGCGATGGGCGCCGAGATCGGTGGCATCGGCTCGTCCACGCTGGAGATCAACGGAGTCGACGCGCTGCGGCCGGCGGACCATTCCGCGGTCGCCGACCGGATCGTTGCCGGCACCTGGGCCATCGCGGCCGCTATGACGCGCGGCGACGTGACCGTGCAGGGCGGCAACGCCGCGCACCTGGAGATCGCGCTGGACAAGCTCGTGCATGCCGGCGCCAGCGTCGACATCGTTGACGGTGGTTTCCGGGTGTCGGCCCAGGATCGGTTGCGCAGTTTCGACGTGGTGACGCTGCCGTACCCGGGACTCGCCACCGACCTGCAACCCCAGGCGATCGCGCTGCTCTCGGTGGCCGAAGGGACCGCAATGATCACCGAGAACCTGTTCGAAGCGCGATTCATGTTCTGCGACGAGATCGCCCGGATGGGTGCCAATGTGCGGACCGACGGCCATCACGCGGTGGTACGCGGGAAGCCCGAACTGTCCGGGGCGCCCGTTCGGGCCACCGATATCCGCGCCGGTGTAGGGCTGGTGCTGGCCGGGCTCGTCGCGGACGGCGTGACCGAAGTGTCGGAGATTCACCACATCGACCGGGGCTACGTCCGCTTGGACGAGCAGCTGCAGGCATTGGGCGCTGATGTGACCCGCGTCGAGTCGGCCACCTTCGGGGCGTGACTGCCGCCGGTCATCGTGCCACCGGCCACCGGCGTGCCGGCCGCTAGCCGCCCAGTACCTCGCCGGCCTTGTCCAGGTCGGGCCGGAAGACCAGCACGTCGTAACGGTCGAGTTCGAGGCGCGACAGCGAGCAGCGAACGCCGTTCTCGGACAGCTGATTCTTGATCGAGATGGCCTGCGATCGGGAGACCCCGGCCCGGATCGGCGTCAGCAGGCCGAGGTCGGCGTCCGGACCGTGATCGGGCCGTCCGGTCCGGGGCCGGGACGGCTTGAACACCCACCGCATGAGCAGCATCATCAGGGCAGCAATGATCAGCACAAAGCCCATCAGACCCAGATCGAATCCCATGCCGCTCCTCACCCACTGCTCGCCCCGCTAGGCTACCGGCGTGCGTCTGGTCATTGCTCGGTGCTCGGTGGACTACGTGGGTCGTTTGACGGCGCACCTGCCGATGGCTCCCCGGTTGCTGATGGTGAAGAACGACGGCTCGGTACTGGTGCACTCCGACGGCGGGTCGTACAAGCCGCTGAACTGGATGTCGCCGCCCTGCCGGCTGGAGGAAGCAGCCGGCCTGTGGACCGTCACCAACAAGGCTGGTGAGCAACTGCTCATCACCATCGAAGAAATCCTGCACGATTCCCGGCACGAGCTCGGCGTCGACCCGGGCCTGGTCAAGGATGGCGTCGAAGCGCACCTGCAGGTCCTGCTGGCGGCCCACATCCAGACCCTCGGCGAGGGCTTCCGCCTGGTGCGGCGCGAGTATCCGACGGCGATCGGACCGGTCGACATCCTGGCCCGCGATGCATCGGGCGCCACCGTGGCGATCGAGATCAAGCGGCGCGGAGAGATCGACGGCGTCGAACAGCTGACCCGCTATCTGCAGTTGCTGAACCGGGATCCATTGCTCTCCCCGGTCCGTGGCGTCTTCGCGGCGCAAGAAATCAAACCGCAGGCGCGCACGCTGGCAACCGATCGAGGCATCGACTGCCTCGTGCTGGACTACGATCTGCTGCGCGGCAAGGACGATCCCTCGCAGCGGCTGTTCTAACCCGGTGCCGATGACGTTCGACTCCCTCGACCCGGCCAGCGGCGAGCGCGTCGCTACCTTCGCGGTGCACGGCCCGGACGAGGTGGCTGCCACCGTCGATCGGGCGCGCAGCGCCGGGGACTGGTGGTGGCGGCTGGGACCGGTCGCCCGCAGCCGGATCCTGCGTCGCTGGCGAGCGGAGCTGGTCGGCCGCGCACCTGAACTCGCGGCCCTCATCCATCGCGAGAACGGCAAACCGATCGCCGAGGCGACGGTTGAGATCACCCTTGCGGTAGCGCACCTTTCGTGGGCCACCAGCCACGCGTCGCGGGTGCTTCGCTCACGTCGCGTGCTGCCGGGGATGCTCGCCATGAACCACACCGCGCGGGTGGACTACCTGCCGTTCGGCGTCGTGGGGGTGATCGGACCGTGGAACTATCCGGTGCACACCCCGATGGGATCGATTTCTTACGCGCTCGCAGCCGGCAACGCGGTGGTCCTCAAACCGAGCGAGTACGCGCCGGCCGTCGGGTCCTGGCTGGTCGAGTCGTTCGCCTCGATCTGTGCCGAGCCGGTCCTGCAGCTGGTCACCGGCTTCGGCGAGACCGGCGCGGCGTTATGTGCGTCCGGGGTCGACAAGCTCGCCTTCACCGGATCGGCCCGGACGGCTCGGCTGGTGATGGCCGGCTGCACGCAGTCGTTGACGCCGTGCGTCATCGAGGGCGGCGGTAAGGACAGCTTCATCGTGGCCGCCGACGCCGATCTTGCCCGCGCGGCCGAACAGGCGGTGTGGGGCGCGATGTTCAACGCCGGGCAGACCTGCGCCGGGGTCGAAGTGGTCTATGCCGAGGCGGCGATCTACGAGCAATTCCTGACCCGGTTGACCGAGGCGGCCACGCGAGCTCGAACCGGTCCCGGCGCGGTGGCCGACTACGGGCCGATGACGATGCCGGCGCAGGTGGCCACCGTGGCCGGTCAAGTGAGCGACGCGATCCGGCGTGGGGCCACTGCCGTGGTAGGCGGCGTGGCATCGATCCGCGCGCCGTGGATATCGCCGATCGTGTTGGCCGACGTGGACGCCGACGCGCCGGTGCTCACCCAAGAGACCTTCGGCCCGGTGATCGTCGTGCAGCGGGTGGCCGACTTGGTTGAGGCCGTCCGCCGGACGAACGAAAGCCCTTATGCGCTCGGAGCATCCGTGTTCAGCCGGCGGCACGGCGACGAGGTGGCGCGCCAGCTGGGAACGGGCATGGTCAGTATCAATTCCGTGCTTAGCTACGCCTCGATGCCGGCGCTGCCGTGGGGCGGCAGCCGGGAATCAGGATTCGGGCGCGTCCACGGACGGGAAGGGCTGCGTGAGTTCGCCCGTCCCCGAGCGGTGACCAGGCAATGGTTCCGGCCACCCATCGACGTGACGCGTTTTGCCCGTACGCCGGCCGGGCGGGCGAGCCGTTCGGTCGACGCAAGTGTCGACGGCGCCATCCGGAGACTTTCGGTGCTGACCCGACTTCGGTGGGGTCGCGCGCGCTGACGAGGCGCCGAACCCGGTTCGGCCTACAGTCGGTGGATGGTTGCCGATGGACTGCCGGACGTGATCGGACTCAGCGGGCTGCCGGACGCGGTGACGATCTGCGAGGTCGGGCCACGCGATGGGCTGCAAAATGAGTCGACCGTGGTTGCGACCGAGGTCAAGCGGGAGTTCATCGAACGCCTGGTGGACGCCGGCTTACGACGGGTCGAGACCACGAGTTTCGTGCCGGCGGCCTGGATCCCGCAGCTGGCTGACGCTGAGCAGTTGCTGGCGTCGTTGCCTCGGCGTCCAGGCGTCCGCTATCCGGTCCTGGTGCCGAATGCCCGCGGCTTGGCCCGGGCGCTGGACGCCGGCGTCGAGGACATCGCCGTGTTCGCCAGCGCTACGGAGACGTTCGCGCAGCGCAACCTGAACCGCTCGGTGGCCCAGTCGCTCGAGATGTTCGCACCCGTGGTGCACGATGCCCGGGCCGCCGGTCTGGGCGTGCGCGGTTACCTGTCGATGTGTTTCGGTGATCCCTGGGAAGGCCCGGTCCCGGTCCAGCAGGTGGCCGACGTCGCCGCCTCGTTGATGGCCCTCGGCTGTACGGAACTGAGCCTGGGCGACACCATCGGCGTGGCCACCCCGGGACAGGTTTTCGCGGTACTCGCGGCCGTGCAGGCCAAGGGCATGTCGATCGACGCCGTCGCCGTGCACTTCCACGACACGTACGGCCAGGCGCTGTCCAACACGCTGGCCGCCCTGCAAGCCGGAGTCCGGGTGGTCGACGCTTCGGCCGGTGGCCTGGGTGGTTGCCCGTACGCCGAGAGCGCCACCGGGAACCTGGCGACCGAGGATCTGATCTGGCAGTTGACCGGCCTCGGCATCGAGACCGGCGTCGATCTCGACCGGTTGGTGGCCACCAGCGTCTGGATGGCTGAGCAGCTGGGCCGTCCGAGCCCGTCCCGGGTGGTGCGCGCGCTGGGCGCACCGTCCTGAGGCGACTTGCCGCGGTAGCCGACGGGCGGATGTCGCCGTGTCCGGACTCGCGACGCCCTACCCTGGTAACCATGCCTCGCCGAAACCGACCGCCGCAACGTTCGGTCGGGGGTGGCCGGCCGGACGAGGTGGATCCGGCGCGGGCCGGTTCGGTGTCCTTCGGTGAACGCGAAGAGACCTGGCGCAACGAGCCGTTTCGGGTGCGAGCGGTCAGCGGTGCTCCGAACGCCGCACCATATCGCTGCCCGGGCTGCGACCAGTTGCTGAGTCCGGCGACGCCGCACGTTGTGGCCTGGCCCGCCGATGATGTCGATGCCGCCGATCGAAGGCACTGGCACACCAGTTGTTGGGCGGCCCGTGAACGCCGCGGTCCCACTGTGCAGCGATCCCGAAACGCTCCTCGCTACTCTTGAGTCCGCCGTCGACTCGCCTCGTGCCACTACCGGCTAGGTTCGCACCGCGTCTTTGCCGGTGCCGAGTCGCTGCGGTGGTCGCGGCCATTCACCGGGTGGCCTGCCGGGGCAGCACGATCTCTCGCAGGATCAGAGTCAGCACGGCGACCAGCGGAATCGAGATCAGGAAGCCGACGACACCCAGCGTGGCGTACCCGGCGAGCGCCCCGACCACCGCCGCGGCCGGGCTGATCCGCACTGAACGGTCGAGCAGCCGTGGGGTGAGAAAGAGCCGCTGAACAACCTCGTAAGCGACGAAGAAGCAGATCAGCGCGATGCCGACCGGCGTCGATTCCAGGATCACCACGGTGACCACGACGATGGCCGCGAGCAACGATCCGACGACCGGCGCCAGGTCCAGCACGGCGACGATGAAGGCGAGCGCGAACGGATACGGCACCCCGGTCAGCCATAGGAACAGCAAGGTCGCTGTGCCGCGGATCAACGCCAACGCCACGGTGCCGGCCACGTAGCGGCCGATCTGCTCGACGATCTTGTCGCCGACCTCGGTGGTCCTGCTCCGCCGCGAAGCGGGGGAGAGCCGGTAGATGAAACCGGTGATGTCACGCAGGTAGGCCAGGAAGTACAGCGTCATCACCAACAGCGAGAACACCGAGAAGATCGTTGCGGCAACGGTGGAACCGACGCTGAGCAGGTTGCCCGCCAGCTGGTTCACCAGCTGGGAGTCCTGGAGGTAGCGCTGCACGGATTCGAGAATGCCGAAGCGACGGTCCAGGTCGGCGATCCGGTGGTTCTGCTGCAGTTGGGTCACGTAGCTCGGCAGCTTGTGGACGAAGGTCGAGATCTGGCCGACCAAGGGCGGCACGACCGCGAAGCCGAGTCCGGTGAGCAGCAGCAGTGCGCAAACGAAGACGACGGCCACGGACATCCCGCGCTTGAGGCCAAGGGCTTGCACGCGGCGGACGGCCGGATCCAGACCGGCGGCCAGGAGCAGCGAGAGCGAAATCAGAATGAGCGTGTCGCGTCCCTGCTGGAGTGCGCGAAATAGCAGGTACGCCAAGCCGAAACCGAACGCGGCTGTGATGCCCAGCCTGAACGGGGAGTACGTGGCGAGGCCCCGCCGTCGACGTTCAGCCGATTCGAGCTGCTCGTCCGCGTGCGTCACGAAGCTGGACCGTCAGCTCTCGGGCGCCGGTTCGGCCGGTTCGCCGGTGCCAACAGTCCCGCCGGAGCCAGCACTGTCTGCGGAGCCAACACTGTCTGCGGAGCCTGCACTGTCTGCGGACCCAACACTGTCTGCGGAGCCTGCAGTCGCGCCGGACGCAGCGCTGCTGTCACCGGAACCGATGCTGTCGACGACGTCGCCGAGGTCGGCGTGTAGATCTCGAAGCCGCGCGTGGATCTCATCGCGCTGCCCGGCCAGCGTCTGCACCTCACGAGTCGCGTCATCGACAAGGTTGACCGCGACCGTGCGCGCCTGCTGGTAGTCCTGTTCCTGCTGGCGTTCTGCGGCTTTGCGGCGCGAGCGCAAGGTGATGTCGAAGTCCTGCTCGGCGGTCTCGATGCGGTGTGCGGACTGCTGCTCCAGCTCGGCTCGCGCGGCGGCGGACTCGGCGTCCAGCCGGGATCGTTCGGCGGCGGCCGCGTCGGAGAGTTCGGCGATCAGGGCCTTCGCGTTCGCCGTTTCGACGCCAGCCTGTGTGCGAGCCAGCGCCAGCTTCTGGTCCGCTTCGGCTGAGCGCTGGGTTGCCGCGGCCATCAGCCGCTGCTGTTCGGCCGCGGCCTCGCTGCGCAGTCGTTCGGCGTCCGCGCGGGCGCCGATGAGTACTCGCTCAGCTTCTTCTTCGGCGGCCTTTCGCGTCTGGGTCGCTTCTTCGTTGGCCAGCTGGAGCATGTCCCGGATCCGATCGGACACGTTGGCCGGCGTGATCGTATCGGCCGCGGCTGCTTTCTGCCGTCCGAGGGACTCGATTTGCGCTTCGCGACTGGCCAGCTGAGCGGCGCGGTCCGCGCTGGCCGCGAGAGCGGCGTCCCGGGCGGACTGGAGTTCCCTTATCTCGCGCTCGGCGCGGGCGACGTATTCGTCCACCTGTCGTTTGTCGTAGCCGCGCATGGCGGCGTCGAAATGCGGGACGTCGTCCGAGAGCAGTGGCAGGATTTCGGTGTTGTCGTCGTGGGCTGCCATGCGTTCCATGGTCGCACGGTCCTACGACGAAATCCCATGTTGCAGCGGCGTGTTCGGCTGTGGAACGACTGTCGAAAATGCTACGGAAAGGCCGCGTTGTGCGGTGGGTCAGTGGCCAGCCGCCGGCTCGACCAGCTCCACGAGCACCCCGCCGGCATCGCGGGGGTGGACGAAGTTGACGCGCGAGTTCGACGTGCCACGGCGCGGCGTGTCGTACAGCAGGCGAAGTCCTTTGGCCCGCAGGTCGTCGGAGGTCTTGTCGATGTCGTCCACTGTGTAGGCCAGCTGTTGCATGCCCGGGCCGCTGCGGCCGATGAACTTGGCGATGGTCGACTCGGGATGCAGCGGGGCGAGCAACTGGATGCGGGTCGTCCCGTCGCCGACCTCGAGCATGGCTTCGCGCACGCCCTGTTCCTCGTTGACCTCTTCGTGCACGCTCTTGATGTCGAAGGTGTCACGGTAAAAGGAAATCGCTTCGTCCAGGTTCGGCACCGCAATGCCGACGTGGTCGATACGCAGGATTGTCATGGTCTCCCCGTTCGGTGGCCCGTTCGCTGATAGCAGTATCGGCCTATGGTGTCTGTAGAGACCTGGTCAGAGTAGGGGCTGGTGGTGTTCCTCATAGCCGGCCGCCGCACTGCGTACCTACCGTTTGAGGAGACATCAGATGGCAGCTCACAACGCCGATCAGGGCGGCGCCGACCGCACCGATCGCAACCCCGGCAACACCAGCGTGATCGTGGCGGGCGCGCGAACCCCGATGGGTCGCCTGCTCGGCTCGCTCAAGGACTTCTCGGGTTCGGATCTGGGCGCGGTGGCGATCCGCGGTGCGCTGCAGAAAGCCGGCGTGGCTGCTGAACTGGTCGACTACGTGATCATGGGCCAGGTGCTCACGGCCGGCGCCGGCCAGGTGCCGGCCCGGCAGGCCTCGATCAAAGCCGGTATCTCAGCCTCGGTGCCGGCCATGACCATCAACAAGGTCTGCCTGTCCGGCCTGGATGCGATCGCGCTCGCCGACCAGCTGATCCGCGCCGGTGAATTCGAGGTGATCGTGGCCGGCGGCCAGGAGTCGATGACGCAAGCACCGCACCTGCTGCCGAAATCTCGCATCGGTCACAAATACGGGCAGCTCACACTGGCCGACCACATGGAGATCGACGGACTGTGGGACGCCGCGACCGATCAGGCAATGGGCGGTCTCACCGAATCGGCGAACGCCGGTGATTGGACGGTCAGTCGCGAGGAGCAGGACGCATTTTCCGCGCGCAGCCATCAACGCGCCGCGCTGGCGTGGAAGAACGGCCTGTTCGACGACGAGGTGGTGCCGGTGTCGATACCGCAGCGCAAGCCGAGTGGTGCCGAACCGGTCGAATTCTGTGAGGACGAGGGGATCCGGCCGGACACGACGGTGGAATCGCTGTCCCGGCTTCGCCCGGCGTTTTCCAAGACCGGCACGATCACCGCCGGTTCGGCCTCGCAGATCTCGGACGGTGCGGCCGCGGTCGTGGTGATGAGCAAGGCCAAAGCCATCGAGTTGGGCGTGCCGTGGCTGGCCGAGATCGGAGCGCACGGCGTGGTCGCCGGCCCGGACTCGACGCTGCAAGCCCAGCCGGCCAACGCGATCCGGGCCGCGCTGGCCAAGGACGGCCTGGACGTCGGCCAGCTGGATCTCATCGAGATCAACGAGGCCTTCGCCGCCGTCGGAATCGTGTCGACGCGACTGCTAGGCGTGGACGAGGACATCGTCAATGTCAACGGGGGTGCAATCGCGCTGGGCCACCCGATCGGGATGTCCGGGGCGCGGTTGGCGCTGCATGCCGCGCTCGAGTTGAAGCGACGCGGCGGGGGTGTCGCGGCGGTGGCCCTCTGTGGTGGTGGCGGCCAGGGCGACGCCTTGATCCTTCGGGTGCCGTCCTGATCGTCGATCCGCCAGCGGTCTCGCTAGTGATCTCGTCAGTGATCTCGCTGGCGATCGGTTAGCGGTTGCCGCTAGCGATAGGCGGAGATGCCCGTTAGCTGCTCGCCCAAGACCAACGTGTGCACCTCGTGGGTGCCCTCGTAGGTCAGTACCGTCTCCAGGTTCAGCGCGTGGCGCAGCACTGGGTACTCGGTGGTGATACCCGAACCGCCCAGGATGCTGCGCGCCTCGCGGCACACATCGAGCGCGGCGGACACGTTGGCGAACTTGCCGTAACTGATCTGGTGCGGCTTGAGCTGCCCGCTGTCCTTGAGCTCCCCTAACCGACGAGCCACCAGCTGCATGTTCTGCACCGCCACCGCCATCTCGGCGAGTTTGCGCTGGGTGAGTTGGAAACCCGAGATCGGACGTCCGAACTGCACCCGCGTGCCGGCGTAGGTCAAGGTGCTGGCCAGGGCGTCCCGGGCCGCCCCGATGACTCCGTAGACGATGCCGAAGCGTGCTTCGGTGAGGCAGCCGAGCGGCCCGCGCAGCCCACGGGCCGCCGGCAGCTGCGCCTCGGCCGGCAACCGGACCTCGTCGAAGCTCAGCTCGGCCGTGACCGAGGCACGCAGCGAGAGCTTGTGATGCACCTCGCTGGAGGTGAATCCCGGTGCATCGCGGGGCACCAGAAAGCCGCGGATCCCCTCGTCGGTGTTGGCCCATACGACCGCGACATCGGCAATGCTGCCGTTGGTGATCCACATCTTGGAGCCGTGCAGGATCCAGTCCGATCCGTCCCGTCGCGCGAAGGTCCGCATCGAACCCGGGTCGGAGCCCGCGTCCGGCTCGGTCAGCCCGAAACACCCGATGGCCTCGCCGCGGGCCATCGCCGGCAGCCACTGTTGCTTTTGCTGCTCGCTGCCGTAGGCGTAGATCGCATACATCGCCAGTGACCCCTGCACGCTCACCAACGAGCGCAGTCCGGAATCGACCGACTCGATCTCGGTGCAGGCCAGGCCGTACTGGCTGGGCAGGGCGCCCGAGCAGCCGTAGCCGTGCAAGTGCATTCCCAGCACCCCGAGCTTGCCGAACTCCAGCGCCAGGTCTCGGACGGGCAGCGTGCCCGCCTCGAACCAGTCCGCGACGTTGGGACGCAATTGCTCGTCGGCGAAGCGCCGGATGGTGTGGCGCAACAGCTGATTCTCGGGGGCCAAGGTGCTGTCGAGGTCGAGCAGGTCCAGCCGATCGAGCGCGTCGAAGGACTCAGTCATGCCCGCCACCATACGTCGCTCCGGGTCGCCCTCTAGGCTGTCCGGCATGTCCGGCCCGCTGCCCTTCGATCCCGTCGAACGCGCCGCGGAATCGTGGGTGAAGAAGTATCCGGAGGCCGATGCCGAGATCATCGCCGCTATGAAGGCAGTCACGTCCATCATGCGGGCGCAGCAGATCTTGCTAGCCGAATTGGACGCCGCGCTGCGGCCGTTCGGCTTGACCTTCTCCCGCTACGAGGCCCTGGTGCTGTTGACGTTCTCCAGTGCCGGCCAGCTGCCGTTGTCCAAGATCGGCGAGCGGTTGCAGGTGCATGCGACGAGCGTCACCAATGTGATCGATCGGCTGGAAGCATCCGGTTTCGTCCGTCGGGTGCCCAATCCTCGCGACGGCCGGGGCACCCTGGCCGTGCTCACCGACAGCGGCCGCGCCATCGCTCACGAAGCGACATTGGAGCTGCACAAGCGACGGTTCGGGCTCGGCGGTCTGGGTGCGGACGACCTTGATTCACTGTTCAACCGGTTGCGGCGGCTGCGGCACGACGCGGGCGATTTCGGCTGAACGGCTAGTCGGCCGCCGTTGGTTCGGCGTCCATCCCGTGCCGCTGCAGCCGGCTGAACGGGGTCGCCCCTGCAAAGCTGGCCCACACCTGGAAAACTGGTGACATGCGTCCTGGATCCCGACCTGCCGGCTCGAACTCTGCTCGTACCGCGGCCCCCCGGCCGCCGTCCCCCGCCGTCGCGGCCGCGATGACGGGCGCGGTCGACCTGGCCGCCATCAAGGCCCGCTCCGATGCCGCGGCCCGGGCCGCCAGCGCACCGGCGCCGGGCGGCTTTGTGGTGGACGTCGATGAAGCCAGCTTCCAAGCCGAGGTGATCGACCGCTCGTTCCAGGTCCCGGTGCTGCTGGATCTGTGGGCCGAATGGTGCGAGCCGTGCAAGCAGTTGTCGCCCATCCTGGAAAAGCTGGCCAACGAAGGCGCTGGTAGCTGGGTGCTGGCGAAGATCGACGTGGAGGCCAACCAGGGGATTGCCCAGGCGCTGCAGGTGCAGGGGATTCCGGCGGTGTTTGCGGTGATCGGCGGTCAACCCATTCCGGGCTTCCAGGGCGTGATTCCGGAAGCGCAGGCGCGGGAGTTCATCGAGGCCGTGTTGCAGGCCGCGCAGCAGGCGGGGCTGGCCGGTGCCCCCGGCGGTGCCCCGGCCGCGCCGCCCGCGGACGGGATCGTCGCGGACGGAGCGGCTGGGCCGGCTGCAGCGACCCCCGTGCCGCTCCAGCCCGAGGTTGCGGAAGACCCGCGGTTCGTGGCCGCCGAGGATGCGCTCGATGCCGGTGACTACGACCGCGCGATCGAGCAGTACCAGGCGATCCTGGCCGTCGAACCCGCCAATATCGACGCGCAACTCGCGCTGCGGCAGGTGGCCATGTTGCAGCGTCTGGCCGAGTTGCCGGCCGACGCGATGCAGCGAGCCGACGCCGCGCCGGACGATGGCCAGGCGCAGCTCACGGCGGCCGACGCCGAGTTCGCCAACAACCAGGTCGAGGCCGCGTTCGCCCGCCTGATCGGCCTGGTGCGACGGGTGCACGGCGAGGACCGGACACCGGTGCGGGACCGGTTGGTCGAATACTTCGAGCTGCTCGGCCCGGACGACCCCCGAGTAGCCCCGGCCCGACGCGAGCTGGCCAACGCGTTGTTTTAACCCGTTAACCCCTGGAAAGTCCTACGCCCGCGATGTCATAGGCACGTGACGGTAGGACTTTCCAGCAAGAAAGTTCAGCGGGAAACGTGCGGCATGATCGCATTCGGCGGGATGACGCCGAGCCGGCCGGCGTTGAAGTCGTCCAGGGTCTGCTGTAGCTCGGCGCGGGTGTTCATCACGAACGGCCCGTACTGAACCATTGGCTCGCGGATCGGTTCACCGCCCAGCAGGATCACTTCCAACGAACTGGTCCGGCTGTCCTGCTTGGCGTCGGCGGTCATGCTGATCCGGTCGCCGCCGCCGAACACGGCGAGCTGACCGGCCCGAATAGCCGTCCGCTGCGGTCCGACGGTGCCGGAACCCGCCATCACGTAGGCCAGGCCGTTGTACGTCGGCTGCCACGGCAGCGATAGTTCGCCGCCGGGCATGACTGAGGCGTGCACCAGGGTGATCGGCGTGAACGTCGAGCCGGGGCCGGTGTGGCCGTCGACCTCGCCGGCGATGACGCGCAGCAACGAGCCACCGTCCGCACTGGCCAGCAGCGTGATCTGGCTGGCCTCCAGCGGCTGATACTTCGGAGCCAGGAATTTGTCCTTGGCGGGCAGGTTGACCCACAGCTGAAAGCCGTGGAACAGGCCACCGGCTTCAACCAGCGACTCCGGCGGCGTCTCGATGTGCATCAACCCGGAGCCGGCGGTCATCCATTGAGTGGCGCCTTCTGTGATGACGCCGCCGCCGCCGTGATTGTCCTGGTGGATGAACTGGCCCTCGACCAGGTAGGTGACGGTTTCGAAGCCACGGTGCGGATGCCACGGGGTGCCCTTGGGCTCGCCGGCCGCGTAGTCCACCTCGCCCATGTGATCCATCATGATGAACGGATCGAGATGCTTGTAATCGATACCGGCCATCGTGCGGCGGACCGGAAAGCCCTCGCCTTCCAAACCGGCCGGCGCCGTGTTTACGGCGAGGACGGGACGGTCGACGTCACCCAGGGTGGCGCCCTTGACGCGGGGCAGGGTCAGAGTGTCAGCAGTTACAGCAGCCATTACGGCCTCCAATGTCGTTGCGTGTTCAACTATATCGAAGAGAACGGCTCGACCTGGGCTGCTATTCCAGGCGCTACCCGTTGCCCGGGTGATGCAGCCACACCCCGCCCAGCGGCGGGATGCGCATCGTGACCGACGCTGGTTGTCCGTGCCAGGTGGTGGCCTCGGCTGACACCGAGCCCAGATTGCCCACCCCGGAACCGCCGTAGATCTCGGCGTCGGTGTTGATCACCTCGGCCCACGCACCGGTCATTGGCAGGCCCAGGCGGTAACTCTCGTGCGGCACCGGCGAGAAGTTCACCACCGCGGCCAGGCAAGAACCGTTGTCACCCCACCGCAAGAACGAGAACACGTTGCCGGTCGCGTCGTTGGCATCGATCCAACCGAAGCCCTCCGGGTTGGAATCCTGCGACCAGAGCGCGCGGGTTTCGCGGTACTGGCGGTTCAGATCCCGCACCAACCGGAGAATGCCAGCGTGATCCGTGCCGTCCAGTAACCACCAATCCAGCGAACGTGATTCGCTCCATTCCCCGCCCTGGCCGAATTCCGAGCCCTGGAAGATGAGCTGCTTGCCCGGGTGCGCCCACATGAACGCGTACAGCGCGCGCAGCGTGGCCATCTGCTGCCAGCGATCGCCGGGAATCTTGTCCAGCAGCGAGCCCTTGCCGTGCACCACCTCGTCGTGGCTGAACGGCAACACGTAATTCTCTGAATAGGCATAAACCATCGAGAACGTCATTTGGTGATGGTGGTATTGCCGGTAGATCGGTGCGTATTCGATGTAATTGAGGGTGTCGTGCATCCACCCCATATTCCATTTGAAGCCGAAGCCCAGACCCCCCAGATGGGTCGGCCGGGTCACCCCCGGCCAGGCGGTGGATTCTTCGGCGATGGTCATCGCGCCGGGCACCCGCTTGTACACGGTGGCGTTCATTTCCTGCAGGAACTTGACCGCGTCCAGGTTCTCGCGGCCACCGAACTCGTTGGGCAGCCACTCACCGGCCTTGCGCGAGTAATCCAGGTACAGCATCGAGGCCACGGCGTCCACCCGCAGCCCGTCGATGTGGAATTCCTCCAGCCAGAACAGGGCATTCGCCACCAGGAAGTTGCGCACCTCGGTCCGACCGAAGTCGAACACGTAGGTGCCCCAGTCCGGCTGTTCGCCGCGTCGCGGGTCCGGGTGCTCGTACAACGGCGTGCCGTCGAAGCGGGCCAGCGCCCAGGCGTCCTTGGGGAAGTGCGCCGGAACCCAATCCACGATGACGCCGATGCCGGCCTGATGCAGGCGGTCCACCAGCAACCGGAACTCGTCCGGATTACCGAAGCGGGCGGTCGGCGCGAAATAGGACGAGACCTGATAACCCCAGGAACCACCGAAGGGATGCTCGGCCACCGGCAGCATCTCGACGTGTGTGAAACCGGCGTGCTTGACGTAGTCGACCAGTTCGTCGGCTAGCTGCCGGTAGCTCAGGCCCTGCCGCCAGGAACCGAGGTGCACCTCGTAGATGGAGATCGGTGCGGCATGCCACGAGGTTTCCGCCCGCGTGGCCAGCCATTCCTGGTCAGCCCACTCGTAGGTCGACTCGAACACGACCGACGCCGTGCCCGGCGGGATCTCGGTGGCGAAGGCCATCGGGTCCGCTTTCTCGCGCCATTCGTTGTCCTTGCCGAGGACGACGAACTTGTACCGCGCTCCCGTCTCGACGCCGGGGACGAACAGTTCCCACACGCCCGAGGAGCCCATGCTGCGCATCGGATACGCGCGGCCGGACCAGTAGTCGAAATCACCCTGCACCCGTACGCCCTGGGCGTTAGGCGCCCACACCGCGAACGAGGTGCCCCGCACCGTCCCGGCGGGCGTTTCGTAACTGCGCGGATGCGCACCGAGCACGTCCCAGAGCTGTTCGTGCCGTCCCTCGCCCAGCAGGTAGAGGTCCAGTTCGCCCAGCGTCGGCAGCCATCGATACGGATCGTCGACGACGAACGTGTCGTCGCCGTAAGTGACCTCGAGCCGGTAGTCGGTGGGATCGGACGACAGCTCGCCGGCAAAGATCCCGCCGGGATGAATCCGTTCCAGCGGCGTACGGGCGCCGTTGACCAGCACGCTGACCGCATCGGCCTCCGGACGCAGCGTGCGGATCACCGTTCGCCCGGCGCTCAGCGGGTGCGCACCCAGGATCGAGTGCGGTTGCGCGTGCCGGCCGTCGACAACCTGGTCAAGTTGCGCCTGATTGTTCTGCTCGCTCAGCGATGAGTTAGTTGTCGTCTGCACGTGGACACTCCTTCGGCGTTCGCTCGGGAGTTATTTTCCGGGCACGGGGCGGACATTGCGGGCTCGTTAGTTGGTGATCGAATTCTCGGCGAGGCGATGTAGTGAGGCCAGCGGGATCGGCAGCCAGTTCGGGCGGTTGCGCGCCTCGTACACGAGTTCGTAGACAGCCTTGTCGGCCTCGAAGGCCCGCAACAGCACGGCGGAATCGTTGGGATTGCCACGGCCGGCTTCGGCGTAGCCGTTACAGAATGCGGTCCGGTTCCTATCGGCCCACTCGGTGGCCCGGAAATCGGACTGCGGCGTCACCCCGACCTCGATCAATTGGTGGCGAGCGGCATAGTCGAAGCTGCGCAGCATGCCCGCCACGTCGCGCATCGGCGAATCGTGCTCCTGCCGTTCGCTGATCGCCTTGGCCGGTTCGCCCTCGAAGTCGAGGAAAATCCACCGATGCACGGTACGCAACACCTGACCGAGGTGCAGGTCGCCGTGTACTCGTTGGGCCACCACGGGCTCAGCCACTTCAGCCAGTTCCCGGTACGCCACCCGCAAGCCGTCGGCCACCTCGGCCAAGGCCGGCACCTCGCGAAGGGCGGAGTCCAGCCGGGCATTCATGGCCGCGGCTCGCGCGACGAGGTCCGCTTCCGAAAGCACCGCGGTACCGAACGCCGCGGCCAGGTCGGCGTGGACCTCAGCAGTGGACAGCCCGAGCCGGTGCGCCTCGGCGGCGAAGTCACCGCCGGCCTCTTCGGCGTGCAAATCTCCTTCGGCCATCAGATCGCGCACGCTGTTGGTGGCCAACTGCCAGCCGTCGCTGCCCGTGGTCATGAATTCCTGCAGCATGGCCAGGCTCCACGGTTCGCCGTCAACCTGGGCCTCGACGTGACCGAGCAGGCGGGCAATATGCTGGCCACCCAGCTCGCCGAGCGCAGCGTGGATCTCGATGTCGGGATTCATCCCCGGTTCGAGGCGGCGAAAGAATTTCATGATCGCGGCATCGCCGTACACCAATGACGTGTTCGACTGCTCAGCGGTCAGGGCCAGGCTCTGCTCGTGCACCGGGATCTCGTCCGCCGCGACGGACCGGACGAAGTCCACCCCGTCAACGCGGGCCGAATCCGCAATCGCGCGCAGCCATAGTCCGGTCACTTCTTTGTCGTGCAGCGCGTCGTACAACTGAATCGGCTGACCTGAATCAGCGTCCAGTACGGTGCCGGCGAACGAGTGTTCGAGCTGGTCCTGTGGATCGGTACGCAACACCAGCGGCACCTGGTAATGCTCGGCCAGCTCCGGATCGGCCGACTCGGGATAGCGAACGTCGGCCAGCCAGATCTGCACCGACGGCTCGGCGGTGCTGATGGTGGCCAGTAGTCGTGCGGTTATCTCGTTCGCGCGGGATTTGCCGGCAAACCAACGCTGCTGCGGTAACCATGCACTCATCACGCGTCTGACGTCTTCGGCATCGACCTTCACTGCGGTGCTCCCTCCGTGCCCGTGCCTGTCCCCATACTCAGCTGTGGGTCGTCGTGAACGCTCTCGCTTTCGTTCGCCGATCGCTGTGCTGCCGGCAGACCGGTGCCGGCCGCGGACTGGTGCTGCGGAATCCGCAACCAGTAGAAGCCGTGGCCGGCCACCGTGAGCAGGTAGGGCAGCTCGCCGATCGCGGGGAAGTGGCTGCCGCCGGTCATCTCGACCGGTTCGGCGCCCTGCCATTGCCGCAAATCCAGTTCCACCGCCTGCGGGAACCGCGACAGGTTGTTCACACAGAGCACGACGTCGTCGCCGAAGGCCCGGACGAACGACAGCACGGACGGGTTGGAACCACCGAGGTCGGTGAAGGTGCCCAGCCCGAAAGCGGGATTCGCCTTACGCAGGCCGATCATTCGCCGCGTCCAGTGCAGTAACGAGGACGTGTTGCGCGTCTGTGCTTCGACGTTGGTGACCTGATAGCCGTAGACGGTATCGGAGTTGACCGGCAGGTAGAGACGGCCTGGTTCGCACTGGGAAAATCCGGCGTTGCGGTCGGGCGTCCATTGCATCGGCGTGCGTACACCGTCGCGGTCGCCGAGCCAGATGTTGTCGCCCATGCCGATCTCGTCGCCGTAGTACAGGACGGGTGAGCCCGGCAGGGCCAGCAGCAGCGCCGTAAAGAGCTCGATGCGGTTGAGGTCGTTGTCCAGCAACGGGGCGAGCCGGCGCCGAATACCGATATTGGCCTTCATGCGCGGGTCCTGGGCGTATTCGGCCCACATGTAGTCGCGTTCCTCGTCGGTGACCATTTCCAAGGTCAACTCGTCGTGATTGCGCAGGAAAATGCCCCATTGGCAGTTCTCCGGAATCTCGGGCGTCTGGGCCATGATCTCGGAGATCGGATAGCGACTCTCACGCCGGACGGCCATGAACAGACGCGGCATGACCGGAAAGTGAAACGCCATATGGCATTCGTCGCCGCCGACGGAGAAATCACCGAAGTACTGGACGACGTCATCGGGCCATTGATTGGCTTCACAAAGCAGCACGCGGTCGGGGTAGTTGGCGTCGACCTCTTTGCGCACGCGCTTGAGAATCTCGTGCGTCTCGGGCAGGTTCTCGCCGTTCGTGCCGTCCCGTTCGAACAGATACGGGACGGCGTCGAGGCGGAAACCGTCGATGCCGAGGTCGAGCCAGAACCGGATCGCGTCCATGATCGCGTCCACCACCGCCGGATTGTCGAAGTTCAGATCCGGTTGGTGCGAAAAGAAGCGGTGCCAGAAGTATTGCTTCCGGATGGGGTCGAACGTCCAGTTGGAAGGTTCGGTGTCGACGAAGATGATCCGGGCTTCCGGGTAGCGGCTGTCGTCGTCGGCCCAGACGTAGAAATCGCCGTACGGCCCCTCGGGGTCGGCGCGGGATTGCTGAAACCACGGATGGGCATCCGAGGTGTGGTTCATGACGAAATCGATGATTACCCGGATACCGCGCTCGTGGGCGGCGCCGAGAAACTCGGAGAAATCGTCCAGCGTGCCGAAGTCGGGTAAGACACCCGTGAAGTCGGAGACGTCGTAGCCGCCGTCGCGCAAAGGCGAGGGGAAGAACGGTGGCAGCCACAGACAATCCACCCCCAGCCAGCTGAGGTAGTCCAGCCGATCGGTGAGGCCGCGCAAGTCGCCCATGCCGTCGCCATTGGAATCCGAGAAGCCGCGTACCAGAACTTCGTAGAAGACTGCTCGCTTGAACCACTCGGGGTCCCGACCCACCGATACCGCATTCGGCACAGCCTGCCTCGCTTCCTGTTGCCAGCTCGGATCACACCGTTGATGCCCCGGGTTCGGCTGTCCGGTGTCGGCTCTACTCTGCCACGAACTGTAAGCGCTCACAGCTTGGCGCCCCGCCGACAAACTGGGTGGGCGCGCCGGTGCCTTGCGCGTGCTACGGGGTGGGCGGCTCGTCCTCGCTCGGGAAGCTCGTTGCCGTCGCCGCACTGATCGGCGGCACGGCTGGCAGCGGCGGGATCGGCGGCAGCAGCGGCGTGCCGTCGTTGTCTTCGGCGCTCAAGCCGGCGTGGGCGTCCAGGCTGTCCGGATCGGTGTCGGAGCCTCGCAGGTTTGCGGCCTCCGGTTGCACGGCGGCCGGTGGTAGGTGCGAGTCGAACCAGGTGCTGGTGTCGATCGGTTCCACGGCGGCGCCGTTAGCCGCCCCCGAGCCGTCGCCATTCGCGGTGGCTGGGCCGCCGGTGCTGCTGGCCGCCAACCAGGACGGGGCGGCGTCGGGCTCGCCGCCGGCCAATCGCGAAAGCCCTTCCAGCGCCTTGGAGAACTCGCTCGGCACGATCCACATCTTGTTGGCGTCGCCCTTGGCGATCTGCGGCAACGTCTGCAGGTATTGGTACGCCAACAGGGCGGCGTCGGGCTTGGCCGCGTGGATTGCCCCGAAGGTGGTCTCGATTGCCTTGGCCTGGCCTTGCGCTTGCAGGTAACGAGCCGCCCGTTCGCCCTCGGCTCGCAGGATGCTGGACTGCCGCTCGGCCTCGGCGCTGAGGATCACGGCCTGTTTCTGGCCCTCAGCGGACAGGATCTGGGCCGCCTTCTGCCCTTCCGCGGTCTTGATCGCCGACTCGCGTTGCCCCTCGGCGGACAGGATGATGGCGCGCTTGTCCCGATCGGCACGCATCTGCTTTTCCATCGCGTCGCGGATGGAGGCCGGCGGCTCGATGGCCTTGATCTCTACCCGGGCCACCCGGATGCCCCACGGACCGGTCGCCTCGTCCAGGACACCGCGCAGCTGGGTATTGATGCCGTCCCGGCTGGTCAGCGTCTGCTCCAGGTTGAGCGCGCCGACCACGTTGCGCAGCGTGGTGATGGTGAGCTGCTCGACGGCCTGGATGTAGTTCTGGATCTCATAGGTGGCCGAGCGCGGGTCGGTGACCTGGAAGTAGATGACCGAGTCGATGGCCACGGTGAGGTTGTCCGAGGTGATCACCGGCTGCGGCGGGAAGCTGACCACCTGCTCGCGCAAGTCGATGAGTGGCCGCATCCGGTCGATGAAGGGCACCAGTATCGCGACCCCCGGGCCCTGGGTGCGGGTGTAGCGCCCCAACCGCTCCACCACCGCACCTCGAGCCTGCGGCACGATCCGCACACTGCGAAGCAGGGTGATGACGGCGAGCACGGCAATGACCAGTACCGCGATCAGGACGGCGTTCATATGAGCCTCTCGGTTCGGACGTTGACTTTCCGCTTCCGTACAGCATCTACAGCACTTGCACCGGTTACACCGCGAGGTCCGAGTGGTCCCAGACCAACGCCGTGGCGCCGTCGATCTTCATCACCCGGACGACGGTTCCCACCTGCATCACCTGGGTTTCGTCGAACGATTTCGCCGACCATTCACCGCCGTTCAACCGGACGCGGCCGTCGTGGGCATCGACTCGACTCAGTACGACCGCGTCCTTGCCGACGAGGGCGGCCGTCCCCATCACATGCACGCCGGGGTTGAGGTGGCGTTTGGCGATCGGACGTACGAACGCGAGCAGGGCGAGCCCGACGACGATCGCCACCGCGACCTGGGCGGGCGGCGGCGCGCCCGCGGCGCCCGCGATTCCACCGGCCGCGGCGCCGCCGGCGCACATGATCAGGACAAAGTCCAACGACAACGTCTCGGCCCCAGCCAGAGCCGCAGCGCCGATCAACCAGATCAACCAGGCGGGCACCTCTTCATGGAACCACGAACCACGCCGCGCCGCTGGTGCTCGATCAACCCGGGTTGCGTGGCAGGCTGGGTCCCATGATCGGTCGCATCCACCAGGTCGTCATCGATTGCCCGGATCCGTTCGCGCTGGCGCGGTTCTATTCGGCCCTGCTAGGCCAGCCGATCACCTATGCCAGCGACGATTGGGTCGTCGTGTCCGATGGCAACATCGCGTCCGGCTTGGCCTTCCAGCTCGCGCCGGACCATCAACCGCCGCGGTGGCCGGACCCGAACCATCCACAGCAGTTTCATCTCGACGTCATGGTCTCCGACCTTGACGCAGCGGACGGACCGACCCTCGCCCTCGGGGCCGTCAAACTCGACGGCGGCCGCAATGTTGATCGAACGTTGAACTTCCAGGCCTACGCCGACCCGGCCGGCCATCCGTTCTGTCTGGTGCCCCGGCCGCCGTCCGCGGCGGCGATCTGAGCGTTCAGAAGGGCCGTCAGACCTGTCGGCGCACCGCGATGATGTGGGCGGGCTGGTCGGGGGTCAGCCGGACGAAGTTGTGCTCGCTCCACTCATAGTTCGACCCGCTGAGCAGGTCGGTCGCGGTGAAGTCGGTGAACCAGTCGATCCCGAGCTCGTCCAACCGCAGATGAATCCAGCCTTCGCGGACGTTGTGCGGATCCGTCGAGACGATCACCAGGATCGTGTCGCCGGTGTCCGGATCACGCTTGGAAAACGCGAGGATGGCGTCGTTGTCGCTGCCGTGAAAACGCAGCGTCCGCAGCTGGTGCAGCGCCGGGTGAGCTCGGCGAATCTCGTTAAGCCGCTTGATGAACGGGGCCAGGGAGTCGCCGCGCTCGATCGCGCCGCGAAAGTCACGAGGCCGGAGCTGATATTTCTCTGAGTTCAAATACTCCTCGCTGCCCGGGCGGACGGGGACGTTCTCGAACAGCTCGTAACCGGAATACACGCCGTAGGACGGTGACATCATGCTGGCCAGCACCACCCGAATGGCGAAGGCAGCTCGGCCGCCGGTGACCAGGTATTCGTTGAGGATGTCGGGGGTATTCGGGAAGAAGTTGGGCCGCATGTAGTCAGCCGCGGCCACCAGCTCCTCGCCGTACTGGCGCAGTTCCTCGGCCGAATTGCGCCACGTGAAGTACGTATAGCTCTGGGTGAATCCGATTCGGGCCAGCTCGTGCATCATGGCCGGCCGCGTAAATGCCTCGGCCAGGAACAGCACGTCCGGGTACTTCTTCTTCACGGTCGCGATCAGCCACTGCCAGAAATTGAGCGGCTTCGTGTGCGGGTTGTCGACCCGGAAGATGCGCACTCCGCGTTTGATCCATAACGTGATCACCCGCAATACCTCGGCGTACAGGCCGTCCGGGTCGTTGTCGAAGTTCAGCGGGTAGATGTCCTGGTATTTCTTCGGGGGATTCTCGGCGTACGCGATCGTGCCGTCCGGCAGCGTGGTGAACCATTTTGGATGTTCGGTGACCCAAGGATGATCCGGTGCGGCCTGCAGCGCGAAGTCGAGGGACACCTCGAGATCCAGTTCGCGAGCGCGCGCCATGAAGACTGCGAAGTCCTGTTCGGTGCCAAGCTTCGGATCGATCGCGTCGTGGCCACCTTCGGCCGAGCCGATTGCCCACGGCGAGCCGGTATCCGTGGGTTTCGGGTCCAGGCTGTTGTTCGAGCCCTTGCGATTGACCTCGCCGATCGGGTGGATCGGCGGCAGGTAGACCACGTCGAAGCCGAGATCGGCAACATAGTCCAGGTGTTTGGTGGCGTCGGCGAGGGTGCCGTGCCGAACCGGACGCGCCGGGTCGGCCGGGTCGCCGGCCAGGATCGCTCCGATCGAGCGGGGAAAGAACTCGTACCAGGCACCGTAGAGCGCACGGACTCGGTCGACCCACACCTGGTAGCTGTCCGACCGGGTCACGAGCTCGCGGATCGGGTAATCGTAGGCCAGCTGGCGAAGCTCGCGGCTCAGCGCACGGGTGATCCGGAGCGGGATGTCGACCTCGTCGCGCCGCAAGTCCCGGGCGGCGGCCAGCGGCAGCTTGCCCATCGCCTTGTTCGGGCAATTGGCGGCCAGCTGTTCCATCAGCCGGGCGCCGGTTTCGAGGTCGTTGGCCAGCTCCGGTGCCGACTGGCCGGCATCCACCTTGACCTCGATGGCGTGGTACCAGGTGGCCAGCGGATCGCTCCACGCCTCGATCGTGAAGCTCCACATGCCCACGCTGGTCGCAACGACATCACCGCGCCACCGATCCGAGCCGTTGCCCAACGGCCGCAGCCGGCTGTCGCTGACCAGCTTGCCCTTGGGGTTGCGCCACGCCACGGAGGCAGCGACGGCGTCGTGGCCTTCCCGGAAGACGGTGGCTTCGACGGTGACGTGCTCGCCGACGACGGCTCGGGCCGGAAGCTCGCCATGCGAGATCACGGGATGGACGGATTGGAGTCCGATGCGACCAGCCATCTCTCTACCGTAACGGTGGCGAGGCGATGGCGTTACTTGGCGGCTGGCGTGGATGTAAGCGTTGCCGCGTTCGCTAAGGTTTGCCGCATGAAGGCTCTCCGTCGTCTCACCGTTCGCGCTGCTCTTCCCGAGCAGCTGGCCCCGCTGGGCGAAATAGTCGCCAACCTGCGGTGGTCCTGGCATCCCGAGTCACAAGACCTGTTCGAGGCGGTCGATCCCGAGGTGTGGGAGGCCTGCCACGGTGACCCGGCCCGACTGCTCGGCGCGGTGAGTACCGACCGGCTCGAGTCGCTGGCCAAGGACCGCCGGTTCCTGCGGCGACTGCGTGACGTGTCCGACGATCTTCGCGATTACCTGGAACGCCCACGCTGGTATCAGAATCAGCTGGCCGAGTCGCCCGGTTCGCTGCCCGAGTCGGTGGCGTATTTCTCGCCCGAGTTCGGCATCACCGAGGTGTTGCCCCAGTACTCCGGCGGCCTGGGCATCCTGGCCGGTGACCACCTCAAGGCCGCCTCGGATCTGGGCGCGCCGATCATCGGTGTGGGCTTGCTCTACCGCGCCGGGTACTTCTCCCAGTCGCTGTCGCGCGAAGGCTGGCAGCAGGAGCGTTACCCCTCGCTGGACCCGCAGGGGCTGCCGATCACGCCGTTGCGCGATGCCGACGGCCATCTCATCCGGGTCATCCTCGAACTCCCCGAGCGCCGGCAGCTGCACGCTCAAGTCTGGCTCGCCTCGGTTGGCCGGGTTCCGTTGCTGCTCCTCGATTCCGACGTCGAAGAAAACGACGTGGCCGCCCGCGGGGTGACCGACCGGCTGTACGGCGGCGGCCCGGAGCACCGGCTGCTGCAGGAGCTACTGCTGGGCATCGGCGGCGTCCGCGCAATCCGCGCGTTCTGTGCCGTCTCCGGTCATCCCGAGCCTGAGGTCTTCCATACCAACGAAGGGCATGCCGGCTTCCTAGGCATCGAACGGATCAGCGAGCTCAGCGTCGAACCGGCCAAGCTCAGCTTCGAAGAGGCGCTGACGGCCGTTCGGGCCGGCACCGTCTTCACTACCCACACGCCTGTCCCGGCCGGCATCGATCGCTTCGACCGCTCGCTCATCGAGACCTACCTGGCCGATGTGCCCGGGGTCGCGGTGGACAAGATCCTCGCGCTCGGTGCGGAGGAAGACCCGACGAAGTTCAACATGGCCTACATGGGGCTGCGGTTGGGTCAACGCGCCAACGGCGTGGCCCAGTTGCATGGTCGGGTGAGCCGGTCGATGTTCAACGGCCTGTGGCCCGGCTTCGACGCCGACGACGTGCCGATCACCTCGATCACCAACGGCGTGCACGCACCGACCTGGATGGCCCGTGAGATCTACGACCTGGGCGAGCGTGAGGCCGGTGCCGAGGCAGTCGCGGCCGGCACCGCCTTCACCGCGATAGACAAGGTCAGCGACAGCGAACTCTGGTCGATCAAGCGCGAACTGCGCGAGCGACTCGTGATCGAGATCCGCCGGCGAATCCGGGAGAGCAGCCTCGAGCGTGGCTTCTCGACGGTGGAACTCGCCTGGACCGCGACGGCCTTCGACCCGGACATCCTGACCATCGGTTTCGCCCGGCGCGTCCCGTCCTACAAACGGCTGACGCTCATGCTGCGCGATCCCGAGCGACTGCGCCGTTTGCTGACGGACCCGGAGCGCCCGATCCAGATCGTGGTGGCCGGCAAGTCACACCCGGCTGACGACGGCGGCAAGGAGCTGATCAGCCAGCTGGTGCGGTTCACCGACGATCCCAGCGTGCGGCACCGGATCGCCTTTCTGCCCGACTACGACATCGGGATGGCCCGTTATCTGTACTGGGGCAGCGATGTCTGGTTGAACAACCCGCTGCGCCCGCTCGAGGCGTGCGGCACCTCCGGCATGAAGGCCGCGCTGAACGGCGGCCTGAACCTGTCCATCAAGGACGGCTGGTGGGATGAATGGTGTGAGGACGGCCACAACGGCTGGGAGATCCCGTCCGCCGACGACTCGCTGGCCGGCACTACCGACGACCATCGTGATGCCGTCGAGGCCGCGGCGCTCTACGACCTGCTCGAGCACCAGGTGGCCCAGCGCTTCTACAACCGGGACACGAAGGGTGTGCCGGCTCAATGGGTTGCCATGGTCCGGCACACGCTGAAGTCGCTCGGGCCGAAGGTGCAGGCGACCAGGATGGTGCAGGATTACATCCAGCGGCTCTACGTCCCGGCGGCCGAATCGCGGCGGAGCATGATCGCCGATGATTACGCTGGCGCGAAAGAGCTGGCCGAATGGAAGAGCTGGGTCGTGGGCGCGTGGAAAAACGTCGCCGTGCGCCACGTGGATTCCAACATCGAGGGTGATCCCACGCTCGGTGGCACCTTGCAGCTGCGAGCCGAGGTCACGCTGGCCGGTCTCACCGCGTCCGACCTCACCGTGGAGGCCGTGTTCGGTCCGGTCGACGCCGACAACCGGCTCACCACCCAGAACGTGATCCCGCTCGAACTGGCCGACGAGCGGGACGGCACCGGCTTCTTCACCGGCGACGTGCCGTTACGCAAGGCCGGCCCGTTCGGTTACACGGTGCGGGTACTGCCGACCAATCCACTGCTGGCCGGGCCGGCTGAATTGGGGCTCGTGTCGGTCGCGCACTAGCTGTGCTGTGCAGGGGTCCCGGGCATCACCGCTAGCCCGGGACATCACAGCTAGCTCCGCCCGCGCACCGGCTTAGCCCGCGCCGGCACCGGATCGCGTCAGCAACTCGGTCGAGCGGTGCTCAGTCTCGGTCGGCGCGCAGCACCAGCACGGTGCGTGCGGCCAGGATGATGGTCGCGCCGCCGGCAAAGATCACGCCGGGCGACGGCTCGCCGCCGGTGGCGCCGGTGTCCAAGACAACCGGGTAGCGGTCGGCCCACGGCGAGCCGGGCAGCACGAAGTCGACCGGCTCGTCGCCCGAGTGCAGCAGCATCAGGTAGGAATCGTCGATCAGCTTCTCGCCGCGCGAACCGCGGTGCCGAAGACCGCGGCCGTCTAGATACATGCCGACCGTGCTGAGCGAACGGTCGTACCAATCCTTGTCGGCCAGCTCGCGGCCGTCCGGGTGAAACCAGGCCAGGTCCTTGCAGCCGTCGCCGCCGTCCACCGGGCGCCCCTCGAAGAACGCCGGCTGGCGTAGTACCGGCGCGGACTTGCGCAGCGCGATCAGGCGGCGGGTGAGATCGAGCAGATCGCGGCCTTCCGCGGTGTCGTTCCAATCGATCCACGAGATCGAATTGTCCTGGCAATAGGCGTTGTTGTTACCGCCCTGGGTGCGGAACCGCTCATCGCCGGCGGTGAGCATCGGCGCCCCGGTGGACAGCAACAAGGTCGTCAACAGGCTGCGGACCTGTCGCAGTCGTGACGCCCGGATCTGCGGATCGACGGTCTCACCTTCGACTCCGAAGTTCACCGACCGGTTGTCGTCCGTGCCGTCGCGGTTTTGTTCGAGGTTGTTCTCGTTGTGCTTATGCTGGTAAGAAGCCATATCGCGCATGGTGAAACCGTCGTGGGCGGTGATGAAGTTGATCGAGGCGTAGGGCAGCCGGCCATCGTCGGCGTACAGGTCCGACGAGCCGGTCAGCCGGTAGGCCAGGTCGCGGACGCCGCCGCCGTGGGACCAGAAATCCCTTACCGTATCGCGGTATTTGCCGTTCCATTCCGTCCACAGCGGCGGGAATTCGCCGACCTGGTAGCCGCCGTCGCCGATATCCCACGGCTCGGCGATGAGCTTGACCGAGTTGATCACCGGGTCCTGGTGAATGGTGTCGAAGAACGAGGAGAGTTTGTCGACGTCGTGCAGCGCGCGGGCCAGTGCCGAGGCCAAATCGAACCGGAATCCGTCGACGTGCATCTCGGTGACCCAGTACCGCAAGGAGTCCATCACCAGCTGCAGCACCGCCGGCGTGCGCACGTCGAAGGTGTTGCCGCAACCGGTGTAGTCGGTGTACGTCGCGGGGTTGCCGGGATTCAGCCGGTAGTAACCCGGATTGTCGATGCCGCGGTAACCGAGCAACGGCCCGTCCGGCTCGCCCTCGGCGGTGTGGTTGTAGACCACGTCCAGGATCACCTCGATGCCGGCCGCGTGCAGCGCCCGTACCATCGCCTTGAATTCGCGTACCTGGTTGCCGCCGAGCCGTCCGGTGTGCGTGGCGTAGGCGGCGTGCGGGGCGAAGAAGCCGAGCGAGTTGTAGCCCCAGTAGTTCTTCTGTCCACGAGCCTGCAGGCCCGCCTCGGTGACGAATTGATGGATCGGCATCAGCTCGACCGCGCTCACCCCGAGCTCGGAAAGATACGAGATCGCGGCCGGGTGAGCCAGCCCCGCGTAGGTGCCCCGAAGCTCCGGCGGGATGTCGGGATGCTGGGCGGTGAACCCCTTGACGTGCAGCTCATAGATGACCGTGTCTTCCCACGCGGTCTTCGGCGGACGATCGCCGCCCCACGGGAAGCCGCCTTCGGACATCACGACCGAGCGGGGGACGTACGGCGCGGAATTCCAGTCGTTGTCGGCGTAACAGGCAGCGTTGTCGACGAAGTCGCCTTCGATGGCCCGGGCGTACGGATCGATCAGCAGCTTGGCCGGGTTGTGCCACTGCCCCCGGCCCGGCTCATGCGGACCGGCCACCCGGAAGCCGTAGCGCTGTCCCGGATTGACGCCCGGAATGTAGCCGTGCCAGACGTGGAAGCTCTGCTCGCCCAATTCCACCTGGTGTTCGCGTCCGGCTGGATCGAACAGACAGACGGTAACCTTGGTGGCCGACGGCGACCACAACGAGAAGTTGGTGCCCTCACCGTCCCAGCTCGCTCCCATCGGAAACGGCCGGCCCGGCCAGGCGATCAAGTCGGACCCGCGATCGACCCGGCTGCCCAGTCGGCGGCCGAGGACGGCGGTGAGGTCGGTTGTGGGCTCCATCTAGCGGCACCCTACCGCCGCCCTTCGGAGCAGATGCGGTTGGATAGACGAGTGTCACTCCCGGAATTCGAGGTCGATCCCGACGCGATCCTGCAGCTGCAACAGGTGACCGTGCGGCGTGGGCCCAAGCTGTTGCTCGACGCGATCGACTGGACCGTGGAAGAGGACGAACGATGGGCCATGCTCGGCCCAAACGGGGCCGGCAAGACCACCCTGTTGCAGATTGCCGCGGCCTCCATGCACCCGACGTCCGGGACGGCCGCCATCTTCGGCGAGCGACTCGGCGCGGTGGACGTGTTCGAACTACGGCCTCGGATCGGCCTGTCGTCGGCGGCCCTGGCGCAGCGGATTCCGGGCGGCGAGACCGTCATCGACGTGGTCGTGTCGGCCGGTTATGCCGTGATCGGACGCTGGCGCGAGGCCTACGGCCGGCTGGACGTCCGACGCGCCCGTAGCCTGTTGGCGCGCTTCGGCGTGGCCGAGCTGGCCGATCGCACCTACGGCACGCTGAGCGAGGGCGAGCGCAAGCGGGTGCAGATCGCGCGGGCGCTGATGACCGACCCCGAGTTGTTGTTGCTGGACGAGCCGGCAGCCGGCATGGATCTCGGCGGCCGCGAGGACCTGCTGCGCCGCCTCGCGCGGCTGGCCGCGGATCCCGACGCGCCGGCCACCGTGCTGGTCACCCATCACGTGGAAGAGATTCCGGTCGGCATCAGCCACGCCTTGCTGCTGCGCGAGGGGCGGGTGGTGGCGCAGGGCCTGATCGAAGAGGTGCTCACGTCCGAACGCTTGAGTGAGACCTTCGGACTGGCCCTCAACGTCGAACGAGATCACGGTCGGTTCTACGCCAGAGCCATCTGAGCCATCTGAGCCATCTGAGCCATCTGAGCCGGCTGAGCGGAATCGTCGGCGGCGCTCGGTACGCTCCGCTCATGACTGAATTCGTGAGCCTGGACGTCGTCGATGGCGTCGGCACCATTCGTATCAACCGCGCCCCGGTGAACGCGTTGAACACCCAGGTCCAGAACGAACTGCGCGAGGTGGCCCAGCAGGCCAGCCATCATCAGGATCTGCGTGCGGTGATCCTGTGGGGCGGCGAGAAGGTCTTCGTAGCCGGCGCGGACGTGAAGGAGTTCAACACGATCTCGGCCCAGACCATGATGCGCGAAGCTGAGGACGTCTCGGGCGCGATCACCGCGATCGCCCAGATTCCGGTTCCGACCATCGCGGCGGTGACCGGTTACGCGCTCGGTGGCGGCTGCGAGCTGGCGATGGCGGCAGACTTCCGGATCAGCGCCGACACGGCCAAGTGGGGCCAGCCCGAGATCCTGCTGGGCATCATCCCGGGGATGGGCGGCACCCAGCGGCTGGCGCGGCTGGTCGGGCCGGCCAAGGCGAAGGATCTCATCTTCACCGGCCGTTTCATCGATGCGACCGAGGCACACGAAATCGGGCTGGTGGACGCGGTCGTCCCGGCGGCCGAGGTGTTGAGCAGCGCGCAAGCCATGGCGGCCAAGCTGGCCAAGGGCCCGACGCTCGCGCTGCGCGCGGCCAAGGCCGCTATCGATCAGGGCCTGGACACCGACCTGGCGACCGGGCTGCGCATCGAATCTCAGCTGTTCGCGGCCTTGTTCGCTACCGAGGACAAGCGCATCGGCGTCGACTCCTTTGTGAAGAACGGTCCCGGCAAGGCTGTCTTCACCGGCAACTGAGCGGTGGCCGTCGTGATAACCACGGTCCTGTGCGACCTGGACGGCACCCTGAGCGATTCGGCGCCGGGCATCCTGTCCTGCCTGCAAAAGGCGTTCGCTGAATCCGGAGTGCCGTGGGTGGACGAGGACACCGCCCGTTCCTTGCTCGGCCCACCGTTCTGGCATTCACTGCCGCCATTGGTGGGCGAGCGCCGGATGGCCGCGGTGATCGCTGCCTACCGCCAGCACTACGTGGTGGATCGCGGTCTATTTCAGACTTCGGCCTATGCCGGTGTGCCGGCGATGCTCGACGGTTTCGTCGCCCGTGGCCTGCGGCTGGCGGTGGCCACCAGCAAGCCGGAGCCGCACGCGGCCCAGATCGTCGAGTACCTCGGACTGGACGGCTACTTCGAGACGGTGTGCGGCGACACCGTCGACGGCTTGCGCGACACCAAGGCGCTGGTGGTCGGCGAGGCCTTGCACCGCCTCGGCGATCCGGCTCCGAGCACGGTCCTGATGCTGGGCGACCGCAGCCACGACGTGCTCGGCGCCGCGGCGCATGACGTCCAGTGTCTCGGCGTGCTGTGGGGGTACGGGACGCTCGTCGAGCTGACCGCTGCCGGGGCCCATGGTTTGTGCGCGCGGCCAGCCGACGTACTGGTCGAGTTGGATCGGCTGGCGGCATGACGCCCTCCGATGACATCGACCGCAGCGATGCCACCGCGCGTGCCTGGTCGGATGAGGCGATCAGGTTGGTCGAGGCGGACGCCAACCGATCCGCCGACACCCACCTGGTGCGATTCGAGCTGCCGCCCGGCTGGCCGATCGACCTCTACTTCAAGGACGAATCCACGCATCCGACCGGCTCGCTCAAGCACCGGCTGGCCCGATCGCTCTTCCTCTATGCCCTCGCCAACGGCTGGCTGACCGAGGGAACGACGGTGATCGAGTCGTCGTCCGGCTCCACGGCGATCAGCGAGGCGTACTTCGCGCGAATGCTGAACCTGCCGTTCATCGCGGTGATGCCGGCCAGCACCTCGACCGGCAAGATCGCGCTGATCGAGCGCGAAGGCGGCCGCTGTCATCTGGTCGATGACCCGACCACGGTCTACGACGAGGCCCGCCGGCTGGCGGCCGACTGCGGTGGTCATTACCTGGACCAGTTCACCTTCGCCGAGCGGGCCACCGACTGGCGAGGCAACAACAACATCGCCGAGTCGATCTTCGCGCAGTTGTCGGCGGAGCGGCATCCGGTGCCGGACTGGATCGTCGTCGGTGCCGGCACTGGCGGTACCTCGGCAACCATCGGTCGCTACCTGCGCTACCGGCGGTTGGCGACTCGGCTCTGCGTGGTGGACGTGGACAACTCTGCGTTCCTGCCCGGCTGGCTGGCTCGCGATGACCGGGTTCGGACCGGGATCGGTTCCCGGATCGAAGGGATCGGCCGACCGCGCGTGGAGCCGAGCTTCGTCGGCGACGTGGTGGATCGGATGATCGCGGTGCCGGACGAGGCGTCCCTGGCGGCGATGCGGCTGCTCAGCGATCGGCTCGGCCGTCGGGTCGGCCCGTCGACGGGCACGAACTTCGTCGGCGCCCTGCGGGTTGCGGCCGGGCTGCGGGCGCGGGGGGCCGCGGCCAGCATCGTGACGCTCATCTGCGACGGCGGCGAGCGCTATCACGACAGCTACTACGCCGACGACTGGTTGGCGGCCCGCGGCCTCGACCTCGCGCCTCAGCGGGCGTTTCTCGAAGGTGTCCTGGCCGGGGGCGAATGGCGTTGAGCGTCCCCCCGACCGTTGTCGCGGCGCGTCGCCGGCTGGTCGTCGGCGCCGCAGTACTGCTGCTCGCCTTTGTGCTGCTGGCCGTGGCCCGCTTGGCGGCCGGATCACAGCACCACGCCTACGACGGCTCCGGCGCCTCGCCGCCGTCCACCTACCGGCTCACCGCCGGCAAGGTCTACCAGCTCTCGAGCACCGACGGCCCGGCGACGCTGGCGGCCAAGGGTGTGATCGGCTCCGGGGTCACCCTGAACTGCACCGGGACGAGCAGCGACGGCGCACAGCCGTTGTCGATCGTGGCCACCATGGACGACGCCCGCGACCTGCACGTCTTCGCCACGTTCCAGCTGACCCGCTCCGGCGACTATCACGTCAGCTGCCAGGGCGTACCCAAGGTCTTCGTCGACGATGCCGATGACGCCGGCTCGGCGTGGCCGAGCGGGATCGTGGTCGTCACGACCGTGCTGGCGGCGATCGGCGTCGCGTTGGCCGCTTCGGGCGGGTATGCGGTGCGCGAGGCGGATCAGGTCGACGGCTGAGATGAGCTCGCCGATATGAGCCTCTTCGCGCCGGCCTATCGGTTGACGTCGGTGGCGATTCTGATGCTGATGACGATCATCGCGTTCGAGGCGATGGCGGTGGCCACCGCGTTGCCGACGGCGGCCCGTAGCCTGCACGGGCTGGCGGCCTACGGCTGGTCCTTCACCGGATTTCTGGTCGCCAGCCTGGTGGGCATGGTCATCAGCGGACTGGCGTCCGACCGGCGCGGGCCGGTCACTCCGCTGCTGGCCGGCCTGGTCCTGTTCGTCACCGGCCTGCTGATCGCGGGCTCGGCTCAGGCGATGTGGCAACTCGTCGGCGGCCGGGTGGTGCAGGGGCTGTCGACCGGCTTGTTGATCACGGCGATGTACGTCGTCCTGGGTGTGGTTTACCCGGAGGAGCTACGGCCTCGCATCTTCGCGGCCCTGTCCACGGCGTGGATCGTGCCCGGTCTGGTCGGTCCGATCGTGGCCGGTTGGTTGACCGAGCACCTGTCCTGGCGCTGGGTCTTCAGCGGACTCGCCCCCTTCGTGGTGGTCGGCGGTCTGCTGATGCTGCCGTCCCTGTTGGGTTTGCGTCGCAGTGCCCAGACGGCGCACGCCGATACACCGCCTGGAATCGCCCGGATCGGGTACGCCCTGCTGGCCGCGTTCGGGGTGGCCGCGGTGGCCAATCTCGGCGAGCATCACGGCCCGGTGCCGGTCGCGGTAGGAGCGGTCGGGGTAGTGGCGCTGGTGGTGGGCCTGCGCCGCTTGGTGCCCACCGGCACGTTCCGGTTCGGGCGCGGCGTACCGGCGGTCGTCGCGTTCCGGGGCGTGTTGGGCGGCACGTTCGTCGGCATGGAATCGACCGTGCCGCTCACCCTCACGCTGGTGCACGGTTACTCGCCCACCGTGTCCGGCCTGCCGCTGATCCTGTCGGCGCTGAGCTGGGCCGCCGGTTCGCAGGTGCAGACGCGTACCCCGCCCGAGCGCCGGCCGGTGCTGGTTCGCGCGGGGCTGGCCTGCATTGCCGGGGCGGGGGTGGGCATGAGCATCGCGACGCTGGTGGGTCGGCTAGGAGTGCTCTCGTTCTTCGTCTGGCCACTGGCCGGGCTGGGCGCGGGACTGGCCCTGACCACGGTGAGCGTCACCCTGCTCGACTTCACCACCGATGCCGACCGCGGCTCGGATTCGGCCGCGTTGCAACTGGCCGACTCGACCGCCAGCGCCCTCAGCACCGCGTTTGCGGGCGCCCTGGTGGCCATCGCCGCGAGCGGCACACTCAGCTATCCCGTGGCGCTGGCCGTGGTGTTCACCACGATGGCGGCGATCGCCGGCCTGGCCATCCCGCGGGCCGGGCAGATCCGGCCGAGTGCTGTGCGCAGTTAGTCCGACTGCCGTCGGAGCACCGCCGGAAATCTGACCGTAAGCTGGACCGGATGGCCTACCTCGATCACGCGGCGACCACTCCCATGCTGGAGGAGGTCATCTCTGCCATGTCCGCGACCATGAGTGAGGTCGGCAACGCGTCCTCCCTGCACGCCGCGGGTCGTCGCGCCCGCCGCACCGTCGAAGAGTCGCGGGAGCGGTTGGCGGCCAGCCTGGACGCCGGCCCTTCGGAGATCATCTTCACCGGTGGTGGCACCGAGTCCGACAATTTGGCCGTAAAGGGCATTTATCTCGCCCGTCGAGCCGAGAACGCCGCCCGGCGCCGGATCCTCGTCAGTGCCATCGAGCATCACGCGGTCCTGGACGCGGTGCTCTGGCTGGGCTCGCACGAGCAGGCGCAGGTTGAATTGCTGCCCGTCGACGAGGTCGGCCAGGTCCACCCGGACACGCTGGCGACCGCTATCGCGCGCGATCCGGGCTCCGTCGCCCTGGTGAGCGTGATGTGGGCCAACAATGAGATCGGTACCGTCCAGCCGATCAGCGAGCTGGCCGAGGTCGCGCACCAGTGGGACATCCCGTTCCACACCGACGCGGTGCAGGCGGTCGGCACCCTCGATGTCTCCTTCGCGCGCTCGGGCGTGGATGCGCTGACGGTCACCGCTCACAAGCTCGGCGGGCCGTACGGAGCCGGCGCGCTGCTGCTCAGCCGGGATGTCAACTGCGTTCCGCTGCTGCACGGTGGCGGCCAGGAGCGTGACGTCCGGTCGGGCACCCTGGATACCGCCGGTGTGGTCGGCTTGTCGCTGGCGGCCGAGCTCGCGGTCGGACGGCGCAGCGAAATGGCCCAGCGACTGACCGGCCTGCGCAACACGTTGATCGCGGGCATCCTCCGCGAGGTCCCTGAGGCCCGGATCAACGGCCATCCGACCCAGCGGCTGCCCGGCAACGTGCACGCGTCCTTCCGGGGCTGCGAGGGTGACTCGCTCTTGATGCTGCTGGATGCCAAGGGCGTCGAATGCTCCACCGGCTCTGCGTGCTCGGCCGGCGTGTCGCAGCCCTCCCACGTCCTGCTGGCGATGGGGGCGGACGAGGCGACGGCCCGTGGTTCGCTGCGATTCTCGTTGGGGCACACGTCCACCGAGTCCGACGTCGAGGCGGTGGTGGGCGCGATCGGCGGCGTGGTCGAACGGGCTCGCCGGGCCGGTTTGGCCAATGCGGTGCGACGATGAAAGGGGATGCTTGCTTGAACGCGACGACCAGCGATGTCCCGTTGAAGGTGCTCGCGGCCATGAGCGGTGGGGTTGATTCCGCGGTGGCGGCGGCTCGGGCGGTGGATGCCGGCTGGGACGTGACCGGGGTGCACCTGGCGCTGTCGCGGCAGCCGGCCACCCTCCGTTCCGGGGCGCGTGGCTGCTGCTCCGTCGAGGACGCCAACGATGCGCGCCGTGCGGCCGATGTGCTCGGAATCCCTTTCTACGTATGGGATTTCGCCGAACGCTTCGCCGCTGACGTGATCGATGACTTCGTGGCCGAGTACGAGGCCGGCCGGACGCCGAACCCGTGCCTGCGTTGCAACGAGCAGATCAAGTTCTCGGCGTTGCTCGATCGCGCTCTGGCACTCGGGTTCGACGCGGTGGTCACCGGCCATCACGCCCAGCTCGCCGACGGGGAGTTGCGTCGCTCGGTCGACGCCGGCAAGGACCAGTCCTACGTGCTGGCCGTGCTGACCCCCGATCAGCTGTCGCACGCGATCTTCCCGCTCGGCGATTCCACCAAGGACCAGGTCCGGGCCGAGGCCGCCGCCCGGGGACTGTCGGTGGCCGACAAGCCCGATTCCCACGACATCTGCTTCATTGCCGACGGCGACACCCAGCGTTTCCTCACCGACCGGCTGGGTGAGCGTCCGGGGGACATCGTCGACGCGGACGGCCAGGTGCTGGGCGAGCATGCCGGCACCTTCGGCTTCACCGTCGGCCAGCGCAAGGGGCTCAACCTGACCACGCCCGCCGCCGGTGGAAAACCGCGCTACGTGCTGTCCATCAGCCCGAAGTCCAACACCGTGGTGGTGGGGGACAAGGCCGCGTTGGAGGTCGGCGCGATCAGCTGTACGGCGCCGGTCTGGATTTCACGTCGGGGCTCGGACGAATTCGACTGTGCCGTCCAGTTGCGAGCTCATGGAATGGTGTCGCCCGCGCGAGTGCGGCTCGATCCCGACGGTGGTCTGACCGCGCGGCTCGACCGACCGCAGTTCGGGGTGGCCGCTGGCCAGGCGCTGGTGATGTACGACGGCGACCGGGTGCTCGGCTCGGCCACCATCACCGCGACATCGCGATGATGCCGATGACTTCGGCGATTTTGGCTGGCTCCCGGTGACGACACCGGATCGATCGTGGCCGTGGCCGGCGGGGGCAAGCACCGGCATGGGTTCGCTACCGGGCACCGACCCGCTGGAGGCTGCTCGGCTCGTGCTGGGCGAAGTGCCGGACCTGCCCTACCTGCCGGAGCTGCCCGCCCGTGGACTGGGTGCTGACCTGATCGGGCGCAGCGCCGCCATGCTGGTGGACATCGCGGTGGAATGGCAGCCGCACGGTTGGACCGTGACCAGCGGTCGCGGCCGGGATTACGGCCGGGCCCGGGACCTGATGAGCTGGGACCTGGACGCGGTCACCGAACTCGGTCAAGGCGTCGAACTACTCAAGGTCCAGGTGTGTGGACCGCTCACGCTGGCGGCCGGCATCGAACTGCCCAACTTGTACAAGCTGCTCACCGATCAGGGCGCACTCCGCGATCTCACCGCCTCGCTGGCCGAGGGCGTGCGCGTGCATCTGGCCGAGCTGGCCGACCGGTTACCCGGCACCCGCTTCGTCCTCCAGATCGACGAGCCGGCGCTGCCCGCGGTACTGGCCGGCCGGGTGCCGACGCCGTCCGGTTACGGCACCGTGGCCGCGCTGGAACGCTCGGTGGCCGAGCCGTTACTGGCCGACGTGCTGTCGGTGATGCCGGCCGGTTCCGCGGTGGTGCACTGCTGCGCGGCCGACGTCCCGTTCGAGCTGTTACGGGCCGCCGGCGCTGCCGCCGTCGCGTTCGACGACACCTTCATCGGCGTCGCCCAGCTCGATGCCATTGGCGAGTACGTCGAAGCCGGCGGGTCGTTGTGGGTTGGCCTCGTCCCGGGCGCACCCAGCGGTTCCCCGGACAACGCGTTGCTCTCCGCGAATCGCTTACGCGGCAAGCTGTTCGACATGTGGGGCAAGCTCGGTTTCGCCAACGAGCTGCTCGCGTCGACCGTGGTGCCGACACCACGCTGCGGGATGGCCGGAGCCAGCGAACCCTACGTCCGCGCGGCCATGAAAAGCCTTACCGCGGTGGGACGATCCCTGCTCGACGGCCCTGAATAGCGCGTTTGTCGCGCCCGGTTCGTGGCCCTGGGTGCGGGTCCCTTGCGCGGGCGGCAGCAACACGCAGGTATCAACGCGAGCGTTCCTGTCGTACCCGCCAGGTAACTTGGATTGCTGTGAGCATCGAACCGAGCGTCGCGGTCACGGGGTCGGGCGCCCCCGCCGCTGAGATTCCTGCTGCCGCCCGGGCCCGTCATGCCGAGCTGTCCGAGCAATTGCTGGACGCGTCCTACCGCTACTACGTCCTCGATGCGCCGACGATCGCCGACGCGGACTACGACCACGCCATGCGTGAGCTGCAAGATCTCGAGGACGCGCAGCCGGGCTTACGTACGGCGGATTCTCCGACCCAGCGGGTGGCCGGCGATTTCTCATCGCAATTCGACGCCGTGGACCATTTGCAGCGGATGCTGTCTCTGGACAATGTGTTCTCCCTCGACGAGCTGCAAGCATGGGCTGACCGCACCGAGCAAGAGCTCGACGACATTGCCTATCTGTGCGAGCTGAAGGTCGACGGGCTGGCCATAAATCTGCTCTACGAGAAGGGTCGCCTGGTCCGTGGGGCCACTCGCGGTGACGGTCGCACCGGCGAAGACGTCACGTCGAACGTGCGGACCATTGCCGCGATCCCGGACCGGCTCGCCGGCCCAGAGGTGCCCGACGTACTCGAAGTGCGCGGTGAGATCTTCTTCCCGCTGGAACGGTTTGCTGCCCTGAACGCGTCCCTGATCGAAGCGGGCAAGGCGCCGTACGCCAACCCGCGTAACACCGCCTCCGGCTCGCTGCGGCAAAAGGATCCGCGCATCACCGCCGCGCGCGGGCTGCAAATGGTGGTACACGGCGTGGGCAAAGTCGAGGGCGGCCCGGCCGTCCGATCCCAGTCGCAGTGGTATGAGTTGCTGCAGGCTTGGGGGCTACCGACCTCGTCGCGAGCCCGGGTGGTTCCGTCCCTGGCCGAGGTCATCGACTTTATCGGCTATTACGGCGAACACCGGCACGACGTCGAACACGAGATCGACGGCGTCGTGGTCAAAGTGGACTCGCTGGCTCAGCAACGCCGACTGGGCTCGACGTCGCGCGCGCCGCGGTGGGCGATCGCTTACAAGTACCCGCCCGAAGAGGTGAATACCAAGCTGCTGGATATCCGGGTAAACGTCGGCCGGACCGGGCGGGTCACGCCGTTCGGCTTCATGGAGCCGGTTACCGTGGCCGGCTCGACGGTGTCGCTGGCCACCCTGCACAACGCCAGCGAGGTCAAGCGCAAGGGCGTGCTGATCGGCGACACCGTGGTATTGCGTAAAGCGGGCGATGTCATCCCCGAGATCCTCGGTCCGGTGGTCGATCTGCGTGACGGTTCGGAACGCGAATTCGTCATGCCGACGCACTGCCCGGAATGCGGCACCGAGCTGCGGCCGCAAAAAGAGGGCGACGCCGATATCCGTTGTCCCAATCAGCGATCGTGTCCCGCGCAGTTGCGGGAGCGGCTGTTCCACGTGGCCGGACGCGGGGCATTCGACATCGAGGTGCTCGGCTATGAAGCCGCGGTCGCCTTACTCGCCGCCGGACTGGTCGCGGACGAGGGTGATCTGTTCTCGCTGACCGCCGAGGATCTGGTGCAGGCGTCCTTCTTCACTCGCAAAGACGGCGCACTGGCCGCGAATGCCCTTAAATTACTGGACAATCTGACCGCAGCCAAAAGCCGGCCGCTGTGGCGGGTGTTGGTCGCGCTGTCCATCCGACACGTCGGGCCGACCGCGGCTCAAGCGCTGGCTCGGCACTTCGGGTCGGTGGACGCGATCGCGCTGGCCAGCGCCGACGAACTAGCTGCCGTCGACGGGGTGGGCATGACCATCGCTGAATCGATCGTGGACTGGTTCGGGGTGGACTGGCATCGTGAGATCGTCGACAAGTGGCGCTCGGCCGGCGTGGCCCTGGCTGAGGATCGCGTTGCCGACGACGGGCCGAAGCCGTTGGCGGGCCTGTCGATCGTGGTCACCGGGTCGCTCGAAGGCTTCACGCGCGAAGAAGCGGCCGAGGCGATCACCAGCCGCGGCGGCAAGCAGGCGAGTTCGGTGTCGAAGAAGACTTCGTTCGTGGTGGTGGGGGACAGCCCGGGTACCAAATACACGAAGGCGCTCGACCTCGGCGTGCCGGTGTTGGACGAGGCCGGCTTCCAGGCGCTACTCGCCGACGGACCACCCGCCGTCGAAGAGGCTGTCGTCGCCGGCGATCCGGTTGGCGCTGGTCCAGGTGGGGCTGATCCGGTTGGGGCTGATCCGGTTGGGGCTGATCCAGTCGGGGCTGATCCAGTCGGGGCTGATCCAGTCCGGGCTGATCCAGTCGGGAATGCCGAAGCGGCTAGCCCTCCCGCGCCCCGTCGTCGAGGACGGTCGCCGCGATCGAACAAAGATGCGACATCCGGATGATCTCGCTGGCCAGCCAGCGCATCGCTGGTCGTCCAGCCAGGACGGCCTTGCTCGGGTTGCTGGGCAACGGCACGACGGCCAATTCGGTCTCGAGGTTGTGCCACAGTTCCGGGGCCCAACCGTCGTCGGCGGCGAGCGGACGGGCCGGATACGGCGGCCACCACGGTGCTTCGATCTCCTCGATTTCGGGGGCGGCCGAGCTGCGGGCCACCACAATGCCCGGTAGGCCAGCCGCGGCGGGCTCGGCAATGACCAGCGCCCAGCCCGCGCGGAACAGTCGGCATACCCCGTCGGCCAAAATCGTCGGACCGTCCTCGTAGCTGGTGGCCAGTTTTTCCAGCAGCTCGAGCTCCCGGAACGGGTCGATCACGCTGGCGTACTGGCGAATGGATTCGACCCGCACGCCGTCAACGCTCGACGCGGCGGACACCAGTGAATCAGGCAACCGGTCTGACGGGAGCTCGATGATCAGATCGTCGGTTGCGGTGCTGATCGAGCGTTCCACGATATCGACGCTGAGGATGTCCGCACCGGCGGCGCCAAGGGCCGTCGCCACTGCACCGAGAGCACCGGGGCGATCCGGCAGCACGATCCGCATCAGGAAAGCCACGCGGCGATTGTCGCAAGTCCATGTGTCTCTGCTGTAACGCGGAGGTCTCCTCCGGAACCTGATCCTGATCTGATACCGCCTGCCCTGGGTCCCGCCGTGCGGTCGCATACTCAGATGGCGCGGCGATGGCGCGCCGTCACCCCGTCCGCGCCGAGCGTGATCGCGCCCGCTATCCCGGCACCGCTGGCCAGCAGGGCCAACGGCAGCGTTTGGTGAGCGCGCCACCAGATCGCGGGCAATCCAATCCATGGAACCCGGAGCCGCGGCAGGCCGAGCAAATCCTGCGGCGGTACCGGGGAGGAGTCAACCTCCCGGTTCGCGTCGCCCTTGGTGATCAGGTCGCCGGTCGGGGTGAAGCGCACGAAGCGGTGCATGACCATGCGGTCACCATCGGCCCGTTCGCGGACCAGGACGACCTGACCGGGGTGCAGCTCAGCGGGCACGATGTGCGCAACCGCGATGACGTCGCCCGGGTGAATCCTGGGTGCCATCGAACCGCTGAGCACGTTCACTGATCGCCAACCGAACAGCGCCGGCACTACCGAGATGAGCACCAGGCTGCCTACCACCGCGCACAGGCCGATGACGATCGACTGCACGAGTTGGCGGGCGGCACCGGTCAGCTGCGTGATTCCCATGTCAATTTCACGGTGGCAACCGCTCCCTGAGCGGTATTCGGCGCATCGGTGGCCAAGGCGTAGTTGAATCGGAACACCTTGGTGGTGCTCGAACCGCCGGTCGGCGTCCAGGCGGAGGACACGCTGGTGGTGCCGCCGCTGCTGTAGGCGTTCTTGGCCACGAAATCCGACAACATGGCTCCTGCGGTAATGGTGGTATTCGCTGCGCTACCGAAGATTGCGGTGCCGCTCAGCGCCGTACACGGCGCCCCGGAACCGAAGATTCCGGATCCGGTGGCCGTTTCGACACTGAAGTCCAACGCGGTCGACAGCGCGCCGCCACCAGATCCGGGTGTATCGGTGGCATCGCCCGACGCCACGTACAGCTGAACCGGTGCCGACGGCGTGAGCGATCCGCTGTAGGTGACGGTGATGCAGGACGATCCGCTGTCACCCGGCTTCAGAGCTGCCGTGGTGAACACCGCGGTACCGCTGTCGTTGTCCGTGAGTACGACGCTGCCGGCGGTGAAGGTGTTTCCCGGGTTGACGGTGGTGGAACTGAATGCTGCGTAGGAGGCTTGCCATACCAAGGCGCCAGCACCGAGCAGACCTAACGGCACGCCAGCGGCAAACAGTAGACGGCCGGTTCGACGGCTGGCGCGGGGGCGTGGTGCTGACGAATCGGTACTGCGCGCCTCCGCACCGGCTTCGTCGCGGCCTCTATGTTGTCCGACCATGGTGTGGCCTGCTTTCTCTGGATTGACGGGATGACCTGGTTGGGTCATACCAATGGATTTGATAGGTTGCGAAAACGTTCTGTGCCCAACCAATCGGGCGGTGTCGGACCAGCCCAAGCAAAGTCAACATGTTTGGGTCTGCGGGCCTAACCTTGTGCGCATCGGCCCAAGAAGTACGGTCGCAAGGCCCCGCATCACTCAATTGATGCCGCACTAAACCGATCAAATACGGGTGACCGGTACGGCGAAAAACCCCACGCGTGGCAACGCTTCTGCCTACCTTTACGCGTTGCCCGCATTCCTGCTGACCGCGCTGCTGGCCGTTGCCGGAATTGGGCTCGGGCGAGGCGCGCAATCACCGAGTCACGATGCCGGTGGCCGCATCTATTCGATGCGGCTTGCCGCCAACTCGGCCGCGTCGCCGTCCGAGGCGGATCCGTCGGCGCCGAGCGAACCCGCCTTGTTCGATGATCACGACTTGCAGCCGGGACGAGAAGTGAGTCGCTGCACGATCGTGAGCATTCCCGGAACCGGGGCCGGACAGCGAGTCGTGCTACGCGCCGATGACGTCACCGGCGAGCTGTCAACTTGGTTGATGGTGCGAGTTTCCGTCGGTAGTGGCGAGCAGAACTCGTGTGCGGACTTCCAGGGCGAACCGCTCTACGACGGCACCCTAGCCGGGCTCGGCGCCCGCGAGGACCCCCTGGATACCGGCTGGCAACGTGCCGGTTCGTCCTCGGTCGCGTCGGCAACGTTTCGTTTCGACGTGCAGGTGGCCGACGTCGATACCGCCCAGGGCACCTCGGCGAGCGCCGATTTCGAGTGGGACGCGGTTTTCGCCTCGATCGCGCCGTCCGGAACTCCTGCTGATCCCTCGATTACCGTCACCGCGTCGCCCACCTCCAGGCCCGCCACCGCGTGGCCCAGCTCGACCTCCGCCGGCTCGACCTCCGCCGGTTCGACCTCAGGGCCGCCCGTGGGTACCGGTTCGGCGCGCTCGAGTCCGGCCGTGCCAACCGCTACGCCGACCGGCCAACCTGCTCCGACGGCGCGAGCCCACCCGCGTGACACCGGCGCGGCGGCCGCCGTCGACGACCCCTCGAGCCCGACGCCGTCGACGGCGAGCACTCAGGTCACGGCTGCGGACCACTGGGTTGCGCTACAGGCGGTCGCGGCCGGACTGGCCACCCGGGCCGCATTCCCCGTCGCACTGCTCGTGCTGGTCGTCGTATTCCTGTTGATCCAGAACCGGATGGATCATTCCGATCCCAAGTTGTCACGAGCGCCGTTGTTCCGCAGCCCAAGAATTCAATTCCCGCACTTGCGGGCGAAAACCCGTCAATCCGAATCCACTCATTCCGAAAACCGTGTATCCGAATCCCGTAAGGAACTGCCATGAGTAAAAAGCAAGACCCGTCCCGGCGTGGCCTGGTCCCGCTGGCTGATCGCATCCGGTGGGCCACCGCGTTGCGGCTCGGCCTGCTCGCCGCCGCCATCGTATTGTGGCAGGCCCTGCCCAGTGAGCGTGCCGACGTTGGATTACCCCTGCCGCCGATGGCCGTCGGCTACCTGGTGCTGTGCCTGCTTACGCCGCTGTCGCCGCGAGTGGGCCGGCAATTCGCGATTGCGATTGCCTCCGCCGGATTACTGGCCGACGGTCTGTGCGGCGCGATTCTGCTGGTGAGCCTCGGTGGCCCAACCGGCATGGTCACGTACCTCATCGTCGTGCACGTGATGGGCGTCTGTCTGCTGATGTCGTTCAGGTCTGGCATCAAGGTGGCGTTATGGCACTCGATTGCCGTGATGTGCGCGATCGAAATGGTACGCGACGGCGTGTTCCAGGCGGTCACGGCAACGACTGAATTTCCTTACCGGCACTACGTCGTATTCCTTGCCGCGATATGGCTCACCGCGCTGACGACCTCGACGTTTGCGGCCACCAACGAACGGGAATTGAAGAAGCGGCGGTTCTCGGCCGAGGTGCTGCATGAACTGGCCGTGGCATTGCAACTACTGCAGAATGCCGACGAGATCGCCGGCTTGCTGACCCGCACGATGGTGACCGAACTGTCGATGACGCGAGGAATCGTGATCCTGGCCGACGCGGTGACGGATTTGGCTGCAGACCAGGCGCTGTCCGAGGCCAACGACAGCGGTGCGCCGGTGTTGCTGCGCCGGGTCGTGGCGGCCCGAAACCCGCATCTGGATCGGGTGCTTCCGAACCTGGGCACTGCCGTGGTCCTGCCGATCCCGGTGGATCGCACCATCGGTGGCTGGCTGGTGCTGGAAGTTCCGCGGCGCACGGCCCGGATCGGTCTGCAACGCTGGATGCTGTCCACCGCCAGCCAGGCGGCGTCGCAGTCGGGGCTGGCGCTGGCCCGGGCGATGCTCGTCCGCCAACTGCGCAACGCGGCCAGCACCGACGGCCTCACCGGGGTGTTGAACCGGCGGATGTTCGATGAGCATCTGGCGCGCGAATTGGCTCGCGCTCAACGGACGGGCGGCTCGATTGCGGTGGCGCTCGTCGATCTCGACCACTTCAAACGAGTGAACGACGAGCACGGCCACCTGGTCGGCGACGAGGTGCTGCGGGTCGCCGCGTCAGCGCTACAGTCCGCGACCCGCTCGACGGACGTGGTGGCTCGTTACGGAGGCGAGGAATTCGGCGTGGTGCTCGCCGGGGTAACCCGGTCCGACGCGAGCGCCGCGGCCGAACGACTTCGCGCCAGCCTGGTCAATGCCCAGGCGCCGGTACCGATCAGTGGCAGCGTCGGGGTAGCGATCTCCCAGGATGGATCCGCGACATCGATGACGCTGCTCGGCGCGGCCGACCGTGCGCTGTACCGGGCCAAGGCGGCCGGGCGTAATCGCTGCGAGATCGAGTCGTCCGGCCCGGCGGACGAAAATGAAGTGAGCGCAGCGATGCGCCTGACGGCATAGTCGGCGAACCAACTCGCGAACCTACTCGGGAACCAACTCGACAGCTGGCCCGCGAATCGGACAGCGAACCGCAACGCAGCGGGCACCGGGCTGCCCGGGGTCGCCGTCAGGTCCTAGACTCACTCGGTGTGTCCGACACCCGCAGCGCACTGACTCGAGACGAAGTTGCCCATCTGGCGAAACTGGCCCGGCTGGCCGTCACCGACGACGAACTCAACGTCTTCGCCGAACAGCTCGAAGTGATTCTGGGCGCGGTCGCCCGAGTCGGCGAGGTCGCGGCGGCCGATATCCCGCCGACCTCTCACGCCGTCCCGCTGGAGAATGTCTTCCGTCCGGACGTGCTGGTGCCATCGCTCCTCCGCGACGATGTGCTGGCCGGGGCGCCGTCGGTTGAAGAAGACCGCTTTCGGGTACCGCAGATCCTGGGTGAGGAAGAATAATGGCCGCGCTGTTCGAGTTGACCGCCGCCGATACGGCCGCGGCAGTGCGGGACGGTTCAGTGAGCGCGGTCGAGGTCGCGCAGGCGCACCTGGACCGGATCACTGAAGTGGACGGCGATGTCAAGGCGTTCCTGCAGGTCGATGCCGTCGGCGCCTTGGCCGCCGCGGCCGCCGTCGATGCCCGCCGAAGTGCCGGTGAGCACCTCGGTCCGCTGGCCGGTGTGCCGCTGGCCATGAAAGACGTGGTTGTCACCAAAGGGCTCGAGACCACCGCAGGCTCGAAAATCCTGCAGGGATGGGTGCCGCCTTACGACGCCACCGTGACCACCCGCATCAAGCAGGCCGGCATCGTGATGTTGGGCAAGACCAACATGGACGAGTTCGCGATGGGGTCCTCGACCGAGAATTCGGCCTTCTTCCCGACCCACAATCCGTGGGATCTCGGCCGCGTCCCGGGTGGCTCGTCGGGTGGCTCGTCCGCCGCGGTGGCCGCTTTCGAGGCGCCCTTGTCCATCGGCACCGACACCGGTGGCTCGATTCGTCAGCCGGCGGCCGTCACCGGCATCGTCGGCCACAAGCCCACTTACGGCGCGGTCAGCCGCTACGGGCTGATCGCATTCTCATCATCACTCGATCAGGCCGGCCCGTTCGGCCGCACCGTGCTCGACACCGCCCTGCTGCACCAGGTGATCGCCGGGCACGATCCGTGTGATTCGACGTCGATCCCCAATCCCGGTCCTGATGTCGTCGCCGCGGCCCGCGACGGTGCCCTCGGTGAGCTGGCCGGTGTCCGGGTCGGAATCGTGACTGAGCTGACCGGGCTCAACGGCGGCTACCAGCAGGGCGTCCTCGACTCTTTTGCCGCCGCGGTCGAGACGTTGCGCGGTCTGGGGGCAGACATCGTCGAGGTGAGTTGCCCGAACTTCGACTATGCCCTCGCGGCGTATTACCTGATCGCACCGAGCGAATGCTCGTCCAACCTGGCCCGCTTCGATTCTGTCCGGTACGGACTTCGCGTCGGCGACGACGGCGGTCACTCGCTCGAGGAAGTCATGTCGCTCACCCGCGAGGCCGGGTTCGGCGCCGAGGTCAAGCGTCGAATCATGATCGGCACGTACGCGCTGTCCTCGGGCTACTACGACGCGTACTACGGGCAGGCGCAGAAGGTTCGCACGCTGATCTCGCGAGATTTTGCCGCGGCATTCGCCACGACTGATGTGCTGATCTCGCCGACGTCTCCGTTCGTGGCCTTCGGGATCGGTGAGCGAGTGGCCGACCCGATGGCGATGTACGTCAACGATCTGTGCACGTTGCCGGCATCGCTGGCCGGCACGCCGGCCATCTCGGTACCGTGCGGTTTGTCCGACGAAACCGGGCCCGCGTTGCCGGTCGGCCTGCAGATCATGGCCCCGACGATGGCCGACGATCGTTGCTACCGGGTCGGCGCTGCCTTCGAAGCGGCGTACAACGCGGCCAACGGCCCGATTCTCGGACGGATCCCCACGCTCGGAGGTGCCCGATGACCACGCTGAGCTTGGACTACACGGACGTTGTCGCCCGCTACGAACCGGTGATCGGACTCGAGACCCACGTCGAGCTAGGCACCGTGTCGAAGATGTTCTGCGGGTGCTCCACCGAGTTCGGCGCCGCGCCGAACACCCATACCTGCCCGGTGTGTTTGGGCCTGCCGGGCGCGCTGCCGGTGGCCAACGCCAAGGCCATCGAGTCCATCATCAAAATCGGTCTGGCGCTCAACTGCTCCATCGTCGAGTGGTGCCGCTTCGCCCGTAAGAACTACTTCTATCCCGACATGCCGAAGAACTTCCAGATCTCGCAGTACGACGAACCGATCTGCGTAGAGGGCTACCTCGACGTCGATGTCGACGGTAAGACCTACCGGGTCGGCATCGAGCGGGTGCATATGGAAGAAGACACCGGCAAGAACACCCATGTCGGTGGCGCGACCGGGCGGATTCACGGGGCGGACTACTCGCTGGTGGACTTCAACCGCGCTGGTATCCCGTTGGTCGAGATCGTGACCAAGCCCGTCGAAGGGACCGGTGCGTTGGCTCCTGAGGTGGCCAAGGCTTACGTCACCGAGTTGCGCGACATCCTGCGAACGCTCGGCGTGTCCGACGTACGGATGGAGCAGGGCAGCCTGCGCTGTGACGTCAACACCTCACTGATGCCGGTGGGTGCCACCGAATGGGGCACCCGGACCGAGACCAAGAACGTTAACTCGCTGCGCAGCGTGGAACGGGCCGTCCGGTCCGAGGTCATCCGGCAGGCCGAGATCCTCGATGCCGGCGGCCGGATCAAGCAAGAGACCCGGCACTTCCAGGAGACGACCGGCGAGACCCGATCCGGTCGCAGCAAAGAAGAGGCGACCGACTACCGCTATTTCCCCGAGCCCGACCTTGTCCCGATTGCTCCGGACCCCGCCTGGGTGGCCGAGCTGCGCGCCGCGCTGCCCGAGCTGCCGGCGGCGCGCCGGACCCGGTTGCGGGCCGAACTCGGCTTCTCCACCGACGAGCTGGCCAAGATGAGTAACGCGGGCGTCGTCGACGTCGTTGCGGCCACCATCGACGCGGGCGCGCCGGCGTCCGAGGCCCGCAACTGGTGGGTCGGCTACCTGGCTCAGCTCGCCAACGCCCGCGAAATCGAAGCATCAGCGCTGCCGATCACCCCGAGCCAGGTGGCGCGGGTGGTTGCCCTGGTGAGTTCGGGGTCGCTGACCACCGCGCTGGCCCGCCAGGTCGTCGACGCGGTGCTCGAGACCGGCCACGAGGTCGATGCGGTCGTCGCCGAGCGCGGGCTGGCCGTGGTGTCGGACAGCTCGGCGTTGACCGACGCCGCCGACGCCGCGATCGCCGCCAACCCGGACGTAGCCGAGAAGGTCCGTTCCGGCAAGGTCGCGGCGGTGGGCGCCCTGGTCGGCGCGGTGATGAAGGCAACCAAGGGACAAGCCGACGCCGCCGCGGTACGCGGCATTCTGCTGGAACGCCTCGGCGTAACCGACTAGCGGCCCGGTCCGATCGGTGGACCGGTCAGTGTCGCCCGACGGCCCAGCGCAGCGGACCGGTCAGAGTACGGATGCGGCGCCACCCTGCGCGGCCGAGATCCGGATCACCCGGTCATCGTCGGCGACCGGCTTGCCTAGCCCGTCGCGGTTGCTGGTGGTCAGCCAGAGCGCGCCATCCGGGCCGGCCACGACGGTGCGCAGCCGCCCGTACTTGCCGGTCAGACCGGCGGCGAAGCTGCCCACCTTGCCGCTGGTCGCGATCGTCGCGGTCGCAAGCGACTTGCCGGTCGAGGTAGCGACGAAAAGTTGCCCGTCAGCCAAGGCACAGCCGCCGGCACCCGACATCGCCGCCGGCAAGGTCGCGGCCGGAGCTTTCGGAGCCGGCGTGTTTGGAGCGCCGGTCGGCCCGTAGTTGCCACCCGCGGTGATCAGATTGACCTCATCGGGGCTGCCGGCCGAGATGACTGCTCGGGTTCCGGTCTGGGCATCGACGCACAAACCCGTCACGGTCGAGAAACCCGAGGCGTAGATGATCGAGCTCGGGTCGGGGTTGTCGGCCGCCGGACGTCCGATGTCCGTGGTGCGCAGGATCTTGCCGGCCAAGCTGGTCGCGCTCCGGGCGGCGGCGGGGCTGTTGGCGTCACCGGTACCGGTGAGCAGTGACCCAGTCGCATCGAAGGCGATTCGGCCCGCATTGTGGCGCGCGCCCCGGGGGATGCCGACGATCACCGGCGAGGGGGCCGAGCCGACGGCGAAATGGACGACGCGGTTGTCGGTGGCCGTCGTCAGGTAGGCGTAGATCAGCCCGTCCTGCGCGAACGTCGGCGACAGCGCCAGGTCGAGCAGGCCGCCGTCGCCGCTGCCATCCACACCGGCCAGGGTCTGGACGAGGGCTGCGGGCTGGCCGGCCGTCGGCTGAACGCGATAGATCCGTCCCGTGGTCCGTTCACCGACCAGAGCTGTGCCGTCGGGTAACACCACCAGCCCGGTTGGTTGATTCAGCTTCGTGGCCACGACCGACGGATCCTGGTTCGCCGATGGGGACGGGGCGGCGGACCCGGGAGCCTGCGGGCTGCCGCCGGGGTTCGGCGTGTTCGGGGTGGACGGTTGTGGCTCCGGTACGGCGCTACCCGGCAGTTCCGGGGTGGGGTTGATATCGGCGCCGATATCCGGCTGTGGCACCCAGGTGGGCGTGCTGCCGGCCGCTCCCGAACTGCAGGCTGCCAGCACCGGTAGCGCGAGCAACGCAGCGGCCCATAGCCGCGCGCGGCAACGCCGGACGGGGTGAGCGGGACGAGCGGGCACGGGGTCCAGTCTGCCTGGTGGGAGCGAGTGCGCTGACGGCCTGGCGCCTAGGTACCGGCTTAGAGGCGGCCGATGAGTGTCCGCGCGAGGTGCCGTCCGCGCGAGGTGCCGTCTGCGCGAGGTGTCGCTGGCCGCAGGTGTGCGTCAAGCCGCCGGATCCGGGATGCGCCCGTCGGCTGCTCGGATGAGCGGCTCGAGTTTGGTGCTGCGGACGCAGGGCAGCCGGAGCTGGCTGCCGGCATCATCGACGGCGTAGACGGCGCCGGAGTCGGCCAGCCGCAGTCCGGTCAGCTCGGACCAGCTGACCGCTTGTTCCCCGAAGACGGCGCGGGCCCGCAGACCGTCCTCGTCGACAATGGTCGCCGTGCGCACGATGTACACCACACCGGCGAGCGGGATCAGGTAGATCAGCGCCTGGATCGGACCCCGGACGATCGCGGTGGCACACAGGGCCACGAATGCCACGATGAAATAAGCCGAATTGGGGTGTCTGATCACCGTTCTGCGTACCTGCGTCACGGTTCTTACGATGTCATGCCCGTACCGGGGCCAACGAATTGAGACCACGTCTATTGCGTGTTGCGATGCCGTCGTAGGCTCCGTTCGTGACCGACGACTCTGCAGACACCGCGCCCGCCAGCCCGTCCACCGCTACCGATCGGAAGCCGCATTCCCATGCCGTGACCGATGGCATCGAGCGCGCCGCCGCTCGCGGCATGCTGCGCGCGGTGGGCATGGGCGACGATGACTGGCGTAAACCACAGATCGGTGTGGCCTCCTCCTGGAACGAGATCACGCCGTGCAACCTGTCGCTGGACCGGTTGGCCAAGCAAGCCAAGATCGGCGTGCGTGGCGCGGACGGCTTCCCATTGGAGTTCGGCACCATCTCGGTGTCCGACGGCATCTCGATGGGTCACGACGGCATGCATTACTCCCTGGTGTCGCGCGAGGTGATTGCCGACTCGGTCGAAACCGTGTTCCGCGCCGAGTGTCTGGACGGGGCTGTGTTGCTGGCCGGCTGTGACAAGTCGCTGCCCGGCATGTTGATGGCCGCGGCCCGGCTGGACGTCGCGTCGGTGTTCCTCTACGCGGGCTCGACGCTGCCCGGCTAGCTGCACGGTAACGACGTCACGATCATCGACGCGTTCGAGGGTGTCGGCGCCTGCCTGGCCGGCAAGATCACTCGCGACGAGCTGAACGAGATCGAGCGTGCAATCTGCCCGGGCGAGGGCGCCTGCGGCGGCATGTACACCGCCAACACGATGGCCTCGGCGGCTGAAGCGCTGGGCATGTCGCTGACTGGATCCGCGGCCCCGCCCGCACCGGACTCACGCCGGGACGCCTACGCCGAGCGCTCGGGGGAGGCGGCGGTCAAGCTGATCGACGCCGGCATCACCTCGCGCGACATCATGACCCGCGAGGCGTTCGAGAACGCGATCACCGTGGTCATGGCGCTGGGCGGGTCGACCAACGCCGTGCTGCACCTGCTGGCGATCGCCCGCGAGGCCGAGGTCGAGCTGACGCTGGCCGACTTCAACCGAATCGGCGACAAGGTGCCGCACCTGGCCGATATGAAGCCGTTCGGCCGGTATGTGATGACCGACATCGATCGGATCGGCGGCATCCCGGTCGTGATGAAGGCACTGCTCGACGAGGGGTTGATGCACGGCGAGGCGTTGACGGTGACCGGCAAGACGCTGGCCGAGAACTTGTCCACCCTGTCCCCGCCGCGGCCCGACGGTTCGGTGATCCGCAGCTTCAACGCCCCGATCCACAAAACCGGCGGACTCACGATCCTGCACGGCAACCTCGCCCCGGAAGGCGCAGTGGTCAAGACGGCCGGCTTCGATGCCGACGTCTTCGAGGGCACCGCCCGGGTGTTCGACCGCGAGCAGCCCGCGATGCAGGCGGTGGCCGACGGCACGCTGAAGGCGGGCGACATCGTCGTCATCCGCTGGGAAGGTCCCAAGGGCGGCCCGGGCATGCGCGAGATGCTGGCCATCACGGGTGCGATCAAGGGCGCCGGCCTGGGCAAGGATGTCCTGTTGCTGACCGACGGACGCTTCTCCGGCGGCACCACCGGCTTGTGCATCGGTCACGTCGCTCCCGAGGCCGCGGTCGGTGGGCCGATCGCGCTGGTCGCCGATGGTGATCGGATCGTGGTCGATATCGCGAACCGCACCCTGGAGCTGGACGTCGACGACGAGGAGCTGGATCGGCGCCGAGCGGCGTGGCAGCCCTTGCCGCCGCGTTTCAACACCGGCGTGCTCGGCAAGTACGCGAAGCTGGTGCAATCGGCCGCGGTCGGTGCGGTCTGCTTCTAGAAGGGCTGACCGCCCTGGGCTGGTAGGGCCCTGGGACGGTACCCGGCGGGTCGAACGGGCATAACAATGCTGTTACGCCCGTTCGAAGCCGTGCGGGTTTGCGTGTTTCTTGACGATCAACCGAGTGAATCAACTGGCTTCGTCGTGTCGCCATTGCTCAAGATGCCCAGCCAGCGCTAACATGTACCTCACGGCGCCAATATTTGGATTTAACGGAGCCGGACCGGATTTCCCCGATTTGCGCCTGCCCATCCAAGCGAAATTCGGGCATCTCGAACACCTGGGGTGCTCACCGTCCGAGATAGGTACTGAGTTGTCGATGCACGGTCGGTCGCAGCGACTGCTGGTTGCTGTCGCTGCGATAGCTCTGGCTTCAGCCGGGCTCGTCGCGACGGCCGTGCCAGCTCTCGCGGTCACCGGTCACATCAACTCCGGGGGGCCGCTGAGCATCACCACCACCCCGGATCTCAAGTGCGGCGCCGACTACGCCGGCGACGGCGGCCAGTGGAGCGACGACACCGCCTGCGGCACGTTCGTGGCCACCGGCGGAACGTTGTACGGCCCGGCCGACATCCCCTCCGGAAGCGCCGCCAGCCCCCTTACCGCGTGGACTCCGGTCAGCCAGAGTGCGGTCACCGGCGCCGGCACCATCGACGATCCGTACTCCATGACATCAGTAGTCCAAGCCGCGGCCAGCGGGTTGCGCGTTGTCCAGACCGACCGTTACGTGAGCGGCCAGGAGTCCTACCGCACGGACATGGTCGTCACGAACACTTCGGCCGCCGCGGCGACCGGCGTCATCTATCGGGCCGCTGACTGCGAGTTGCAGGATGCCGGCGACGACTACGGCCTGGTCGACCCGGCGACCGACGCCGTCGCGTGTACCGCTGGCGTCACGCCAGGCAGCCGGGCCGAGCAGTTCCTTCCGCTGACCGCCGGCAGCCGACACCTCGAGGACGGTTACAACTCGGTCTGGGCCGCGGTCGGGACGCAGTCGCCGTTCGACGACACCTGCCTGTGCCAGGCGCCGGTCGACAACGGGATGGGCCTGTCCTGGTCCCTGAACCTGCCCGCCGGCCAGAGCCAGACTTTTTCCTCGCTGGCCACCTTCTCGCCCAGTGGCAAGTTGCCGCTGACCGCCTCCGGTACCGCCGACTCCGCCACCGTGGTGCGCGGCGCGGGTGTGGGCTTGACCATCAGTGTCACCAACCGAGGTTCGGCCGACGTGATGGTCACCAACCTGTCCGCGCAACTCCCGGTCGGCTTCAGTTATCAGGCCGGCTCCACGACCGGCTCCACCACCACCGACCCGGTTATCTCCGGATCCACGCTCACCTGGTCCGGCCTCACCGCGCCCGCCGGTGGCGCCGCCAGCGTGCACATCGGGGTAAAGGCATCCGACCTGCTCGGCACAGTGACGACGTCCGTGTCCGGAGCGGCCACCGGCAGCGTCATCGCGCCCGCCGAACAAGCGGCCTCGTTGACGGTGGTTCCCCGTCCCGACCAGGCCCCGCTGTCCAGCGACCAGACGGTTTCGACGCTGGTCGGGCACGCCGTCGACGTGACGTTGGCCGGCTCCGACCCGGATGGCGACCCGGTCAGCTACGACGTTGTCTCCAACCCGAGCCACGGCACGATCTCCGGCACCGCCCCGCTGCTCACGTACACACCCGGGTCGGGCTATGCCGGTCCCGATTCCTTCACCTTCACCACCAACGACGGCAAGCTGACCTCGGGCACGGCCAACGTGACCGTGAACGTCTCGCTGCCCAAGAACCATGCGCCGGTGGCCGACGCGCAGGCAGTCACCGTGCCCGCCGGCCAGGCCAGTGGAATCACCTTGACCGGCTCGGATCCAGACGGTGACTCGCTCGGCTTCGTAGTCGCCGATCCGCCCGCGCACGGCTCGCTGAGCGGGACTGCCTCGGCGCTGACGTACACGCCCGACGCCGGCTATTCCGGTCCGGATTCATTCAACTTCACCGTCACCGACGGCACGCTGACCTCCCCGCCGGCATCGGTAGCGATCTCGGTCGCCCCGCCGGTCGATCAGCCGCCGTCGGCCACCGACGCCTCGCTCACCGTCCAGTCCGGTCAGAGCGTGCCCGTCACGCTGGCCGGCATCGACCCCGACGGCGACGCGCTGACCTACGCGGTCGCCACCGCCCCGGCGCACGGGGTGCTGTCCGGGACGGCTCCGAACCTGACGTACACGCCGGCCGATGGCTACGCCGGGCCGGACTCGTTCACCTTCACAGCATCCGACGGCACGCTGACCTCGCAACCGGCCACCGTCGCTGTCACGGTCACCTCGCCGCCGGACCGCGCTCCGGTCGCGGCATCGGACTCGATCTCGACCCAGTCCGCAACGCCGGCGGCCGTGACCCTGTCGGCAACTGACGCCGACGGTGACGCGCTGACCTACGCGGTGTCGTCCGGCCCGACTCACGGTTCGTTGTCCGGCACGGCTCCGAACCTGACGTACACACCGGCTGCTGGATTTGCCGGTGCTGACAGCTTCACGTTCACCGCCAGCGACGCGACGCTGACCTCGTCCGCGGCCACGGTCTCGATCACCGTGACGCCGCCGCCGGATCGCGCGCCGTCAGCGGCACCACAGTCGGTGTCCACCCAGGCTGGTCATGCCGTGCCGGTGGTGCTCTCCGGCAGCGACCCCGATGGTGACCCGATCGGCTTCACCGTCCTGACGGCGCCTTCGCACGGCACCCTCTCCGGCACCGGCGCCAACCGGACGTACACCCCGAGCGCTGACTACGTCGGGGCGGACGCCTTCACGTTCCGGGTCGAGGACGGCACCCTTTCCTCCGATCCGGCCACCGTCACCATCACGGTCACCGCGGCGCCGAAGCCGGCACCGGCAACCGTCGACACGGTCGTCGCGGCGGACCTGCATGTTCCGTGCGACGTCATCCATTCGCCGCGGTTCAGCACCAGCGCGGGGGATGAACTGCTCGTGGCCTACGTGTCGGCGGACGGTGATGGACACCAGAACCAGCAAGTGACCCGGCTCGACGGCGGTGGACTGGACTGGACCTTGGCGTCGCGGACGAGTCACCTCAGCGGCGCGACCGAGGTATGGCAGGCGCACGCCACCCAGCGGTTGTCCGGCGCGGTCGTCACGGCTTACCTGCGCACCGAGGCGCTGCGCGCGAGCATTACCGTGGCCGCCTACCTGGGTGCCGCGGATCAACTCGGTGCCACGGTCAAGGCCAGCGGCACGAGTGGTGCGCCCGCGCTCACGATGACTACAAACTTCGACAACTCACTGGTCTGGGGCGTCGGTCGCGACATCCTGCGCTCGGCCCAGACGCCGAGCGTGCCGGCTGATCAGGAAGTCATCCACAGCTACCTCGATCGGCGTAACCGGCAGGCATTCTGGGTACAGCGCCGACTCGCGCCGGTTGCGGACGCCGGTTCGGTCGACCTGTCGACCAGTGAGCCGATCAACGGATCCTGGCAGTTCATCGCCGTCGAGATCCCGCCGGCTCCGTTGGGCTGATCGAAAGTCCTACCCAGGCGGTGTCATAGCACCGCTGGCGTAGGACTTTCGGGTGCCAGATGGGACGATTGTCTCACTAGGTGAGAACATCCGCGATCCAGTTGATCGGCTTCGCGGCGGGGGTGTAGCGTGCTCGGTGTGCAGCAGCTCGTACTCATCGACTAGCGCGTCCTCAGCTGGCCAGCAATGGCCGCAGAAGACGCGCCAACCCTTCGTGCATCGGCACGGGGGGTTTTTTAGTGGGCGTTTACGGTTCGGCACAAACCAGCTCTATCCCGATTCTGTTCGTTCGAGAAAGGCCGAAGTGCGATGAGCGAAAGCGTCAATGGCGCCCAGTCTCTGGTCCGTTCGCTCGAAGAGGTCGGCGCCGAAGTCGTATTCGGCATCCCGGGCGGAGCGATCTTGCCTGCGTACGACCCGCTGTACGACTCCACGAGAGTCCGGCACGTCCTCGTCCGCCACGAGCAGGGCGCGGGGCACGCCGCAGAGGGATATGCGCAGGCCAGCGGCAAGATCGGGGTCTGCATGGCGACGTCGGGGCCAGGTGCTACAAACCTGGTCACCCCGATCGCCGACGCCTTTCTCGACTCGGTCCCCATCGTTGCGATCACCGGCCAGGTGCCGTTTGCCTCGATCGGTACGGACGCCTTCCAGGAAGCTGATATCTCCGGCATCACGTTGCCGATCACGAAGCACAACTTCCTGGTCCAGCACGCCGAGCAGATCCCGCGCACCATCGCGGAAGCGTTCTACCTGGCTGGCAGTGGACGGCCCGGGCCGGTGCTGGTCGACATTCCCAAGGACGTGCTGCAAGCGGCCACCACCTTCGACTGGCCGCCGGTGATCGATTTGCCCGGTTACCGCCCGGTGCTCAAGCCGCACGGTAAGCAGATTCGCGAGGCGGCCCGACTGATCGCCAGTGCTCAGCGACCGGTGCTGTACGTCGGTGGTGGCGTGCTTAAGGCGCGGGCGGTGGCCGAGTTGCGCACCCTGGCCGAGCTGACCGGCATCCCGCTGGTCACCACGCTGATGGCCCGGGGCGCGTTCCCGGATTCGCATCGCCAGCACCTGGGGATGCCCGGCATGCACGGCACCGTCGCGGCCGTCACGGCGTTGCAGAAAGCGGATCTGCTGATCGCGCTGGGCACCAGGTTCGATGACCGGGTCACCGGCCGGCTCGATTCGTTCGCCCCGCACGCGACGGTCATCCACGCCGACATCGACCCGGCCGAGATCGGCAAGAACCGCATCGCGGACGTGCCCATCGTCGGGGATGCCCGCGAGGTCATCACCGATCTGATCACGGCCATCAAAGCCGAATACGCCGAAGGCACCCGCGCCGATCTCACCGGGTGGTGGCAGCAGGTCGACCGCTGGCGCGAGGTCTACCCGCTCGGCTATGAAGAGCCGACCGACGGCGCGCTGGCCCCGCAATACGTCATCGAACGGCTGGGCAAGATCGCCGGACCGGACACGATCTTCGCGGCCGGTGTCGGTCAGCATCAGATGTGGGCCGCCCAATTCATCTCGTATGAGAATCCCTATACCTGGTTGAACTCCGGGGGCGCGGGCACGATGGGCTACGCGGTGCCGGCGGCGATGGGGGCCAAGCTCGGCGCACCGGACAAGTTGGTCTGGGCGATCGACGGCGACGGCTGTTTCCAGATGACCAATCAGGAACTGGCCACCTGCGCCATCGAGGGCATCCCGATCAAGGTTGCGGTGATCAACAACGGCAACCTGGGCATGGTCCGGCAATGGCAAACGCTGTTCTATGAACAGCGCTATTCCAACACCGAGTTGGGGACGCATGCGCCGGTCGGCGGGTCGGGGCAGGGTAGCCCGCGCCGGATCCCGGACTTCGTGAAGCTGGCCGACGCGCTGGGATGTGTCGGGCTGCGCTGCGAGTCTGCCGATGAGGTGGACGCCACGATTGAGAAGGCCATGTCCATCGATGATCAGCCGGTGGTGGTGGACTTCACCGTGGGCAAGGACGCGATGGTGTGGCCGATGGTCGCGGCCGGCACGTCCAACGATGACATCCTGGCCGCGCGCGGCGTGCGTCCCGACTTCCAAGCCGGGGTCTGAAATGACGAGACATACCCTTTCCGTGCTGGTCGAGAATCGTCCAGGCGTGCTGGCCCGAGTGGCCGGCTTGTTCAGCCGTCGCGGCTTCAACATCGAATCACTGGCCGTCGGGCCGACCGAGCACCCGGAGATCTCCCGGATCACCATCGTGGTCGGCGTCGAGGGCAATGCCCTGGAGCAGGTCACCAAGCAGCTGAACAAGCTGATCAACGTGCTCAAGATCGTCGAACTCGAGCCGGGCCAGGCCGTGCAGCGTGAACTGCTACTGGTCAAGGTCCGCGCCGATGAGGCCACCCGGCGCGGCGTCGTCGAAACGGCTGAGCTGTTCAAGGCCAAGGTCGTCGATGTCGGTCCCGAAGCGCTCACCCTGGAAGTCGTCGGTCCGCCGGCGAAACTGGAAGCGCTACTGAAAATGCTGGAGCCGTACGGGATTCGTGAGATGGTCCAGTCCGGCATGGTCGCACTCGGCCGGGGCCCGCGTTCGATGACCCAGGCCGCGCTGCGCAGCGTGGAGCGAAACACCGCCTGAGCGAGCCGTCCGAGAAGCTTGTACGTAATCAGTACCGATTGCCTTACCGCACCGGGTGGTTCGGCAGCAACGAGTGAGAGGGACCTCCACCACTATGGCTGTGGACATGTACTACGACGACGACGCCGACCTGTCGATCGTCCAGGCACGCAAAGTTGCCGTCATCGGCTTCGGTAGCCAGGGCCATGCCCACGCGCTGAGCTTGCGTGACTCCGGGGTCGACGTACGCGTCGGCCTGCTGGAGGGCTCCAAGAGCCGGGCCAAGGCCGAAGAAGCCGGCCTGCGCGTCGTCACTCCGGGCGAGGCCGCGGCCGAGGCGGACGTGATCATGATCCTGGCGCCCGATCACAAGCAGCGCACCCTCTACACCGAGTCGATCGAGCCGAACCTGAACGACGGTGACGCGCTGTTCTTCGGGCACGGTTTCAACATCCGGTTCGGCTACATCAAGCCGCCGGCCAACGTCGATGTGGCCATGGTCGCGCCCAAGGGGCCCGGTCACCTGGTGCGGCGCCAGTTCGTAGACGGCAAGGGTGTGCCGGTGCTCGTCGCGGTGGAGCAGGACGCGACCGGGCACGCGATGGAGCTGGCGTTGTCCTACGCCAAGGCCATTGGCGGCACCCGGGCCGGCGCGATCAAGACCACGTTCACCGAAGAGACCGAGACTGACTTGTTCGGTGAGCAGGCCGTGCTCTGCGGCGGCGCGTCACAGCTGGTCCAGTACGGCTTCGAGGTGCTCACCGAAGCGGGTTACGAGCCTGAGATCGCCTACTTCGAATGCTTGCATGAGCTCAAGCTGATCGTGGACCTGATGTACGAGGGCGGCATCGCCAAGCAGCGCTGGTCCGTCTCGGACACGGCCGAATACGGCGACTACGTCTCCGGCCCGCGGGTAATCGACGCGCACGTGAAGCAGAACATGCAGATGATCCTGGGCGAGATCCAGGACGGCACGTTCGCGGCGCGCTTCATCGCCGACCAGGACGCCGGCGCGCCGGAGTTCCTCGCGCTGCGGGCCAAGGGCGAGCAGCACCCGATCGAGGACACCGGTCGCAAGCTCCGGGGCCTGATGAGCTGGGTCAACACGTCCTCCGACGACTACACCGAAGGCACCGCCGCCCGCTAACCACTCCGATCGAGGAAGGGATTGCCGTCCAGCACGGCAATCCCTTCCTCGATCGCTGGAAAGGAACGCTGCAATGAAGCTTGCCGTCGTACCCGGGGACGGGATCGGGGTAGAGGTCATCGAACAAGCGGTGACCGTCCTTGACGCGATTTTGCCCGGCGTCGAAAAGACCAACTACGAACTCGGCGCGGCGCTCTACCACCGCACGGGCGAGACCTTGCCGGACTCGGTGCTGGGCGAGATCCGCCAGCACGACGCCATCCTGCTGGGCGCGGTGGGGGATCCGTCCGTACCCTCTGGAGTCCTCGAGCGCGGCCTGTTGCTGCGGCTGCGGTTCGAACTGGACCACTACGTGAACCTGCGCCCGTCCAAGCTCTACCGGGGCGTGACCTCGCCGCTCGCCGGCGACCCCCAGATCGACTTCGTGGTCTACCGCGAAGGAACCGAAGGTCCGTACGCAGGCAACGGCGGTTCGTTGCGGAAGTCGACCAGCCAGGAGATCGCCACCGAGGTGAGTCTCAACACCGCCTTCGGAATCGAGCGGGTAGTGCGGGCGGCCTTCGAAGGCGCGGCCAAGCGGCCACGAAAGCATTTGACCTTCATGCACAAGACGAATGTGCTGGTGCACGCCGGTGATCTGTGGGCGCGGACGGTGCAGCAGGTCGGCGAGGAGTTCCCTGGTATCGAGGTGGCCTACAACCACGTGGACGCCGCGATGATCTACCTGGTCACCGATCCGGGTCGCTACGACGTGATCGTCACCGACAACCTGTTCGGTGACATCGTCACCGACCTGGCCGCGGCGATTGCCGGCGGCATCGGCCTGGCGGCCAGCGGCAACGTCAACCCGACGCGTACCTCGCCGTCCATGTTCGAACCGGTGCATGGTTCGGCGCCCGACATCGCCGGCCGGGGCATCGCGGATCCGACCGCGGCAATCCTGTCCGTCTCGATGCTGCTGAGCCATCTCGGGCACGACGCCGAAGCGGCCAAGGTAGAAGCCGCGGTGGAGGCCGACATCGCCCAGCGCGACCAGCGCAATCCCGGCAGCACGAAGGAAATCGGCGCGCGGATCGCGTCCGCCGTCGCTTCCTGACCGTCAGACCGGCAGCAGTAACTCGCAGAGGATTCACCCATGCTCACCGACGATTTCCATGTCTTCGACACCACCCTTCGTGACGGAGCTCAGCGCGAGGGCATCAGCTACTCGGTGGGCGACAAGCTCGCGGTGGCTCGGCTGCTCGACAGCCTCGGCGTGGGATTCATCGAAGGTGGCTGGCCCGGTGCGGTCCCCAAGGACACCGAGTTCTTCGCCCGGGCCGCCGCCGGTGAGCTGCAGCTGCGGCACGCCACGCTGGTCGCCTTCGGTGCGACCCGCAAGGCCGGCGTGCGGGTCGAGGACGACGCCCAGGTGCGTGCGTTGCTCGACAGCCAAGCCCCGGTCGTCACCCTGGTGGCCAAGTCGGACGTATGGCACGTCGAGCGTGCATTGCGAACCACGCTGGACGAGAACCTCGCCATGGTCAGCGACACCGTCGCTTTCCTGCGGGCGGCCGGTCGGCGGGTGTTTCTGGACTGCGAGCACTTCTTCGACGGCTACACCCACGACCGGGACTACGGAGTCCGGGTGCTGGCGGCCGCGGCCGCCGCCGGGGCGGACGTCGGCGTGCTGTGTGACACCAACGGCGGCATGCTGCCGATGGGCATTCACCGGGTCGTGACCGAGGTGCGGCAGCGGACCGGGATCCGGCTCGGCATCCACACCCAGGACGACACCGGCTGCGCGGTGGCCAACACCTTCGCGGCCGTCGACGCCGGTGTCACCCACGTGCAGGGCACCGCCAACGGCTACGGGGAGCGGGCCGGTAACGCCAACATCTTCTCGGTTATCGGCGGCCTGGTGTACAAGCTGGGCCTTGACGTCCTGCCGCCGGGCACGATCGGCGAGAGCGTTCGGGTATCGCACGCCATCGCTGAGATCGCCAACCTGGCGCCGGACACGCACGCACCCTACGTAGGCAGTTCCGCCTTTGCGCACAAGGCTGGTCTGCACGCCTCGGCCATCAAGATGGGGCCTGAGCTGTACAACCACATGGAGCCCACGCTGGTGGGCAACAAGCAGCAGATCCTGATCACCGAGATGGCCGGGCGCGCCTCGGTGGAGCTCAAGTCAGCCGAGCTCGGGCTGGACGTCACCGATCGTCCCGAGGTCGTGTCCGCGGTGGTGAACCGGGTCAAGGAACGCGAGGCCGGCGGCTGGTCCTACGAGGCCGCCGACGCCTCGTTCGAACTCCTGGTTCGCGACGAACTGCAGGGCGAGCAGGCCGTGGTCGCTCCGTTCACGCTCGAGTCATACCGGGTGATCATCGATCGGCGTGAGAACGGTGCGCTCATCACCGAGGCGACCGTCAAGGTGCATGCCGGTGGTCATCGGGTGATCACCACCGCTGAAGGCAACGGCCCCGTCAACGCGTTGGACCTGGCGCTGCGCTCGTCCCTGGAAGAGGTGTTCCCGCGCCTGGCCGAGCTGGAGCTGACGGACTACAAGGTGCGCATCCTGCAGGCCGGCCAGGGCGCACACGGTACTGACGCCACCACCCGGGTACTGATCGAAACCTCGGACAAGAGCAGCGAATGGACGACCGTCGGCGTCCACCCCAACATCATCGAGGCGTCCTGGTTGGCGTTGTCCGACGCCGTCCGATTCGGCCTGCTGGATCGCTGAGCGCGTCCGGCGCGCCGGACCCGTCCGGCGAGCGCGACCCGAATCGGCCGGCACCGGCCAACCGGGTGAGCTAGTTGCGGGGCAGCGTGCGAATCGCGCAGTCGGCGTCGCAGGCGTCCGCACCGGAGCCGCACGAGCTGCCACACGCGCCCACGGCCCCCATCAAGGTGGCGTCCAGCTGCTGCTCAGCCTGCTGCCGGTCGGTGATCGCCGCCGAGCGCTGCAGGCCCAGCACGATGCCGAGCAAGGCGCAGGCGATGATCAGCACGACGCCGCCGACGACCTTCCAACCGAGCGGGCCGCTGACCACTGTGGACACGAGGCCGAGCGCCAGCAGGGCAAGCGCCATCGGCAGCAACATCAAGGCCAGCCGGCGTCGTTCGCGGGCCGGGACGCGCTGCAGCGCGGACTGCGAAGGCATCGTGCTCACCCGTCGAGTATCCACGAACCGGCATCGCCGGCGACCGGGCCGGCAGCTCGATGCGTCGCGGGCCACCCAGCGAGCTGCCGAACGAACTACCGGACGAGCCACCGCGCGAGTCGTCACGCTGGCCCAACAACACACAGCGGTAGCCTGTCAGCCGTGCGCATAGCCAGATTCGTTCATTCCGGGGGCATCGCTTGGGGAGTCGTGGAAGGCGCGGCGGGAGCCGGGCCGGATCCAGACTTCGACTCGTTGGTTCTCGCCGCGATCAAAGACCATCCGATGGGACCGATCGAGTTCACCGGGGAACGGTTCGCCATCGGCGACGTCCGGCTGCTCGCACCGATTCTGCCCAGCAAAGTGCTGGCCGTCGGCCGCAACTACGCCGCTCATGCCGCCGAACTGGGCAATGACGTGCCAGAGCGGCCGCTGATCTTCCTCAAACCGTCGACCTCGGTCATCGGAACGGGCGATGTCATCCGGTTGCCGGCCGACTCGGAGCGGGTGGAGCATGAAGCCGAACTGGCTCTGATCGTGGGCCGGGTGGCCAAGGATGTCCCGCCAGAGAAGGCGCTGGACGTGGTGTTCGGCTACACCTGCGCCAACGACGTCACCGCTCGCGACCAGCAGCGGGCCGATGTCCAGTTCACCCGAGCCAAGGGTTATGACTCGTTCTGCCCGATCGGCCCCTGGATCGAGACCTCGTTCGACCCGTCCGCGGTACGCGTCAGGGCGCTGGTGAACGGCGCGGTTCGCCAGGACGGCAACACCAGCAACATGATCTTCGACATCCCGACGTTGATCTCGTTCATGTCCAAGGTGATGACGTTGGTGCCGGGCGACGTGATCCTGACCGGCACGCCCGAAGGGGTCGGGCCGATCGTGAACGGTGACACGGTCACGGTGTCGATCGACGGCATCGGGGACCTGGTCAACGAGGTGCGCTCGGTCACTGAGGTGCGCACCGGATGAGTTTGGACAGCAGCGTGCGGGTGCGGTTCTGCCCGTCCCCGACCGGTATGCCACACGTCGGGCTGATCCGGACCTGCCTGTTCAACTGGGCCTTTGCCCGCCACTACGGCGGCACCTTCGTATTTCGGATCGAGGACACCGACGCCGCCCGGGACAGCCAGGAGTCCTACGAGATGCTGCTGGACACGCTGCGCTGGTTCGGGATGACCTGGGACGAGGGCCCGGACATCGGCGGCCCGCACGCTCCGTACCGGCAAAGCGAGCGCGGCGATATCTACCGCAACGTCGTCGAGCGGCTGCTGGCCGCCGGCCATCTCTACGAGTCGTACACGACCAACGACGAGACCGAGGCGCGACACCGGGCCGCCGGCCGCGACGTCAAACTCGGCTACGACAACTTCGACCGCGACCTGACCGAGCAGCAGCGGGCCGATTTTCGCGCCGAGGGCCGGCTGCCGGTACTGAGGTTGCGGATGCCCACCGGTGAGTTGGCCTGGAATGACCTGGTCCGCGGTGAGATCCGGTTCGACGCCGCAACTGTCCCCGACTTCGTGGTGGTCCGGGGCAACGGCGAGCCGCTGTACACACTGGTGAATCCGGTGGACGACGCGATGATGCGGATCACCCATGTCATCCGGGGCGAGGACTTGTTGCCGTCCACCCCACGTCAAATCGCGTTGTATCGCGCGCTGATCGACATCGGCGTCGCGGATTTCGTCCCGGAATTCGGGCACTTGCCTTACGTGATGGGTGAGGGCAACAAGAAGCTGTCCAAGCGCGACCCGCAGGCGTCGATCTATCGCTACCGCGAACAGGGCTATCTCCCCGAAGGCTTGGAGAATTACCTGGCCCTGTTGGGCTGGTCGATTGCCGACGATCGCGACATCTTCTCGCCGGCCGAACTTGTGGCCGCATTCGACGGCACGGGCATCTCGCTGAACCCGGCCCGGTTCGACGAGAAGAAATGCGAGGCGATCAACGCCACCCATATCCGGCTGCTGACGCCGGACGATTTCGCTCAGCGGCTTCAGGACTTTCTCGCCGCGGCCGGGGTGATCTCGGCCGTGCCGACGGATGAGGAGCGACGACTTGTGCTGGGCGTTGCGCCGCTGGTGCAGGAGCGCATTCGGACGCTCGGCGAAGCGGTGGACATGCTCGCCTTCCTGTTCGTCGCCGAAGGCGACTTCGCGCTGGACGAGACCGCAGTGGCCAAGCAGCTCGGCGAAAAGGGCCGGCCGGTATTGGCTGCGGCCATCACCGCCCTCGAGGGGGTCGACACCTGGCAGACGACGACGATCGAGCAGGCGCTGCAGGCCGAACTCATCGAACGTCTCGAGCTCAAGCCGCGGGTGGCGTTCGGTCCACTGCGAGTCGCGGTGACCGGCAAGCAGGTCTCGCCGCCGTTGTTCGAGTCGCTCGAGTTGCTCGGGCGGGATGTGTCGATGTCGCGACTGCGGGCCGCGCTGACGGTCTGAACGCAGGCTCGGCGGGTCCGATTCGAAACGGGCGCCGGACTCCGGTAGCATTCCCTTTCGGTCCGGTTGGTGATGCCAGACGGGCCGGCACACGTTGTATTGGGGTATGGGGTAATTGGCAGCCCAACTGATTCTGGTTCAGTTAGTCTAGGTTCGAGTCCTGGTACCCCAGCGCAAGTCTTGGCAAGTTCGACCTAGGGCCCCGTCGTCTAGCGGCCTAGGACGCCGCCCTCTCACGGCGGTAGCGAGGGTTCGAATCCCTTCGGGGCTACCAAAGGCTACCGGCGGAAATTGCGTCTGGTAGCGATGAAAACCAGGGCCGAGCCGTCCTGTGACCTGCTGGTTCATTGAATCGAATGGTTGCGGGGCGGTTCGCTGTGTTCAAGCCGTCAGCTTGGTCAACCTGATTCGCGCAGAGGTCGCAGAGGTCCAGTCAGCGCCCGACAGGTCTAGACAGCGACGAGGTACAGCAGTATGGTCCGCGCACAATCCTAGGAGGCCCACGATGGCCGTCATCTTTCAGCAGACAATGCCGGTAGGCGTGCCCATCGAGATGCTCGATGCGGTGACCGAGGAAATGGGCGTGGACAACGATCCGCCGGAAGGCATGATCGTGCACACCCATTTCGAGAAAGACGGGCGCGTTGAGATTTTCGACGTTTGGCAATCAGCCGAGCACCACCAGAAGTTCACCGAGTCCCGATTGATGCCCGCGATGATCAAGGTCGCTGCCGCGAAGGGCGTCGACTTGCCTCAGGAGCATCCTGACGCATCTATGATCGCGGTCCACCGAGTCGTGCGCGGCCGCTGAGAACCTTCGACGGGCTGACATCTTTCGACAAGCTCTAGCCTCGGGCTGTATGCGAGACGTGCTGGTCGTTGGTGTGTGGTGCAAAGCCCTGTGTTGTCCGTCCCGAGCTTGGTCAGCGCGCACCTGCGCATCGCACGCCCCGCGCTTGACCTAGCCGCCAGCGAGCGGTTCTTGGCCTCCGGGCTGGCTAGGTCCGTGCTGTACGCGGGCGAGCAGCTCGACCCGGACCTTGTTACCACGATCGAGGCGGCCGGGGGCCGGGTCGTGCCCGCCGCAACCCGTCCGGCGACCGCTGGGCGTGACGATCGAAGACCCCGACGGTTACCGGCTCGTACACAGCCGTCGATCTTGGCTGTAGCGCGTACTTGCCAGCGGTGCTCCGGTAGGAGAAGGCTCTGCTCAGCTCAATGCGGGCGCTCGAGAAATGGCGACCGTCGCGGTTGGCTGCGACCGCGCTGACTCGGGGAGGGCGTGTGGGCGTCACGTTCGAGCCGGGTTCGTCTACGTCTGGATCCGGCGAACGCCGGTCGGCGGGCGGATTTGCCGCGCTCGTCGTGCTGGGCGAGCGCGCTGAACTCGGCGTCGGCATCGTCGACGTGCGCTACCCCTGTTACGTCAGCGAGGCCGGCTTCGGCTGGCCCGGCGAGAGCGACGACGCGCGCGCGTTCTGGACCACGGTGCAGACCGAATTGGTGTCGCTGCCGGCGGACGCCGAACAGAGCAGCCTCGTGATGCCGTTGGCGGCCGGCACGGCAACTGTGCGTTTCGTCCGGCTGTCCAAGGTCGAGCGCTCCGGCCAGTGGGCGTTGTGGTGGCGCAAGGTGCCCGACTTCGAGCTCGCCAACGGCACTGACAGCGACTGGCCGTATCTGGACGCGATCCGGGTCGGCGAGCTGTTGGTGCGCTCGGACGCGACGCTGCTGTCCTGGAACGTCCCGATGGCCGATCTGCTGGCCGGCGTGCCGCTGCGGGTCGGTGCGCGATGGCCCGATCTGATGCCATCGGACATGGTTGCCGCAATCTCCGAGGTGCTCGCCGAGGCGTCCCGGGGTGGGTCGGTCGACCGGCTGCTGGCCACGGTGACGCCGCATCCACGCTGGTACCGGGCGCGGGCTTCCCGGATGGCCGGACGCGATGCCGACACGGCATTGGTCGTGGTCCAGCTCGAAGACGTAACCGGCAGCGAGGCCGAGCAACGCCGACTGGTGGATCAAATCGTCCGAGACCCCCTGACCGGCCTGTTCAACCGCCGTGCGTTGCTGGACATCACCGAACTCGACGATCCGGTGAGTTCGCCGTTCGTCGGGGTCGCCTTCCTCGACATCCGGCGCTTCAAGAGCATCAACGAGCTCTGGGGTCAGTTCGCTGCTGATCAGTGCCTGATCGCGATGGCCCGCTGGCTACGCTCAGCCGCGTTGGTCGGGGACGTCGTCGTCCGGCTGTCGGGGGACGAGTTTGTCGTGCTGTGTCTGGACGGTTCGCCGCTGCTGGCCCGGGTGGAGGAGCAACGTGAACTGACCGTGCAGGTCGGCCGTCAGCGGATACCCGTCGCCATGCGGGCCGGCTGGGTGGACCGGTTGCCGCTCCAGCCGCTGCTCAGCGCTTGCGACCAGGCCGAACGGGCGTTGGCCGTGGCCAAACGGGAACTCTGGCGCGACGTGGTGAGCTGGACGCCGGCGATCTCGCAGGCGGCCGATGATCGGGTGGAACTCGAAGAATCCGTGCGCCGCGCGGTCGCCGCGCGCGAGGTGACGATGCTGTTCCAGCCGCTGGTGAACGTCGTAGCGGCCCGTGTCGACTCGTTCGAGGCGCTGGTCCGGCTCACCGGTGCGGGCGAACACATCGATGCCGAAAGCATCATCACCGCCAGCCAGCAACTCGGCCTGACGCCATCTTTCGCCGAGATGCTCTTCGATCTCGCCTTTGCCGGCGGACGCCAACTGCAGTCCGCCTTCCCGGGTGCGGCGATTGCGGTGAACGTATCCCGCGAATTGATCGGCACCGGTTCGGCCATTGACGCGGTCGCGCGCAGCGCTTCCGACGCCGGGCTGGCGCTGGAAACGGTCATCATCGAGGTGACCGAAGAACTGGCTGGCTCGGTGTCCGGTGCGGAGTTACAGGCTCAACTTCGTTACGCGGTCAGTCTCGGCATGCAGGTGATGGTGGACGACTTCGGCCGTGGTGAGACCTCGCTGTCGTTGCTGCGCTCGCTACCGCTGGCCGGCATCAAGCTCGACCGCTCGCTGCTGCCCACTGATGACGATGAGGACGGCTGGCGATTCGTGGAGGCCACCGTGGCCTTGCTGAGCACCCTGACCAGCAAGCTGATCGTGGAAGGCGTGGAGACCCCCGTGCAGTCGCGCCGGCTACGGGACATGGGGGTTCGAGTCCAGCAGGGATTCCTGTTCGGTCGGCCGCGACCACATGGTGACTGGCTGTCGACGGCGCGGCCCAGCATGCCCGAGCCTGATGCGTGATCGTGGCCCGTTAGGCAAAGTCGGACGGGGTCGGCCAGGGCTACTCAGGTGAGTGCGGATTGCAGTCGCTGCGCCGCACTGAGCAGGATCGGTGCGAACCGCTGGCCCGGTGAGCGTCCGAACCGCTCTATCGGCCCGGAGATCGATACCGCGGCCACTACCCGCTGGCCCGGGCCGAAGACGGGCGCCGACACCGAAGCCACCCCGGGCTCGCGCTGGCCGGCCGACTGCGCCCAACCGCGGCGCCGGACCTCGGCCAGGGACCGGGCCGTGAATACGGCCTGGGGCAGCAGCGCGGCCAGATTCTCCGGACTTTCCCAGGCACACAGCACTTGCGCGCCGGAGCCTGCCGTCAGCGGGAAGCGAGCACCCAGCGGGACCGTCGTCCGCAGCCCGGACCGGCGCTCGGCGGTGGCCACGCACACCCGTTCGTGCCCGTCGCGCCGATAGAGTTGCGCGCTTTCGCCCGCGGTGTCACGCACCCAGCCCAGCACCTCGCCCGCGCTGTCCACCAGCGGATCGGTGGCGCCGGCCGCAAGTTCACCCAGGCGCGGACCCGGGACGAACCGCCCGTCCGCATCTCGAACCAGCAAACGGTGCACTTCGAGCGCGACGGCCAGCCGGTGAGCCGTGGCCCGCGGCAGGTCGGTGCGGGCCACCAGCTCGTTCAGCGAGGCCGGACCTTCGGCGACCGCGGACAGGATGGAAACAGTCTTGTCCACGACGCCGATCCCGCTATGCTGTCCCATAAGGCGATACTAGATTCCCAGATACTGGGAAGCAAACGACGTTGTCGCGGCGCGGCCGACGCGCGGCGCGACCGAAGGAGCGAACTCGATGGGTAAGACGCTGGCAGAGAAGCTATGGGAAGGCCACCTCGTGCACACCGCGCCGGGCGAGCCGGATCTGATCTACATAGACATGCATCTGGTCCACGAAGTGACGAGCCCGCAGGCCTTCGACGGTTTGCGGCTGGCCGGTCGCGGCGTACGCCGGCCCGACCTCACCCTGGCCACCGAGGATCACAACACGCCGACCGATTACACGCTGCCGCTGCTGGGAACGAGCTCGATCAAGGACGACGTCAGCCGTACCCAGATCGAGACGCTGCGGCGGAACTGCGCCGAGTTCAACATCGAGCTGTACCCGATGGGCGATGTAGAACAGGGCATCGTGCACGTCATCGGGCCGCAGCTCGGCATCACCCAACCCGGCATGACGATGGTCTGCGGCGACTCCCATACCTCGACCCACGGCGCGTTTGGCGCACTGGCTTTCGGTATCGGCACCAGCCAGGTCGAACATGTGCTGGCGACCCAGACCCTGCCGCTGGACCGCCCCAAGACGATGGCGGTAATGATCGACGGTGAACTTGCGCCGGGCGTCACGGCCAAGGACGTGATCCTGGCCGTCATCGCGCAGACCGGGACCGGTGGTGGCCAGGGCTACATGGTCGAATACCGCGGCTCGGTGTTCGAGCAGATGTCCATGGAAGCCCGCATGACCGTGTGCAACATGAGCATCGAATGGGGCGCCCGGGCCGGCATGATCGCACCCGACCAGGTCACCTTCGACTACCTGAAGGGCCGAACGCATGCGCCGTCCGGAGCGGACTGGGATGCGGCGGTCGAGTACTGGCACACTCTGCGCACCGACGACGACGCCGAGTTCGACGCCGAGGTCACCCTGGACGCAGCGGCCATCTCGCCCTTCGTGACGTGGGGAACCAATCCCGGGCAGGGTGCCCCGCTGTCCGGCTCCGTGCCCGACCCGGCCGATTACGTCGAGGCATCCGATCGGATCTCAGCCGAGAAGGCACTGGCCTACATGGGTCTGGAGGCCGGCACCCCGCTGCGCGACATCAAGGTCGACACCGTGTTCGTCGGCTCCTGTACCAACGGGCGCATCGAGGATCTGCGGGCCACCGCCGAGGTCCTCAAGGGACACAAGGTCGCCGACAGCGTGCGGATGCTGATCGTGCCCGGCTCGATGCGGGTCAAGGCCCAAGCCGAGGAAGAGGGCCTGGACCAGGTTTTCACCGACGCCGGAGCGGAATGGCGCCAGGCGGGCTGTTCGATGTGCCTGGGGATGAACCCGGACCAGTTGGCGCCGGGGGAGCGCAGCGCGTCCACGTCGAACCGGAATTTCGAGGGGCGGCAGGGCAAAGGCGGCCGGACCCATCTGGTGTCGCCGCTGGTCGCCGCCGCGACGGCCATCACCGGTCACCTGGCCAGCCCGGCCGATCTGGTGAAGTCGTGAACCGGCGAGTATCGCGAACCTCGCGAACCGGTACTGAATCAAGCGCGCTGGCGAATCTTTAGAACTCGGAAGGGAAATCTCCATGGACAAGTTCACCGTGCACACCGGCCGCGCCGTGCCGCTGCGGCGCAGCAACGTCGACACCGACCAGATCATCCCCGCGGTATACCTGAAGCGGGTGACACGCACCGGCTTCGAGGATGCGTTGTTCCACGCCTGGCGAGCCAACGAGCCCGGCTTCGTGCTGAACCAGGATCGCTTTGCCGGCGCGAGCGTTCTGGTCGCCGGCCCGGACTTCGGCACCGGATCGTCACGCGAGCACGCCGTATGGGCGCTGATGGATTACGGCTTCCGGGTCGTTATCTCGCCGCGATTTGCCGACATCTTCCGCGGTAACTCGCTCAAAGCCGGGTTGCTTACCGTGATGCTGGCCGAGAAGATCGTGCAGCGGTTGCTCGACGACATCGAGGACGATCCTTCGACCGAGGTCACGATCGACCTGATCGAGCGTCAGGTGCGGTGGACGGGCGAGGTTCACGACTTCGAATTGGACGACTACACGCGCTGGCGATTGCTCGAAGGATTGGACGACATCGGTCTCACGTTGCGCGCTCCGGAGTACATCGACAGCTACGAACAAAGCCGCAAACCGTGGCTACCGGCCCTCACGACACGCTGAAACGGCCAATTCGCAAAAAAAATAGTGTGCGAGTTTGCTCACGGCAGCAAAACGCCCTGTCCGGCCACGTGATTCTGGCTTGAACGGGCGTTCGGGCCCGTCGGGTCGCCGTGTTCGGCGCTGCTGGCGTCGCGCGCTCGGCGGTCGAGACCGGGCTCAGCCAAACAGCGGTGCGTGCGAGTTATAGTCTATTTGATAAGTAGATTCTTTGTCAGGCGCAACCGCGTTACGTTGCGCCGAGCGCGCCGGACGGTTCCTACGTCCGGCGCGTTTGGCCTCCTGGGCACAGGTTGAAGGTTGCTTCGCACCGCCCGCGGCCGCTGGCCCAAGATCGGCGCCACAGCCCGCCGCGGAGCCCAAAATCGGCACCAATTGCTTGCGACACAAGCGGATTGCGTTGTTTCTGAGCCGTTCACGCTTTACCGTTCCGCGTGAAGGTCAGCCATGGTGGCTGATCAGCGTCCTGGGAGGACCACGTGAACAAGGCTCAGTTCATTGAGGCGCTGGCTGCTCGCCTCGGCTCGGACAAGAAGGCAGCGGCCACCGCTCTCGACGGTGTCCTCGACGAGATCTACGCAGTTGTCGTCAAGGGTGAGAAGTTGGCGCTCACCGGTTTCGGTTCTTTCGAGAAGCGTGACCGCGCGGCCCGCATCGCTCGTAACCCGGCCACCGGCGCGAGTGTGCGAGTGAAGAAGACATCGGTTCCGGCGTTCCGTGCCGGTGCGGAGTTCAAGGCGATCATCAGCGGCGCCAAGAAGATCGCCAAGGTGCCGGCCAAGAAGGCTCCGGCCAAGGCTGCCGTCAAGGCGGCTCCGGCCAAGAAGGTCGCGCCAGCCAAGAAGGTCGCCGCGGTCAAGGCGGCGCCGGTCAAGAAGGCCACTCCGGCCAAGAAGGTCGCCGCGGTCAAGACCACTCCGGCCAAGAAGGCTCCGGCCAAGACGGCGGCCGTGAAGGCCCCCGCCAAGAAGGCGCCCGCGAAGAAGGCTCCGGCCAAGCGCGCTCGCTAGTTGCCCCTGTTTTACGCCGAAAGTCCTGCTCTCACGTCCCTATCGGGGCGCAAGAGCAGGACTTTCGACTGTGCGGGGCTGGCCTGGCCGCGGGTAGTAGTCCGCCGAGACGACCGAACCGCCGTCGACGGACAGCGCCCATACCGAGCCCTTGCGGGCCGGATGTGGCCGGTGCCCGTTGCCAGCAAGCCCGAGCTCGGCCAGCAGACCCGGTATTGCCGTTCCCTGGCTGCACACGACGCTGACCTGGTCGTCGTCACCCAGCTCGCGCAGTCGCCGTACCGCCCGGTCCGCGCGCTGCACAAAGCCTTCGTCGGACAACTCCGGCGCGGACTCGACGGACAGGCCGAGCATCGCTGCGGTGGGGGCAACGGTCTGCTCGCAGCGCACGCGGTCCGCGGCCAGAATGCGAGTCGGGGCGAACAAGCTGAGGAACCCGGCCGCATCCCGAGCTTGGCGCCGACCGATCCGGTCCAGCGGCCGCAGCCGGTCATCGCCGCGGAACGCCGATCGCTTGCCCGCCTTGGCATGCCGGACCAGCAACAGCATGGCCGCGTGTCGCGGGCGGGTGGCGAAGTCAGCCAGCACCTGCCGATCGAGGTCGTAGCTCAGCCGCTCGGCGGCTTCGGCCAGCGGCAGCCAGCACAACTCGTCCACCTCGTCCGACGCGGTATGGGCGCCGCCCAGATGGCGCATCGCCCAGTAGTCGACCTTCTTGCGACCATCCTTCGTCTGGTAATCAACGCTGCTCAGGCGCGGTCCGACGCGGACGGTGGAACCCAGCTCCTCGCCGACTTCGCGGACCGCGGCCTGCAGCGCGTATTCGGATCGATGCAGCTTGCCCTTGGGCAGGCTCCAATCGTCATATCGCGGACGGTGAACCAAGCCGATCAACAAGTTCGCGTCGGGAGCGGGCGCCTCGACGTGCCGGCCCACCGCGTGGTCGTCGTCCTCGCGCCATACCACCGCGCCGCCGGCCCGGATGGCCGGCGGCAGCGCGGCCGGTTCGCGACGGTTGGCCTTGCTCACTCGCCGCGGGAGGCCAGCCGCTTGAGCAGCACCTCCTGGTAGTCGACCGACTTGGCCCCGCCGCTGCGAATCCAGCGCCCGTCGCCCTGCAGTTCCCAGGCGGTCGTTTCCGACGCGAATGCCAGGTCCAAGGTGTAGCGCAGCTGATCGGTATTCGGGCCGGTGACCTGGGCCAGTACCTCGACGCGGCGATCCAGGTTGCGGTGCATCAGATCCGCCGAACCGATCCAGTACTCCGGCGTTGCGTCGTTGGCGAAGTAGAACACCCGGGAATGCTCGAGGAATCGTCCGAGCACCGAACGCACGGTGATGTTGTCGCTCAGGCCGGGAACGCCGGCTTTGATCGTGCAGAAGGTACGGACCATCAACTCGACCCGGACGCCGGCCGCCGAGGCGCGATAGAGCGCATCGATCAGCAACTCGTCCACCAGGTGGTTGGTCTTTATCTGGATATGCGCCGGCCGGCCCGCCAGCGCAAGGTCGATCTCTCGTTCGATGCGCTCGAGCAGACCGGACCGCAATCCGTGCGGCGCGACCAGCAATGTGCGGTAACTGGTCTGGCGCGAGTAACCGGTCAGCACGTTGAACAGATCGGTGAGGTCGGAGCAGATTTGCTCGTCGGCGGTGAACAACCCGAAATCCTCGTACAGCCGCGCGGTCTTCGGGTGATAGTTGCCGGTACCGATGTGGGCGTAACGGCGCAGCGAGCCGCCTTCCTGCCGTACGACCAAGGACGTCTTGCAGTGCGTCTTCAGCCCGACCAGCCCGTACACGACGTGGCAGCCGGCGCGTTCCAGTGCACGGGCCCACTTGATGTTGGCCTGTTCGTCGAAGCGGGCCTTGATCTCGACCAGCACCACAACCTGCTTGCCGGCCTCGGCGGCATCGATCAGCGCGTCCACTATCGGCGAGTCACCCGAGGTCCGATAGAGGGTTTGCTTGATCGCCAACACATTCGGGTCCGCGGCGGCCTGCTCGATGAAGCGCTGCACGCTGGTGGCGAACGATTCGTACGGGTGATGCACGAGCACGTCGCCCTCGCGCAGCGTGGCGAAGACCGACTTCGGCACCTCGCCTTCCACGAAACGGGGATGCGTGGCCGGCACGAACGGTGCTTCCTTCAGCGCCGGACGATCCAGGTCGTAGATCTGCCACAGCGCGGTCAGGTCCAGCAGACCGGGCAGCCGCTGAACCTCCGAGGGTTGCAGGTCGATCTCGCTGATCAGTAGCGCCAGCACGGCCTCGTCGATGTCCTCGCCGACCTCCATCCGAACCGGCGGCCCGAAGCGGCGGCGCACCAACTCCCGTTCCAGGGCCTGCAGCAGGTCCTCGTCGCGGTCCTCGTCCACCTCGAAGTCGGTGTTGCGGGTGACCCGGAACAGGTGATGCTCGACCACGGTCATGCCGGGGAACAGCGCGGGCAGATGGGCGGCGATCAGTTCTTCCAGCGGCAGGAAGTCGGCTTCTTCCGCGGTCTGCTTGACCACCACGAACCGGCGGACGTTGTTGGGTACCTTGACCCGCGCGAACCGGTCGATCTCGGAGTCCGGTTCGCGAACCAGCACGGCGAGGTTGAGCGACAGCCCGGAGATGTACGGGAAGGGATGCGCGGGATCGACGGCCAGCGGCGTGAGCACGGGGAAGATCTTGGAGTGGAAGTACTCCGACAGTTCGGCTTGCTGATGCTCGTTCAGCTCGCCCCAACTCAACAGCCGGATACCTTGCTGGGCCAGCGCGGGCTGAACGTCGTTGAGGAAACAGCGCGCGTGCCGGGCGGTCAGCTCGCCGCTGTTCTCGCCGATCAACGCCAGCGTCTCCCGCGGGGTCAACCCGTCGGAGCCGCGCAGCGTCAAGCCCATCTCTTGGCGACGCTTCAGGCCGGCGACCCGAACCATGTAGAACTCGTCCAGGTTGCTGGCGAAGATGGACAGGAACTTCATCCGTTCCAGCAGGGGCTGGCGGCGGTCCTCGGCCAGCGCCAGCACCCGGGCGTTGAAGTTCAACCAGGACAGCTCGCGGTTGGAGAAGCGGTCCGCGGGTAGTTCGAGGCCTGGTTCGGGCTCGCCTTCGGTGCGGTCACCGGCCGCGGGGGCGAGCTCGGACGCTGCTGCCGTTTCGGTCATGGTTCACATCATGCCCGCCCGAAATGAACGGCTGAACTTTCGTGGCGTTACTGGCGGCCGGTCAGACCAGGTGCGCGATCATCGCCGCCGTTCGCTCGCCTACCCCGAGGCGCAGGCAGCGACGCAGATCGTCGGCGGTGTCGACGTCCTGGCGCAGGCCGGGCTCGGCCGGTAACGCGATGGCACCGGACTGCTGATGCCGGCGCGCCGAGTCCAGGCCGAACTGCGGGTCGAGGTCCACGCCGGGCGCGGCCAGCAACATGGTCGTGCCGCTGCCCGCCGCATCGATCACCACTGCCCGTGCGATCCCGTCCGCGTCCAGCAGCAACTGCCGCAACTCGGCCGGACGCAATGCCGGTAGATCGGCCACCATGGCGAGTAACCCGTCGTCCGGATGCGCTTGACGCACCAGCAGTGCCGCCGCGGTGATGGCGGCATTCAGCCCACCACCGGCGTCACCGACCAGCTCGACGTCGGGCGGGAACGGCGCTGGCCAGGGCAGTTGGCCGGCGATCACGTGGATACCGGCGATGGGCGCGTGCACTGCCCGCGCGCCCAGCACGGCAGCGAGCGTGTCCTGTTGAATCGCGCGGACCAGTTGCTCGTGATTGGCGTCGGCGCTGGTGGCGCCGCGAAGCCGGGTCTTGGCCTGCGCGGCGGGCTTCATGGGAATCAACAACCGCCAATGCACCCCTGGATCGTGCCACGCCGCCGTGAGCGACGGCGGCGTGGCAGACTCAGAGGCCAGCCGAGTGGCCCGCAACGGGGACACGCACAACAGACATACCCAAACAGGCACGTACCAACCGACACCTCCAACCAGACACAGGAGAAAACCTGCAGTGGCCGGACGGCGGTGGGAGCAGCCCGGTGGATACCTGCGTCTCTGTGTCGTCACGTTGCTGCCGTTGCTGCAGGTCCTGCTGCCCAAGCGCTGGTTCGGCCTGACGCGCTTGCCGCGACACGGCCCGGCCATCCTGGCCGTCAATCACATCTCCTACGTCGACCCGCTGGTGATCGGCCGGTTCGTCTGGGACGCCGGCCGCAATCCCCGATTCCTGGCCAAGGCCAGCCTGTTCAGCATCCCGCTCATCGGCCGGGTCTTCGTCGGTACCGGGCAGATCCCCGTCCGCCGCGGCACCACCGATGCCGATGCCGCCTTGCGCGGCGCGGTCGAGGCCTTGAGCCGGGGCGAGGTCGTGATCATCTATCCCGAGGGCACCGTCACCCGGCAACCGGATTTCTGGCCGATGCAAGCCAAGACCGGCGTCGCCCGGCTGGCATTGCTGGCCCCGGACGTGCCGGTCATTCCGGTCGGCCAGTGGGGAGCGCAGGAATTCCTCAACGTCTACGCGCGCCGGTTCCGCCCGGTGCCGCGCAAGCACGTCTCGATCTCGGCCGGCGCCCCGGTACAGCTCGCCGAGTTCGCGGGACGGCCAGCCAGCGCCGAGGTGTTGCGTGAGATGACCGATCGGATCATGTGGGCGGTCACCGCGCAGGTGGCCGGGCTGCGAACCGGCGAGCCACCGGCCGAGTTCGTCCGCTACGTCCGCGGCGACCCCCGCTCACCCGAAGCCGACGGCGGGGCCGAACCGAAGGTGGCCGGATGAGGGCCGTTGTGCTCGGCGCCGGATCCTGGGGTACGACCTTCGCCAAGGTGCTGGTCGACGCCGGTACCGAGACCACGATCTGGGCTCGCCGGGCCGAGCTGGCCGAAGTGATCTGCTGCACGCGTACCAATCCCGAGTACCTGCCCGGCGTGGAACTGCCCGCCGGCCTGTCGGCGACCGCGGATGCCCGGTCCGCGATCGCGGGGGCCGAGCTGGTGGTGCTCGCCATCCCGGCCCAGTCGCTGCGGGCCAACCTGGCCGGGTGGGCGGCTGACATCGGCGCCGACGCGACTCTGGTGAGCCTGATGAAGGGCATCGAGGTCGGTAGCACGAAGCGGATGAGCGAGGTGATCGCGGAGGTGGCGCACGCCGGCGCCGACCGGGTCGCGGTGCTGTCCGGTCCGAACCTCGCACCCGAGATCGCGCTCGGCCAGCCCACCGCGACCGTCATCGCCTGCACGGACGCGGCCCGCGCCGAACTGGTGCAGCGCGCGTGCGCCACCCCTTACTTCCGCCCGTACACGAACACCGACGTGATCGGCACCGAACTCGGCGGCGCGGTGAAGAACGTGATGGCGCTGGCCTGCGGGATGGCGGTCGGGATGGGTTTCGGCGACAACACCGTTGCCTCGCTGATCACCCGGGGGCTGGCCGAGACGTCGCGGCTGGGCACCGCACTGGGCGCGGACCAGGCGACCTTCGCGGGACTGGCCGGGCTCGGCGACCTGGTGGCCACCTGCGCTTCCCCGTTGTCACGCAACCGGACCTTCGGCGAGCGACTGGGCCGGGGCGAGTCGCTGGCCGAGGCGCAGGCCGCTACCCACGGGCAGGTGGCGGAGGGGGTCAAGTCCTGCATCGCCATCCTGGCCCTGGCCGATCGTTACGGCGTCGACGTGCCGCTCGTTCGCGAGGTCGAGTCGGTATGCCATCGCGGCTCGAGTCCGCAGCACGCGATGCGCCGGTTGATGAGTCGATCCACCAAGAGCGAGTGAGCATCCGCTAGCCTCGGTGTCCATGGCCGACAGGATCCGGATCGCCCTGGTGTATGGCGGTAAAAGCAGCGAACACGCCATCTCGGTGGTCAGCGCCGGCAGCGTGCTGGCCGCACTCGATCCCGCTCGCTACGAGGTCGTCACCGTCGGCATCACCCGGGGCGGCAACTGGATCCGCACCATCGCCGATCCCGCGCAGCTGCAGATCACCGACGGCCGGCTGCCCGAGGTGGTGGCCGGCAATCCAGCCTGGTCCGAGGTGGCCGTCTTCGAGTCGGGTTCCGCGATTGCCCTGCTGGGCACGGTCGAGGTGGTGTTCCCGATCCTGCACGGCAGCTTCGGCGAGGACGGCACGATCCAGGGCCTGCTGGAAATGGCTGGCGTTCCCTACGTCGGCTCCGGGGTCCTGGGCAGCGCGGTGGCGATGGACAAGGCCTTCACCAAGACGGTGCTCAAGGCCGCCGGGCTGAACGTGGGCGACTACCTGGTGGTTCGCCGCGGCCAGCCGGTGTCCAGTGTCGACATCGCGCACCTGGGCCTGCCGGTGTTCGTCAAACCGGCTCGGGCCGGCTCCAGCGTGGGCATCACGAAGGTACGGGACTACGACGAGCTGCCGGATGCACTGGCGCTGGCCTTCGGGCACGACGACAAGCTGCTCATCGAGCGTGCCTGCGTCGGCCGTGAGATCGAATGCGGGGTGCTGCAGGACGCCGACGGCACCGTCACCGCGTCCCTGCCCGCCGAGATCAAACTGCACGCCGACTACGACTGGTACAGCTTCGAGGCGAAATACCTCGAGGACGCCAGCGACTACGATATCCCGCCCGAACTCGATTCGGGCACCCTCAAGGCCGTGCAACAGGCTGCGTGTGACGCCTTCACGGCGTTGGACTGCGCCGGACTGGCCCGAGTCGACTTCTTCCTCGCCGAGGACGGCACGTTGACGGTGAACGAGGTGAACACCATGCCGGGCTTCACGCCGATCTCGATGTACCCGAAGATGTGGGCCGAATCCGGCGTCAGCTACACCGAGCTGATCGACCGCCTGGTGGCCACCGCACTCGCTCGCCGCTGACGGCGGCCGGCGCTGACGTCGGCCTGCTGCTCCCGGTGCTGGTGCTGGTGCCGCTCTCGGTGCGGCGGTGCCTGGCTCAGGGCCGGCGGGTGCACAGCTTGGCGGTAGGCACGGTGCCTTGCAGGTTCTGGTCGAGGCACACTGCGGGCAGCACGGCGACGGCATCGGCCAGCGTCGGCAACGGCTGGACGACGATGCGCTTGGGGACGCTCACCTCGACGTAGACGGCTCGATCGGTGCTGACGAAGACGTTGGCGTCCTTGGTCTGGCTGGGTAACCATTCGACGCCGTCGACGTTGATGATGAAGGCGGCGGAATCGGGCGCCAGCTCGGCCGGCCGGCTCACCCCGCAGCGAAGCACGACGGCCGGGTCGCCCCAGGCCGCGACGAATGAGGAGTCGGTGTCGGTACGCCGCGGGGCCAGGTCGCCGAGTTGGACCGGTAGCTTGGCGAAGACTTGGACGCACGCGGCTTGAGTGGCGTCGCTGGGCGGCGGCGGGGCGGCCACCGTGACGGCCGGCAACGGACCGGACGGACTGGACGAGCCGTCCGCGTTCGGATCACCTGAGGTGGACCGGTGCGCGGACAGGATGAAGGCGAGCAGCACCGCCAGCGGTAGGGCCAGGGCGGTAGCGATGAGCGCAGCTCGGCGCTGGGTCCGGTCGATGGTGGCGTTCCTCGCTGATCGAGGCCGGCTTCAGAGGTGTACCACCGGGCAGGTGAGCGTGCGGGTGATCCCGCTGACGCCCTGCACCCGGGCAACGACGAGCCGGCCCAATTCGTCCATGTCACGGGCCTCGGCGCGCACGATGACGTCGTACGGGCCGGTGACGTCCTCGGCCAAGGTAACCCCGTCGATCGCGGCAATCTCAGTGGCTACAGCCGCCGCCCGACCGACCTCGGTCTGGATCAGGATGTAGGCGTTGACCGACTGGGCCATGACGCCTCCTCTCGGTTCGGGCGGTTGCGCTGGGGGATCCGCGGTGTGGGTGGGGGGAGCGCAAACCTGACCCGTAGAACCTAGCGCAGCGCAGATTTCGCGACGTGTGAAGATTCCTCTGCGTGCATCTGAGCACCATCTAGGAGGCGGACGACATTACCGAGCCGAGAACCGTGGCCGAACTGGGAGAGTTCGGGCTGATCCGGCGGATGATCGCTGCCCTCGGTGGCAGCCGTACGCCCGAGACCGGGTGGGCGGGGGAGCAGCAGGAATCAGCCGGCGCGACCGTCGTGGTCGGTCCCGGTGACGACGCGGCCGTGCTGGCGTTGCCGGACGGCAAGGTTGTGACGTCCACTGATCTGCTGCTGGAGAATCGGCATTTCCGCCGGGACTGGTCGACCGCTCACGACATCGGGCGTAAGGCCGCGGCACGCAATTTCGCCGACATCGTGGCGATGGGCGCGCAGCCGAGCTCGTTGCTGGTTGCCCTTGGCCTGCCGCCCGAACTCGAGGTCAGCTGGGTCGACGGGCTGGTGGCCGGCTTCGCCGAGGAATGCGCCGAGGTGGGCGCGGTCGTGGTGGGCGGCGATGTCAGTGCGGCCGACCTGATCATCCTCGGCGTGACCGCCTTCGGCGACCTGCAGGGGCGGGACCCGGTGCTGTTGTCCGGGGCGCGTTCCGGTGATGTGCTGGCGGTGAGCGGACGGCTGGGTTGGGCCGCCGCCGGTTTCGCCACGCTCGCGCGCGGGTTTCGCTCGCCGGTACAGGTGGTCAATGCGCATCGTCGTCCTGAACCGCCGTACGCCCAGGGTCCACGCGCCGCCGCACTCGGCGCCACCGCGATGACCGACGTTTCGGACGGGCTGATCGCGGATGTGGGCCATATCGCCGAGGCCAGCGAGGTACGGATCGATATCCGGGCGGCGGCCCTGATCGCCCCGCCGAAGCTGCGCGACGTCGGCTCGGCGCTCAACGTCGACCCGATGAGCTGGATCCTGACCGGCGGTGACGACTACGCCCTGGTGGCGACCTTTCCGAACTTCGCGTCCCTGCCGTCAGAGTGGACGCCTATCGGGATGGTCAACTCCGGTTCCGGCGTGCGCGTCGACGGTGTGCGCTGGCCGGACGGTGGCCACGAGCATTTCCGCTGATACGCGGAGCTGATACGCCGAAGGCCGAGTCCGGGTGGACTCGGCCTTCGGCGTATTTCGAGCTGGATCGCGGCTAGCTGCCTAGAGCTGCTAGCTCGCTCAATGCTTAGGCGCGGGTGACCTTGCCGGCTTTCAGGCAGGATGTGCACACGGTCACGCGGCGGCGGGTGCCGGGCGCTACCAGGGCGCGGACCGTCTGCACGTTCGGGTTCCAGCGGCGGTGCGTACGTCGGTGGGAGTGCGAGACGGACATGCCGAAGCCGGGCCCTTTGCCGCAGACGTCGCAGTGGCTGGCCACAATGGACTCCTTCTTCAGGTAACGATGTGCCGGCGCGGGCCGGATATGAGGATCGTCCAGCGGCCGTGCGTGCTGACCGATGCTAGCTGGTCGCCGGCATCCACTGAACAACCCGCCCAGTGTAGCCAGGCGGGCAGCCTGGCTCAAAACCGGAACAGCCGTAGCCTGACGCTGACGGCCAGTAGTGTTTCATTCCGCGAATCCGGCGAGCACCGGATGGGTCCAGACGAGCAACTGACGGGTCCTGATACGCCACGCACCAGCTCGGTACCGGCAGGAGGCCACCAATGCAAGCGCTGCTGGACGCCGCCGCGGTACGCCGCTGGTGTTCGGACGCGACGACGGCGATGGTGCGCTGCCAGAGTGAGATCGACGCGTTGAACGTCTTCCCGATTCCGGACGGCGACACCGGTACGAACCTGGCTTCGACGCTGCGCTGCGCAGCCGACGCGGTCGCCGCCGACGAGTCGACCGGGGCGGGATCGGTGTTACGCATCATGGCTCGCGGCGCGCTGCTCGGCGCCCGCGGCAATTCCGGCGTCATCCTCTCGCAGGTGTTGCGCGGGCTGGCCGAGGGTTTTGCCGGGGTGGACGCGGGCGGGTCGGCCCATCTCGTCGACGGGTTGCAGCGGGCCACCTCAGCGGCTTACGAGGCGGTGGCCGAGCCGGTCGAAGGCACCATCCTGTCCGTGCTGCGCGCCGCCGCGGAGGCCGCCTCGGCTCACGATGCCTCGGGCACGGATCCCCAGCAGCGATTGTCGGAAACGGTGCTGGCGGCCTTGACTGGCGCGGATCTGGCGCTGCGCCGTACCACCGGACAGCTTGACGTGTTGGCCCGTGCCGGGGTGGTGGACGCCGGTGGCCGCGGCCTGGTTGTGGTGCTGGAATCGCTGGCCCTGGTGGTGACCGGGGTGGCGCGAGCCGGCGCCGGCCATGTTGCGGAGGCCGGGCGGCACGAGCATTCCGGAGCCTCCGACGAACGTGGTCACGCCGCTCAGGCCGACGGTGGCTACGAAGTGCAATACCTGCTGCAGACCGATGATGTCGGGGCCGCGCGGGTCCGGGCCGAGCTCGGGCACATCGGCACCTCGATCGTCGTGGCGGGCACCGGAGACGGTCAGTTCAGCGTGCACGTGCACACCGAGGACATCGGCGCGGCCATCGAGCTCGGGCTGGTCGCGGGACGTCCGGAACAGGTGCGGGTCAGCCGGCTGGCCGATCGAACCGGACCGCTCGAAACCGCCGGCACGCGGCTCGGCACCAGGATCGTGGCCATTGCCCCCGGCGCCGGGCTGATCGAGCTGTTCCGCGCCGAGCAGGTCGCCGTGGTCGAAGGCGGTCCCGCCGACAACCCGTCCACCATCGAAGTGCTCGACGCGGTACTGGCGACCGATGCCGTCCGGGTGATCCTGCTGCCCAACGCCGGGGCGGTGCTGGCGGTGGCCCAGCTGGCGGCGGCCGAGGCCCGGTCCCGCGGCGTCGAGGTCGCGGTGATCCCGACCAGGTCCGCGGTGCAGGGCCTGGCCGCGGTCGCTGTCCACGATCCGGCTCGCCGCTTTGACGACGACGTGATCGCCATGGCCGAGGCGGCGGCCGGGACCCGATTCGCCGAGGTGACGGTGGCGGTCCGCGAGTCCATCACCTACGCCGGCCGGTGCCAGGCCGGTGATGTGCTGGGGCTCATCGACGGTGAGGTCGTCGAGATCGGATCCGACATCAGCGCTATGGGCTGCTCACTGGTGTCCCGGCTGATTGCCGCCGGCGGCGAGCTCGTCACCGTGCTGGCCGGCAGCGGGGACGCCGCCGGTGCCGCCGCGGATGTCGTGGCGGCTTTCGTCCGCTCGAACCACCCGCTGGTCGAGATCAACCGCTTCCTGGGTGGCCAACCGAACTTCCCGCTGCTGATCGGCGTGGAGTAGCCCGTGGCGACGATGGACACGCTGCTGCGCGACGTGCTCGGTGGCCGGACCGCGAATTCCCTGGACAAAGGATTGGCGCTGGTCACCGTCGCCGACCTGTTGCACCACTACCCGAGACGTTTCGCTGAACGGGGCGAGCTCACCGACCTGTCCCAGCTCGTCGAAGGCGACGAGGTCACCGTGCAGGCCGAGGTCAGCTCGGCGAAATCCCGGCGCATCCCCGGTCGCAAACTGAATCTGCTCGAGGTCGTAATCAGCGCCGGCGGTCGGCAGGCCACGCTGAGTTTCTTCAATCAGCCCTGGCGGGAAAAGGAGCTGCGGCCGGGCCGGCGCGGGTTCTTCTCGGGCAAGGTGACCCGATTCCGGACCAAGCTGCAACTGAATCAGCCTGACTACATCCTGCTCGATGATGGCGACGGAGACGGCGAGAACGAACTTCGGGCCGACGACTTCGCCGGCGCCCTCATCCCGGTCTATCCGGCCGCCAGCGGGATACCGAGTTGGACCGTGGCCAAATGTGTCCGGTTAGTGCTCGACCAGCTCGACGAGGTGGCCGACCCGTTGCCGTTCGAACTTCGCGCCCGCGTCGGGCTCCTCGACGTGGACCGCGCGATCCGGCAGATCCACCGACCGGCTGATCGGGCCGAGCGGCAGCAGGCCCGGAACCGGTTGGCCTTCGACGAGGCCTTCGGGGTGCAGCTCGTGCTGGCCCAGCGCCGGCACGCCAACGCCGCCAATCCGGCCATCGCCCGGCCGCCGCGCGCTGGGGGCCTGGTCGACGCCTTCGGCGAGCGGTTGCCGTTCACCTTCACCGGCGAGCAGGCGGTGATCGCCGATGAGATCGCTCGTGAGCTGGCCGCCGAGCACCCGATGCAGCGGCTGTTGCAGGGCGAGGTCGGCTCGGGCAAGACCGTGGTCGCGTTGCGCGCCATGCTCCAGGTGGTGGACGCCGGCGGCCAGGCCGCGCTGTTGGCGCCGACTGAAGTGCTGGCGACCCAGCACCTGGCCACCATCACCGAACTACTGGGCTCGCTGGCCCATGCCAATCAACTCGGCGGGGCCGAGCAGGGCACCGCGGTCGTGCTGCTGACCGGCTCGATGTCCACCGCGGCTCGACGGGCGGCGTTGCTCGACATCGCCTCGGGCGCGGCCGGCATCGTCGTGGGCACGCACGCGCTACTGCAGGACAACGTGCAATTCGCCGACCTGGGCCTGGTCGTGGTCGACGAGCAGCACCGGTTCGGAGTCGAGCAGCGCGACGCCCTGCGCGGCAAAGCCGTGGCGCCGCCGCACTTGCTGGTCATGACGGCCACCCCGATCCCGCGCACCGTGGCGATGACCGTCTTCGGCGACCTGGAGACGTCCGAGCTGCGCGAACTTCCGTCCGGTCGCAAGGAAGTGAAAACCCAGGTCGTGCCGGCGGCCGAGAAACCGGAGTGGATGGACCGGGTGTGGAGTCGGATCGCCGAGGAGGTGGCGCAGGGGTACCAGGTGTACGTGGTCTGCCCGCGGATCGGCGACGGTGCGGGCGACGACACCGACGGACTCGCCGGAGACGGTGGCGCGGTCGACGACGAGACGGCCGGGCAGACGGTGTCGGTGCTCAACACCGCGGCCGAATTGGCGGCCGGCCCGCTGGCGCACGTCCGCCTCGGCGTGATGCACGGTCGGCTGCCGGCCGAGGAAAAGACCCGGGTGATGCAGGCCTTCGTCGACGGCGACTGTCAGGTGCTGGTGGCCACCACGGTCATCGAAGTGGGCGTCAACGTGGCCAATGCGTCGATGATGGTGGTGCTGGACGCCGATCGGTTCGGGGTGTCGCAGCTGCACCAGCTTCGTGGGCGGATCGGACGAGGCGAGCTGGCGGGCTTGTGTCTGCTCGTGAGCAGGCTGCCGATCGCGCACCCGTCGTTCGTCCGCCTGCAGGAGGTCAGCGCGACCCGCGATGGATTCGAGTTGGCCATGCTGGATCTGCGCCAGCGCCGGGAGGGCGACGTCCTGGGTGCGGCCCAATCGGGTCGCCGGTCCCAGCTGAAGCTGCTGTCCTTGCTCGGCGACGAGGAGCTGATCCGCACCGCCCGGGTCGAGGCCCAGCAAGTCATCGACGCCGACCCGACGCTGAGCGCGCACCCAGAACTCAGCGAGTTCCTATGGAGCTCACTCGACTCCGAGCGCACCGAGTTTCTGCAGAAATCCTGATTGCCGCCCGATCCCAGCCGCCCGCTAAGGTCTAGCGCCGTGATGCGGATCATCGGTGGCGAGGCCAGGGGACGCCGCCTGGCCGTACCGCCCGAACGAACCCGGCCCACGTCCGAACGTGCTCGCGAAGGACTCTTCAACACCTTGGCTTCGGAGCTCGACCTGACCGAGGTGCGTTTCCTGGATCTGTTCGCCGGTTCCGGCGCGGTCGGTTTGGAAGCACTCTCACGGGGCGCCGAGGCGGTGGTGCTGGTCGAATCCGATCGAGGCGCAGCTGCCGTGATCGACGCAAACATCGCCGCCGTCGGCATACCCGGCGCGACAGTGCGCAGAATCACGGCCGAGTCGTATCTGATCACGGCGGGGCTGGAAGGACCGTTCGACGTGGTCTTCGCCGATCCGCCGTACAACCTCGACGCAGCGGCGGTGGCAGCGCTGCTGTCGGCTCTGGCCGACGATCGTTTGCTGGCCGAGGACGGCCTCGTCGTGGTGGAGCGGTCCTCGCGCGATCCGGAGCCGGATTGGCCGGATCAGCTCACAGGATGGAAAGAGCGCCGCTACGGTGAGGCGCGTCTTTGGTACGGTCGCCGCGACTGACCCATCAACCAGGAGAAAGGCCGCAATGGCTCAGGAGAAGATCCGCCGGGCGGTGTGTCCGGGATCGTTCGATCCGGTGACCAACGGCCACCTCGACATCATCAGCCGGGCCGCCGACCTCTACGACGAGGTCGTCGTCGCGGTGCTGGTCAACAAGACCAAAAGCACGCTGTTCACCGTCGAGGAGCGACTCTCGTTGCTTCGTGAGGTGACCAGTAAGTATCCGAACGTGCGCATCGATTCGTTCCACGGGCTGCTGGTGGACTACTGCCAGCGAAACTCGATCCCGGTCATCGTCAAGGGCATCAGAGCCGTCAGCGATTTCGACTACGAATTGAAGATGGCGCAGATGAACCGTGGGCTGACCGGCATCGACACGATGTTCATGCCGACCAACCCCGAGTACAGCTTCCTGGCCTCCAGCCTGGTGAAAGAGATCGCGACCTATGGTGGAGACGTCAGCAGCCTGGTGCCTGAGTTGGTGCATCAGCATCTGATCGCCCGCATTGCCGAGCGCCACCAGGACGACGACTGATCGACGCGGCTGCATCAAGCCACCCGACCTGATTGAGGACGTGCCGCTCGCGATGACCGACTACACCCTGGCCCGGGCCGATGAGATCCTGACCGAGCTGGTCGAGCTGGTGGAGACGGCCCGGACGGTGCCGATGTCCTCGTCCTGCGTCGTACCTCGGGAGCGAACCCTCGACCTGCTCGACGCCCTGCGCGAAGTGTTGCCGCCAGAGATGGCCGCGGCCCGCCGGATGGTGGCCGATCGCGACACGCTGGTCGCGGCGGCGCAGGCGGAGGCCACCGAGTTGACCGAATCGGCGCGCGCCACGGCCGGGGAACTGGTGGCGGCGGCGACGGCCGAATCCGAGGCCTTGATCACGGCGGCTCGTACCGAAGCCCACCAGGGTCGGCAGGCGGCGCTGGCCGAACAGGGCGAGCTGGTCTCGTCGGCCACCGTGCACCAACTGGCGACGGCCGAGTCCGCGCGCTTGCGGGCCGAGGCCGAGCGGTACGCGGCTCAGGTCCGGGAGCAGGCCGACGAGTACGCGGTAGAACAACGCGGTCAGGCACGCGGCTACGCCGGGCAAATGCGTACCGACGCTCGCGGCTACGCTGACCGCACGCTGTCCGAGCTGGCCGACCAGCTGCGGCGAATGGCGGCCACCGCCGACAATGGCCGGGCCGCGCTCGGCCCGCTCGACCCAGCCGGTTCGCTCGACCCAGTCGACCCAGTCGGCCCAGTCGACCCAGCCGGCTCAGACGCCCCAGCCGACGAGGGCACCGCGCCTGCGTAGCAGCCGACCGCTCCGGCGCTCCGGCGCCGCGCTCCGGCTCCGGCGCCGCGCTCCGGCTCCGGCGCTCCGGTGCTGCGCTCGTGCGTCGGCCGACCCGACAGGGTGCGGCCGGGTGCCGCGGCGCTGATCGCTGATTTCCGGGTGGGCCCGCCGCTCAGGTATGTTGAACGACGGCCAGATCCATGTCCGAGCTGTGCTGCACAGTCAGACCGAATTTCCGCGTAGTTGTTGCTGAGATCGATTCCCAACCGTACGACCCGAAGGTCACCGTGAACCCGCGTAGCCCGTTCGTCCTGGACACCAGGGAGTTGGGGCGACGCCCGGGTTTGAGCCGGACCTACGAGCGGCCGATGGCAGCACCTGCGCAGCTAGGCCTGGACATGATCGGGGTGCCCGAGGGCTCGCCCATGGCATTGACCGTTCGCATCGAGTCGGTTACCGAAGGGGTCCTGGCGACCGGTTCGGTCACGGCAGAGCTGCGCGGTGAGTGCGGGCGGTGTCTCATCGGTTTCACCGACGCGCTGGAGGTCGACTTCGTCGAGTTGTTCGCTTACCCGAACAGCCTGACCGAGAAAACCACCGACGAGGATGAGGTCAGCCGACTCGAGGGCGATCATCTCGATCTCGAGCCGGTCGTGCGTGACGTGGTGGTCCTCAGCTTGCCGCTGACGCCGCTGTGCCAAGCCGATTGCGCCGGTTTGTGCTCCGATTGTGGAGAACGGCTCGACGACCTGCCGGCCGATCACACGCACACCCAGCTCGATCCTCGCTGGGCCGCTCTCGCCGAGCGGTTCGGTGAGGCCAGCAGTGAGTCCCACCGCGACACCCGAAGTGAAACCCGCAGCGACACTCAACCGTGAAGCTGACCGCGTCACCTACAGTGGCGCGAGCCGTCCGTACGATCCGAACAATAGTCAGGAGTAACCGCCGTGGCCGTGCCGAAGCGGAAGACCTCGCGGTCGAACACCAGGTCGCGTCGCTCGCAGTGGAAGACCACCGCCCCGACGCTCGTCACCTGTCCGAACCGCGCCTGTGGACAGCCCAAGCTGCCGCACACCGCCTGCGCCGCCTGCGGTCAGTATGACGGCCGGCAGGTCCTCGCAGTCTGATCAGCGAGTGGCCGCTTCAGAGGGCACATCCGTGAAGGCGGGCAGAACTCCGTCGGCCGCAGATCCGGCTGAGCTCGCGGCTGAGCTCGGCGTCGAAATGGACGCCGAGCTTTTCCGTCGTGCCCTGACCCATCGCTCGTTCGCCTACGAGAACGGCGACGTCCCGCACAACGAGCGACTGGAATTCCTCGGCGATTCGGTGCTCGGCATCGTGGTCACCGAGTCGTTGTATCGCGCCCACCCGGAGCTTCCCGAAGGCAAGCTCGCCAAGTTGCGGGCCTCGGTGGTGAACATGCGCGCGCTCGCCGATGTCGCCCGGGGCATCGGCGACGACGGCATCGGCAAGTACGTCCTGCTCGGGCGGGGCGAGGACGCCACCGGTGGCCGCGACAAGTCCTCGATCCTGGCCGACACCTTGGAGGCGATCCTTGGTGCCATTCATCTCGAGCACGGCATCGCGGTCGCGTCCGAGGTCGTGCATCGGCTCTTCGATTCGGTGATGGCCAACGCCTCCGCGCACGGCGCCGGGCTGGACTGGAAGACCTCCCTGCAGGAACTGACCGCGCTCCGCGGGCTTGGTGTCCCGGAGTACGTGATCACCTCCGAAGGCCCCGACCACGCCAAGGCGTTCACGGCATCGGCGTTGGTGGGCGGCCAGCAGTACGGCGCCTGCCCGGGTCGCAACAAGAAGGAAGCCGAGCAGGCCGCCGCCGAAACGGCCTGGCGCGCCCTCAACGTGGAAGCCTGAGACGGCTTGCCCGAACTTCCCGAAGTGGAAACCGTCCGCCTCGGACTGCAACGGTGGGTGGTCGGTCGCACGATCGACACCTTCGACCTGCTGCATCCCCGGGCTGGCCGTCGGCATCTGCCTGGGGCCGCGGACTTCGCCGCTCGGCTGGCCGGTCGAACGATCAGCTCGGCTCAGCGGCGCGGCAAATACCTGTGGCTACCGCTCGACGGCGGCCCGGACTGCCTGATCGCCCACCTGGGGATGAGTGGCCAGTTGCTGGTGCTCGCGGCGGACGCCGACGACGGACCACATCTGCGAGCGCGGTTCAGCTTCGCCGACGCCGGGCAGCAACTCCGATTCGTCGATCAACGGACATTCGGCGGCCTGCATCTGGACAAGCTGGTGCCCACCGTGGACGGCGCCGACACGGTACCGAGCGGCATCGCCCACATTGCCCGTGACCCGCTGGATCCGCAATTCGACGACGAAGGCTGGGTACGGCGGGTTCGGGGCCGGCACACCACGATCAAGCGTGCGCTGCTGGATCAGTCGTCGATCTCGGGCGTGGGCAATATCTACGCCGACGAAGCGCTGTGGGCGGCTCGACTGCACGGGGATCGTCCCACCGATCGGCTCAGCCGGCCGACGCTGCGATCGTTGGTGTCGCAATTGCGAACCGTCTTCGGTGACGCGCTCGCCGCCGGCGGCACGTCCTTCGATTCGTTGTACGTCAACGTCAACGGGCAGAGCGGCTACTTCGACCGGTCGTTGAACGCGTACGGACGGGTCGGCCAAGCGTGTCCGCGCTGCGGTTCGCCGATCAGCCGGGTGGCCTGGATGAACCGCTCGTCCTACTTCTGTCCGGTCTGCCAGCCGGTTCCCCGACGCCGAACTGGAGCCGACGGGGTACGGGGATGACGGATGTTCGGATGACCGCCTGGGTGCACGGTGACGTCCAGGGGGTCGGATTCCGCTGGTGGACGCGGGCCCGGGCGCTCGAACTCGGGCTCACCGGGTGGGCGAAGAATCTGGCCGACGGCCGGGTCGAGGTGGTGGCCGAGGGAGCCGAACCTGACCTGCGTTCGCTGCTGTCCCGGCTGCACGGCGCGGACGCTCCCGGCCGGGTGGACGAGGTGGGTGAACGGTTCAGCGCCGCCCACGGTCAGCTGACCGGGTTCGTGGAAAAGTGAACAATTGCGGTCTATCCGGCGACCGGCCAGTGTGCGGCAGGTGTTCACAGTGAATACGAGGCAACACACATAAGCAGGGATTTGTTTCTGGGCGATTGCAGTGTCACCATGGTGTGACAGAAATCCGTTTTTTCGACCGGCTGATCCCCGACGGCTCACGACGCTTATGTCAGGCTCACCCTGACCGCTTGTTGGCCCGCTGCGACAGTCGAGTTCGTCCGTGAAAGGTCGTCACATGGCCAGGGCGTTATTGGGACACCTCCCCACCACAGCTGATCTACATCTCATCGAGGAAGCGGCTCGTCTGCGAGTACGCATTCGTGATCTGGAAGCAGAACTCGCGCAGCTTCGCACCGAACGCGAGTCCGCCAACTTCCTCGACGAACTTCATCGAATTACCAGCTCGGAATCTGCGCTGGCCTGAGCGTCGTGGCACACCAGCGCGGGTAGCCTCTCGGGTTAAACCCCGCTGACGTACCCCGACCGGAGCCCGTGTGCATCTCAAGTCGCTGACCCTGAAGGGCTTCAAGTCCTTCGCCTCGGCCACCACGCTTCGCTTCGAGCCCGGGATCACCGCGGTCGTCGGCCCGAACGGGTCCGGCAAGTCCAATGTCGTTGACGCGATCGCCTGGGTGCTTGGCGAGCAGGGCGCCAAAGCCCTGCGCGGCGGCAAGATGGAAGACGTCATCTTTGCCGGGACCGCGGGCCGTCCGCCGCTGGGCCGGGCCGAAGTCACGCTGACGATCGACAACACCGACAACGCATTGCCGATCGACTACACCGAGGTGTCGATCACCCGGCGGATGTTCCGCGACGGCGCGAGCGAGTACGAGATCAACGGTGACAGCGCCCGGCTGCTCGACATCCAAGAGCTGCTTTCCGACTCCGGCATCGGCCGCGAGATGCACGTCATCGTCGGCCAGGGCCAGCTGGACTCCGTCCTGCAGGCTCGGCCGGAGGATCGACGAGGTTTCATCGAAGAGGCCGCGGGCGTTCTCAAACACCGCAAGCGCAAAGAGCGCGCGGTTCGCAAGCTCGACGCCATGCAGGCCAACCTGACCCGACTCAACGACTTGACCGGTGAGCTGCGCCGGCAGCTGAAGCCGCTCGGGCGGCAGGCCGAAGTGGCCCGGCGGGCCGCGGGCGTGCAATCGGAACTGCGCGATTCCCGGCTCCGGCTGCTTGCCGACGACCTGATCACGTTGCAGCACACGGTCGAAGCCGAAGTCGCGGACGAAGAAGCGATGCGTGCCCGCCGTAGCTCCGTGGAACAGGCGCTGGCCGAAGCCACCGCCGCGGAAACGGAATTGGAGAAGTCGCTGGCGGCCGACGCGCCCGCGGTAACGGCCGCCCAAGAGATCTTCTTCACGCTGTCCTCCCAACAGGAACGCTTCCGCGGCACCCGGACCCTCGCGGCCGAGCGATTGCGCCACCTCGCCGACTTCGCCGAAGAGGAGCGCCGCGGTCGCGATCCGGCCGAGCTGGACGCCGAGGCGGCTGAGCTTCGGGAACGTGAAACCACCATGGTCGCCGCGCTGGAGGCCAGCCGGGCCGACCTCGCAGCGGCGGTCAGCAGCCGGCAGGACGCCGAACGAACCCTGGCCGATTCAGAACGCGCCCTGGTCGCCGCCGCGCGGGCGGTGGCCGACCGGCGCGAGGGCTTGGCAAAACTTGCGGGCCAGGTCAACGCGTTGCGCACCCGCGCTTCGGCCGGCGGCGATGAGATTGCCCGGATCGGCGCGGCCGCGGAACAGACTCGGCAACGGGCCGCCGCCTCGGCCGCCGAACTGGCTCAGGCCCAGGGCGAAGTGGGCGCTCTCGACGACGGCGAACTCGACCTCGACAGCAGGCACGAGAATGCGGTCGCGGGCTATGAGCAGGCCAAGGCCCGGCTGGACGAACTCCGCACCGCCGAACGCGACGCTGAGCGCGAACACTCGACCTGGACGGCGCGACGCGAGGCGTTGGCGATGGGTCTGGAGCGCAAGGACGGCGCGGGAGCGCTGCTGGCCGCCGGCGCGGACCTGCCCGGGGTACTCGGCTCGGTCGCAGCCTTGTTGTCGGTGCAGGCCGGTTATGAGGCGGCGATCACCGCCGCCCTGGGTGCGCTGGCCGACGCCGTCGCGGTCGCTGACTCCGCCGACGCAACGGCCGCGCTGGCGTTGTTGAAGTCTGCCGAGGCAGGCCGAGCCGGCTTGCTCGTCGGTGGTGGTTCGCCCGATCCGGGCGGCGCGCAGCAACCGCTACCGCTCGGCGCCCGCTGGGCGGTCGAGGTTGTCACTGCTCCGCCCGCACTTCAGGTTGCGGTGACGCAGGCGCTGGCCGGTGTCGTGTTGGTGGACGACCTCACTGCGGCGGTCGCGGTCATCGTGGATGATCCGAGGCTGCGCGCAGTCACTCGGGACGGTGACGTGCTGAGTCGTAACTGGGCTTTCGGCGGTTCGTCCAGCAGCCCCGGGGCCATCGAGATCCTGGCCGCCGTCGATGAAGCGGAACAGCGCGCGGCCGATGCCTCGGCCACGGCCGAGCGACTGGGCTCGGAACTGCTGTCGGTCACCGCCGAGGTCGCCGAACTCGGTGCCGCGGTGGAGTCCACGCTGGTCGCGCTGCACGAATCGGACGCCCAGCTCAACGCGGTGGCCGAACGGCTGGCTGAGCTGGCGCAGGCCGGACGAGCCGCCGAGGCCGAGGCTGATCGACTGGATCTGGCTCGCACCGCGGCCGAGGAGGCCCGCGATTCAGATCTGGCGGGTCTGGTCGAGCTGGAAGAACGCCTGCGGCTGGCCGAAGCCGAGCCGAGCGAGCAGGAACCCTCGGTCGCCGAGCGCGACGCCCGGGTGCTTGTCGTGGCCGAGGCCCGGCAGGCAGAGATGGACGTACGGCTCGCCGTCCGAACGCAGGAGGAACGAGTCCGCGCGCTGACCGGTCGGGCCGATCAGCTTGCCCGCGCCGCCAACACCGAACGGCAGGCACGCGCCGAGCAACAAGCGGCTCGAGTCAAGCGCGCCGAAGCGGCCGTGGTGGCCGAATCGGTCCGGGCCGCGGCCGACGTGGCGCTCGAAGAACTCACGGCGCTGCTCGTCCGGGCCGCCGCCGAACGCGACGCCGGGCAAGAGACCCGGCGGGAGCGGGAAACCCAGCTGGCCACGGCCCGTTCGCGAGGCCGCGAGCTCGGCGCCGAACTCGCGCAGCTCACCGATGCCGTGCACCGCGACGAGGTGGCGCGGGCCGAACAGCGATTGCGCATCGAGGCTCTGCAGGTGCGGGCCGTGGAGGAGTACGGCATCGAGCTGAGCGTGCTGGTCAACGATTACGGTCCCGACCAGCTGGTGCCGCCCTCGGCCCAGGAACTGGCCGAATACACGGTGGCCAGCGAGCGGGGCGAATCGGTGGTGGCGCCACCGCCCGGTCCGTACGACCGGCCGACGCAAGAAAAGCGCGCGGCCCGGGCAGAACGTGATCTGGCGTTGCTGGGGAAGGTGAATCCGCTCGCCTTGGAGGAGTTCGCCGCGCTGGAGGAACGCCACCAGTTCCTGGCCGCTCAACTGGAGGATCTGAAGAACACCCGCCGGGATCTGCTCACCGTGGTGAAAGAGGTGGACGACCGGATTCTCGAGGTTTTCACGGCCGCCTACCACGACGTGGCTCGCGAGTTCGAGATCGTGTTCGCCACGCTGTTCCCGGGCGGGGAGGGGCGCCTGGTGCTGACCGAACCGGACGACATGCTGCTCACCGGTATCGATGTGGAAGCCCGGCCGCCGGGTAAGAAGGTCAAGCGGCTGTCTCTGCTGTCCGGCGGCGAGCGGTCGTTGACCGCGGTCGCCTTGCTGGTCGCCATTTTCCGCGCCCGCCCTAGCCCGTTCTACGTCATGGACGAGGTCGAAGCCGCACTCGACGACGTGAACTTGGGCCGGTTGGTCGGCTTGATCGGTGAGCTGCGGGCCAGTAGCCAGCTGATCATCATCACCCACCAGAAGCGCACCATGGAGGTCGCGGACGCCCTGTACGGCGTGACGATGCGCGGTGACGGGATAACGCAGGTGATCAGCCAGCGGCTGCACGATTCGACGGAAGTGCTGGAGCCTGCGGCGTTGTAGCTTGCCGGCCGATGCGGTCACGGATACCGCGACTGGCCGTTTCGCGAAGCTCTCCCGCAGGTTCGCCAGGTACCGTGGCTCTCCGTGGTCGCCCGAAGATTGATCCTGCCTGTCATCTGGTCCCGTCGTGCCTGCGTGCTTGTGACCGTCCTGCTGGTGGTCGGTCTGCTGGCCGGTTGCAGCCAGGCGCCGCAACCGAACGCCGGAGCATCATCTGGTGTGTCCGGCGGTGCCGGGTCCACGTCCGCCTCGGCTTCCGGCACGGCCGCATCGCCGGTTTCCGGTTCGCCGTCGCCCAGCGCCACGCCCTCGACCAGCGCGCCGACCAAGCCGGCCGTCCCGACGAAGCCGGTCCACGTGTCGCTGCTCGAAGCCGACGGGGCGAGCTTCGGCGTGGGTATGCCGATCATCGCCTGGTTCAATCGGCCCCCCACCGACGCCCGCGCTTTTTCCGCGGCAACCTCGGTCACCGTCAACGGCAAGAAGGCCAGCGGGGCCTGGTACTTCGAACGAACCGCCCACGCGGGATCAGCGATGGAAGCGCACTATCGGCTGGCCGGCTACTGGCCGGCACACGCCCAGATTCGGATGAGCCTGCCCGTGAAGGGCATGACCGCGGGCAAGGGCCTGACCTATGACGACAGCCTGACCCTCGCCATCTCGACCGGGGCGGCCAAGATCGCCACCGTGAACGCGGCCACCCTGGTCATGACCGTCATGACCGACGGCAAGCTCTACGGCAAGTTTCCGGTCTCGCTCGGCGCCTCGAACACGCCGACCTCCCGAGGCACCAAGGTCATCATGGAAAAGGGCGCCGATATCTCGATGACCGGCCCGGGCTATTTCGACCCGCACGTCCAGTGGACCCAACGGCTCACCTACGGCGGCGAGTACCTGCACTCCGCCCCGTGGAACGTGGCCAACATCGGGCAGCGCAGCACCTCCAACGGCTGTACCAATCTGCTGCCGAACGACGCGAAGCGGCTGTACAACTACCTCGAGGTCGGCGACGTGGTCAAGTTCCCGAACGCCAACGGCCCGGCCATGCAGTTGGGCACCGGCTACGGCGACTGGAACGTCAGCTGGACGACCTGGCTCACCGGCGGCGCGGTCAAGACTCGCTGATCGCCCGTCCGGACCTTCCGGCCCGCATCCCCACCCTTAACGACTGACAGGATGAGCCCGTGCTCGAAGTGATTGTGATCGTCCTGGTGGTGCTCGTCGTCGCCGCCGGCCTGGCCGCGTCGCTGGTCATTCCCCGCCGCCGCCGGTCGCTGGGCGCACCGCGCGATACCGCCCCGCCGGAATCGACGACGCCCGGCCCCGGCAGGTCGACCACGCTTGCACCTCCCGGGCCGGCGACGGTACCGCCCGATGTCGAGCCCCCGCCGTCGACCGCCGGTGCCGGCTCGACCGACACGGATGTCCCGCCCGCGGACGAGGTGTTGCCGCCGCCGGTCCGCCGGCCCGAACTGGACGTTCCGGAACCGACCGCCGGCCGGATGCAGCGACTGCGAGCCCGGCTGGCCCGATCGCAGACGTCGCTGGGCCGCGGACTGCTCTCGGTGCTGTCCCGGGACGCTCTCGACGAGGATGCCTGGGAAGAGGTCGAAGAAGCCTTACTGCTCGCCGATGTCGGCGTCGGCGCAACCAATGACATCGTCACCGCGTTGCGCACCCGCACGCAGGTGCTGGGCACCCGCAGCCAAGGCGAATTACGGGCGTTGCTGGCCGAGGAGCTCGTCCGGGCGTTGCAGCCCGAACTCGATCGCACCCTGCACACCGTCCCGACCGGGGACGTGCCGGCCGTGGTGCTGGTCGTCGGGGTCAACGGGACGGGCAAGACGACGACCTGCGGCAAGCTGGCCCGGGTCCTGGTCGCCGACGGTCGCACCGTGCTGCTCGGGGCCGCCGACACGTTTCGGGCCGCGGCCGCGGACCAGCTGCAAACGTGGGGGTCTCGGGTCGGCGCTGAAACGGTACGCGGACCAGAAGGCGGCGATCCCGCGAGCGTGGCCTTCGACGCCGTGAAACAGGGCCGCGATCAGCATGTGGACACGGTCCTCATCGACACTGCCGGGCGATTGCACACCAAGGTCGGCTTGATGGACGAGCTGGGCAAGGTAAAGCGAGTCATCGAGAAGCATGGACCAATTGACGAAACCCTGCTGGTCCTCGACGCGACGACCGGGCAGAACGGATTGATCCAGGCGCGGGTCTTCACCGAGGTGGCCGACGTCACCGGCGTGGTGCTGACGAAGCTGGACGGCACCGCCAAAGGCGGCATCGTGATCAGTGTGCAGCGCGAGCTGGGTGTGCCGGTCAAGCTCATCGGGCTGGGTGAAGGTCCGGACGATCTGGCCCCGTTCGATCCCGAACAATTCGTCGATGCTTTGCTGGGCGACTGAATCCGGCAACTTCTCGGGGTCAGGCTCCGGGAACGACGCCGCCCAGGTCCTGATAGATACCCAGCGGGTTTCCCCACGGGTCGCTCAGATTGGCGAAGGCCACCAGGCTGGGCAACTTCTTGGTCGGCCCGGGTTCGATGCCGTGGCTCATCAGCACCTGCCGGGCGGCCTCGATGTCCTCGACCTGTAGCCGCAACCGGAACGAGGACGGCGCGATCTGCTCACGGCCGGTGGCGAGTTGCAGCCAGGCGCCGGGGGAGATCTCCCACTCGTAGAAGTCGGGATCCGGGCCGAGATCGGGATCGCGCCCGATCAGAGCGCAGTAGAAGGCCAGGCCCTTCTCGCGATCACCCACATGCACTGCGATCGTCAGACCGCGAACCGTCATCTCGGCCATGGACACTGCCCTTCGTCACCGGTACGTCGTGTGGGAATGCCCCGTCTCAAGCGGGCCCAACCCTATCGCGCGCCCCGGTCGAGCTCGGACGGCGCGTAGCGCGTCAGGGACCGCACGGCCCGTCCGAGCACGTCGCCGCCGTCCAGCATGGCCCGTCGGATGGCGGGATCCAGGTCGGGACGAGCCAACGCCTGCGCCTGTAGCTCCAGGGCCATGGGCGAGGCGGCGGTCAGCGGGTAGCACAACCGGGCGACGCGCCCGAGCGACCATCCCCGCCGATGTCGCGCGGTGGCCGGGATGTCGCTGAAGTACCGCGCCAGGTAGGGCGCGGTGAGCTCGGTCTGGGCCGGGTGGAAGAAGCCCTCCGCGGTCGCGTACAGCTCGTACGCCGAAATCGGTCGCTCCCCGGCCGGCTCGGTGAGCAGCGCCCACGCCGCCGACTTCGCGGCCGGGTCCGGGGCCAGCGCACGAGCGCGGGCCGCATGGGTCGCCGCCGACGCACTCTGGTCGGCCAGGAGCTCTGCGGCCAGCTCTTCGGCGGACAACGCACCGAGCGTCGCCAGGCGTTCGAGCACGATCCAGCGCAGCTCGGAATCGATCGCGACCCCATCTGGTACTGCTTCGCCGGCCAGCCACTGCTGCAGCGGACCGGCCGCGGCCGTCGTGCGGATCCAGGCGCGGGCCGCGACCAGCTGCAGATCAGATCCGGCCGCACTGGCCGCCACCAGCCGCGCGGCTTCGGCGTTCAATTGCGCCCAGGCCGCGGGTCGCATCCGAGGAGCCGTGAACTGACCGACCAGCTGATCGGTGCTGAAGGCGAACAACTCACCGCTGACCACATCGGTCGATTCGACCACGAGCGCGGCCAGCAGCGTGGACAGCGCGGCGGACGGATCGAGCTCGGCGTCGCGCACGGCGTCCTTGATCGAGTTGAGAACGACCACCCGCGCGGGGCGGCCCGGCGGCGTGCACAACGCAGGCAGTAGCCGGCCGACCTCCGCCCAGCGGTCGCCGTAGCGGATCTTGGCCCAGGTGTCGTCGCCGGAATCGGCGATGGCCACCGTGAGGTCGGAGCCGGCTGGCAACCCGAACACCTGCTCGTCGGCGGTCAACCGAACCGGTTCGCTCAGCACCAAATGGCCCGTTGAGTCATAGCCGCCGACGGTGATGGCGTGGGGGCGCCGCGTGTCGTCCGGCGAGCTGCGGCGGAGCAGCACCCCGTCGCTGCCCGGTTCCGCGGTGAGCGTGTCCAGGCCGGACGTGCGCAGCCACTGCTCGGCCCACTCCGGCAGGCCGACGGCGCCCGCGTCGGTCCACGCCGCGATCAGATCCGCGAAGTCGGCGTTGCCGTAGGCGTTGCGATCGAAATGCAGCCGTAGCCCGGCGAAGAACACCTCGTCTCCGAGGTAGACCGCCAGCTGCTTCAACACTGCGGCGCCCTTGGCGTAAGAGATGCCATCGAAGTTGGCCAGCGCGGACTCCGCGTCCGGCGCGGACTTCGTCGCCACCGGATGGGTCGAGGGCGACTGGTCGGCGACGAATCCCCAGTCCTTGCGGCGGATTCCGAATTCGGTCCAGGCCTCGTACTCGGTCACTTCGCTGCGAACCCGTTGGGCCATGTACTCGGCGAAGGACTCGTTGAGCCAGAGGTCGTCCCACCAGCGCATCGTGACCAGGTCGCCGAACCACATGTGGGCCATCTCGTGGACGACGGTGCCGGCCCGGCTGCCGCGCTCGCCGTGGGTCGCGGCGCTGCGGAACACGTACTGGTCGCGCAGCGTCACGCACCCGGGGTTTTCCATTGCCCCGGCATTGAAGTCTGGGACGAAGGCCTGGTGGTATTCCCCGAACGGGTAACGGATGCCGAACAGCTCGTGGTAGCGGTCGAAGGATGCCCGCGTCACCCGCAGCAGGTCCTCGGCCTCGTCGTCCAGATGCGCGGCCAGCGACGCGCGAGCGTGCAGGCCGAGCCGAATGCCGTCGTGCTCGGCGATCACCGAGTGGTACGGGCCGGCCACCAGCGTGACGAAGTAGGTGGACAGTGGCTTGGTCGTGGCCAGCGTCCAGGATCCAGGCGCGCGCTGGCTGGCGGCGCCGTTGCCGATGACCAGCCAGTCGGTCGGGCAGCGCACCGACAGGTCGTAGGTCGCCTTCAGATCGGGCTGGTCGAAACAGGCGAACCAGCGTGGCCCGGCGTCGAGGAACGACATCGCGTACAGGTAGGTGCGCCCGTCGGCGGGGTCGACGTGCCGGTGCAGGCCTTCGCCGTCGTCGGAGTACGCCATCCGCGCCACGATCCGGAGCTCGTTCTCGGTGGCCAGCCCGCTGAGCGGCAAGCGGCCGCCCCGTAGTTGCGAAACGTCGAGCGGCGCGCCGTTGAGCTCCGCGCTCAACAGCTGCGACGGCTTGACGTCAAGGAAGGTGTCGGCGTCGGGGACGTCTGGCCGCCGGCTGAAGGTCACCACCGTCTCGGAGTGGAACTCGGCGCCGTCCAACGTTAGGTCCAGGGAGACCTGATAGTTACTGACAAAGATCAGTTGGGCACGCTCGGTTGCTTCGGTTTTGGTCAGGCTCGTCGTGCTGCTCGCATCGCTCGGCATGATGCCGACGCTAGCGAAGTATCGGGTGTGATGCCGCTCAACTTCGCCTCAGCATCGTTAATCTGCCCGAAACACGAGCGCGCATATTGGTGAAACAGCCACCCGACAATCTTCGCGTACGTTTCGGGGCAACGTAGCCTTCGACATCCCACCAACGAAGGAGCGCAGGGTGCAACATGCGATTCTGTTAGCGGCCGACCCGGTCGTGATCGACTCGGGGAACACCGCCTGGATGCTCGCCTCAGCGGCGCTCGTCATGCTTATGACGCCAGGGCTGGCATTTTTCTATGGCGGCATGGTTCGTGCCAAGAGTGTCCTCAACATGCTGATGATGAACTTCATCTGCCTGGGCGTCGTCGGCGTCCTCTGGGTGATCTTCGGATTCAGCCTGTCGTTCGGTACCTCGCGAGGCAACATCATCGGCTGGACGACTGACTACGTCGGGCTCGGCAACCCAGATGCGGTCCTGACGCAGGCCTGGGGCACGCTGAAGATTCCGGTTCTGGTCTTCGCGATGTTCCAGCTGATGTTCGCCATCATCACACCAGCCCTGATCTCCGGCGCGATCGCCGACCGGACGAAGTTCTGGGGCTGGACCGTCTTCGTGAGCGTCTGGGTCACCATCGTCTACTTCCCAGTGGCCAACTGGGTATTCGGTACCGGCTGGATCCTGAACAAGTTGCACGCCGAGGACTTCGCCGGTGGTACCGCGGTCCATATCAACGCCGGTTCGGCCGGGCTGGCGCTCTGTCTCGTCCTCGGCAAACGCGTCGGCTGGCGGCGGGATCCGATGAAGCCGCACAACGTGCCGTTCGTGCTGCTCGGCGCCTCGCTGCTTTGGTTCGGTTGGTACGGCTTCAATGCCGGCTCCGAGGGTGGCGCCGACGGCATCGCCGGCCTGGCCTTCACCACCACGACCGTCGCCACCTGCGCCGCGGTGGTCAGCTGGCTGCTGGTCGAGCAACTGCGCGACGGAAAGCCGACCACGGTCGGTGCGGCCTCCGGTGCGGTTGCCGGTCTGGTGGCCATCACCCCGGCCTGTGCGTTCGTGTCGCCGCTGGGTGGCCTGGTGATCGGTCTGATCGCCGGCGCACTCTGTGCCCTTGCGGTCGGCCTGAAGTACAAGCTCGGTTTCGACGACTCGCTTGACGTCGTCGGCGTCCACCTGGTCGGCGGGCTCGCCGGCACGCTGTTGATCGGCTTCGTCGGATTCGATCACGGGTACGGCACGGCTCGCGGCCTGTTCTACGGCGGCGGCCTTTCGCTGCTCGGTAAGCAGGCCATCGCGGCGTTCTCCGTCATGGCGTACTCCTTCATCGTCAGTTACATCATCGGGACCATACTGAAGAAGTTGGGTGGCTTCCGGGTCAGCGAGGAGGACGAGATCTCTGGTATCGACGAGGCGGAACATGCCGAGTCGGCGTACTCCTTCTCCTCGGTTCTCGGCGGCGGACTCACCGGGATGGCTGCTGCCGATCCCGAAGCGCGCAGTTCCGAATTGACCGGTAGAGGAGTCTGACCGCATGAAGCTGATCACCGCGATCATAAAGCCGTTCAAGCTCGAGGAGGTCAAGATTGCCCTGGAGAACCTGGGCATTCAGGGGCTGACCGTCAGTGAGGTGTCCGGCTTCGGCCGGCAGCGTGGCCACACCGAGGTGTACCGCGGTGCGGAGTACACGGTGGATCTGGTGCCGAAGGTGAAGGTCGAAGTACTCGTCGACTCAGCCGAGTCGGCCAAGACCGTCGACGCCGTCGTCGAGGCGGCCCGGACCGGGAAGATCGGTGACGGCAAGGTGTGGGTCACCGATGTCGATTCCGTGGTGCGGGTGCGGACTGGCGAACGGGATGCCGACGCCATCTGAACCGTCAATCAGGTCGGCCCGGGCTGAACTTCTGGCCCGGGCCGACCTGATCGGCTCACCGCTACGACTGGCGCTGACCGAGCTTTACGATGGCTGGCTGACCGAGGTGCTGCCCGATGTTGGCGGCGTGGCGCTGATGGCAGTCGGCGGATTGGGACGTCGGGAACCCACGCCTTACTCAGATCTGGACCTGGTGCTGCTGCACACCGGCAAGGTGAGCGACATCGCGGCCGTGGCCGACAAGATCTGGTACCCCGTCTGGGATGCCGGCATCGGGTTGGATCATTCGGTTCGCACGGTCGATCAGGCACTGGATGTTGCGGACGGGGATTTGAAGGCCACGCTGGGCATGTTGGATTCACGGCACATCGCCGGTGATCCCGCGTTGACCGGCCTGCTGCGCGAACAAGCCATTTCGCGCTGGCGCCGGACCGCGCCTTCGCGGCTGGCCGAATTGCAAGAACTGGCCCGGGGCCGGTGGGCGACGCGGGGAGACGCGTCCTTCCTGCTGGAGCCGGACCTCAAAGACTGCCGGGGCGGGTTGCGTGATTGGGTGGGACTACGCGCACTCGCCTCGGCCCAACTTCTGGATCTGACGGCTCCGGTCGTACAGGCCAGTACCACGCTGCTCGACGTCCGGTCCGAACTGCACCGCCTGGTGGGACGTAGCACCGACGTTTTACGTGGCCAGGACCGGTCCGCGGTGGCCAAGGCGCTCGGCGCGCACGACGGTGACGCCGTGCTGCGCATGGTCAACGAGGCTGCCCGCACGCTGGGTTATGCCACGGACGCGGCGTGGCGCCGGGTCGTTGGCAGCAACCCGTCCGAGACCCGGTCGCGGTTCCGGCGTCGCCGCTCCAGTGGTGGTCCGGAGTTGCCATTGCGCACGCCCCTGGCCCAGGACGTCGTCGCCCAGGGCGGCGAGGTGGTGCTCGCCCGTGATGCCGATCCATGGGCCGATCCGGCACTGGTCCTGCGGGTCGCCCGGGCCGCCGCCGAAAGTGACCTGCCGATTTCCGGGTACGCGCTGGCTCGGCTGGCCACCGAGTCGTCGCCGATGCCCGAACCGTGGCCAGCCGCGGCCCGGGGCGAGTTCGTGGCCCTGCTCGGCTCCGGCCGGCGAGCGGTGGCGTCCCTGGAAGCCCTCGACCAGCACGGCCTGCTCAGCCGGCTGATTCCGGAATGGGAGCACGTCCGGTTCCGGGCCCAGCACAACCCGGTCCATCGGTTCACCGTCGACAGGCATCTGGTCGAGACCGCGGTTGCCGTCGAACAGTCGGCCCGTGACGTGGCGCGTCCGGATCTACTGCTGATCGGCGCCCTGCTGCATGACATCGGCAAAGGCCGCGAAGGCGATCACTCCGCCGTGGGGGCCGTGCTGGCCCGGGCGATCGCGGCTCGGATGGGCTTCGACCGCCACGACTGTGACCTGATCTCCGGGATGGCGGCGCATCACCTGTTGTTGCCCGACACGGCCACTCGGCGCGACCTCGACGACCCGTCGACCGTCGCCTTGGTGGTGTCGGCGATCTCGGGGTCACGTGACCTGCTGGACCTGCTGTACCCACTGTCGGTGGCCGATGCCGCCGCGACCGGGCCGGCCGCCTGGAGTGACTGGAAGGGTTCGCTCGTGGCCAGCCTGGTGCGCCGCTGCCGGGCCGCGATCGGTGGCGACGAGCTGCCGAGGGCGGAGCCGTTGGATGCCCAGTTGCATCAGCTGGTGGCGCGCACGGCGCCGGGGGAGAGTCGCGTCGTGCAGCTGGGTTCGGACATGATCGTGCTCGCACCCGACGCTCCCGGTCTGCTTTCGCGCGCGGCCGGGTTGCTCGCGCTGCATTCGCTGGACGTGCAGTCAGCCGACGTGCGCACCATCGACGGGCTGGCGGTGAACCGCTTCACGGTCACCCCCCGCTTCGGCGAATTTCCCGACGAGGCGCTGCTGACCGCGGATCTGCGGCGGACCGACGCCGGTGGCCTGCGGATCGCGGACCGGCTGCGCGCCAAGGAGGCGGCCTACCGGCAGGCTGGTCCCGACGATCGCCAGGATGATTCGGCCAGCACCCGGCTGCTCTGGTTCGACGACGAGGCCACCGACGCCACCGTGCTCGAGGTGCGGACCCGGGATGCGATCGGGTTGCTGTACTGGGTCACGGCCGCGCTGGAGGAATCCGGGGTCGACATCAGGTCGGCCCGGATCTCCTCACTCGGCGCGCATGTGGTGGACGCGTTCTACCTGACCGACACCAACGGCAAGCCGCTGTCGGAGGAACGTCAGGCCGACGTCACGTCGCGGATGACCGCGGCGCTGGCGAGCTGAGCGCCGCCGCACCAACCGGTCCGCCCAGCCGTCGGCGGGCGTTGCCGACCAGCACGATCACCAGCGCCAGTAAGGCCATCGCGGCCGCGAGCACGACACAGTAGGTGGCGACCCGGGCGTAGCCACGGCCCGGATTGAGAAACGAATACGGGTACCAGTGGGCGAACGGACCCCGGATCAGCGAGTACGCACTGAACAGCAACGGCGCCAGCAGCCAGAGCAGCGAACGCCGATAGCCCAGCCGCTGCCCGGTTGGCAGCGCCAGCCAGTCCAGGGTGACCGCGACCGGCAACACCCGGTGCAGCACCACGTTCGTCCAGCTGATCGGACCGGAGGTCGCCAGCAGCACCGCGTAGACCACACCGGTCACGATCATGCAGAACGTGCTCAGGCCGCGGAGCCGGTCCCACCAGGCGCGGCGATCACGGCCGATGCTGCCGATCGTGAACACCACCACCGCCAGCACGTTGCTCTCGATCGTGAAGTAGCTGATGAAGTCGACGAAGCTGCCGAGGGAACTGACCTGGTCCCGGCCGTCGAAGTAGATGGCGAGCGCGCCGAGCACCGCCAGCGCCAGCCGGAGCAACCGTACGGGCGCGTGGGACGGAGTGAGTGTGCTGGCCATCCGGTCAGCATGCCAGCCGACCCAGCCGACCCAGCCGACCCAGCCGACCCAGTCGACCCAGCCGGCGAGCCGCCTTGTGCCGATTGGCGGCTACACCGAGTGCCGGCGGGCGATTACAGCAGCGGTGACAAGCCGGAGTCCGGCGCTGCCGCGTCCTGGTCGGCAACCACCGGCAGTATCTGCACTCGGTCGGCCGACACCGTCACGCCGGCGAGCTGGATGCGAACCGGCGCCGGGATCCGGTCGCCGCGGTCGGCGGCACGCGGTTGGTCGCGTTCGGTCATGCCGCCAGCAAGCGCAACGCGATTCCCGCGTCGGTGATGGTTAGCGCCACCTCATCCGCGGCCGCCGCCCTCGCCGTCCGCTGATTGGGTCGTCGTGCTACGACGGTCATGAAACCGACAGGTGGGTCAGGTCGACGAACCACGACTTCGGCTGGATGAAGCCGGTGACGTTCTTGGCCAGCGCGCGGGGATCGCGATCGTTGACCACGAACAGCCACGGTGCGTCCTCGGTGATCAGCTTGCTCACCTGGGCGTACAGGTCGCTGCGCTTGGCCGGGTCGAGCTCAGCCCTGATCTGGGCGAACAGCGCGTTGACCTTCGGGTCGTTGTACTTACCGACGTTGATGGAGCTGGTGGGGGAGAAGAACGCGGTCCAGAAACCGTCCTGCTGGAATGTCTCACTCACGTTGATGGCTTGCGCGTTGCCCGGAATCTTGCCGGCGATCAGGCTGGTGATCATCGATGCCCACTCGATCGGTTGCAGGGTGACCTTGATACCCACCTTGGCCAGATCCTGTTGCAGCGCCTCGTTCATCGGCGTCGGGATCATGTTGCCACTCCCGCTGGTCGGGTAGGACAACGTCGTTGTGAAGCCGTTGGGATAGCCCGCCGCAGCGAGCAGCTGCTTGGCCTTCGCCGGGTCATAGCTGTACAGGTCGTTCGACGCCCGATAGGCGGAGTTCGCTTTTGGCGCGACCTGGTATGCCGGATCGGCCGTACCTTGCAGCACATTCTTGATCAACGACTCGCGATCAATCGCGTAGTTGGCGGCTTGCCGGACGCGCACGTCGTTCCACGGCTTCTGCGACACGTTGAACGCCCAGGGCCAGATGTGGTCGTAGCTGTTGGTCACGACCTGGAAGCCGCTCTTCTCCAGGTTCGCGATGTCGTCCGGCGGCGGGACCTCGATCCAGTTGACCTGCCCGGTCTGCAGGGCCGCGACCCGTGCGGTGGTGTCCGGGATCGGCCGCAGGATCAGTTTGTTGATCTTCGGCGCGCCACCCCAGTAGTTCTTGTTGGCGGTCATCACCAATTGCTGGCCGCGGGTTTCACTCTCGAAGATGAACGGTCCGGTGCCGACCGGTTTGGCGCCGAATCCCTCGTTGCCCTCGGCCTTGATCGCGGTCGGGCTGCCCATCGAGATCGTGGTCAGGTTCGTTGCGATGTAGGACAACGGTCCGTCGGTGCTGATCTTGATCGTCATGTCATCGACCTTGCTGGCCGACTTGATGCCGGACAACGCCAGGCCGGCCTGCGCGTTGAGCGCCGGGTAGAACTGCGGGCTGGATTTGTCGACGTAGCGGTCGAGGTTGAAGATCGCCGCGTCTGCGTTCCACGGGGTGCCGTCTGAGAACTTCACGTTGGGACGGAGCTTGAACGTCCAGTTGCTGCCGGTGGCATCCGGCGTCCAGGACAGCGCCAGGCTCGGGACGACCTTCGGGATCTCGGTGCCCTGGTTCAGATCGAACCGGGTCAGCCCGTCGTACAGCTGATTGCCCACGAAACGCACGCCCTCATAACCCTGGTTCTGGGTGAGCCCGGTGTCCAGCAGCGGGATGTCGGACGCGGTCATGCCGATGACCAGGGTGCCGGCCTGACCGCTGGAGGAGGAGCCGCCGCCGGTCGTCTTCTTGCCGGGACTGCAGGCGGCGGTGAGGGTCAGCGCGAACACGCCGCCGATCGCCGCTAATTTCCAGGTCTTGCCGTGACGGGTGACGCGTGCGGGCATTGCGTGATCCTTTCGAGGGCGCGGAAACAAACGCGTGAGAAGTCGCGCGGATACAGCTCGAGCTACGGACGGTTCAGTCGGCGTCCGGCGTCACCGGCAGGGTCATGTTGAGGATCAGGCCGTCGCCCCGGCACCGGACGAAACCGGTTTCCAGCGGCGTTCCGTCGACGCCATAAAGGCGACGGTGAAACAACAGCACCGGTTCGCCCACCGAAATCTCCATCGCCTCGGACACGGTCTCGTCGGCGACCACCGCCTCGACCGACATGTCGGCCCGTCCGATGGATAGACCGGCGGCATTCAGATAGGCGAGGAAGTTCCCCTGGAATTGCACCGCGGCCAGTCGCTGGCCAATCGCCGACGGGACGTACGCGGTCGCGATCGTAAATGGCACTGAGCCGATGGTCAGCCGGTATTGCAGCATCGTGCAGAGCGATCCGGCGGCGAGTTCGAGCTGGGTCGCCACCGGACGGGGTGCAACCACCGTGGCCATCGCGGTTATCCGGCCGCCGGCCCGGCGCGGGTTCTGCATTTCGTCGTGCACGGCGTGAAACCGCTCGAAGTTATGACGGATCTTGGTCTTGATGACAAACGTGCCCGAGCCTTGAATTCGCTCGATCAGCCCTTCGGACCGGAGCAGATCCAATGCGTCCCGGATGAGGTTGCGCCCGACGCCGTAAGCCAGCATCAGTTCGGCCTCGGAAGGCAGCTGCTCCTGTTGGTAATGGTTGGCCAGGATTTCTGCGCGTATCAGATCACGGACCCGGCCCGAGTCGTCCACGCGTCGGCGTCGGCGAAGTGGTCGGGATGTGGGCTGCTGCATTAGCACAGCCTGCGCAGCACCGATTACCGGTTCACGTCCGCTCAATTACTCAGAAGTTACGCCAGTTAACCCAGCGCAATCGTACGGAATAACGGCGGCTGGCCGGGGGCTTCGCCGCTAACCCAGCAAGTCGAGCACCAACGGCGACTCCTGCAGATGGTGATCGGTGTGCAGCTGGAAGGCATCCGCGGCTCGGAAGATCGTCGCCTCCTCGAACGGCCGGCCGCCGAGTTGCAGGCCCACCGGCAGGCCGGCCGAGGTCAAGCCCATCGGGATCGACATGGCCGGGTGTCCGATCGCGTTCCAGTACGACATGAGCAGCGATGAGAACAGCCCGAAGAAATCGAGGCCTTCGACGTTAGGCGCCGCGCTGAGACAGGTCGGCGTGAGCACCAGATCGACGTCGGCGAACATCTCGGCGGCGGCCCGCACGCCGACCCGGCGTACCCGCTGCGCCTGGACGTAGTCCGCCGCCGCGATCAGCATGCCGCGCCCGATGGCCATCCGGGTGGGCTTGCCGTAATCGCTCCAGCGAGCTTTGAGATCGGGCCGGTGATAGGTGGACGACTCCGAGTTCGATGTCACCCGGTTGGCAAAGGACAGTTCCTCGTACAGCGGCAGCGCGACCGGGACGATGAGCGCACCGGCATCGGCGAATACGTCCACCGCGGCTCGCATCATGGCGGCCACGTCCGGATCGCATTCCGTTCGGTCCAAGAAGGACAGGTCGACGCCGACCCGCAGGCCGGTGACGTCACCGGTGAGGGCGGCCAGGTAGTCATCGACCGGCCGGTCCACGCTGCAGGCGTCGCTGTTGTCGTGCCCGGCCATGACGGCGAGCATCGCCGCGCAGTCCCGGGCACTGCGGGTCATCGGGCCGATGTGGTCCAGGCTCATCCCGAGCGGCACACAGCCGGACTTCGGTACGCGCCCGAAGGTCTGCTTCATACCGCTGATGCCGCACCAGGCCGCGGGCATCCGCACACTGCCGCCGGTATCAGTGCCCAGGCCGCCGAGAAACATCCCGGCGGCGACACCGTTTCCGGTGCCTGAGCTGGACCCACCAGTCCAGTGTTCGAGGTTGTAAGGGTTGCGCGGGGTCGGAAAGCCCTTCGACGAATCCGGCGCACCGATCGCGTATTCCATGGTGGTCGCCTTGCCGGTGATCACGGCGCCGGCCGCTCGTAACCGACGGACGACAACCGCATCACCCTGCTGGCCGAACTGTGGATCCAGGATCAAGCTCTGGGCGGTGGTCGGCGCCTCGTTCGTGGCGATGATGTCCTTGATTCCCAGCGGGATTCCGTGCAGGGGGCCACGATCGAGACCGGCGGCCAGTTCGGCGTCGGCCGTGGCGGCGGCCGCCAGCGCGGATTCATTCGTGCGGGTGATGTAGCAGCCCAGAATTGGATCCAGGACGTCGGCGCGGGCCTGAACGGCCTGGGTCAGGGCAACCGCGGTGATCGCGCCGGACCGCAGTGCCGTACCCGCTTCGGTGATAGTCAACGGCAGCTGATCAGCTGCCCTCGATGCGGTGGCAGTGTCGCGGGCGGTGTCAACGGTCATCGAGGTACCTCCGTGCTTGGTCGGCGAGACTCAGCCGCCGACGCGATTGCTTGTCCGAATTGTTCCTATGCGCCAGCCTGCGCAGTGACGGTTTCAACGCCAGGTCGTCCGAATTGCGCCGAAGTTACGCCACTTGCCGGCGCTGGATCGGGCGGATCTGCGGCGCCGCCGCGTCATAACGCCGGATTTCGGAGCAGGATCAGCGGGTCGAGTCGATCAACTCCAGGAGGAACCGCGATGAGCGGAGTGCAGGGCAGGATCGCGTTGGTCACGGGCGCCGCCCAGGGCATCGGTGCGGCGATCGCGCGCCGGTTCGCTGCTGACGGAGCGGCGGTCGGGTTGCTGGACGTCAACGCCCAGGGCGTGGCTGACGTCGCGGCCGACATCGAGGCGGCCGGCGGGCGTGCGGTGGCGGTCGGGGCGGACGTGGGTGACAGTGCGCAGGTGTCGACGGCGGTGGAGCGGATTGCCGGGGAATTGGGCGGCCTGCACATTCTGGTCAACAACGCCGGCCTGCTGCGGGACAACCTCTTGTTCAAGATGACGGAGGACGACTGGGACACCGTGATCCGGGTGCACCTGCGCGGGGCGTTCTTGTGCAGCAAGGCGGTGCAGCAGTACATGGTTCAGGCCCGGTACGGCCGGATCATCAGCATGAGTTCCACGTCGGCGCTGGGCAAGCGCGGCCAGGCCAACTACGCCACCGTCAAAGCGGGGCTACAGGGGCTCACCAAGACCTTGGCCGTCGAGCTTGGCCCGTTCGGGGTAACGGCCAACGCGATCGCACCGGGCTTCATCGAGACGGCCATGACGAGATCGTCGGCCGAGCGCACCGGCTCGACGATCGATGAGATGCGGGAGGGAACGATCGCCGCCACGCCGACCCGCAGTGCCGGCGTGCCCGACGATGTGGCGCATGTGGCCGCGTTCCTGGCCGCCGAGGAATCGGGGTACCTGACCGGCCAGGTGATCTACCTCGACGGCGGCCGGGGACTCGTCTGAGGCTGTGAACTCGCCTGAGACTGGTCAGCTCACGTCTGGCGCTCGTGATCGCGCCGGTGACGGCGGTGATCTCGCGTCGGACCGCCGGGCGACCCAACGTCCCGTAACCTGATGGGCACCGCAATCTGTTCGATGAGGGGTGTACGGCGTGTTCGACACATTGTCCGACCGGCTGAACAAGGTCTTCACCGGCCTGCGGGGCAAGGGACGGCTATCCCAGGCCGATATCGACGCCACCGCGCGCGAGATCCGCATTGCCCTCCTCGAAGCTGACGTCGCGTTGCCGGTGGTCCGGCAGTTCATCGCGGCGGTGAAGGAACGCGCCGCGGGAGAAGAAGTCAGCCGCGCGTGGAACCCGGCCGAGCAGGTCATCAAGATCGTCATCGACGAACTGGTGGCCATCCTCGGTGGCGAGACCCGTCGATTGCAGTTCGCGAAGAACCCCCCGACGGTCATCATGCTGGCCGGTCTGCAGGGTGCTGGTAAGACGACGCTGGCGGGCAAGCTGGCCCGCCATCTCAAGGACCAGGGCCACGCGCCGGTATTGGTGGCCGCTGACCTGCAGCGTCCCAACGCCGTCACTCAGCTCCAGGTCGTCGGCGAACGGGCCGGGGTGGCGGTTTTCGCGCCGCAGCCCGGTAACGGCGTGGGCGACCCGGTGGCCGTGGCCAAGGACTCGATCGACTTCGCCCGGCGCGCCCAGCACGACATGGTCATCGTCGACACGGCCGGCCGGCTCGGCATCGACGCCGACATGATGGCCCAGGCCGCCGCCATTCGTGACGCGGTGCAGCCGACCGAGATCTTGTTCGTTGTCGACGCCATGGTCGGGCAGGACGCCGTGAACACCGCGCAGGCATTCAGCGACGGCGTCGGCTTCACCGGTGTGGTGTTGACGAAGTTGGACGGCGACGCGCGTGGTGGTGCCGCGCTGTCGGTGCGGTACGTGACGGGCCAACCGATCATGTACGCCTCCAACGGTGAGAAGCTGGAAGACTTCGACGTCTTCCACCCGGATCGGATGGCCTCCCGGATTCTGGGCATGGGCGACATGCTCACGCTGATCGAGCAGGCGCAGCGGACGTTCGATGACTCCGAAGCCGAAGAGATGGCCCAGAAGCTGACGTCCGGCAAGGACTTCAGCCTCGAAGATTTCCTGCAGCAGCTACAGGCCATCAAGCGGATGGGGCCGATCACCAACCTGCTGGGCATGCTGCCCGGCGCGGGCCAGATGAAAGAGATGATCAGCCAGGTCGACGACAAGGACCTGGATCGGACCGCCGCCATCATCCGGGGCATGACGCCGGCCGAACGGGCTGACCCGAAGATGATCAACGGCTCGCGACGGCTGCGCATCGCCAACGGCTCGGGCGTAGCGGTCAGCGACGTGAACCAGCTGGTGGACCGGTTCTTCGAAGCGCGCAAGATGATGGCGCGCATGACGGGTGGCATGGGCCTACCCGGTAGCCGCCGCAATAACCGTAACGATCGCAAGGGCAAGAAGGGGAAGAAGGGCAAATCGGCTGGGCGCGGTCCGACGCAGCCACGTACCCCCGCCGGCTTCGGTGGCTTGCCCGGCGGCGGCCTGCCCGGCGCGATGCCGGGCGGCATGGGCGGCCTGCCGGACTTCAACCCCAACGGGCAGCAAGGCTTACCGGACCTGTCCAAGCTGAAGTTTCCGAAGTCCTGAGGGCCTGAAGGCGCGGGCCGGTCCTGAAGGCGCGGGCCGGTCCTGAAGGCGCGGGCCCGTCGGCGCCGCTGCGTCCCGGCCGGCTGGTGGCTACCGCTGTTCAGCGTTTCGGCTGTGAATCGTTCTGGGTTGATTTCGTATCCGAATGGCTGCACCCTCGAGTAACCGCCGCGGCGAGATAGCGTTTCTGCTGGCCCAGCTCGGCAAGCATGCCGCCGACCAGTTCGCCGAACGTATTTCGGCCCTGGGTCTCGTCCCCGCGCAAGCCGGCATTGTTTGTGCTATCGCTGCCGATCCCGGTCGTAGCCAGCAGGCGCTGAGTGAACAATTGGGACCGCTGCCCAGCCGCGTGGTGTCCTTTGTCGATGATCTGGAGCGGCAAGGCTGGGTCGTGTGTCGCCGTAACCCGACCGACCGGCGGCTGTACGCGCTGTACCTGTCCGCGGCTGGCGAGGAACGGCTGCGCGAGTTGTCGGTGGTGGCCCGCCGGCACGAGCAGGCTATGACTGCTGGACTTAGCGCAGCGAACAAGTCGTCGTTGGCCGAGCTCTTGACCGGCATTGCCGCCCGGCAGGGATTGAGTTCTGACGTGCATCAGGTCTATCGAGGTATCGGCGGCTCCGGTAGCGCGCGGGCTGCCGCCGCCGCCGCCGCCGCCGCCGACGACGCCGCCGCCGCTGCCGGTGACCGAGCCGGCTGAGCAGTCGTCCTTTTCACGGATCTGAGTAACGCGACGGCGAACGGTGTCTATCAGCGGATCGGCTATCGGTACATCAGCCACCACAGCATGATCGGCTTCGAGTGATTGCCTTCGGTTGATCCTTTCCGACCGGCTTCGGTCGGTGATCCGATCTCGCGAGCCGCCGAACCTGCGTCGTGCGTGTTCGCTTTCGGCTTATTTTGTTGATGATTCTCAGTAGGCTGGTCATTTCGGGCCGATTCTTGTCGGACCCTGTGCTTACGTTTGCCGTTATGGAAGAGCAGCATTCGAAAAAACCGAAACCGGAACCGAAACCCCTGTCTCGCGGCGGTTGGTGTCGCCGTTGTTGGTGTCGACCGTGTCATCGTGGTGGCCGCGGTTCCGCACCGCGCGGCGTCAGGCAGGCCACTCCCGCATCGGTAGCGGTCGTGTCGGTGTCGGTGTCGGTGTCGGTGTCGTGTCGTGTCGGTGTCGGCGATTCGGGGCGGGTGTTCGCTTTCGGCTTATTTTGTTGATGATTCTGTGTCTGTCGGTGGTTTCGGGGCGGTTTCTGTCGGACCCTGCGTCTAGGTTTGTGGTTATGGAAGCGCTTCATTCGGGGACTGAGACCGCGGGTTTGACGGCGGTCCATGCTGCGATCATCGACTACGTAACCGACCCGGTCGGGGTGGTGCGGGGCCTGCGTGATGCTGATTTGTTGGCTGAGTTGCGGTCTTTGGAGGTGGCTGAGCGGCGGTTGGCCTCGGCCCGCCATGCCCGGGTCGCCGAACTGGACCGGCGGGACCTGGCCCGACCGCTTGGGGCGACCAACGTGAAGAACCTGCTGGTGGCGATGCTGCGGATCTCCCCGGCCGAAGCGAAGCGCCGGGTTACGGCCGCTCACGCGTTGAGCGAGCGGGTAAGCATGGTCGGGCAACTGTTGGTGCCGGTGCTGCCGTCCGTAGCAAGTGCGGCTGGTGAGGGCGCGATCTCACCGGAGCAGGTCGGGCTGATCATCGGCGCGTTGGACGAACTACCCGACCTGTTCCCGGTCGAGGAGTTCGAGCGGGCCGAGCAGGTGTTGACGACCGCGGCGCGGGAGTGTGACCCGAAACAACTCGCCGCCGTCGCGACCCGCCTGATCGACACTGTGCTGCCGGACGGGGTGTTACCGGATGAGGCCGAGGCGGCCCGGCACCGCGGGTTGAGCCTGCACACCCGCCGGGACGGGGCCGTAGAAGGAACGTTCCGGCTCACCCCGGCTCAGGGCGCGAAAGCGATCGCGGTCCTGCAGGGCCAGGCCGCCCCCACCCCGGCTGAGGACGGCACCCCCGACCCTCGCAGCAGCAGCCAGCGACTGGCCGATGCCTTCGAAGACCTGTGTGACCTCGCGTTGCACGCCGGCCGGGTCACCCCGACCGGGCCGAGCGTGCAGCTGAGCATCACGATGACCGCCCAGCAGTACACGGAGCTGCGGGGCGTCGCCCGGACCAGCTACGGCCAACCGTTACGCCCGGACACCGCGCTGGGATTGTCGCGGGAGGCGGCGCTGGCGATCATCGTGCGTGATTCCCGCGGCTCGATCCTGCAGCACCGTCGGGCCCGGCGGTTGGCCAGTAAGGCGCAACGCGAGGCCGTCGCCGCTCGGGATCGGGGCTGTTCGGCTCCGCATTGCACCGCTCCGCCGGAGTGGGTGCAGTTGCATCATGTGATCCCGTGGTGGCAAGGCGGCCCGACCGATGTCGGGAACCTGGCCGGAGCCTGCGGCTGCCACCACCGACACCTCGAACGCCTGAACTGGCGTTGCGTCATGAAAAACGGCCTGCCCTACTGGATTCCGCCGGCCTGGATCGACCCCACCCAAACCCCGCAACACAACCGACACCACCACCAATGACCCCCGCCAAGATGCCCCATCACCAAGATGCCCCATCACCAAGATGCCCCATCACCCCTACCAACGTGACCATGACCGCTGGCCATGAGCCCTGCTCTTGCACCGGTCGTCAAGGAGCGTCACCATTGGTCAGGATGATGGTCGAGTCGCGACCGTGGACATCGCTGCGATGGTCGAGCTCAGTTCGTGGCAGGTACGCCGGGCGGCCGTGCGAGCCGGGTTCGATCTAGGCTCGTGGGAGCCGACCCGAGGAGCCCGACGACATGGCCGACGCACCGTCCGACATCGCCGACCGCATTGCCCAGGCCTACCGATCGAGCGGTTCGTCGCTGGAACTCGGCACCGCAAAGGGCGGCCGATGACGGGCATCGAGGTCGGCCCGCAGCCGGTCAGCCACCTTCGCGGCGTGTTCCTGCCCGATGAGGTCGAGCGGGACGTCTGGATCGTCGACGGACGGCTGCGGTTCGAACCAGTCCGCGATGCCGAGACGATCTCCACCGGCGGCTGGGTGCTGCCCGGATTCGTCGATGCCCATTGCCATATCGGCATGTCCCCGCAGGGCTTCCATCCTGACGAGGCGACCATGACCGAACAGGCCGAGGCGAACCGGTCCACCGGCGCGTTGCTGTTGCGTGACGCTGGCTCGCCGGTCGACAACCGCTTCGTCCAGCAGCGCGACGACCTGCCCCGGCTGATCCGGGCCGGCCGGCACATCGCCCGTCCGCATCGCTACATCCGCGGTCTCGGCGTCGAGGTCGAGCCAGCGGACCTGGTGGCTGAGGTTGCGACGCAGGCGGCTCGCGGCGACGGATGGGTGAAAATCGCCGCGGACTGGATCGATCGCGACCTGGGCGACCTCGCTCCGGTGTGGCCGGACGATGTGCTGGCGGCCGCGGTGGCCAAGGCCCACGAGCTGGGTGCTCGGGTGGCCGCGCACGTATTCGGCGAGGACGCGTTGCCGGGCCTGATCGCGGCCGGCCTGGACTCGATCGAGCACGGCAGCGGACTCACCGACGACTTGCTGGACGAGGTGGCCCGGCGTGGGATCGCGGTCGTGCCGACGCTGATCAACATCGACAATTTCCCGACCATCGCGGCGCAGGGCGAGGCCAAATTCCCCCTATACGCCGCGCACATGCGGTCGCTGCACGCAACCTCGCGCGAGCGAGTCCGTAACGCTTGGGATGCCGGCGTGCGAATTCACACCGGGACGGATTCCGGTGGGTCATTGCCGCACGGTCTGATCCTGGACGAGATCGCGGCCTTGATCGGCGCCGGCATCCCGCAGCCTGAGGTGCTGGCCGCCGCCTCCTGGCGAGCGCGGGAATGGCTTGGCTTCAGCGGGCTGGTCGAGGGGGCCGAAGCCGACTTGATGGTGTACGACGCCGACCCGCGAATCGAATTCTCGACGTTGGCGACACCCCGCCGGATTGTGCTGAGGGGGCGGGTGGTGGGCTGATGACGATGGTTCATCACCACCGCGGAACCGCCATTCGCCGGTGGGCCGTCGCCGTCACGGTGTACCTGGTGGCCGTGTTCCATCGCACCTCGCTCGGCGTCGCCGGCCTGCAGGCCTCGGACCGGTTCGGCATCAGTCCCAGCCAGCTCAGCGTTTTCGTGATGCTGCAGCTCGGGGTGTACGCGGCAATGCAGATCCCGACCGGGATACTCGTCGACCGGTACGGACCGCGGCGGTTGTTGCTCGCCGCCGCCGGCACCATGTTCGCGGCTCAGTTACTTTTCGCGATCGCGGACAACTATCCGGCCGCCGTGGTGGCCCGGGCGCTGCTCGGCTGCGGCGACGCGCTCACCTTCGTCAGCGTCTTGCGCTTTGCCGCCACCCAATTCGCCCCGTCGCGCTATCCGCTCGTCGTCGCGGCGACCACCACGGTCGGTACGGCCGGCAACATCGTCGCCACCGTGCCGCTGTCGGCCGCGCTGCACAGCGTGGGTTGGACGCCGACCTTTGCCGTGGCCGCCGCCCTGTCCGCGGTCAGCGGAGTCGGCGTCTACTTCGTGCTGCCGCGTTCCCAACCGTCCGCCCGTCAGCGACTGGAGCTGGCCAGCTTCCGCGCATCCCTGGACAGTGTCGGACGGCGGGTCGCCATGGCGTGGTCCAAACCAGGGACCCGAGCCGGATTCTGGGTCCACTTCACGTCGATGTCGACCGCCATCGTGTTCGGCCTGCTGTGGGGGGTGCCGTTCCTGGTCGAAGGGCAAGGGATGTCTCGCGGCGCGGCCAGCTCGGTGCTGCTGGCCAGTGTCCTGATCGGACTGGTGGCCGGCCCGATCGTGGGTGTGCTGATCGGCCGCTATCCCGCGACCCGGGTACCGGTGGCCATCGGGCTGAACGTCCTCATCGTGCTCGGCTGGTACGCGGTGCTCGGCGCCTACAGCACGCCGGCGCCGCGGTCGGTGCTGATCACGCTGGTGCTGGTTACCTCACTCGGCGGCCCGGTCTCGGCCATCGGGTTTGCCCTTGCCCGTGACTACAACGGCCCCGCCATCGTCGGCACGGCCACCGGCGTGGTCAATGTGGGCGGCTTCCTCGCGGGCATGCTCGGCGCGCTGGTCATCGGCTGGGCTTTGGACGCGGCCGGCGCTCCCGAGGGACCAGATTTGCACGCCTATCGGATCGCCTTCGGGCTGGCGGTGATCATCCAGGCCGCCGGACTGGTACAGATGATTCGATGGTGGCTGCGCGCGCGCCGAGCCGTGCTGACCGCCCAAGACATCGGCGCACCCACCCCGATGACCCTGGTCCGCCATCGGTGGGATCTCAGCTGAGCGTTGGCGGGAGCGTCCGCAGCACAGCAAGTCGAGCCGATCCTGTGACGAAGTCGGACGGCTCAGTCACCGTACGTCGTTTACTATTCGGTAACTCTCGGGCTCAAACGCACATCTCACTCGCGATCCTCATTCGCACATACACCAGGCGGAATCTTTGAAACGACGGTTGACCGTCGCTGCTCTCGCGGCGACCGCGCTGCTTGCTGCCTTGCTAACCAGCACGGTCCCCTCAGCGCAAGCGGCGCCGGCCGCCAACCCCACGCCGACCCCGTCCGCGTCCACCAAGCCGTCCTCGCCCTCCGGTATCGGTGCGGCCAAGGTGATCCGCAAGCCCAGTTCGGTGCAGTACGCCCGGGCGAAGCCGATGAAGGCGCCACCGGCCCTGACCACGACGGTGCCCAAGCTCGACACGTCGCTGTATGGCGCGGCCGGCGTATCGAACGCCGCCACACCCGCGGGCGTTTCCGCGGTAGCGCCGGATGAATCCGGCTCGGTTGCGGTGACCGTGTCCGGGCCCAAGGCGTTGACTGCCGCGGACGCGGCCGGTGAGGTATTGGCCACCGCCGGCGGTCTGGTGAGCGCGTTAGTGCCGGCTGACCAACTTCGCACGCTGGCCGCGACCGCTGGCGTTGCACTGGTGGCCCCGTCGCGCCGCGCGTACTCGCTGGCGACGCCGTCGCAGGCCGTGACCACCTCGAACGCCAAGATCTGGATCAACGCCGGCAGCCGGGGAGCAGGCGTGAAGGTCGCGATCGTCGACGCGAGTTTCGGCGGGCTGGCCGCCGAGGTCAAGGCCGGAAACCTGCCGGCCGGACTCACGGTGCCCGCCGCGCAGAACCACTGCGGCACCCACCTCAACGACGACAATCACGGCACGGCCGTGGCCGAGATCGTGCACCAGATGGCGCCGGCCGCACAGCTCTACCTGTACTGCATCTCCGACAACGTCGGGTTCAGTCAAGCCGAGACCCAACTGCAGGATCAGGGCGTCAAGGTCGTGAACAGCTCACTCGGATTCGCCGCCGACGGTCGTGGTGACGGCACCGGCGTCAGCAACGGCCAGTACATCTCGACGGCGCTCACCGTCAAACGAGCCCACGATGCCGACATCCTGTGGTTCCAGTCCGCGGGCAACAGCGCCCAGGATCACTGGACCGGCGCGTTGGTCAATTCCGACCCTGGCACCCCGACCGAGAACCCGGACGCGGTCGACCTGTTCGCATCCGCGGCGACGGTGCCGGCCCATCAGGATTACGACATGTTGTATCTCGACCCCGGTACCAGCGGTGAGGTCGCGCTGTCCTGGGACCAGTGGCCGTCCTCCAGTTCGCCGCCGCCGTCCTCGATCCTGCCGATCAACGTCTCGGTCATGGAGTACGACGTCGCGACCGGCCGATTGGTCGCGTCATATCTGGGCCAGGCCGATCCCGGCTCGCCGGCCGCCCCCGCGAGGTTCGTCGACCTCGATAATTCCGCCAGCGGGCCGCATTACAACGGCAACCCACATTTCTACGTCGTGCGCATTCTGCGTAACGGTGCGACGCTGCCCACCGGCGCGGCAGCGATTCGCTACGACCTGACCTATCTCGGCGATTTCTACTCCTCGCTACGAGCCGAGCCGAGTATCTGGATCGACTTCCCGGCACCTGACGGCCACCTCATCCGGAGCAGTGACGGCAGCCCGTCCCGTGCGGCGAACGGGTCGATGCTCGAACCAGCCAGCTCACCGTTCGTCGTCGCGGTCGGTGCCGTGTACTACGGCACCAGCCAGCTGGAACCGTTCTCCTCCAGGGGCCCAACGATCGACGGGCGGACGAAACCCGACCTCCTCGGGCAGGACGGGGTCAGCTCCAACGTCCCGGGCGAGTCGCCGTTCTACGGCACCTCCTCGGCGTCACCTCATGCCGCCGGCGCGGCCGCCCTGATCTTCGGCACCGACCGTACGTTGACGGCCGACCAGGTGCTGGCGCAACTCAAGCAGCGCGCGCACGGTGGCGTCGTGAACCTCGATGTGCCGACCGGTGCCCGGTACACCGCGTTGCCCGTGACAACCCGGATCCTGGATACGCGCACTGCGCTCGGCGGCCACCAAGCCCCGCTGGTAGCCAACCGTGAAATCGCGGTCCCGGTGCCGGCCAACCTTGTGCCGGCCGACGCGAGCGCCGTCGTCATCAACCTGACCGGCGCCTATTCGACGTCGCCGGGATACCTGGCGGCGTATCCGGACACCTACGCGAATACGTCCAACGTCAACCTGACCGTGTCCGATCGGACGGCCGCGGCGGCCGCGGTGGTCAGCCTGAACAGCAAGCACGGCTTCAAGCTGCGCACCAGCGCCAAGTCGCTGACCGGGATCGTCGATGTGGTCGGCTACTTCGGCCCCAAGGAATCTGCTGCGAATCCAGGTCTCGGCTATGTCGCTCTGACCCCGAGCCGCATTCTCGATACCCGCTACGGCGTCGGCGTACCGATAGGCCGGCTCGGTAGCGGCCGTGCGGTCACCGTGCACGTTGCGGGTCATGGCGGCGTGCCAACGGGCGCGAAGGCGGTGATGGTCAACCTCACCGCGACCAGCGTCAGCGGCAGCGGTTACCTGTCGGCCTACACCGGGACCTTCCGCAACCTGGCCACGCTGAACTACCTGCATTACACCCGGGCCAACCTCGCGGTGGTCAATCTGGACGCGGCCGGCAACTTCACGCTGCGCAACCAGAACGGGCTGTCCAATGCCGTCGTCGACGTGCTGGGTTATTTCAGCCCGAGCGCAACGGGCGGCTATATCTCACTCGGCGTCCCGGTCCGGATGGTCGACACGCGCACCGCCCCGGGGCCGTTACGCGGACCCTTGGCCACCGGCCGGATCTTCACCGTGCAAGCTGGCGGCAAGTTCGGAGTGCCGGCCAAGGCCAAGGCGCTGTGGACCGGCATCACCGCCGTCCCGGTCTCCGGGAACGGGGTCGTGAACGTATACCCGGCCGGGACCAGTCCACCGCTATCGTCCACTTTGAACTTCACGCCGCACCGGGTCGTGCCCAACGCCGCTGTCGTCGCATTGTCCGCCGGGGGAGCGTTCAGCACCCGGCAGACCTCCGGGACCGGCAATATCGTCGAGGATCTGTTCGGCTATTTCGTCCCGTAACGCCGCCGCCGGCAACTGGCTGGTCACGCGGTCCCCGCGGATCTGGCAGAATGTCGGGCTGAGTACCGGCTTGTTCGCGGACCCTCTCACCGCGACCGGGCCAGTCCATCTGGATCAACGTCTCGGTGTTCCCCACCCACGGCGCTCTGGTCCGTCCCTGCACACACTGGAGCCGAAAAGCTAGTGGCAACCAAGATCAAGCTCACCCGTATCGGCAAGATGCGCGAGCCGCACTACCGAGTCATCGTCGCCGACGCCCGTACCAAGCGGGACGGCCGCTCGATCGAGACGATCGGCGAGTATCACCCGAAGAGCGACCCATCGATCATCAAGATCGACGCCGCCCGTGCGGCCTACTGGCTCAGCGTCGGCGCCCAGCCGACCGAAGCGGTCACCGCCATCCTCAAGGTCACCGGCGATTGGCAGAAGTTCAAGGGGCTGCCCGAGCCGGCGCCGATGTTGATGGCCGCACCAAAGCCGGACAAGCGGACCCTGTTCGACGCCGCGCTGAAGGACTCCGAAGGCGAATCGGCACCCGACGCGACCACGCCTCGCAAGAAGGCTGCGCCGCGCAAGGCGACGGCTGACACCGAGACTGCTTCAGCCGAGGTCGCGGCTACCGAAGCCAGCACCGTCGAGACCGCGGCTCCGGCCACGGACGCGACGACCGGCGCGGAGAGCTAACGTGCTCGAGGAAGCCCTCGAGCACCTGGTCCGCGGCATCGTCGACCACCCGGACGACGTGGTCGTCGACCTGGTGGACAATCGCCGGGGCCGTCGCCTCGAGGTGCGCGTGCACCCGGACGATCTGGGCCGGGTGATCGGTCGCAACGGCCGTACCGCCAAGGCGCTTCGTCAGGTCGTCAACGGGGTTGGTGGCAAGGGCATCCGGGTGGATGTCGTCGACACGGATGAGGTCCGCTGACCGGAACCTCGCTTACCGGCCCGCCCGACCGCGATCCGTCCGGGACACCGGACGTGGTTGCGGTCGGCCGGGTCGGCAAAGCGCACGGCATCCGCGGTGAGGCTTTCGTCGAGCCGTGGACGGACGCAATCTCCGAGCGATTCGTTCCCGGCGCGCGGTTGGCTACCGACCCGCCCGACCGCGGCCCACTCGAGGTGGCTGAAGTCCGCGATCACTCGGGCAAACTGATCATCCGATTTGCTGGCATCGAAAGCCGCAGTGCGGTCGAGTCCATTCGGGGCACCGTGCTGGTCGTGCCCGCCGCGGACCGACCTCCGCTGGACGACCCGGACGAGTTCTACGACACCGACCTGGTCGGGCTGCGGGTTCGTACGCTCGACGGCGTCGAACTGGGCCCGGTCGCGGAGGTTCTGCATTCGCCCAGTGGAAGTCTGCTGGCCATCACCAGGCTCGCCGAGCCCGAGCGCGAGTTGCTGATCCCGTTCCTCAAGGCCTTCGTTCCCACCGTGGATCTGGCCGTCGGCGAGATTCTGGTGGACCCGCCGGAAGGGTTGCTGGAGCTGTGAGCATCCCCGTCGGCACGGAGCAACCGGAGCCGGCGCAGCTGCACGTCGACGTGATCACGATCTTCCCGCAGTTCCTCGCGCCACTTCAGGAGTCGCTGATCGGGCGCGCGATGGAGCGCGGCCAGATCCGCTTGGCGGTACACGATCTGCGTCGCTGGACCGCGGATCCGCATCGAACCGTCGACGACACCCCCTACGGTGGCGGGCCCGGCATGGTCATGCTGCCCGAGCCGTGGGCGCTCGCGCTGGACGAGCTGGCTCCGCCGGAGTCAGCGGCCCAACCGCGCCTGGTCATCCCGACCCCGGCCGGCCGACGACTGACCCAGTCCGTGGTGGCCGAACTCGCCGCCGAACCGTGGCTGGTGTTCGCCTGCGGGCGGTACGAGGGCATCGATGCCCGCGTTGCCGACTACGCCCGGCGCCGCATGCGGGTGGATGAGATCAGCCTGGGCGACTACGTGTTGAGCGGCGGCGAGGTGGCCACGCTGGTGATGATCGAGGCGATCTCCCGCCTGTTGCCGGGTGTGCTCGGTAACCCTGACTCGGTGCTGGACGATTCGTTCGGACACGCCGGCGACGGTCTGCTCGAGGCGCCGTCCTACACCAAGCCCGCCAGCTGGCGGGGGATGGACGTACCGGACGTCTTGCTGTCCGGCAATCACGGCCGGATCGCCCAGTGGCGTCTGGATGAATCGATGCGGCGGACGGCAGTGCGACGGCCGGACCTGCTCGAGTCCTAAGGCCAGTCGATTTCTCATTCGCGCGCCCGTTGTGGCACCATCGACGGGTTGCCCCGCGGCTGCCCAATCGTCTCGCCCCGTCGCGCGGGCCCGACATTGCGGGCGTAGGTATCAAGAGAGTGGATCCAAGATGAACATCCTTCAGACGCTCGACGCCGAGTCGCTGCGTAGCGACGTCCCCGACTTCCGGGCGGGCGACACCCTGAAGGTGCACGTACGAGTCGTCGAAGGCACCCGTTCGCGGGTCCAGGTCTTCCAGGGCGTCGTCATCCGACGCTCGGGTGGCGGCCTGCGTGAGACGTTCACCGTTCGCAAGGTCAGCTTCGGCGTGGGCGTCGAGCGCACCTTCCCGGTGCACACGCCGGTGATCGACAAGATCGAGGTCGTCACGCGTGGCGACGTTCGACGCGCCAAGCTGTACTACCTGCGCGACCTGCGCGGTAAGGCCGCCAAGATCAAAGAGAAGCGCGACACCGTAGCCCGCTGACACGCGGCCGTATCGAGCTCCGGCGGATGGCCAAGGACAGTTCCCGACGGTCCGGATTCTGGGGTACCGAGGATTCTTCGGACGCGGCTCGCCCCGACGATGACCCATCAGCGATGAAGTCGGGCCGCGCCGTCCCCGACACCGCGCCCACGGCGCCGCCCGCCGAGCCGGGCGTGGCCGGCAGGGCCGCGGCCGACGGTAGTGAGAGCACCTCCTCGACGACGGCTTCGGCCCATGCCGCGCCTATCGGTTCGGATCCCGTTGGTTCGGATCCCGTCGGCACTGATCCTGTCGGTTCGGATCCCGTCGGCACTGATCCCGTCGGCACTGATCCCGTCGGTTCGGATCCCGTCGGTTCGGATCCCGTCGGTTCGGATTCCGTCGGAACGGTCTCGGCTACGGCGTCGAAGCCGGCGGTCGTTCGTCGGCAGCGAAGTGCCTTCCGTCGGGCGGCGGCCCGGTTCGAGCTGCCGATCCTGATCGTGATTGCCGTCGCTATCGCCGTCATCCTCAAGACCTTCGTGATTCAGCCGTTCTACATTCCGTCGGAATCGATGGAGCAGACCCTGCACGGCTGCACGGGTTGTTCCGGAGACCGGATCCTCGTCTTCAAGCCCGGCTATCGGATCCACGATCCACAACCGGGCGACATTGTGGTGTTCAAGGCGCCCGACGATTGGGATGAAGGCGGCGGCGTCGTGCTGTCGTCCAACCCGTTGGTGCACGGCGTGCAGTGGTTCGGCCAGCTCGTCGGCGTCGTACCGCCGAGTGAGAAAGACCTGGTCAAGCGCGTGATCGCGACCGGCGGCCAGACGGTGCAGTGCTGTGACGACGCGGGCAACGTGCAGATCTCCGACTCCGGGCCGTCCGGTCCCTGGCGAAGTTTGAACGAGCCCTACATCTATCAACCCAGCCCGTGGACGAAGCCCGCGACTCCGGGCGCCCGGGCGCCCGGTGACAGTCGTAGCTTCGGTCCCGTCACGGTGCCCGAGGGACGTCTTTGGGTCATGGGCGACCATCGCAGCGACTCCGCCGATTCCCGGTATCACTGCGGGGACGGCGGCACCGGCGCGAACTGTGATCCCGAAGCGAGCACGGTCTCGCTCGACAACGTCATCGGAAAGGCCGTCGTGATCGCCTGGCCACCTTCGCGATGGCGGACCCTGGGCACCCCGAAGACGTTCAACGCCCTCGGTCTGCCCGGCGTCGGCGCGGCGGGGGAACCCGCGCCCGCCGCGGCGATCGCAGGGCTGGGTTTGTTTGGCCTGCGCCGGCGGCGTGCTCGTCGTCGACGGTCGGCGACGCAACTTCCGGTGGCCTCCGACGGGCACGTTCCGCCGTCGTGACTACTGCGTCGGCGCCGCGTCGACGGACGGCCGGGCGGGTCATCCTGCTCGACCCCGACGGAGCGGTGCTGCTCGTCCACGAACGCGAACGCGCCGGCGGTGGGACGACGCGATGGCTCACCCCCGGTGGCGGCGTGGAGGCCCATGAGACGCCTGCCCAGGCCGCCGTGCGCGAGACGCTTGAAGAAGCCGGTCTCGCCGTGACCCTGACCTCCAGGACCGATCCAGTCCTCGTCGAGACGACGAACTGGTGGCTCGGTGATGAACTCTGGGAGCAGACCAATCATTACTTTCTCGCGCGTACGGAACAACGCCGGCCGCCGGTGGCTCCCACTTGTCTCACCGATCTGGAGCAGAGCGTCGTGCTGGGCGCACGGTGGTGGGATCCAGCTGAGCTATTTAGTACGGAAGAGACCGTCTGGCCGCCGTCACTGGCGCACATAGTCGCCACGGCGGCGGGATCCTGATGTCAGCGGCCATCCCCAGCATGTGCGGCTGATGATGTCGGTCGTGCTGGACTTCGACCAGCTACCGGTCCGGGTGTCGGGCCGCGTAATCCTGCTCGATCCGACCGGACACGTACTGGTGTTACTGCATCGCACCGGGGCGGCCGATTCGGTGTGGGCGACGCCCGGTGGCCGCTGCGAGGACGGCGAGACGCCCGCACAGGCCGCGCGACGCGAGCTGGCCGAGGAATGTTCGGTTGTGGTGGCGCTGCCGCCGGGGCAGGCGGCCGACTATTCCGAGAGTCGCCGTGTGTTGCTGCGGGGGATTACCTACCATCAGCGGGACCGGTTTTTTCTGGTCCGGGTGGTGGACCGGCCGCCTGTCATGCTGGAGTCAGACCGTCGGCAGGAGGCTTCGAACGTGTTGGACTATCGCTGGGTGTCGGCGTCCGATCTGCGTGGCTGCGCGGCCCGCTACGAGCCGTTGGCGCTGCCGGATCTCATCGACCGCGCGATCGGAACAGGCCGGTGAGCAGGGTGCCACCGACGCTACGTTTCGAGCGCCAAGCCTGGCGTGAGGGCGCGGGCGTACTGGCGGCCATCGACGAGGTCGGTCGGGGGGCGCTGGCGGGTCCGGTATCCGTCGGGGTAGTACTGCTGCACCCGGACACCAAGCCCGCACCGGCCGGGGTCGCCGATTCGAAGCTGCTGACCCCGCTCGCGCGTGAACGGCTGGTGCCGCGGATCCGTCGCTGGGCGCTGGACTGTGCGGTGGGTCATGCCTCGGCCAGCGAGATCGATGCGATCGGCATCATCGCAGCCCTGCGGCTGGCCGCGGAGCGAGCGGTGTCGGCACTCTCCAGCCGTCCGGAGTGGATTTTGCTGGACGGCAACCACGACTACCTCACGCCGCGGCCGGACCTTCCGCTCTTCGAACTGGTCTCCGACGAAGGCGGCGAAGGCGTCATCGGCAACCTGGCCGGCGGCGACGACGCAGGCTCCGCGGCCGCTGGCGATGTCCTGGCGGGCGCCGGCGACGGAGCGGCGACCCGTCGGCTGCCGCAGCCCCCGGAGCGTTGGCGTTGCGACGTGCCGGTGCGCACCTTGATCAAGGGCGATATGCGGTGCTCCTCGATTGCCGCGGCGTCGGTGCTGGCCAAAACCGAACGCGATGCCTTGCTCGTCGAGCTGGCCGAGAGCCATCCGCAGTACGGCTTCGAGGACAACAAGGCCTACGCTTCGCCGCAACACATCGCCGCGTTGGCCGAGCACGGCCCGTCGACGGTGCACCGCCGGTCCTGGAATCTTCCGGGGCTGATTCGCGGCGAGCTCCTGATAGGCGATGATGGTGCGATGATCGACGGAGTGCTGACGTGAGTGCAGAGGATCTCGAGAAGTACGAGACCGAGATGGAGCTACAGCTCTACCGCGAATACAAGGACATTGTCGGACAGTTCAGCTACGTCGTCGAAACCGAGCGTCGGTTCTATCTGACCAACGACGTTCAGCTCACGCCGCGCAACGCCGACGGTGAGGTCTACTTCGAGGTCACCATGCGCGATGCCTGGGTGTGGGACATGTACCGACCGGCACGCTTCGTGAAGAACGTTCGGGTCCTGACCTTCAAGGACGTCAACGTCGAGGAACTCGAGAAACCCGACATCGATCTCAGCGACAAGGGCGCGTTCGGGGTCTGATCAGCTCGCGTTCTGCAGCCCCTTTCATACCGGCAATGAACTCGTTGTCCACAGGCTGATCGGCTGTCCACAGATCTGTTCGCGCACCGTTTTGCGTCCGCGTGGACGGCAAAGTCGACGGTATGCGAAGCAAAGGCGACACGGGCCGCGCGGGTGAACGGCTCGCAGCCAAATATCTGCTCGATGCGGGGTACGTCCTGCTCGACACCAACTGGCGGTGTGATCGCGGCGAGATCGATATCGTGGCTCAGCACGGCTCGATCCTGGTCTTCTGTGAAGTCAAGACGAGGTCGTCCAACGCCTTCGGTGAACCGATCGAGGCGGTGACGGCGCAGAAGAGCGGGCGCTTGCGGTTGCTGGCCGTGTATTGGCTTGCCCGGCAGACCCGCAACTGGCTAGAGATGCGTTTCGACGTCATAGGCGTGCTGTGGCGTCCCGGCCAGACCGCTCAGATCCGTCACGTCGAGGGCGCTTTCTGATGGGTCTCGCGCGCACCCTGTCGGTGACTCTGTCTGGTGTCTCCGGGTACCTGGTCGAGATCGAAGCAGATCTGTCGGCCGGCTTGCCGGGGCTCACCTTCACCGGTCTGCCGGACACCTCCGTGACCGAGGCTCGGGATCGGGTCCGCGCCGCGGTGTTGAATTCCGGGTTCAGCTGGCCGTCGCACCGCATAACGGTGGCGCTACTTCCGGCGGATCTGCGCAAGAACGGCTCGATGTTCGACCTCGCGCTGGCTCTCAGCGTGCTGTCGGCGGCAGGGGTCGTGCCCCAGCCCAAGATTCTCGGCTCCGCCTGGCTGGGCGAACTCGGTTTGGACGGGCGGCTACGTGCCGTGCGAGGCATCTTGGCCTCGGTGCTCGCGGCCCAGGCTGCGGACGTACGTACCATCACCGTGCCTAGCGGCAATGCGGCCGAAGCGGCCTTGGTCACCGGTATCGAGGTGCACGCCGCCAGTTCGTTGCGCGAGGTCGTACTCGCGCTGCGCGGTGAAGGCCCGCAGTTACGCCTCGCCGAGGTCGGCGAGCGGGCCGCGCCGTCGCCACCGCCCGACCTGAGCGACGTGGTCGGGCAGCCGGTCGCTCGACGCGCGCTCGAGGTCGCCGCGGCCGGTGCGCACCATCTACTGCTGAGCGGTTCCCCGGGCGCAGGCAAGACAATGTTGGCGGCCCGGCTGCCGGGAATCCTGCCCGGTCTGAGTGATCAGCACGCACTCGAGGTCACCGCCATTCACTCGGTTGCCGGCGCCCTGCCCAGTGGTGTCGGACTATTGCGGCGACCACCCCTGCAGAATCCGCATCACACGTCATCCACTGCGGCGCTCGTCGGCGGCGGATCGAACCTGGCCCGTCCGGGCGCGGCAACGTTGGCTCATCGCGGAGTCCTCGTGCTGGACGAGGCCGCTGAGTTTGCGCCCAAAGTCCTCGATTCCCTGCGCGAGCCGCTGGAATCTGGCCGGATCACGTTGCGCCGGATCGGTGGCGCGGTGGAGTACCCAGCGCGTTTCCAGCTGGTGCTGGCGACCAACCCGTGTGGCTGTGGCTCGGCCCGGGACACCGACTGCCGTTGCACCCCCGATGCGCGACGTCGTTATCAGCAGCGGCTTTCGGGGCCGTTAATGGATCGGATCGATCTGCAGATTCCGATTGATCCGGTCACCCGGGCGGATCTGATGGATGAACACCGTCAGGGCGAGGACAGCCCGACCGTTGCCGCTCGGGTCGTCCGTGCTCGTGCGGCGGCCCGAGCCAGGTGGTCGGCTCGTGGGTGGCACACGAACGCCGAGATTCCTGGGCCACTCCTGCGGCAACGACCCTGGCGCCCGAGTCCGAAGGTGTTGGCCCCGCTAGACCGCGAACTTGAAACGGGCTCGCTGAGCGCGCGAGGCTGCGATCGGGTATTGCGGTTGGCCTGGACGCTGGCCGACTTGGCCGGCCAAGACGCTCCGGGGCTGGCTGAGCTGAACGAAGCGATCTGGTTGCGTACCGGTCGGCGGGCCGTGGTGACCCGATGAGTGTCCCGGTCGCAGACGCTGAGTTGATGGCCGCGGCCTACTTGAGCCGGGTTGCCGAACCTGGCTCGATAGCACTCTGGCAACTCGTGTCCGTACTCGGCTACGAACAAGCGGCTGAGGCGGTGCGGACTGGCGACGTCAGCGACGCGGTACGAGCTGCGACCGAGGCTCGTCGCACCAGCGCGAACCCGGCTGAGGACCTCGACGCGGCGGAGCGAAACGGGATCAAACTCCTGACCGTCAATAGCGAACGCTGGCCGCATTTCGCCTTCGTGGGTTTGGCCCAGGCGGCCGAGCGCGCCGCCCAGGCTCGCTTGGCCGCACGGCTTGCCGGTCGGGTCAGGTCCGGATCGTCAATCCACGGCGGCGGCCATCAGATCGGACCGCTCGTCCCGCCGATCGCACTGTGGACTCGTGGCCCGGCCGATCCGGCCGCGCTCGGCGTCGCTTCGGTGGCAATCGTGGGGTCCCGGGCAGCGACGTCCTATGGTGAGCACATTGCCGCCGAGTGGGCTTACAGCCTCGGGCAGCGCGACATCAGCATCATTTCCGGTGGCGCTTACGGCATCGACGCGGCTGCCCATCGCGGGGCGCTGGCCGCCGGAGCGTGCACGGTGCTCGTGTCCGCTGGTGGGCTGGACCGCCCGTACCCGAGCGGCAATCGGTTGTTGTATCAACAGATCGCGGAGTCGGGATTGCTCGTCAGCGAGCGTCCACCGGGCAGCGCGCCTCACCGACAGCGATTTCTGAGCCGCAATCGACTGATCGCCGCGCTAGGAACCTGCACCTTGCTCGTCGAAGCGGCGAGCAGGTCCGGTGCGCTGAATACGGTTCGTTACGCGCGCGGGCTCGGACGGGTTGTGCTGGCCGTGCCTGGTCCGGTGACCTCGGCCATGTCGGTGGGCTGTCATGAGCAGCTGGCCCGCGACGAGAATCCCGCGGTACTGGCGCGCAGCCCAGCCGATGTCGCTGGCTACTGCGGCTCGCTCGGCGCGTCGGCCTCGGATGACGTGGGCGCGGCTTCGGGAGTGCCGGGCTCCGCCGGGACCTTCGAAGCGGGGTTGTCTGGAGCGGGGTTATCCGAAGCCGGGGCGCTCGGGCCGGGTTCGAGAGCTCTCGATTCGAGGCGCCGCGACGAGCTCGATGACCTGGCGCGTGGGGTGCTCGACGGGTTTCCTGGGCGCGGTTCAGTCACCGAGGCTGAACTTTCCCGGATCAGCGGCCGGCCAATTCAGCAGGTGATTGCTGCCCTTCCCGCATTGCTGGACTCGGGCCTGGTCAGCGCCTCGCGCGAGGGTTATCGGCTGTCGCCGGCGTCACGCCCGCGTTCCAATCGCGACTGAGAGCAGCGTTGCTACGAAGCAGGGGACTTCGCAGCCGATCCTGACCGTGGTCCTGCGAGTCCCGCGTGGCGGGTTGATCCGCGGGCGTTCCTCGCGCACCCTTCGACAGGTGACCACGCCCCCGGCACGTCGACGATCGCGCATCGATCTGTCTGCGATCCGCGCCGGCTTGCCCGAGCCGTTGGCCTATGCCCTCAACGAGTATGAGCAGGTGCTGCGCCTGGAACGAAACCGGTCCGATCACACCGTCGCTGCCTACCTGGCCGACCTGGTCTTGCTGATGAACCATCTAGTGCGTTCGGGCGAAGGCAGCCTGACCGGGTTGACGCTGCAAGTGCTCCGGCAATGGTTGGCCGATATGTCGTTGGCTGGTGCCGCCCGCTCGACCATCGCGCGGCGCGCCGCCGCGGCACGCACGTTCACGAGCTGGGCCTACGGCCGGGGATTGCTCACTGCGGACACCGGCGAGTTGCTGGTCAGCCCGCGTCGACTCGGCACCGTGCCGTTGGTGTTGAGCGCAGATGCGACGGCTACGGCCATTGACCGGATTGACGGTGACGATCCGTTGCAGCTGCGTGATCGGCTGATCCTGGAGCTGTTGTACGGATCAGCGATCCGGGTCGCTGAGCTCGTTGGGCTCGACCTTTCCGATATCGACCGTCGGCGGCGCGTGCTGCGGGTGATCGGCAAAGGCGACAAGCAGCGCACGGTTCCCTTCGGTGTACCGGCCGACGACGCCATCCAAGCGTGGCTTGGAGGGGGCCGGCCGGTCTGGTCGACTTCCCGGTCCGGTCAGGCGCTGTTCCTCGGTCGGCGTGGTGGTCGTCTGGATCAGCGTGAAGCCCGTGCCGTCGTCAATCGGCGAACCGCGTCCGGGGATGTTGCGGGACTGTCGCCGCACGGATTGCGGCACTCCGCGGCGACGCATCTGCTCGATGGCGGCGCGGATCTGCGTGCTGTCCAGGAGTTGCTCGGCCACGCGAGCCTGGCAACTACCCAGATCTACACGCACATTTCGATCGAAAGGTTGCGGTCCAGCTTCGACCAGGCTCACCCGCGCGCGTAGCGACCAATTCTTGTTAGTCCCACGGGACTAACCGGACTACACCTAGCGGTTGCAGCAGGCTCAGCGGATCGAGATATCCCTGATCGCGTCGAGCGCCCCAGTGCAGGCACACTCCAGGAACGCACGCGGCGTGTCCCGTCGAGAGTTGTCCGATCGGCTGCCCGCGCATAACTGGCGCACCGGCTTTGACGACGGGAGTAACCGGCTCATATTCGGTGCTCAGCCCATCGGGATGCGCGATCACAACTACGCCGCGACCTGCCACCTGGCCGGCAAAGCGAACCAGCCCAGCGCCGGCGGCGAAGACGGTCGCCCGTTGTGGCGCCGCCAGATCCACCCCGCGGTGCCCAGCCGCGTAAGGCGTGGGCGGCGGCTGAAAGGTGGTCACCACATCGAGGCGGCCGGGAATCGGGGCAGCGTAACTGACGCTGTCGCGGGCCGATACCCGAGACGTCAGGCAGCACTCGGCACCGATGGGATGGCCGGTGCCCATTCCCGGGCCGGCATCCGCACGCGCGGGCGAGGGCAGAGCCAGAAGTATTACCGGCAGCGCCAACCAGTAGCGCCGTCCAGAGTTCGCAGGCGGGCTCGGTCGGCTCAGCCAGATCGGCCCGCTCGATCGGATCACTCGGATCACTCGGATCAGTCGTACTCGAATCAGTTGTAGCCGGATCAGCCGTATTAGTGGGCGGGACGACATTCGCATGACGTAACGCTCTCGCGCCGAGTCGGGTCGCGGCAGAGCGACCGAGGATCTGTGGACAACGGGTTCGCCGTCCACAGGGTCCATTGAGATCGGCAGGAATCCATTGTGATTGGCAGTGATTGGCAGTGATCGGCGGTTGATCGGCGGTTGATCGGTAGGGCGCCTCGGCGATCGAGGCCATCCAGGCGATCTAGGCGATCTAGGCGATCCAACGCGGCCCAACGCGCCGAAGCGGCGACGCCCTAGAAGGCCGGGCTACGCCGCTGGGTACTTAGGTGACGCGTAGGCCCCTTAGATCCAGTCATAGCTCCGAACTTCCTCGCCACCTAGGTAATTCGTCTGATGTGGCGGCCCTACTCAGACGAGCACCTTTGAGGAGTCGGAAACACCGGCGATGGAACCAAGAAGGAGCCACCACCATGTTCGGCTACCTGGATCAATCGGCAGAACTTGCGTATCGCCGCGAACGACTCGTCTCGGCCTTCCGCGGCGCTACCGCAAAAAGCATCGTGCTTCCTCGGCGTCAGCATCGACTGTTGCCCCGGCGGCGCGACCGACGCAGTTGAGCGCACCGGCGCGAGAAACGGCAGCCATTCGGTATCTGCACTTTGACCCCGTCAAGGATGGCCACGTTGTCGTAGGCGGCAGGCAAGATGAGGGCATGCCAGTCAACCCGCAGCCTCTCTTCGGTCGAGCCGACGAGCTGGCACTTTTGCGTGAAGTGCTGGTCGAGGCGCAGGCATCGCGAGCTAGTCGGGTGCTCCTCGGGGGCGACGCCGGCGTCGGCAAGACGCGCCTCCTCATCGAACTGTCGGCCTCAGCCAGCGAACTTGGGATGCTCGAACTCGTTGGTCACTGCATCGATTTCGGCGACGTGGGACTTCCCTACCTTCCCTTTAGCGAGGCATTCGGTCGCCTGAATCAGCAGCAGCCGGCCCTCTTTGCCGAGGTGCTTCGCCGATTCGCGCCGATCGGACGCCTGCTGCCGGACCGCCGCACCATGTCGGCCGACGAGCCGAATGCCTCAGGTCAGCGGCCGCCGAATATCGATTCCGATGAATCGCTCGAACGCTCCGAACTGTTTGCGGCTGTTGCCGGTGCCCTTCGGCTCCTGGGTGAAGGTCAGCCGGTACTCCTATTACTGGAAGATCTGCATTGGGCCGATCAATCAAGCCGCGATCTCGTCGGCTTCCTCCTGAACCGACTGTCGGACGAGCGCGTAGCGGTAGTCGCGTCCTATCGCAGCGACGATCTCAGCAGGCGCCACCCACTGCGACCGGCCCTGGCCAGCTGGGCCCGGTTGCCGAATGTGCAGCGGATTCAGCTGAATCCGCTGGGTGATGACGTGGCACGTTTGCTCCTGCACTTCCGCCGCAGCGATCTGAGCGAGTCCTCCATACAGGGAATCCTGCATCGAGCCGAGGGCAACGCCTTCTACCTCGAAGAGCTGGTCGACGCGACGGATGCTGAGCCGGATGCCGTGCCGGCCGCGCTGGCCGATTTGCTGTTGCTGCGGCTGGAGTCACTCTCTGAACCTGCTCGTGAAACCGTTCGATTCGTCGCCGTCGCAGGGCGGCGGGTCACCCACGAGCTGCTCTCCTCGGCCATGCGCGCCAGCGAAGGATCCCCAGGATTTGGACCGATTCAGGGCGCCCAGCTCGATCTCGCGTTACGCGAGGCTTCGGACGCGCACATCCTGCAGGTACACGAGCACGGCCGTTACGGCTTTCGACACGCCCTTTTCGGTGAGGCCGTCTACGACGATCTATTACCTGGTGAGCGGGTGCGGATCCATGCGGCTTTTGCCAGCTCACTGGGCGATCTCAGCATCGGGGGGACCGCGGCCGAGCTCGCTCGCCATGCACGCGAGTCACATGATCTGGACACCTCGTACCTGGCCAGCATCCGCGCCGGGGACGAGGCATTACGGGTCGCCGCGCCCCAAGAGGCAATGCAGCACTTCGAGGCGGCGCTCGAACTAATGGATCGACTATCGCCCGGCGTGATGACCGACCGCGTCGCATTGGCGGTGACCACCGCCGACGCTGCTGCCGCCGCCGGCCACGTCGTGCGGGCGCTCGCGCTGGTGCGTGACGTTAACGCTCGGATGCCGTCGGACGCGCCTGTCGAGCGCAGGGCTCGGCTGCTGCTCGCGATCGGTACTCACGCCTCGATGGTCGAGGGTGAACTCGAAGCGCTGGATGTGACGGCGGAAGCGATCAAGCTGCTGGCCGGCGATCCCCCGAGTGAGCTGCGATCCCGGCTTGCCGCCGCACACGCTCGCGTCTTGGGCCAACTCGGCCGTGACGAGGACGCGTTGCGATGGGCGACCGAGAGTGTCGAACTCGCCGACGAGATCCAGCTTCCCGAAGTGGCAACCGACGCCCGGACCACGATCGCCGTGATCGAACGACGCGCAGGGGACCCGAAGGCGGCAGCGCGGCAGCTGGAGGAGCTCGTCAACATCGCCCACCGCGACGGTCAGTCCAGTCAAGAATTGCGAACCCTGTTCCAACTCGGGATGCTGCGCTTCACTCATGGCGACACAACCGCGGCCGTCGCGGCCTACGAACGCGGGTGGCGGCTCGCCGAGGGACGTGGCTTGGGTTGGGCCAGCTTCGGACTCGATGCGCGAGTGCACCTCGCAGCCACCCATTTCGTCAGCGGTGACTGGGCGGCATGCGTCGCCCTGACCGATCTCACCGGGCAAGATCCGCCACCGCTTGCCCGGGCCAAGGTCGTTGCCGCAAGCTTGGCCGTCCGCGCCGCCCGGGGTGATCGAACCCTCCTCGACGAGCTTCCTGAGCTACGCCGACGGTGGTCTCGGGACGGGCTGATCGCCATCATGGCCTTGTCACAGGCCGCCGAGCTGCACACCCACTTCGGCGAGATCGAGGCCGCACTCGCAGACGTCGACGAGCTCACCGCGGTCATAACTGAGATCTGGCAGTTGCCGTCGTTCATGGCACGGATCCGCAGCTCGGCGTTGGGATTGACCGCGTTGTGCAAGGCCATGGGCGGAGCAACCCCGTCCGCCCGCGGCGCCGCTGTGGATCGCGGCGCAGAACTACATTCAGACGCCCACAAGGTCGTCGATTTGAGCGAGGCCAACGGATCCCATGTCGGACCTGAAGGTCGAGCGTGGTTGATCAGAGCCGACGCCGAATGGGGGCGCCTGTGCTGGTTGTCCGGCCTGGAACGCGACGAGGCAGCCGTACCGGCCGCAGAGCCGCTGATCAGCCGATGGCGCGAGTCGGCCGCTGCCTTTGCGTTCTGCCCATATGAGCAGGCTCGCTCGAACGCCCGCCTGTCGTCCGTGCTCTACGCCGCGGGCCAAACCGAAGAAGCGGCCGCCTTGATCGCGTCCGCGCGTGCCGTGGCGGATCACCTCACTGCGCCGGCCCTGACCGCTGAACTGGATCAGATCTCGACGGCGGCGGGTCAGCCGTCGGGTGGCAGCGCGGCCCAATCCCGGGGGGCACAATCCCGCGCGGCCCAAGCACACGCATCAGACGCAACCGGCCGCTCGCCCGGACCGGCCGGCCGCCTGACGGTCCGTGAGCAAGAAGTCCTCGAATTTGTCGCCCTGGGTGACACGAATCGTCAAATCGCTCGGCGGCTCTACATCAGCGATAAAACGGTCAGTGTGCACGTGTCCAACATTCTGGCAAAATTGGGCGTCGCCAGCCGGACCGAGGCGGCGGCCGCAGCTCATCGTGACGGCCTGATCGCTGAGAATCGGCCGCTGGGGGCCGCGCCGACAGAGTGATTTCGCGCCACGGTCACGCACCCGATAGACTTGCCGATGCGCCCGACGCAAGTTGGGTGACTTCGCGTGCCCTGTCTCGGGTGGTTATGCCGCAGTCGTGAGAACGACGCCAAGCGGATTCGCTACCAGAGATTGGCCTGCCGTCCTCGGTGCGATCCGGTTGGATCGCCAGACGACAGCCGCGCGGGCACCAGGGCGGTCGGCCACCCCGGCACGATCGCGACAACCGAGGCTGGGTCAGCTCCCGGTGGTTACGAGGCAGCAGCTTCGCGACGACCATGCGCTGGCACACTGAACACGAGGAGGACGCGCCGAATGGCCGTCGTCACCATGAAGAACCTGCTCGATTCGGGCGTGCACTTCGGGCATCAGACCCGACGCTGGAATCCGAAAATGAAGCGCTTCATCTTCACCGAGCGCAACGGTATCTACATCATCGATCTGCAGCAGACGCTGACCTACATCGATCGCGCGTACGAGTTCGTCAAAGAGACGGTCGCCCACGGCGGCAGCGTCATGTTCATCGGCACCAAGAAGCAGGCCCAAGAAGCCATCGCCGAACAGGCCACTCGGGTCGGCATGCCGTACGTGAACCAGCGCTGGCTCGGCGGGATGCTCACCAACTTTCAGACCGTGTTCAAGCGCCTCCAGCGGCTCAAGGAGCTCGAAGCCATGGAGCAGAACGGCTGGGAGGGCACCGCGACCAAGAAAGAGCAGCTCATTCTCACCCGTGAGAAGACAAAGCTGGAACGGACCCTTGGTGGTATTCGTGAAATGTCGAAGACGCCGAGCGCGGTATGGATCGTTGACACGAAGAAGGAACACATCGCCGTCGGCGAAGCCCACAAGCTGAACATTCCGGTGATCGCGATTCTCGATACCAACTGTGACCCGGATGAGGTCGACTACAAGATCCCCGGCAACGACGACGCGATCCGGAGTGCTGCTCTGCTGACGCGGGTCATTGCCGACGCCGTCGCCGAGGGTCTGATGGCGCGTGCCGGTGCTGCCGCCAACGCGGGCCGGGACGACAAGCCCGAGCCAGGTCAGCTCGGTACTGGCGAACCGCTGGCCGAGTGGGAGCAGAACCTGCTCAAGCCGAACGACGCGACGACCTCAGAGGCAGAGGCAACGCCGGCCGCGGTGGCCACCGCCCCGGCAGAACCCGCACCGACCAGTGAGGCCGAAGCGGTCAGCCAGCCGGTCGCGGCGGAAGCGACTCAGCCGGCCGAAGAGACTCAGCCGGCCGAAGCGACTCAGCCGGCCGAAGAGACTCAGCCGGCGTAAGCCTGACCGACACCGTTCGGGGCGGTTCACCACCGCCCCGACGGTTGTCGTTTTTCGAACAAGCCCTCTCGGGTGTGCACCGTCGGGTGATGCCCGAGGCGAGACAGACAGGATCTGACAGAACATGGCGAACGTGACCGCCGCAGACGTAAAGAAGCTCCGCGACGCCACCGGCGCGGGCATGATGGATGCGAAGAAGGCATTGGAAGCGGCCGACGGTGATTTCGACAGGGCTGTAGAGGAGCTCCGAATCAAGGGGGCGGGTAAAGCAGCCAAACGCGGTGCCGAGCGCGAAACGAGCAACGGCCTGGTCGCCGCGGCCGAGAACGCCATGATCGAGTTGGCGTGCGAGACGGACTTCGTGGCCAAGAACGAGCAGTTCCAGGCCCTGGCCGGCGATATTGTTGCGCACTTCGTCAAGTCGAATGTGACTGACGTCGAGTCGTTGCTCAGCGAGACGCTGGCTGATGGTCAGACCGTGGCTCAGAACATCGAGTCGCTCAACGTGATCATCGGCGAGAAGCTCGAGCTGCGCCGCGCGGTCAAGCTCGAAGGCACCATCGCAACGTACCTGCACAAGAAGTCTGCTGACCTCCCGCCGCAGGTCGGGGTGCTCGTGTCCTTCACCGGGACTGACGTCGAAGCCGCTCGCGGCGCGGCGATGCAGGTCGCGGCCCTGAAGGCTGAGTACCTCACCCGCGAAGACGTCCCGGCCGAAATCGTCGAGAACGAGAAGCGGATCGCCGAAGAAATCGCCCGCAACGAGGGCAAGCCCGAGGCCGCGCTGTCCCGCATCGTCGAGGGCCGGGTGAACGGATACTTCAAGGACAAGGTGTTGCTCGAGCAGGAGTCTGTGCGCGAGAGCAAGAAGACGGTCAAGGCCGTTCTGGATGCCGCCGGCGTGACTCTGACCGGGTTCGCCCGGTTCGAGGTCGGCACCGCCTGAGCTAGGGGTGGGTATGGTCGTCCGCGGCCATACCCACACCATCACTCAGCCACCATCACGACGTAACCGCAGGGAGCCGCCATGACCGGAACATCGGAAGAGGTCACTGGCTACCGGCGAGTGATGTTGAAACTGTCCGGCGAGATCTTCGGCGGTGGTCGAGTTGGCGTCGATCCTGACGTAGTCGCCTCGATCGCCCGCCAGATCGCCGAAGTGCACGCCACTGGAACCCAGGTGGCGGTGGTCATCGGCGGCGGGAACTATTTCCGTGGCGCCGAGCTCTCCCAGCGCGGCATGGATCGCGACCGTGCCGATTACATGGCCATGTTGGGCACCGTCATGAACTGTCTGGCCCTGCAGGACTTCCTCGAAAAGGCCGGTGCGCCAACCAGGGTCCAGACCGCGATCGCGATGGGGCAGGTTGCCGAGCCATACATCCCGCGCCGGGCTGAGCGCCATCTGGAAAAGGGCCGGGTCGTCATTTTTGCGGCCGGCGTCGGCATGCCGTACTTCTCCACCGACACCGCCGGGGCGCAACGAGCGCTTGAGATCGGCTGTCAGGTGCTGCTGATGGGCAAGAACGGCGTGGACGGCGTTTACGACGCCGATCCGAGATTGCATCCGGAAGCCGTAAAATTCGACACCATCACCTACGACGAGGTGCTCCGCCGCGGGCTGCAGGTCGCTGACGCGACGGCGTTCAGTCTGTGTCGCGACAACGATATGCCGATCGTGGTGTTTGATCTGGCCGAGGGCAATATCGCCCGCGTTGTGCGCGGTGAGAAGATCGGCACCTTGGTCGGCGCGAGCTAGCGGTTGTCGGCCGGCGACGATCGTGACGACAAATCCAGAGTTGCGGTAGCGGACGAGGAGCAAGGCACGTGATAGATGAGACCCTCTTCGAGGCTGAAGAGAAGATGGACAAGGCCGTAACCGTCCTGCACGGCGACATGTCCGGGTTGCGGACCGGGCGCGCCTCGGCGGGCAGCTTCTCGCGCATCTCTATTGACTATTACGGCGCGATAACGCCATTGCCGCAGCTCGCTTCGGTGTCCATTCCCGAAGCACGGATGGCGGTCATCAAGCCCTACGACGCCTCCCAGCTCGGTGCCCTCGAGCGTGCCATCCGGGACAGCGACCTGGGCGTCAACCCCACCAACGACGGCAACATCATCCGGGTGCTGTTTCCGCAGCTCACCGAGGAACGTCGTCGTGAGTTCGTCAAGGTCGCCAAGAGTCGGGGCGAGGACGCCAAGGTCTCCATTCGCGCCATCCGCCGGCACGCCAACGAGACCTTCGCCAAGGCGGTCAAGGACGGCGAGGTCGGCGAGGATGATGCTCGTCGCGCCGAGGCTGAGCTGCAGAAGCTGACCGACAAGTACGTTGCCAACGTGGACGAGTCCGTGCGGCACAAAGAAGCTGAACTCCTCGAGCTCTGATGGCCGACGATGACCGCGACGCATCGGTCCGCGAGAAGCGGCCCGGGCGGCACGGGGGATCGGGCGGTGGTCCGAGCGTCGCCGAGCTGATCGCCCGGTCACGGTCCGAAACCCAGGCATCGGGCGGCAAGTTCACCGCTGCGGCGCAGCATCACGTGGCTGCCGAGCTCGACCAGGTCGAAGTGGCGGAGTCGATCACTGACACGCCCGTGGTCCGTCATCTCACCGTGGTGGACGCGGCCGTACCGTTGACGGACGCTCCGTTGCCGGAGACCGTAACCTCGCGGGCGGGCCGCAACCTACCCGCGGCGATCGGGGTCGGTCTCGCACTCGGCGCCCTGATCCTGCTGACGATTTTCTTCTATCGGCCCAGTTTCGTGGTCGTCGTGGCTCTGGCTGCCGCGCTCGGCGTGTACGAGATGGTCGCCGCCATCTCGACGGTGGAGGCCCGGCCCCCGCTGATCCCACTCCTCGTCGGCGCGGTCGCGATGGACGTGGTCGCCTGGCCCCGTGGGCCGGACGGCTTGGTCGGTGCGCTGTTGCTGACCGTTCTGGGAACGATCATCTGGCGGCTCGGCGACGGCGCGGCGGGCTATCTGCGTGACGTGTCGGCCAGCGTCCTGGTGGCGCTGTACGTCCCGGGCCTCGCGGGATTCGCCATTCTGCTGGCGCACCCCGACGACGGTGCGGCACGGGTGGTCATGTTCATCCTGGCCGTGGTCCTGTCCGACACCGGGGGCTACGCCGCGGGCGTGTTGTTCGGTCGCCATCCGATGTCACGGTCGGTGTCGCCCAAGAAGTCGTGGGAGGGGCTGGCTGGCTCACTCATCGCCAGTGCTGCCGGCGCGACGCTGATGATGGTCTATTGCTTTCATCAGCAGTGGTGGCAGGGCGTTCTCTTCGGTGCCGCGATCGCCATAACGGCGACCCTGGGCGACCTGGGCGAGTCGATGATCAAGCGTGATCTGGGATTGAAGGACATGGGCAAGCTGCTGCCCGGGCACGGCGGGATCATGGATCGGCTGGACTCGCTACTTCCCTGTGCGCCGGTCGCCTACCTGCTGCTGACCCACTTCGTGCCGAAGTAGCTGGGCACTGCGGTCCGAGCCAGCGGCAACTGCGGTCCGAGCTAGGGCGCCCGCGCTCCGAGCTAGCTGGCACTGCGGCCCGAGCTAGGGCGCCCGCGCTCCGAGCTAGCTGGCACTGCGGCCAAGCTGGCAAGCACCGCGTTCTGAGGCAGCAGGCACCGACCGCGCCGATCCGGTGCGACAATGGATGCCTCATGACAACGCTTCCGCTGGTATTCGATGCTCCAAAACGCACCAAGCCGCCGCGCCACCTCGCCGATCTGACCCAGGAGCAGCGCCGTGCCGCCGTAGCGGAACTGGGGCTGCCCGCCTTCCGCGCCGATCAGCTTTCGCGGCACTATTTCTCGCGGTTGACCGCGGACCCGGCGGCCATGACAGACCTGCCCGCGGGTCGCCGCGACGAGCTTGTGGCCACCTTGCTGCCAGAGTTGTTGACCGAGGTGCGTCACGTCGAAACCGATAATGGCATGACCCGTAAGACACTCTGGAAGTTGCACGACGGAACCCTCGTCGAGAGCGTGCTGATGCGCTACCGCCGCAAGGCCGCCGGTACGGCCGAGCGGGACGATCGGGTGACCGTCTGCATTTCCAGCCAGGCCGGTTGCGGGATGGCGTGTCCGTTCTGTGCCACCGGTCAGGGTGGCCTGACCCGGAATCTGTCCACCGCCGAGATCGTCGAGCAGGCAGCGGCGGCGGCCCGGCTGGCCGCGTCCGGTGAGCTGTCCGGCGGTCCGACGAGGCTGTCGAATGTCGTGTTCATGGGCATGGGCGAGCCGTTGGCCAACTACACCCGGGTCGTAGCGGCCCTGCATCGTTTGATCGACCCGGCGCCCGGTGGTCTCGGGTTGTCCCAGCGATCGGTCACGGTGTCGACGGTCGGTCTGGTACCGGCCATCGACAAGCTGGCGGACGAGGGGCTCAACGTCACGCTCGCGGTCTCGTTGCACGCGCCGGATGACGAACTGCGCAACACGTTGGTGCCGGTGAATACTCGCTGGCCGGTCCGTGAGGTGCTGGAAGCCGCCGACTCGTACGCCGCCAGAACCGGCCGACGCTATTCGATCGAGTACGCGATGATCCGCAAGGTGAACGATCAGCCGTGGCGTGCGGACCTGCTCGGCGAACTGCTCTCCGGGCGCCTCGCGCACGTTAACCTGATTCCGCTCAACCCGACGCCTGGCTCGGACTGGGACGCGTCCCCGAAGCCGGTCGAGGATGAATTCCGGCTTCGCCTCGCGGCGCATGGCGTGCCGGTCACGGTTCGCGACACTCGGGGCCGTGAAATCGATGGAGCCTGTGGCCAGCTGGCCGCTAAGGCCTGACCGACCGGCGTCAATCGACTTCGAGTTCGATCCGCAACGCGTCCGCCAGCGCGGGGACGGTCTTTGCCTCGTGATCGAACCGGATCGTGAAGCTGCCGGCGCCGTCTTCGTCCACCCAGTGGACTTCCGCTCCGTGTGGACCGAGCGCGCTGAGCTGCGCCCCGATGACGGTGTGGACTGGGCGGCCCAGCGAGTTGGCGACGTAGCGGCAGAGCTCGTGCTGGTGGGCGTCGTTCGTGTGGTGGCGGGCGCGTTCGCTGAAGGCGAGCAGGGCATCACTTCTACTGAGATCGACCGGGCCGGTGTTGGCGGAGCGGTCGGTGTTCGGACGTCGATCTGACATTGAGCCTCCCTTTGACAATGAGGTAAGGCTAACCTAACTTTGCGCGACGGGCGGCCCTTCTAGCGAATTTTTCAGCAAGTTCAGCGCTGACTCCGGAACGGCGACGTTGCTGCGCAGGTCGGGCGCCGATCGGGGCGCCAGATATCCGCGCGCGGTCGGCAGCACTCCGGCCCAGGCGTCACCTGCCACATCGGAGTCCGGGTCCGTAGGCCAGCCGTCGGACAGTTTGTACGTCCAGTCGCTCACCGTCACCCGGAGCACCAGGGTGGCGGCCAACTCCTTGGCGGTCGGCCGGCGAACCTCGGCTACTCGGCCCGGGATGAGCGCATCGGTGAGCACATCGAGCGCCGCCGCCGCCGCGCAGCCGCGGAGCTCTCTGCACCGGCCGAACAGCACCGCGCTGCGATAGTGAATCGAGGACTCGAACGCCGAGCGAGCGATGACCAGACCGTCCACGGCGGCCACCGAAATCGAGACCTGCAGGCCGGCCGCCAAGGCGCGCAGCCATCCTGACCCCGACGATCCGTGCAGCAGCACGTCCGTCCCACTGGTCGCGATGGCCACCGGAAGTACCCGAGGGGCACCTTCGGCCACGAAAGCGACGTGGGCGACGAGCGTGTCCGCAATCAGCGCCTGGACGTCAGCCCACCGCGGTGCGGGGTACTTCTCACGCATCCGCGCCGGCACGGTGCGCTGCTCGAACTCCACCGTCGGACTATCGCGATTCTCACCGCGCGCGTCCGAAGCACGCTGGCTCATCGTTTCAGTATTGCGTTGACCGCAGCGGCGACCTTCGATCGCTTGCCGTGGCGATTCTCAGCGGCGTCGGCGAATCGCATCGCCTGCAGGCCGGCATTGGCGCCCAGCCACCGCAACGGCTCCGGCTCCCATTCAGGCCAGCGGTGTCCAACCCACGGCAACTTGGTCAGCTCGCTCCGATGTCCCAGGACCAGGTCACGCAGCGTGCGCCCGGCCAGATTGGTCGTCGACACGCCGTCACCGACGTACCCGCCGGCGAATCCGAGTCCGGTCGTCGCGTCGAAGTCCACCGCGGCGTGCCAATCCCGAGCGATACCGAGCGGACCACCCCAGCGATGCGTGACCCGCGCCGACGCCGTGACCGGAAAGAGCTCGACCATCCCGGCTCGCAATGATTCGAACACGGCTGGCACTCGATCGAAGCGGTCGACAATGCGCGAGCCTAAGTGATACGGCGCTCCGCGACCGCCGAATACCAGCCGGTCGTCCGAGGTGCGCTGGCCGTAGACAATCAGATGCCGGAAATCCGCGAACGTCTCGCGGTTGGCCAACCCGATCTCGTCCCACATCGATGCGGGTAGCGGCTCGGTGGCGATGATCAGCGAGTAGACCGGAGCCAAGATCCGCCGAGCGCCGTGCAACTGAGCCGTATATCCCTCGGTGGCACGAACGATCGCGTCCGCCCGGATCGAACCGTGGACGGTATCGACCCGCCCCGGCTCGATCCGCGTGACCCGCGTGCGCTCATAGATCTCGACGCCCATAGTCGCCACCAGCGTGGCTAGTGACCGCGCGAGTTTGGCCGGCTGGATCGCTGCGCAGTGCGGCGTGAATGTCGCCCCCAGTGTGCCGGTGGCCCGGACGCGTTCGCGGGCCTGCGTTCCGTCGAGCAGGGTGAGGTCGTCCGCAGCGAAGCCGAAGTGTTCGAACTCGGCCACCTCATCGCTCGCCCGCTCGAGCTGGGCTTCGCTTCGGGCCAGCGTGATCGTGCCACCGCGGGCGAAGTCGGCGGCGAGCTTCTCGCTACCCACCACTCGTTCGATCTCGTCGACCGCCTGTTGCATGGCGCGGTACTGGTTCATCGCCGCGGCGCGCCCATGCTCTCGTTCCAGCGTCGGCAACGACACCGGGTATAACGCGGAACACCAGCCGCCGTTTCGTCCCGAGGCACCGAACCCGGCGGTTTCCGCTTCGAGCACCGCAATCCGCAGGTCCGGACGAGCTTGAGCCAGGTAATAGGCGGCCCACAGCCCAGTGAAGCCGGCTCCGACGATCGCCACGTCGAACTTTCCTCGGTTCGGCGCCGTCAGCGCGGCGGCGGCAAGCGACGAGCGAGGCGTCAGGGAGTCGACGACCCGATCGCGACCGGAATCGAGCGTGTCGTGCCAGAGGGAGAGCTGCCGGTAGGCCGTTATGCCAGTACCTCCCCGATCGTTCGGCTCGCGTAGCCGTGTGCTTCGGCCACCTGGGCGTTGGTGAGTTCACCGGCGTGCACATTGAGGCCGAGCGCGAGCGCGGCGTCGGAACGTAGCGCATCACGCCAGCCTCGGTTGGCCAGTTCCAGTGCGTACGGCAACGTCACGTTGGTCAGCGCATAGGTCGAGGTGTGCGGTACCGCGCCGGGCATGTTGGCCACGCAGTAGAAGATCGAGTCGTGCACCCGGTAGGTCGGGTCGGCGTGCGTGGTGGGGTGGGAATCCTCGAAGCAGCCACCCTGATCGATCGCGATGTCGACCAGCACGGAGCCCGGCTTCATTCGGGACACCAGCTCGTTGCTGATGAGGGTCGGGGCCTTGGCGCCGGGAACCAGCACCGCGCCGATCACGAGGTCGGCGTCGAGCACCGCTCGTTCCACCTCATAGGCGTTGGACGACACGGTCTGGCAGTGGCCTCGATAGATGGCGTCAATCGCGCGCAAGCGGGCCACGTTCCGGTCGAGTAACAGCACTTCGGCCTGCATCCCCAGCGCAATCGTGGCCGCGTTCTGACCTGATACGCCCGCACCGATCACGACGACCTTGGCCGCGTACGTCCCAGGCACGCCGCCCATCAGCACACCGCGACCACCGGGGTGACGCATCAGGTGATATGAGCCGACCTGCGGGGCGAGCCGTCCCGCTACCTCCGACATCGGCGCCAGCAGCGGCAACGAACCGTCCGGCAACTGAACCGTCTCGTAGGCGATGGCGGTCGTGCCCGACTTGAGCAGGGCGTCGGTGCAATCGCGTCCGGCGGCGAGGTGCAAGTAGGTGAACAAGGTTTGGTCGGCCCGCATCCGGTCGTACTCTTCCGCGATCGGCTCCTTGACCTTCAGGATCAGGTCGCCTTCGGCCCACACGTCCTCAGCGGTCGGCAGGATCTGGGCACCGGCGCCCAGGTAGTCCGCGTCGGGGATCGACGATCCCACCCCCGCGTTCTGCTCGACGACCACTTGGTGACCATTTCGCACCAGCTCGTGCGCACCCGACGGCGTGATCGCCACCCGGTATTCGTGATTCTTGACCTCGCGCGGGATGCCGACCTTCATCTATGTCCTCCGAAGCTCTGGGTGCTGCTGGTTCGACGTGCTGCCGATTCGGAACGCCGCCGTTCCTGTGGAAAGAATGAATGATCGCCCGCCAATTGCCTAGCCGCACGTACAAAATTCTGAGAAGGTGCCCATATGCCTACGCAATCGTCGACGAACGTGTCCCGCAAGTCGGTGCGACCGAAGACTGTTCGGACGCCGGAACGCGAGCTCGAGGCGGCTTCCAGCCCGTTGCCGCAGTTGGACGCCGTGGACCGAGCCATCCTCGCGCGGCTGGCTGCGGACGCCCGAGTGCCTAACAACGCCCTGGCCGAAGCGGTCGGGATCGCGGCGTCGACTTGCCTGTCGCGGGTGCGGTCACTGCGCGAACGCGGGGTGATCCGGGGCTTCCACGCCGATCTTGATCCGGCCGCCCTCGGCCGCTCCATCCAGGCGATGATTTCAGTTCGCATGCAGTCCCACGCCCGCAGCCACATCACCGCCTTCGCCCGGCACGTCGCCGACCTGCCGGAAGTCCTCAACGTGTTCTTCCTGGCCGGCGCCGACGACTTCCTGATCCACGTGGCCGCTCGGGACACCGAGAACCTGCGCAACTTCGTGGTCGTGAACTTGAGTGGCAACCCGGATGTTGCACTGACCGAGACGAATCTGATTTTCGAGCACATCAGGACCCGGTCGCCACTGGCATAGCCGGGTGCGACATCGGTGGCTCCGGGTCCGTCGGAGTCCTCAGATTCGGTTCATGCCCTCGGTGAGGACGGCGCGCAGGATCTGTTCCATCTCGTCGAAATGTTCCTGCGTACAGATCAGTGGGGGAGCGAGTTGGACGACCGGGTCCCCTCGATCGTCGGCGCGGCAATACAGGCCCGCGTCGAACAAGGCCTTGGACAGGTAGCCGCGAAGCAGTCGTTCGGACTCGTCGTCGTCGAAGGTCTCCTTGGTGACCTTGTCTTTCACCAATTCGATGCCATAAAAGAAGCCGTCGCCGCGGACGTCGCCGACGATGTCGAGGTCGTTCAGCTTGTTGAGGGTCTGCCGGAAGGCATCCTCGTTGTCGAGTACGTGCCGGTTCAGCTGTTCCTTCTCGAAGATGTCCAGGTTGGCCATGGCGACCGCCGCCGACACCGGATGTCCGCCGAAGGTGTAGCCATGCGGGAAGTACGTGGTGCCCTTGAGGAAGGGCTCGGCCAAGCGATCGGAAATGATGCAAGCGCCGATCGGGGAGTAGCCCGATGTCATGCCCTTGGCGCAGGTGATCATGTCCGGCACGTAGTCGAACTTGTCGCAGCCGAACATCGGGCCCAGCCGGCCGAAGGCGCAAATGGTTTCATCCGACACCAGCAGGACATCGTGGCGGTCGCAGATCTCGCGGACCCGCTGGAAATATCCGGGGGGCGGCGGGAAGCAGCCGCCCGAATTCTGCACCGGCTCGAGGAAGACCGCCGCCACCGACTCCGGACCCTCCATGATGATCGCGGTTTCGATCTGGTCCGCGGCCCAGCGCCCGAATGCCTCGAGATCATCGCCGAAAACCGGGGCCCGGTAGAAGTTCGTGTTGGGCACCTTGTGGGCACCGGGCACCAGCGGCTCGAACATCGTCTTCGCCGCCGGGATGCCGGTGATCGACAGGGCGCCTTGCGGCGTGCCGTGGTAGGCGACATGGCGCGAGATGACCTTGTGTTTCTCTGGCTTGCCGGTCAGCTTGAAGTACTGCTTGGCCAGCTTCCACGCCGTTTCGACGGCCTCGCCGCCACCGGTGGTGAAGAAAACGCGGTTGAGATCTCCGGGTGCGTTGTCGGCCAGCCGTTCGGCCAGCTGAATCGCCTGCGGGTGCGCGTACGACCAGATCGGGAAGTACGCCAGTTCCGATGCCTGCCGGGCCGCGGCTTCGGCAAGTTCCTGGCGGCCGTGCCCGACCTGGACCGTGAACAGCCCCGCCAGTCCGTCCAGGTACCGGCGTCCTTGGATGTCGTAGATGTAGGCGCCGTCGCCGCGCACGATGGTGGGCACTTGCGCGGTCTCGTAGGAGGAAAGTCGGGTGAAGTGCATCCAGAGATGGTCGCGAGCCGACTTCGACAGCGAGGCCGCGCTCCGTCCGCCGTAGCTCGATTCGCCGTCAGCGGGCGGGGATCCTAGGACATCGTCGCTGTGAGCCATAACACGGATCGTGCCGCATCAACCGGGTTGACGCAAGTGATTCCGTTGCGACACACCGCGAATTACTTATGATTCAAAACTCAACCGGGCGGTTCGAGTCGCATTGATCGCGTACGTCCCACGTCGATCAGCCACATCGTCGCTTGACGACGGCAGTCCCGATATCGGCGCAGGCAGGCCGCCGACGCTGGTAGAACTTCGGCATGACCCGTTACGGCGCGCAGTTCGGCCCGGACATCACCTTTCTGGGCGTCCCGCCCTGCGATTGGGCCGATCCCACCAGTTACACCGGCGCTGATGTGGTGATCCTGGGTGCTCCATTCGACGGCGGCACCTCGCACCGGCCCGGCACTCGTTTCGGTCCGCAATACATTCGGCAGAGCTGCTACCTGCCGCACGACGGCAGTCGGCCGTCGCTGGCGCTGCGGGTGGACGGACTGCGGGACCTGACGGTTCTCGACGCGGGGGACGTCGAGATGTTCTCCGGCGATGCGGCGCGCTCCGTGCGCGACCTCCAGCAGGCGGTCCACACGGTGGCCGCTACCGGGGCAATCCCACTCGTGCTGGGCGGCGATCACACCATCGCCTGGCCGGATGCCGCTGGTGTTGCGCAGCATCTGGGCCAGGGCCGGATCTCGATGCTGCATTTCGACGCGCACGCCGACACCGGGAACATCGAGTTCGGCTCGCTGATCGGGCACGGCCAGCCGATGCGGCGATTGATCGAATCCGGTGCCGTCCGAGGGGACCGATTCCTGCAGATCGGGCTACGCGGGTACTGGCCACCGCCGGACACCCTGACCTGGATGGCGCAGCAACGAATGCGGTCCTACGAGATGAGCGAGATTGGAGTGCGTGGGTTGAACCAGTGCCTGAGCGAGGCGTTCGAGACCGCGACGAACGATTGCGACGGCGTGTTTCTGTCGGTCGATATCGACGTGTGCGATCCCGGCCACGCACCGGGCACCGGGACGCCCGAGCCGGGCGGGCTCACCGCACGCGAATTGCTCGATTCGGTAAGGCGAATCGCGTACGAATTGCCGGTGGTCGGCATCGACCTGGTCGAGGTATCGCCGCCTTACGACCATGCCGAGATAACGTCGTTTCTGGCCAACCGGGTCGTCCTGGAGGCATTGTCCGGGATCGCGCGGCGACGTCGTGACCAGCAGGACGGCACGACTTGGGATCCGTCGCGGCCGTTACTGGACGGCCGCTAGTCGATCAGCTGCGCCACTGTGTACGACGGCGCTGCCGATCCCAGAGCAGGCCGCCGGCCAGCGCCAGCATGATCAGCACCAGGGCCAGCGACCCCGTGTGGTTGTAATGCGTCGTCGTGAGCATCAGTCCGAGCACCAAGACCGAGAACCAGCCCATGATCTGGCGGCCGTAGTTGAACTCGTGGTGCCAGCCCCAGTCCTCAGGACGCTCGTGATCGTGCTCGGCTCCGTCGGTCAACTGGTGATTGTCTGCGGCCACGACCGTCACTCCTCAGTACGAAACGAACAACGAGACACCTGATCCAGTGTCATTCTGACATCGATGTGCGCGCTGCCTCGCCGGGGGCACCCGTTGCGAGATGATGGCGCGGTGATCGACGACGCTGCCTTCGCCCCCCGTCCTATCCGTCCGGAGCCGACCGGCGCGCCATCGCGGCCGCGGGACGTCATCCTGCTGGGATCGACCGGCTCGATCGGAACCCAGGCGGTGCAGGTCGCCGAGGCCGCGCCGGACCGATTCCGGATCGTCGGACTCAGCGCGGCCGGCACTGATCCGGCCGCCCTGGTCGAACAAGCGCTACGCACCGGCAGCCCGCTGGTCGCCGTCACCTCGCCGGCCGCGGCCACCGAGGTCCGTGCTCTGATCGACGCCCGCTGGCCGCCGGCACGCGAGAAGCCAATCGTGGTGGATGGCCCGGGCGCCACCGAAGAACTGGCGACCGCCGATTGCGACGTCGTGCTGAACGGGGTCGCCGGCGCGCAGGGGCTGCGGGCCACGCTGGCCGCGCTGACGGCCGGCCGAGTGGTGGCGCTGGCCAACAAGGAATCGCTGATCGCTGGTGGCCCGCTGGTGCTGGCCGCGGCCGCCCCGGGGCAGCTCGTGCCGGTCGACTCCGAACACTCGGCGCTGGCCCAGGCGTTGCGTTCCGGATCGGCGGCGGAGGTGCGTCGGCTGGTCCTCACCGCCAGTGGTGGTCCGTTCCGCGGGCGCAGCCGGTCCGAGCTGGCTGAGGTGACGCCCGAGCAGGCCCTGGCCCATCCGACCTGGACGATGGGACCACTGGTCACGACGAACTCGGCCACGCTGGTGAACAAGGGCTTGGAACTGATCGAGGCCGCCCTGCTCTTCGACGTCGGCTACGACCGGATCGACGTGGTGGTGCACCCGCAGTCGATCGTGCACTCGATGGTCGAATTCGTCGACGGCTCGACGCTGGCCCAGGCCAGCCCGCCGGATATGCGGCTTCCGATCGCGCTGGCCCTCGGCTGGCCGGACCGGGTGGACGGGGCCGCCCTTGCCTTGGACTGGACGTCGGCGCAGACGTGGACGTTCCAACCCGTCGATGACGACGCGTTCCCAGCCGTCGGGGTGGCTCGACGGGCCGGTCGAGCCGGCGGCTGCGCGCCGGCCGTGTTCAACGCGGCCAACGAAACGATGGTCGCGGCCTTCCACAGCGGACGCTGCAGTTTCCTGGCCATAGTCGATGTCGTTCAGGACGTTCTGGAGCGGTGGTTGGACACCGAGCATCGCGCGGCCGGCAATCCTCGCGATGTCGCCGATGTCGAGGCCGCTGAAGACTGGGCACGCGTTCAGGCGAGCGCGCTGCTTATCGGCTGATGACTGCTCGGCGAACGGCTGCTCCTCGAACGGCTTGCTCGAATGGCAACTTCGGGCGGCGGGGTGCGGTTGCTCCTCAGCGCGCGACAAGCACGGTCGATAGGGGAGTGTTCGCTGGTCCTAGGTCCGCTCCGGCCAAACTGTCGGTGTGGCCGCGCACAATGAACGCATGACGGCGGGCGGGCACGGCGGCTAGGCGAGCCAACTACGACGAGACAACTACGACAAGACAACTACGACGAAGGGCCAATGAAGTGATGACGCGTTGGGTACACAGCCGGTGACGATGTGCTTTACGCGATAGGCGTTGTCGCTTTTGCGCTCGGGCTGCTTGCCTCGATCGCCCTGCACGAGCTCGGTCATATGGTTCCGGCCAAGAAATTCGGCGTGCGGGTCACCCAGTACATGGTGGGTTTCGGCCCGACCCTGTGGTCTCGTCGACGCGGCGAGACCGAGTACGGGATCAAGACGATCCCGATGGGTGGCTACATCCGGATGATCGGCATGGTGCCGCCTCGGGTCGACGGCCGGCGGTCACGATGGCCGCGCCGAATGTCAGAACTCGTCGAGGACTTCCGGGCGACCAGCCGCGACGAGGTCGGCGACTCCGACGATGCCCGGCAGTTCTATCGACTCACCCCGGGCAAGAAGATGATCATCATGCTCGGCGGCCCCTTCATGAACTTGCTCATTTTTCTGCTCATCACGATCCTGCTGTACGGCGTGATCGGCGTCAAAGGCCCGACGACGACGGTCGCGTCGGTGAGTGAGTGTGTGGTCTCGGCGACGGCGACCTCCGAAACCTGCCCCGACCCAGCCAGCCCGGATTACCGGCGCGCGCCGGCCAACGGCGTGCTCCAGGCCGGCGACCGGATCACCGCGGTCCAGGGCAAGCCGGTCAAGGACTGGTCCGAGGTCGTCGACATCATCCAGGCCTCGGCGAACAAAGCGCTGCCGGTGACCTTGGACCGCGACGGTCGTACCGTGCAGGTCACGCTGACTCCGGTGCTGAATACCGTCGCGGCCGGCGATACTGGTACCTCGACCAAACAGGGCGGTTTCATCGGTATCGGGCCGACCTCGGCTTATCAGCAGCTCGGGCCGTCCGCGCTCGGCAGTGTGATCTGGCAACAGATGAGCCTCGGCGTCGACGCGCTCAAGCAGTTCCCGGCCAAGATCGGCAGTCTGTTCGGCACCGTCTTCGAGGGCAAACCTCGTGATCAGCAGGGCGCGGTCGGCGTCATCGGATTGGGCCGGATCGGCGGTCAACTGGCCGAGAGTCCGGCGCTGGCACTCAAGGACAAGATCTCGTCATTGCTGAGCCTGCTCGCCGGCGTCAACCTGCTGCTGTTCTTCTTCAACCTGCTGCCGTTGCTGCCGCTGGACGGCGGGCATGTAGCGGGGGCGATCGTCGAGTCGATTCGACGCGGCTTCGCTCGGCTACGAGGGCGCCCGCATCACATTTTCGTCGACGTCGCCCAGTTGGTCCCGGTGATGTACCTGGTCGCTAGCGTGGTGATCGTATTCTCGGCGTTGGTCATGTACGCCGATATCGTCAAGCCCATCACGCTCAACTGACCATCACGCCACCTGAACCGCATGACCGTCGGCGGTCAACTCACGATCGACGTTCCACTGACACTTAGGAGTATCCATGCCCGAATTGGCCAAACCACAGGTCGAGTTGCCGACCGGCGAACTCACCGGCGAACTCCAGATCCGCGACCTGGTCCTCGGCGACGGGGCGACCGCCGCCGCGGGCCAGCAGGCCGTCGTGCACTACGTCGGCGTCGCGCATTCGACCGGCGTGGAATTCGACGCAAGCTGGAATCGCGGCACACCGTTCACCTTTGGTTTGGGTGAAGGCCAGGTAATCGCCGGCTGGGATCAAGGTGTGCAGGGTATGAAGATCGGTGGCCGCCGCGAACTCGTCATTCCGTCGCACCTCGGTTATGGCGACCGTGGCGCCGGTGGTGTCATCGCCGGTGGCGAGACGCTCATCTTCGTGGTGGATCTGCTCGACCTGCGCTGAGCCGCCACGGCGCATACTGAATCGGTATAACCGCGTCAGCTATGGGAACGAGGACGAAACGTGAGCACAGCTATTTCGTTGGGAATGCCCGCCGTCGGGGGAGCCGCGCCACCGCCTGTGCTCGCCCCGCGCCGTGTTTCTCGCCAGATCAGAGTGGGCTCACAGCTCGTCGGCGGCGACGCACAGATCTCGGTGCAGTCGATGACCACCACGCTCACCGCTGACGTGAACGCCACCCTGCAGCAGATAGCCGAGCTGACCGCCGCGGGCTGCGATATCGTGCGGGTGGCCTGCCCCAGCCAGGATGATGCCGACGCCCTGCCGGCCATCGCGAAGAAGTCCCAGATCCCGGTCATCGCTGACATCCACTTCCAGCCAAAGTACGTCTTCGCCGCGATCGACGCCGGTTGTGCCGCGGTCCGGGTCAATCCGGGCAACATCAAGGCGTTCGACGACAAGGTCGGCGAGATTGCCCGCGCAGCCGCCGACGCCGGGGTCTCGCTGCGGATCGGCGTCAATGCCGGCTCGCTCGACAAGCGGCTGCTGAAGAAGTACGGCAAGGCAACGCCCGAGGCACTGGCCGAATCCGCGCTGTGGGAAGCGTCGCTGTTCGAGGAGCACGGGTTCCGTGACTTCAAGATCTCGGTCAAACACAACGACCCGGTCGTGATGGTTCGGGCGTATGAGTTGCTGGCCGAACAGTGCGACTACCCGCTGCACCTCGGGGTCACCGAGGCCGGGCCGGCGTTCCAGGGCACCATCAAATCCGCGGTCGCGTTCGGGGCTTTGCTGTCCCAGGGCATCGGCGACACGATCCGGGTCTCACTGTCTGCTCCGCCCGTCGAAGAGGTGAAGGTCGGCCTGCAAATCCTGGAGTCCCTCAACCTGCGCCAGCGCCGCCTCGAGATCGTCTCCTGCCCGTCGTGCGGACGCGCTCAAGTTGACGTCTACACGCTGGCCGAGAAGGTCACCGCGGGTCTGGAAGGCGTCGAGGTCCCGCTCCGGGTGGCCGTCATGGGCTGCGTCGTGAACGGACCGGGCGAGGCCCGCGAAGCCGACCTCGGGGTGGCCAGCGGCAACGGCAAGGGCCAGATCTTCGTCCGGGGCGAGGTCATCAAAACGGTGCCCGAATCGCAGATCGTCGAGACCCTGATCGAAGAGGCACTCAAGCTGGCCGAGCAGATGACCGCGGACGGCGCGGCGTCAGGGCTGCCCAGCGTCGCCGTTAGCTGAGGCCGCGAGGCCGTCGGCACGCTGGGTGTTGACCTCGCGCATCCCGCACAGCGCTATATCGGCTTGTGCTGGCGGCTGGGCACCGGCAGAGTGCCCGGCGTGACGTTCACAATCCGGTCGGCCAACCTGTCCGACATGCCTGCGATAGCGCTGCTGGACAGTGCCTCCTTCGGGATCACCTACACCGAGCAGGACATCGAGGATGCGCTGCTGGTCCTGGAACCCGAGCGCTTTCTGCTCGTCGTCGACGACACCGATGCGGCCGGGTCCGCGGTGGCCGTGGCGGGGGATTACCCGTTCGACCTGACCGTCCCCGGCGGTAAGCAGCTGGCGGTGCCCGGAGTGACCTGGGTGTCGGTCAGCCCCACGCATCGCCGGCGGGGCCTACTTCGCAGCCTGATGGAACACCAGCTTCGCAAGTACGTGGCCGACGAGCAGCCGCTGGCCGTCTTGACCGCCAGCGAGGGCGGCATCTACGGCCGATTCGGTTACGGGGCCGCCACCCAGATCCGACGAACGGTGATCGATCGTCGGTTCGCCCAGCTTCGCCATCGTCCGGCTGAGATACAGGTCCGGTTGGTCGAACCCGCCGAAGCGCGACCGCTGGTGGCCGAGATCCACGACCGGTGGCGCCGGACTGTGCCCGGCGCGATCAATCGCACGGCGGCCCGGTGGGACCGCAGTTTCCTCGACCGGCCTGGTGAGCGGGGCGGCATGTCCGCGCGACTGCACCTGGTGCATCCAGACGGATACGTGATCTTTCGGATCCGGGAGGACTGGGTGGATGGCCGAGCCCAGAACGGCTGCACCATCACCGACTACGTGGCCCTGACCCGGGATGCGCACGCCCAGCTGTGGCAGGTGATGCTCGGCATGGATCTGGTTGGTCCGATCGAGAGCAATGAGCTACCCCTGGATGATCCGTTGCCGCAGTTGCTCGCCGATCCTCGCCAGCTGCGCACCGTTGCCCTGCGCGACGGCATGTGGGTCCGTCTGCTCGATGTGCCGACCGCGCTGGCCGCCCGGCGTTACGAAGTGGAGATCGAGGCCGTCCTCGGTGTGCACGACCCGTTTCTGGGCGATGCCAACTACCTGCTGCGCGGCGGTCCGGAAGGGGCGAGCTGTGAACGCACCGACCGCACCCCAGACGTCCGGCTCGCCGTGCAGGCGTTGGGGGCCGCGTACCTCGGTGGACCGAGGTTGTCCTTCGCGGCCGAGGGTGGCCAGCTGGAGTATTCGGATCAGCGGCTGCTGCGCCGGCTGGATCTGGCGTTTCTGGCCGATCGGGTGCCCTTCCACGGCACCGGGTTCTAGATTCTGCATAGGTCAGGCAACGCCAGTTGCCAGCAGCCGACGATCAAGCCAGGTAACGTGCAAAGGGTGACCGCGCTGCAGACCCGATCGCGGTTGCTCAGCGCCCAGGATCTGGGCTCCGTGCGCGAGCTTGTCCGCCTCGACCCGATCCTGAATTGCGTCCTGGAATCGCGTCTGGAATTCGCACCGGATCTCGACTCCCGCCGACTCGGTGGCTATCTCTGGGGCGTCGACTCCGGCCTGGCTCGTTCGTTGCGGGCGGCCATCTTTCACGGCGGCAACCTCATCCCGATCGGTTCGGATCTGACGGCGCTGACCGCCATCGCGGAGCAGCTGGCCACGTCGCCTCGGGGATGTTCCTCGATCGTCGGCGATGCCGCGGCCGTGTCGGCGATCTGGCCGATCCTGAGCCGGCGCTGGGGCCAGGCCCGCGCCGTCCGTACCAACCAACCCCTGCTGATGACCGATCATGTCGGGCCGATCGCACCCGACCCGCAGGTTCGCCGGGTCGTCCAGCATGAGGTGGACCGCTTCCTGCCCGCCGCCGTCGCGATGTTCAGCGAGGAGCTCGGCATGTCGCCGTTGGGTGCCGATGCCGGATCGGGCTACCGCGCCCGGGTCGCCGACGGCATCGCCGCAGGCCGGGCGTTCGCGCGTTTCGACGAGCGAGGACAGATCGAGTTCAAAGCCGAGATCGGTGCACTGTCGCCGGCCACCGCGCAGGTGCAGGGCGTGTGGGTCCGACCGGATCTTCGGGGCCGCGGGATCGGAACCGAGGCTATGGCCGCCGTGCTGGACCAAGCGCTGCAGCTGGCCCCGACGGTGAGCTTGTACGTCAATGACTACAACGGGCCCGCGCGGCGGATGTACGAACGACTGGGTATGTGGCAGGTCGGCACCCTGAGCACCGTGCTGTTCTGATCCCGTTCGGACGAGCCGGATGTCGGTCTGACGGGCGGCGGCGGCCGGCGCCAGTTCGATAATCGGCGCGACCACGTCGGACGCTTCTGGTAAGCAGACGAGCATGAACGTCGACGCGGTCGTTTTCGACTGGGGTGGCACGCTCACTCCCTGGCACACCATTGATCCACACGAATGCTGGCTTGCGGTCACCGGTGACGAGGTGCATGCCGCGGCGCTGCGAGCAGCCGAAGATGCCGCCTGGCTGCTGTCGCGCGACGAGCATCGAAGCGCCACCGTCGAACAGATCCTGGCCGACGCGGCGCTCACACTCACCGATGAGCAACTGCGCACGTATTACACCTGGTGGGACGACCACTCCTACACCGATCCGCAGGTACCGCAGCTGTTCCAGGCCTTACGCGATCGCGGTCTTCGGGTGGGCGTGCTGTCGAACACGATCTGGCCGCGCATCGAACACGAACGAATCTTTTCTCGTGACGAAGTCAATCATCTGATCGATGGTGCGGTGTACAGCTCGGAGATCCCGTGGACCAAACCCGACCCGCGTGCCTTCGCCGCTGCGCTGGACGCCGTGGGGGTGACCGACCCTGGCCGCGCGGTATTCGTCGGCGACCGGCTGTTCGACGACATCTTCGGCGCAAAGCGGGCTGGAATGCGAGCAGTGCACATCCCACACAGCGTCATCCCGACGGCGCAGACCACGGGTGTCGAGGGGCAACCCGATGCCGTCATCGACCAGTTGCTGGATCTGCTGCCCCTGATCGACGGCTGGATGTGACCCTCCCGCCGGTCCGGATCGCGGCCAGGCGGAGTTGGCCGGTTAGGTACCGGGGAACGCCTCCGTCGAACCGTCCGGACTTAGCAGCGCACGCCACTGGGCGGCGGCCAGTGCGGCGGCATCGAGACCCGTGATGGCCTGTGTCCGGACGTTCTTGGCGTGCGCTTGGCCGGCCGGGTCGCTAGCACTGACGCCCAACACGTAGCGGTAGCCGGCGGCGCACGCCTGCTCGAGTTGCACCGCCCAGCGTTGGGCCGTGCTCGGATCGGTGACCGCGGTGGCCGGTAGGTAAGACGCCTGGGCGGCGACCGGCGTGACTCCCGCCGCCGCCAGCTGGCTCATCAGGGCATCGCGTTGGGTGCGGTGCACATCCTGCAGCCGTCGGGCGAGTTGGATCTGGCCGTCCTCGGCCAGCCGCACGCCGATCAACGAATAGCCGTAGATTGCGGCGTGATGGGCCGCGAGCGGCAGCTGCCAGGCCGCGACCACGCTTGCCGTGGGGGCGCCGCTCGGTGCCGGGCTGGTCACGCCAGCACCACGATGTGAGTGGTGAGGCTGGCGCCGATGCTGCCCAACAGCGGAACCACGGTGGCGGCCTGCGACTCGCCCTGGGGCCAGTCGCGACAGCTGACCGTGAGAGCGTCCGCCGCATTTCGGGTCGCGGTCAGCAAGGCCGCGCTGTCGGCCGGTGCGGGCGGCGTGGCCGGCGGCTGGCCGTCCACCGCCGCCGGGCTGGTCGATGGGTGCAAGCGCCAGCCGGGGTACCGATCCAGCGCGGCGGCCAGGGCGTCGCGCTGACTGGCCACCTGGCCGCGCAGATTCGTCAGCTTTGCGGCGTTGGCTACCGGGGGATTCGCGCTCAGCACGGCGTCGTAGCCGGCCACCAGGGTGGCCTGCGCGGCCAGTGCGGTGACCAAGGCGGCGGGCGGCGAGGGGGGCGGGACGGCGACTTTGTGATGAATCCCGCGGGTCAAGCCGAGACCGGCACCGGCGGCCGCGCCGACCAACAGGACGGACCGGCTTAGCAGCGTTCGACGGGAGATCGTTCTGTTCACCGGGAGCAGTCTGGCAGATGCCCGGTAGTCTGGTCGCTACCGACGACGCGCCGGCTCGCCCATTCGGCCGAACGCGTCACCTGCCTGGACGCTCTACTCGAGTAGACACAACTGGAAACTGACGGGACGCCTGCGATGACCGCGCGAACGCCGCAACGCCAACAGCTGATCGATTTGCTTGGCCCGGTGATCAGTTCTCAGGGGTACGACCTGGAAGACGTCTCGGTGGCCGCGGCGGGTCGGCGCAGTGTGATTCGGGTGATCGTCGACGGGGACGACGGTATCGATCTGGACGCGGTCGCGACGGTGGCGCGAGCGGTTTCCGAGGTGCTCGACGACGAAGAGGACGGCGCGGTGTTCACCGGCCCGTTCGTACTCGAAGTCAGTTCGCCCGGTGTGGACCGACCCCTCAGCGAGCCGCGGCACTGGCGCCGCGCCGCCGGCCGGCTCGTCACGACCCGAATCGGGGACGTCGAGGTGACCGGTCGGGTCGGGTCCACCGATGAGCGCGGTGTTCGATTGCTGGTCGACGAGGTGGCGCGCGACGTCCCGTGGGACGAGTTGGGAACGGGGCGGGTCCAGGTGGAATTCGCCCGGACCGACCCCGATGAGGTAGACGACACGGACGACATCGATGCCATCGACCATCCGGACGACGACGTCGAGGCGCTGGGCGCCGACCTGCTGGTTGATTCAGACGACGAGAGGGCTTGAGTCATGGTGACAGTCGACATTGCTGCCCTGCGCAGCATCGAGCGAGAGAAAGAGATCTCGTTCGAGACGGTGATGGACGCGCTGGAGACGGCCTTGCTCACCGCCTACCGCCACACCAATCACCCAATGCCCAACGCGCGGATCGAGATCGATCGCAAGAGCGGCGCGGTGACGGTGTGGGCCGCGGAATACGGTCCGGACGGTGAGCTGATCGAAGAGTTCGACGACACACCGACGGACTTCGGGCGGATCGCCGCCATGACGGCCAAGCAGGTCATCATGCAGCGACTGCGCGATGCCGAGCACGACATCACCTACGGCGAATACTCCGGCCACGAAGGCGACATCGTCACCGGCGTCATCCAGGCCGATGCGCAGGCATCGCAGCGCGGGATCGTGCTGGTGGAGCTGGGCAAGATGGAAGCCGTGCTGCCGCAATCCGAGCAGGTGCCGGGCGAGGTGTACGAACACGGTGTGCGGCTCAAGTGCTACGTCGTTTCAGTGACGCGCGGCATGCGGGGCCTGTCCATCACGCTGAGCCGTACCCATCCGAGCCTGGTCAAGAAACTGTTCGCTCTCGAGGTGCCCGAGATTGCTGATGGCAGCGTCGAGATCATGGCCGTCGCCCGCGAGTCCGGTCACCGCACGAAAATTGCGGTGCGGAGCACAGTCGACGGGCTGAACGCCAAGGGCGCCTGCATCGGGCCGATGGGGCAACGAGTACGCAACGTCGTGGCCGAGCTGCACGGCGAGAAGATCGACATCATCGACTGGGACGATGATCCCGCGACCTTCGTCGGCAACGCGTTGTCACCCGCCCGGGCGCAGCAGATCACCGTGGTGGACGCGGTGGCCAAAGCTGCCCGTGTCGTCGTGCCGGACTACCAGCTGTCGCTGGCCATCGGACGAGAAGGCCAGAACGCTCGGCTGGCCGCCCGATTGACCGGCTGGCGGATCGACATCCACTCCGACGCCGAGCCCACGACTTCCGCCGATCAGGGTCCGGACGCCGGCATCCCACAGGCGCCCCGGGCCGCCGCTGCGACAATCGCGCCGGCCGCGGTGCCGTCAGCGTCCACTGCGTCCACCGCGTCCACCGCGTCCGAGACGGCAGACCCGCGCCCGGCGCAGCAGCCTGCAGTAATCGAGTAGACTTCTTCGTGGTCGTGATACCGCCCAGCAATCGTGCCGGGCACGTTGCAATTCGTACCTGTATCGGTTGTCGCGAGCGGGGTCCGGCCGAGCAAATGTTGCGCGTGGTCGCAGGTCCGACCGTCTCGTCCGAAACAACCGGCTCCGCCGGTGCGTTCCGGGCGGTGCTGCCAGATCCACGACGTCGCACGTCGGGGCGCGGTGCATGGTTGCACCTCACCCCGGACTGCGTAGCTCTCGCGGAACGCCGCCGAGCCTTCGGACGATCGTTGCGACTGACGATGCCCGTCGATCCGGCTGCGATACGTGCATATCTCGAGATCCACAAGTCGACCCAAGAGATGAGTTAGAGCAATGAGCACCCGATGAAGCGCCAACCATGATTGCGTTTCCCACCTAAATCGGGGTCTGCGGGTAGTCCGCCGGCCCTGAGACAATCCGTCTAGGAGTCCAGTGGCAGGCAAGGCCCGCGTACATGAGCTAGCAAAAGAGCTCGGTGTACCCAGCAAAGAAGTTCTCGCCAAGCTCAGTGAGCTCGGTGAATTCGTGAAGAGCGCATCCTCGACCGTCGAGGCCCCCGTGGCCCGCCGGCTTCGAGAGGCGTTCCCGGCCGTGGCTCCGGCCCCGGCGAAAAAGACCGCACCGCCGCGCGTTGCGCCCGCGCCCGCACCGGCACCGGCCCCCGCCCCCGTCGTTCAAGCCCCACCCGTGGTGACGGTGACCGAGCCGGTGGTCGAACGCGCGGCCCCCGCTCCGGCGCCGGTGACCCAACCCGTCGTCGCGGCCAGCCCGGCCCCGGTCGAAGAGTCTCCCGCGGCCGCCGGCCCCGGCGCGCCCCGTCCCGGCGCACCTCGACCTGGCGGCGCCCCGCGCGTAGCCAACAATCCTTTCGGTGTCGGCGGCGCCCCGCAGGCGCCGAATCGCCCCGCAGCTCCGCGTCCGGGCGGTCCAACCGCGCCCGGCGGCGGGCAGCTACCGCCGCGGCCTGCCGGTCCGCGCCCTGGTGGCAGCGCCGGCCCAGGCGGTCCACGTCCAAACCCAGGCATGATGCCGCCTCGTCCCAGCCCCGGTTCGATGCCGGGTCGCTCCGGTGGCCCCGGCGCTGGTGGTCCCGGCGGTCCCGGTAACCGTGGTGGTGCTCCGGCGCGTCCCGGTGGCCCGAGTCGTGGTGGCCCACCCGGTGCGCCGCGTCCCGCCGGTCCCGGTGGTGGCGGCGCCTATCGCGGCGGTCCCGGCGGCGCACCCGCTGGTGGCGGCGGTGCCGGTGGTTACCGTGGCGGTCCCGGTGGCGGCGGTGCTCCTGGCGGCGGCGCGCCCGGTGGCGGCGGCGGCTTCGGTCCTCGTCCCGGGGGTGGTGGCGGTCGTGGTCGTGGCGCCGGCACAGCTGGCGCGTTCGGCCGTCAGGGTGGTCGTCCGACCCGTGGTCGCAAGAGCAAGAAGCAGCGCAGACAAGAGTTCGACAACATGTCGGCGCCGTCCATCGGTGGCGTGCAGGTCCCACGCGGCAACGGCGATGTCTTGCGGTTGCCTCGGGGCGCGTCGCTGTCCGACTTTGCCGACAAGATCAACGCTGAGCCGGCGTCGTTGGTGCAGGTCATGTTCCACCTCGGTGAAATGGTGACCGCGACCCAGTCCGTCAACGAAGAGACCTTGCAACTGCTCGGCGCGGAACTGAACTACGCCGTCCAGGTCGTCAGCCCCGAAGATGAAGACCGTGAGTTGCTGGAGTCCTTCGATCTGACCTTCGGTGACGATGAGGGCGGCGACGAGGCACTGGTGGCTCGTCCGCCGGTCGTCACCGTCATGGGTCACGTCGATCACGGAAAGACCCGTCTGCTCGACGCCATTCGTAAGACGAACGTGATCGGTGGCGAAGCCGGCGGTATCACCCAGCACATCGGTGCGTATCAGGTGCATGTTGACCACGAGGGCACCGACCGGGCGATCACCTTCATCGACACCCCGGGCCACGAGGCCTTCACGGCCATGCGTGCCCGTGGTGCTTCGACCACGGACATCGTGGTGCTCGTGGTCGCCGCGGACGACGGCGTGATGCCGCAGACCATCGAGGCGCTCAACCACGCGCAGGCCGCCGACGTTCCGGTTGTCGTCGCGGTCAACAAGATCGACAAGGAAGGCGCCAACCCGGCCAAGGTCCGCCAGCAGCTGACCGAATACGGGCTGGTCGCTGAGGAGTATGGCGGCGACACGCTGTTCGTCGACGTCTCGGCGCGGAACAACATCAACATCGACGGGCTGCTCGAGGGCATCCTGTTGACCGCTGATGCCGCATTGGATCTGCGCGCCAACCCTGATCAGGATGCCCAGGGCATCGCGATCGAGGCCCATCTGGACCGCGGTCGCGGCCCGGTGGCGACCGTTCTGGTCCAGCGCGGCACGCTGCACGTCGGTGATTCGATTGTCGCCGGCGACGCGTTCGGCCGGGTGCGAGCCATGCTGGATGACGAGGGCAACGTCCTCGATCACGCCGGTCCGGGAGCGCCGGTCATGGTGCTCGGTCTGACGTCCGTACCTGGTGCCGGTGACTCGTTCATCGTCGTCGAGGAAGACCGCATCGCCCGCCAGATCGCGGACCGCCGCTCGGCCCGGGAGCGCAATGCGCAGCTCGCGTCCAACCGTCGCCGCATCTCGCTCGACGATCTGGACAAAGCACTGGCTGCCGGTGAGGTTCAGCAACTGAACCTGATCATCAAGGGTGACGTGTCCGGTTCGGTCGAGGCGTTGGAAGATTCGCTACTCAAGATCGAGCTGAACGACGGCAACGACGAGGTCTCCTTGCGAGTCATCGGACGCGGCGTCGGTGCGATCACGGAGAACGACATCAACCTGGCGATCGCCTCCGACGCGGTGGTGATCGGCTTCAACGTGCGTCCCGAAGGCAAGGCACGCGAAGCAGCCGAGCGTGAGGGTGTCGATGTCCGTTACTACACGGTCATCTACCAGGCCATCGATGAAATCGAGGCCGCGCTCAAGGGCATGCTCAAGCCCGAGTTCGAAGAGGCGCAGCTCGGCACCGCCGAGGTCCGCGAGGTCTTCCGGGTGCCGCGCATCGGCAACGTCGCGGGCTCCATCGTTCGATCCGGCACGATCCGGCGTAACTCCAGGGCTCGCCTGGTGCGCGACGGGATCGTGGTCAGCGACAGCCTCACCGTCGATTCGCTGCGGCGGTTCAAGGACGATGCGACCGAGGTCCGAGAGGGCTTCGAGTGCGGCATCGGGCTTGGATCGTTCAACGACATCAAGGTCGGCGACATCGTCGAGACCTACGAGATGCGCGAGAAGCCGCGCGGCTGAGTTCGGTCAGGACGGGGAGTTTCTGCGACGGCAGCTAGCCGGCGCAGAAACTCCCCGCTCCACGTCGTGGGAAAGGACAGACAATGGCTGATTCGCCGCGTTCACGCCGGCTCGCCGGCCGGATCAAGCAGATCGTTGCCTCATACATCGAAAGCCAGATCAAAGATCCACGGCTCGGCATGGTCACCGTCACCGACGTTCGGATGACCGGCGACCTGCACGACGCCACGATCTTCTACACGGTCTTCGGCGACTCCGTCGAACGCGCCGACTCGGTCGCCGCACTGGAGACCGCCCGTGGCCTGATGCGCACCGAGGTCGGCCGGCAGACCGGGGTCAAGTTCACGCCGACGCTCACGTTCGTACTGGACGAGATTCCGGAGACCGCCAAACACATCACCGACTTGCTGGAAGCGGCTCGGCTCGCCGACGCCGAGGTGATCAAAGCCCGTCAAGGCGCGCAGTACGCCGGCGAACCCGATCCGTACCGGCGGGACGAGCCGGCCGACGAGGACTGATCCATGACTGCGGCCTCGACCGCCGACGGTACTGATCCGGCGCTGCGGTTCCGGCGTGCCGGCGCCGAGGACTGGGCCGCCTTGTGGCCGATCTGGCGCCAAATCGTGCTCGCCGGCGACACGTACTGCTACGACCCGGAGACGACATCGGAGCGCGCGCGGGACGGCTGGCTGGCCGCGCGGGAGTCCGTGCGCCAACAGGCGTGGCTGGCGCCGGATTCAGCCGGCGCCGTATTCGGGACCTTTCACCGTTCGCTCAACCAGCAAGGCCCCGGCCGGCACGTGGTGAACGGGTCGTACATGGTCGCTGAGCGCGCTCGGGGCCGCGGAGTAGGCCGCTCGATGGTGACCCACAGCCTGGCGCGGGCTGCCGCGGCGGACCACCTGGCGATGCAGTTCAACGCCGTCGCGGCGACCAACGTGCACGCCGTGCGGCTCGATGAGGACCTTGGCTCCCGGACCGTGGGACGGGTACCCGGCGCCTTGCGCCATCCCATCGCGGGACTGGTCGATCTGCAGATCATGCACCGCGAGCTATGACCGATCCAGGGGTGCCGGTCGTACCGCTCGACTCGGCAGAATCCACTGTGTCGACCAAGCGCATCGTGGTGCTGGCTGGTTCGGCGTTCGTCGTCCTGGCGGCCGAGCCGCTGTTCCTGTTGGTGGACACCGCCGTTGTCGGGCACCTCGGCCGCGTCCAGCTCGCGGCCTTGGGCGCCGCCGGCACGATCATGACCTTGCTCGCCATCATCGGTAGCTCGCTCGAATACGGAACCACCGGGCGTGCGGCCCGCTACTTCGGCGCCGGTCGACGCGACGCGGCGGTCAACGAAGGCGTCCAGGCGTCATGGCTGGCGGCGACGATCGGACTGGCCGCGGTGTTGATCGGCGAAGCGGTGGCCGGTCCGCTGACCCAGCTGGTTGCCGGTGGCGCCGGGCCGGTGGCCGAGGCGGCCGAATCGTGGCTGCGGATCGCCATCCTCGGACTACCGGGCGTGCTGCTGGTGCTGGCCGGTAACGGTTGGTTGCGAGGCGTGCAGGACACCCGGACGCCGGTGCGCATCGTGGTGCTGGCCAACGTGCTGTCCATGATCGCCTCGCCGTTGCTGGTGTATCCGGCCGGCTTGGGTCTGCGTGGCTCGGCGATCGCCAACGTCGGTGCGCAATGGTTGGCCGCCGTGTTGTGCGTGCTGGCTTTGCGGCGCGAGTCGGCCGCACCGGCGCCGAAGTGGCAGGTGATGCGCAAGCAGCTGGTGGTGAGCCGGGACCTGGTCATCCGGGCGGCCGCGTTCCAGCTGGCCTACCTGACGGCGGCCTCGGTGGCAGGCCGGATGGGCGCCGCGCAACTGGGTGCCCACCAGGTTGGGCTGCAGCTCTGGGAATTCATCGCGCTGTTGCTCGATTCGTTCGCCATTGCCGCCCAGTCCCTGGTCGGGGCCGCGTTGGGCGGCGGGAACGTCGACGCCGCCCGCGCGACCGCCTGGCGGGTGTCCCGTTACGGATTGGTCGCCGGTGTCGTATTCGCGGCGGTGATGGCCGCCGGCTGGTACGTGATCCCGGCCCTGTTCAGCTCGGACGCGGCCGTGCGCCATCAGTCGCACGTGCTGTGGCCCTGGCTGGTGGCCATGATGCCAGTAGCGGGCGTGGTCTTCGCGCTTGACGGGGTACTGCTCGGGGCGGGCGACAATGCCTTCATCCGCACGATCACCGTGGTCGGCGCCGTCCTCGGCTACGTGCCGTTGAGCCTGCTCGCGCTTCGCTTGCACTGGGGCATCGGCGGTGTGTGGGCAGGCTTGGCCGCGTTCATCCTGATCCGTTTCATCGGCATGATGTGGCGCACCGGCTCGGGCCGCTGGCTGATCGTGGGCGAGCAAGTATGAGGATGGCACTGTGAGCAGGCGCAAACCACCAGCCGGGCCGGGCGGTTTGGTCATTGTCGACAAGCCGGCCGGCATGACCTCGCACGATGTCGTGGGCGCGGTGCGCCGATTGGTCGGTACCCGCCGCGTCGGCCATGCGGGCACGCTCGATCCGATGGCGACCGGAGTGCTGGTACTCGGCGTCGAGCGGGCGACCAAGTTGCTGACCCAGTTAACCCTTACCGACAAGGTGTATTCAGCCACGATTCGTTTCGGCCAGGGCAGTGACACCGACGACGCCGACGGCCAGCTCGGCCCCATCTCGTCAACCGCGGAGCTGTCGCAGGACCGGGTAGTGGCGGCCATGGGTGGTTTCGCGGGGGCCATCGCGCAGGTTCCGTCCGATGTCTCGGCGATCAAGGTTGACGGCCGGCGCGCCTATGCCCTGGTTCGTGCCGGCGAAACCGTGGACCTGGCGGCTCGGTCGGTGACGGTCAGCCGCTTCGAACTGACGGGGGAGTCGCGCCGGGTCGACGGGTTCTTCGACGTCGACGTCCTCGTCGAATGTTCGACCGGCACCTACGTTCGGGCCCTGGCGCGCGATCTGGGGATGCTGCTCGGGGTGGGGGCGCACCTGACCGCGCTTCGTCGCACCCGGGTCGGCCCGTTCACCGAGGACCACGCGATCACACTGGAGGAGCTGGCGGCGGTGGGTGGTCAGCTGCCGCTGCCCCTGCCCGAAGCCATCGCGGCGAGCATGCCCACTCGGCGGATCACGCCCGAGCAGGCCAGCGAGCTGAGTTTCGGTCGGACGATCGAGCCGGCCGGGATTGCCGGACCGTACGGTGCGATCGACGAGGCGGGCGCTGCGGTGGCGCTGCTGGTCGAGTCGGGCGGCCGGGCCCGGCCCACGCTGGGCTTCACCCCGAAAGGGTGACCGTCCACCATTTCGGGAGCCAACCGGTCGACTGGCGGCCGGCCGGCTCCCGGAATCGCCGCGGACAGCCGGTCGGCGAGCTTCAGACCAGCCGGTAAACTAGGCCGCTGGCGCCGAACAGGGTGGCTGGTCGCTGACTACGCTGACCAGGCTGTCCCCGGTCCGGCAAGTTTCTGGTTTCACTTCAGAGCTAGGAGAAACGCGCGCCCATGGCGACCACGAACGACCTGAAGAACGGTTTGGTCCTCAACATCGACGGGCAACTGTGGACGGTGGTGGAATTCCAGCACGTCAAGCCCGGCAAGGGCGGCGCGTTCGTCCGGACCACGCTGAAGAACGTGCTGTCCGGCAAGGTTGTCGACCGGACCTTCAACGCCGGGACCAAGGTCGAAACCGCCACGGTGGACAAGCGCTCCATGACCTACCTCTACAAAGAGGGCGACGACTTCGTGTTCATGGACGGCGACACCTACGAGCAAATACAGGTGCCCGCGCCGGTCGTTGGCGACGCCGCTGACTACCTGCTGGACAACGCCGAAGTGGCCGTGGCCGTGCACGAGTCCGCGCCGCTGTACATCGAGCTGCCGACGTCCGTCGAGCTGCTCATCACCTACACCGAGCCCGGCGTCCAAGGCGATCGCGCTACCGGCGGAACGAAGCCGGCGACCGTCGAAACCGGCGCTGAGATCCAGGTCCCGCTATTCGTCACCACCGGCGAACGAATCAAGGTCGACACCCGGGACGGCCGCTACCTGGGCCGGATCAGCGGCTGAGACGGTTAGCGACTTCTGATGGCAGCGCGCAGCAAGGCTCGTAAGCGAGCAGTCGACCTCATCTATGAAGCCGATCTCCGCGGGGACGACGCAATCAGCACGCTGGCCGAACGGGTCGCCCTGGCCGATCCGCCGATAAACGACTACACGATCAGCCTGGTTGAAGGAGTCGGCGGCCGTCGGACCGAGATCGACACGATGCTGCGCGACTACTCCGAAGGTTGGACGCTGGAACGGATGCCCGGAGTGGATCGAGCGATCCTGCGGGTGGGCTTGTTCGAACTGTTGTGGTCGGATGCCGTGCCGGATGCGGTTGCCATCGACGAGGCGGTCGAGCTCGCGAAGTTGCTGTCCACCGACGATTCGCCGAAGTTCATCAACGGGGTACTCGGACGAATCCTGCGCGACCAGGTCACGACCCCGAACGGCTGATCCGCCGCACCATTGCAAGTCCACCATTGGTAGTCGCGGGGCCGGTGCTGATCGCGCGTGCGGGTGCTAGTCGCGGACGTGCCCAATGGAGCCGGCGGCCAGCACGCCCCAGCCGATCAGTTTGTCGGTGAGGTTTTCCAGCGAGCTGTCGAACATCAGCGCCAAGGCCCGTAGGTCCTCACCCCGGATGGACAGCACTTTGTTGCCGTAGTCGCCCCGCTGACGCTGGATGGACTGCGCGTAGCGCACCAGTGGCGCGGCCTCTTCCGGCGGCACGTTCTGCAAACGCTGCAGGTCCAGCACGACCTTGGCGGAGGCGTCGATGCGGGCACCCGAAGGGCCATCCTCAACGGGCAAGAGTTCCGAAATGGGAACACCGTAGAAATCGGCCAGTTCGGCGAGGCGCGCCACGGATACCGCTCGATCGCCGCGCTCGTAGGAGCCGACGACGACGGCCTTCCATTTTCCGCCTGACTTGCGCTCGACGCCGTGCAGCGACAAACGCTGCTGGGATCTCACGGCGCGCAGGCGGCTGCCGAGGGCGCGCGCATACTCACGATCGTCGGGTGCCTCAGCTCCCGCTTCTACGCTGGTGGTGTCGATCTGGTCGTCAACCGGGTCAGTTGCTTCGATCGTGCCGTTGTTCTGCTCCGTCACTGTCCTGTCCTCACCTATCGGCCACGTTAGGTAACCGCTCTCACAGTCGCTGTGTCCTGTTTTGTACGAGCCGCAGGAAACAGACGGTAACAGTTGGCGGATCGATGGTCGCCGATTTCGCCTACTGTAGCGATCCGCTGTTACGCAGCGTAGACCGCTACTGATAACGTCGGCAGCGAACCGACGTCCTTTAACGACTCGTCCAGTGAGGCGAGAAAGGGGGTTCGCTGCCGTTATGCCCGCGCAGTCGCACTCAGCAAGCCAGATTGACCTCCAGGCACCGAAAACAGTGCTCAGCGCCGAAGACATGGCGCGCGTTCTCGATCGAATCGCTCATCAGATTCTCGAAAAAACTCGTGGCGGCGACGGTGTCGTGCTCATGGGAATTCCGACTCGCGGCACTTTTCTCGCTCAGCGGCTCGCTGACCGTGTCGCCACCTTTGCCGGTGTTCGCGTCGGTTTGGGCGCTATCGACATTACGATGTATCGCGACGACCTGCGCAGCCAGGCCTTCCGGCCCCTCGCCGAAACCCGCGAGCCGGCTGGTGGTCTCGACGGCAAGCTGGTGATCCTGGTGGACGATGTGCTGTTCTCCGGGCGCACGGTCCGTGCGGCCCTGGACGCGATTGCCGATCTCGGGCGACCCCGCGCCGTCCAGCTGGCGGTGCTGGTCGACCGGGGGCACCGCGAGCTGCCGATCCGGGCCGACTACGTCGGAAAGAACCTGCCGACCTCGGTGCAGCAGCAGGTGAAGGTCCGAATGCTCGAGCGGGACGGTTCGGATGCGGTCACCATCGTCGGGCCGGCCGAGTTCGAGGAAGGGCACGGCGAATGAGCGTCTCGATCGGGCGTCACCTGCTGTCCTCGCAAGACCTGAACAACGAGACTGCGGTCGCCCTGTTGGACACCGCGGCGCGCCTGGATGCCGCAATGACCGGTCGTGAGGTCAAGAAGCTGCCGACGTTGCGGGGCCGAACCGTGGTCAACCTCTTCTACGAGGACTCAACTCGTACCCGGACGTCTTTCGAGCTGGCGGCCAAGCGGCTGTCGGCCGATGTCGTCAACTTCTCGGCGAAAGGCTCGAGCGTCAGCAAGGGCGAGTCGCTGAAGGACACCGCGCTCACCCTGCAAGCGATGGGCTCGGACGCGGTGGTTATCCGGCATCACCTGTCGGGCGCGCCCCGCCGGCTGGCGACCTGGATCGAGGGCAGCGTCATCAACGCCGGCGACGGCACCCACGAGCATCCGACCCAGGCCCTGCTCGACGCCTTCACGATGCGCCGGCGGCTGCGCGATGGTGAAGGCGACCTCAAGGGCCTGCGGGTCGTCGTGGTCGGCGATGTGCTGCACTCCCGGGTGGCCCGCTCCAACGTCCGCTTGTTGCGCACGCTCGGTGCGGAAGTGGTCTTGGTGGCGCCCCCGACACTGCTCCCGGTCGGGGTGGCCGAGTGGCCGTGTGAGGTCAGCTACGACCTGGATTCCGCACTGCCCGGTGCCGACGTGGTGATGATGCTTCGGGTACAGCGCGAGCGCATGACGGCGAGCTACTTCCCGTCCGCGCGTGAATACTCACGCCGCTACGGGCTGGACGCTGCGCGGTTGGCGAAATGCGAGGAGCACACGCTCGTGATGCATCCCGGCCCGATGAATCGCGGGATGGAGATTTCCGCCGAGGTCGCCGACGACCCGCGTCGTTCGGTGATTACGGAGCAGGTGACGAACGGGGTGAGCGTGCGGATGGCCGTGCTCTACATGTTGCTGTCCGGCGAGGGGGTGGCCAATGAGTAACCAGGCCAGGTTCAACGATCAGCGTGGCCTGCTGCTGCGCGCGGTGCGGCCGTACGGCGAGGCCGCCGTTGACGTCCGCATCCTCGACGGCACGATTGCCGAGATCGGTGCGGACCTGGCGCCGGCCGATGATGAAACCGTCATCGACGGCGGCGGGGCCGTACTGCTGCCCGGGCTGGTCGATCTGCACGTGCACCTGCGCGAACCCGGCCGGGAGGACGCCGAAACGGTCCGTACCGGATCCGAGGCCGCCGCGCTGGGTGGCTTCACGGCGGTCTTCGCGATGCCGAACACCGATCCGACCGCCGACACAGCCGGCGTCGTCGAACAGGTCTTCCGGCTAGGCGAGCAGACCGGCCTGGTCGACGTGCACCCGATCGGCGCGGTCACGGTCGGACGGGCCGGTCTGCAACTGGCCGAGCTGGGCGCCATGGCCGATTCCGTCGCCCGCGTAAGGGTTTTCTCCGACGACGGCGCGTGTGTCAGTGATCCCGCCCTGATGCGGCGCGCACTGGAATACGTCAAGGCCTTCGACGGGGTGATCGCCCAGCACGCCGAAGAACCGAGGCTGACGGTGGGCGCCCAGCTGAACGAAGGCGTCGTGTCCGCGCGGCTCGGACTGACCGGTTGGCCGGCCGCGGCCGAAGAAGCCATCATCGCTCGCGACACCCTGCTGGCCGCCCACGTCGACTCCCGGTTGCACGTCTGCCACGTCTCGACAGCCGGTTCGGTCGACATCATCCGGGCCGCCAAAGCGAAGGGCTGGCAGGTCAGCGCGGAAGTCACGCCGCACCATCTCTTGCTCACCGACGATCTGGCCGAGGACTACGACCCGGTCTTCAAGGTCAATCCACCGTTGCGGACCGCCTCCGACATCGCGGCGCTGCGGGCCGGGTTGGCCGACGGCACCATCGACTGTGTAGCGACCGACCATGCCCCGCACAGTTCGGAGGACAAAGAGAGCGAGTGGGGCTCGGCCTCGCCGGGCATGCTTGGGCTGCAGACCGCGCTGTCCGTCGTCATCGAGACGATGGTCGAGACCGGTGCTCTGGATTGGCGCGGGGTTGCCGACCGGATGAGTGCGGCGCCGGCCCGAATCGGCCGCCTCGCCGATCAAGGGCGGCCCATCGCGATCGGGTCGCCGGCAAATCTGGTGCTGGTCGACGACACCGCGCACTGGACGGTGGACCGCGCTGCCCTGGCCTCGAAATCCCGGAACACGCCCTACGAAGGTCGCACGTTGCCCGGTCGGGTCGTCGCGACGTTCCTGCGCGGCACCGCGACGGTGCTCGACGGCAAGCTGGTCGCCGGCCAGGTCGCGGGAGCGTCCCGGTGATCCGGTTGGGTTTGGTGTTGCTGTTCCTGGTGCTGTTCGTGCTCGTCCTCGGTGCCATGCGGCTGGGCTGGCGGCGGCGGGCCGCCACGCAGTCGGGCCTACCGCCGCTCGCCGAGCTACCCGGGTCGATCGGTGACCCGCTGGTGCCAGATCTCGCCGGCCTCTACGTCGGGACCACCTTTGCCACCCAGTGGCAGAACCGCGTCGTAGTCCATGGCCTCGGCCTGCGCTCCGAGGCGGTTTTCCGGCTGTTCGGGGACGGCGTGCTCATCGATCGCACCGGCAGCGAACCGATCTACATCCCCAACGATGAGCTGATCGACGCCCGGTTGGAGCCCGCACTCGCCGGCAAGGTGGTCGGGCCTGGCGGTCTGCTGGTGCTGCGCTGGCAACATGGTGCCGCCGAACTCGACACGGGTGTCCGCGCCGATGATCGCAGCGGATACGCCGCCTGGATCGCCAGCATAAACAACGACGGCGCCCGTTCTCGGACGGGCCCGTCGAAGGATTCGAACGACAACAACAGGACGGACGCATAAATGGTTTCGATGGGCGCCGCGCGGCAGGGTGCGCCGGCAATCCTGGTGCTCGAGGATGGCCAGACCTTCCTCGGCGAGCAATTCGGTGCCGGTGGTGAGACCTTCGGCGAGGCGGTCTTCAACACCGGCATGACCGGCTATCAGGAAACCTTGACCGACCCGTCCTACCACCGTCAGATCGTCGTGCAAACCGCTCCGCACATCGGCAACACCGGCGTCAACGACGAAGACGCGGAATCCGGACGGATCTGGGTCGCCGGCTACGTCGTGCGCGATCCGGCCCGGCGGGTGTCGAACTGGCGGGCCACCCGATCGTTGACCGACGAGCTGGTGGCCCAGCAGATCGTCGGCATCTCCGGCCTCGACACCCGCGCGCTGACCCGGCATCTGCGCGAGCGGGGCGCGATGCGCTGCGCCATCTCGACGCAGGACCTGGATCGGGAATCGCTGCTGGCCAAGGTGCTCGAGTCACCGCCGATGGTGGGTGCCGATCTGAGCGCGGAGGTCTCGACGCGAGAGAGCTACACCGTGCCGGCGATCGGTGAGCACCGGTTCACCGTCGCGGCCATCGACTACGGGATCAAGACCATGACGCCGCACCGGATGGCTGAACGCGGCATCACCACCATCGTGCTGCCCTCGACGGCGTCCGCCGCTGAGATAGCCGCGACCGGGGCCGATGCGGTCTTTCTCGCCAACGGTCCGGGTGACCCGAGCACCGCTGACGCCACCACCGCCGTGGTGCGTGAATTGCTCGAGCGAAGCACGCCGATCTTCGGGATCTGCTTCGGCAATCAGATCCTCGGACGCGCGCTGGGCTTCGGGACCTACAAGTTGCGCTACGGCCACCGTGGCATCAACCAACCGGTGCAGGACCGCAGCACGGGCAAGGTCGAGGTGACGGCCCACAATCACGGCTTCGCCGTTGATGCCCCGCTGGACGCGCCGACCGAGACGGCGTTCGGCGCGGTCGAGGTGAGCCACGTGTGCCTCAACGACAATGTGGTCGAGGGACTGCGTGCCCACGATGTGCCTGCTTTCTCGGTGCAATATCACCCCGAGGCCGCGGCCGGTCCGCACGATGCGGCCTACCTGTTCGATCGGTTCGCCGAGCTGCTGGGCGAGCGAGCGAGCTTCGCTACTGGCATGTCAAACCTGGGGGAGCCCCGCTGATGGGAAAGCGCACCGACATCTCGCACATCCTGGTGATCGGCTCCGGCCCGATCGTCATCGGCCAGGCGTGCGAGTTCGACTACTCGGGCACCCAAGCGTGCCGCGTGCTTCGCAGCGAGGGATACCGGGTCAGCCTAATCAACTCCAACCCGGCGACGATCATGACCGACCCGGAATTCGCTGACGCCACCTACATCGAGCCGTTGACGCCGGCCTTTGTCGAGAAGGTGATTGCGGCCGAGCGCCCTGACGCCATCCTGCCGACCCTCGGCGGGCAGACCGCGTTGAACCTGGCGGTGAGCCTGCATGAGTCGGGCGTGCTGGCCAAGTACGGCGTGGAGCTGATCGGTGCCGACATCGATGCCATTCAGCGCGGCGAGGATCGGCAGAAGTTCAAGGACATCGTGCGAACAGTCGGTGGCGACGTGCCGTCCTCGGCGGTGTGCCACACCCTTGAGGACGCCCTCGAGTTTGCGGCCACCGTGGGCAACAAGATCGTGGTGCGGCCGTCCTTCACGATGGGCGGGCTCGGCTCGGGTATGGCCAACAGCGTCGATGAGGTGCGGACGCAGGTGGCGCGCGGCCTCGCTGCGTCCCCGGTGCACGAGGTGCTTGTCGAAGAAAGCGTGTTCGGCTGGAAGGAGTTCGAGCTGGAGTTGATGCGCGACCGTAAGGACAATGTGGTCGTCGTCTGTTCCATCGAGAACGTCGATCCGATGGGCGTGCACACCGGTGACTCGATCACGGTGGCTCCGGCAATGACGCTGACCGACCGGGAATACCAGCACATGCGTGACATCGGGATCGCCGTACTGCGCGAGGTCGGCGTCGACACCGGCGGTTGCAATATCCAATTCGCGATCAATCCCGCCGATGGTCGGATGATCGTGATCGAGATGAACCCCCGGGTCTCGCGGTCCTCAGCGCTGGCGTCCAAGGCCACCGGCTTCCCGATCGCCAAGATCGCCGCCAAGCTCGCCGTCGGCTTCACCCTGGACGAGGTCAGCAACGACATCACCCAGGCAACACCGGCGTCGTTCGAACCGGCGCTGGACTATGTCGTCGTCAAGATCCCGCGGTTCGCGTTCGAGAAGTTCCCCGGCGCCGATCCGGTCCTCACCACACACATGAAGTCGGTAGGCGAAGCGATGTCCATCGGGCGAAACTTCACCGAGGCGCTCGGCAAGGCGATGCGCTCGATGGAGACGAAAGAAGCCGGCTTCTGGACGGCCTCGCAGTCGGCAGCTGGGCGTTCCAACCAGTCCTCGACGGCCCGCGACTTCGCCTCGGTGGACGAGCTGCTCGGCATTGCCTCAGTTCCGACCGACGGCCGGCTGTACGCGATCGAACGGGCATTGCTGGCGGGCGCCACGATCGACCAGGTTGCTGACGCCACCGGGATTGATCCCTGGTTCATCGACCAGATGGCGCTCATCCTGGAAGTGGGGGAGTCACTGCGCGAGGCCCCGGCCGTCACCCCGGACCTGCTCCGGCACGCCAAGCGGCACGGACTGTCCGACCGCCAGATCGCGGCGCTGCGTCCCGAATTGGCCGGCGAGGATGGGGTCCGGGCGCTGCGGCACCGGATCGGCATCCGGCCGGTGTTCAAGACCGTCGACACCTGCGCGGCTGAATTCGAGGCCAAGACGCCCTACCACTACTCGTCCTATGACAGCGAGACCGAGGTCGTCGCGCAACGAGAGCGGCCGAAGGTGCTGATCCTGGGCAGCGGGCCGAATCGGATCGGTCAGGGTATCGAGTTCGATTACTCCTGCGTCCACGCGGTGATGGCCCTGCGGGACGCGGGCTACGAGACCGTCATGGTGAACTGCAACCCCGAGACCGTGTCCACCGACTACGACACGGCCGACCGGCTGTACTTCGAACCGTTGACCTTCGAGGATGTGCTCGAAGTGGTGCACGCCGAACAGCAATCCGGCACGGTCGCCGGCGTGATCTGCACCCTCGGTGGGCAGACTCCGCTCGGCTTGGCCCAGCGGCTCAAGGACGCCGGCGTGCCCGTGCTGGGCACCCAGCCCGAAGCCATCGACCTGGCCGAGCACCGGGGCGCGTTCGGCCGGGTGCTCGACGCGGCTGGGCTGCCCGCCCCCAAACACGGCATGGCCACCTCGTTCGCCGAGGCCAAGGCGGTGGCCGACACGATCGGTTATCCGGTACTGGTGCGGCCCTCCTACGTGCTCGGCGGCCGCGGCATGGAGATCGTCTACGACGAGACCAACCTGGCCGCCTATATCGAGAAGGCCACCGACATCGCGGCCGATCATCCGGTCCTGGTCGACCGTTTTCTCGACGACGCCGTCGAGATCGACGTCGATGCGCTGTATGACGGAACCGAGCTCTATCTCGGTGGCGTGATGGAACACATCGAAGAGGCCGGCATCCATTCCGGTGACTCGGCCTGCGCCTTGCCACCGATCACGCTGGGCAGCGCCACGATCGCCCAGGTACGTGAGGCCACGGAGAAGATCGCGGCCGGGGTCGGCGTGCTCGGGCTGCTCAATGTCCAGTACGCGCTGGGATCAGACATCCTCTACGTACTGGAGGCCAATCCCCGGGCCAGCCGGACGGTTCCGTTCGTGTCGAAGGCGACGGCTGTCCCACTGGCCAAGGCCGCGGCCCGAATCGCGCTCGGGACGAGTATCGCCGAACTACGCGCGGAGGGATTGCTGCCCAGGTACGGCGACGGCGGCGACTTGCCCGCTGACGCTCCGATCGCAGTCAAGGAAGCCGTCCTGCCCTTCCACCGCTTCCGCACTCCGGCCGGCGACCAGGTCGATTCGATTCTGGGACCGGAGATGAAATCCACCGGCGAGGTGATGGGCATTGACCGGGTATTCGGCACCGCATTCGCAAAGTCCCAAGCCGCGGCCTATGGATCGCTGCCCTCGCAGGGCGTGGTGTTCGTTTCCATCGCCAACCGCGACAAACGCGCGGCGATCTTTCCGGTGAAGCGCCTGCACGACCTCGGGTTTCGGATTCTGGCGACGGCCGGGACGGCACAGGTCATGCGCCGCAACGGGGTGGACGCCGAGGTCGTGGGCAAGTTCTCCGACGGACCGGGCAATATTGTCGAGCGGATCCTGGCCGGTGACGTAGACCTGATCTTGAACACGCCGTTCGGCTCGCCGGGCAATTCCGGTCCGCGGGTGGATGGCTACGAGATTCGGACCGCGGCCGTGCAGGCCGGGATTCCTTGCCTGACCACAGTGCAGGCCGCCGCGGCGGCGGTGCAGGGCATCGAGGCGCTGATCCGGGACGAGGTCGGCGTCCGGTCACTGCAAGCGCACCATGAGATTCTGGCCGCGCTGGTGGCCGAACGGGATGCGGCCCAACTAGAGGCGGACCGATGAGCATCACTGCTGTCACGCAGGCCATCCCAGTGCAAGAGATCGGCGAGATCTTCGACGTCACCCGGCTGGGCGAGTACACGCAGTTCACCGTGGTCGCGCCGGGCGTGGCCGCGGGCTTTCGTCCCGGCCAATTCGTGGCCATCGCGGTCGGCGGCCCGGACACATCAATGTTGCTTCGCCGTTCGTTCGCGCTGTACGGGGTGAAGCCGGGCGGTGACTTCGCGGGCACCATCCAGTTCGTGGTAGCCGAACACGGACGAGGGACCGAATGGCTGGTTCGCCAGCAGATCGGAACCAAGCTGGATCTCGTGGGCCCGCTCGGCGTGCCGTTCCCGCTACCCCGCGAAGCTTCGCCGGCGGTGCTGGTCGGCGGCGGGTACGGGACGGCGCCGTTGCTGCCGCTGGCCGAAGCGTTGCTCGCTCAAGGCAGTGACATCGAGTTGATTCTCGGCGCGGCGACCGGCAGCCGATTGTTCGGTGAGCTGCCGGCCAAGCGGTTGATCGGCCAGGTCACCGTCACCACCGACGACGGCTCGGCGGGCCAGCGCGGCTGGGTGACTGATCCGCTGCCCTCGGCGATCGAACGGCTCGGTGCGCAGATCGTGTACGCCTGCGGCCCGATGGGGATGCTGCGCGCGGTGGGCGAGGTCGCGGCCGCGCACGCAATCCCGGCCCAGGTTGCGGTGGAGGAGTCAATGGCTTGCGGGATCGGCGTATGCATGTCCTGCGTGTTGCCGGTGCGAGGTTCGGACGGCACCTCGAAGTTCGTTCGGTCGTGCGTCGAGGGGCCGGTCTTCGAGGCCGGCCGGGTGCGCTGGGCCGACGTGGGTACCTTGCCCGCCGACCTGCTGGGTGCGGATGCGATGGGTGGTCGTTGATGGTCGACATGTCTACAGCTCTTTCGACGCTCGAGCTGCCGAACCCGGTGCTGACCGCGTCGGGCTGCGCCGCCGCCGGTGAGGAGCTGAATCAGTTCTTCGACGTGTCCGAGATCGGTGCCGTCGTCACGAAATCGATCATGACCAGGGCCCGATCGGGGCGGCCGACGCCACGGATGGCCGAAACGCCGAGCGGCATGCTGAACTCGATCGGCTTGCAGGGTCCGGGTATCGATTCGTTCCTGGCCAACGAGTTGCCGTGGTTGAAGGCGCACGGTGCGCGGGCCGTCGTGTCCATCGCCGGCAGCCACACCGACGAGTACGTGACGTTGGCCAAGCGCCTTTACCACCACCCGGTGGCGATGCTCGAAGTGAACATCTCGTGCCCGAACGTAGAAAATCGTGGGCAGGTCTTTGCGTGTGATCCGCTCGCCGCGGCCCGGGTGATCTCAGCCGTGCGCCGCGCGGCCAACCCGAACGTGCCGATCTTCGCCAAGCTGTCCCCCGATGTCACCGACATCGCGCAGGTAGCCCGTGCGGTGATCGAGGCGGGGGCGGACGGGATTTCGCTGATCAACACGCTGCTGGGGCTGGTCATCGATCTGGATACGTTGCGGCCCGCGCTGGGCGGCGTCACCGGCGGCCTGAGCGGTCCGGCCATCCGCCCGGTTGCGGTCCGCTGCGTCTGGCAGGTCCATCAGGCGCTGCCGAGTGTGCCCTTGCTGGGGATGGGCGGTATCAAGACCGGCCGGGACGCGCTGGAGTTCATCCTGGCCGGCGCCTCGGCGGTATCGGTGGGCACGGTGATCTTTCACGACCCGTCGGCGCCGATGCGGATTGCGCGCGAGCTCGAAGCCGAACTGGCCGCGCGCGGATTCCAGAGTGTGCGCGAGGCGATCGGCTTCGCCCACAGGACGTCGAGCGAGCAGGCGGAGTTCTTCGCGGCCCGCATCGCGACGACCCAGCCGGACGTGGATATGGAGGCGACGGTATGAGCTTCGGAGCACGATTGGACCAGGCCCTGACCGAACGTGGTTCGGCCTGCATCGGCATTGATCCGCACGCGGCGCTGCTCAAGGCATGGGGACTCGAGGATGATCTCGTCTCGCTGGAGAAGTTCGCGCTAACCTGCGTCGAGGCGTTTGGCTCGCTTGCCGCGGTGATCAAGCCGCAGTCCGCGTTTTTCGAGCGGTTCGGGTCCCGCGGCGTCGCGGTGCTGGAACGGACGGTCGTCGCCGCTCGCGACGCCGGCGCCTTGGTCGTACTGGACGTCAAGCGTGGTGACATCGGTTCGACCATGGACGCCTATGCGCAGGCTTACCTGGACAAGTCGTCGGACCTGGCCGCCGATGCGATCACGGTCAGCCCGTATCTGGGCGTCGGTTCGTTGCAGCCGGCATTCGACCTTGCCGACGAGAACGATGCTGGCGTCTTCGTGCTGGCGCTGACGTCGAATCCTGAGGGTCCGCAGGTGCAGCACGCTCGGCTCGCCGATGGCCGAACGGTGGCGCAGTCAGTCATCGACGACCTTTCGGCGCGCAACGCCGGTGCCGTCCCGCTTGGGTCGTACGGCGTCGTCGTCGGTGCGACGATCGGTGACTCGATCGCCGACTTGAGCGGCCTGAATGGACCTTTCCTAGTGCCCGGCATAGGTGCCCAGGGCGGTGGGCGTGCCGACGTGCAAAGGATCTTCGGCGACCACACCGCCGCCGTGTTGCCGTCGGTGTCGCGCGAAGTGTTGAGCAAGGGGCCGGACGTCAGTTCACTAGCTGCCGCCGTGCGTAACGTGATCGAGGATTTTGCCTTTCTTCGAGGCTGACCCGGTTGTCCACACGCCGGTTGTCCACAGGCGTCGGTCGGCGGGGCGTGCAACCGGGATACTCGGTGAGTGCTGCTTGCTCGCCGTTACCGGTCGATTCGATTGGGTGCCGACGAGTCCGAGCGGGGCTCGATCATTCCGCTGATCCTCTGCTTCTTCCTGATCGCTTTCCTGGTCGTCGCGGGTGGGGTGGCAGCCAGCGATGCCTTTACCAAGCAGCGCGATCTGCAGTCGGTGTGCGACGGAGCGGCCGTGGCGGCAGCCAACGTAGCCGCGCTCGACCCGCTGCATCGAACGGGCACCGGTGCGGGAGGCTTCGTTCCGCTCATCGGTGGCTCGTCGCTGTCCGAGGCCATCGAGGGCTACCTCGCTCAGGCCGCGATGGGTACCGGTGCTGCGGCGATGCGGATTACGGGTGAGGTCGATCCGGACAGTGCCACGGTTCGCCTGAGCTGTCGGGTGCGCAGCCGCCTGGCCTTCGATGTGGTCTATGGCCGTCCACAGGGTGTGGAGCAGTTGGCGCGCGCTGCAGCCAGCAGCCCGATTCGTCCGGCGGAATAATATGTCGCGCGCGGCGGCGCTTCGGTGCGTGGTTCGTGGCGTGGCGCGTAGTTCGTGGCGCGATTTACGAATGGTCGCGTCCGATTGCGGCCCCCGACGTGCCGCCTCGCGCTTGATTGGGCAGAATCGAGGCATGAGCCCCGAGCATGTCGACGCAACCCGCCTCACCGTACTTTCCGGCCCGTCCGGGGTCGGTAAGGGCACTGTCGTCGCAGAGGTCCGGCGGCTGTTCCCGCACGTGTGGGCTTCGGTGTCCTGCACAACGCGCGCGCCGCGAAACGGCGAGACCGACGGAGTGCAGTACCACTTTCTCAGCGACGCCGAATTCGATGCGCTCATCGAGGCTGACCAGTTTCTCGAATACGCGACTTTCGCGGGCTATCGCTACGGCACGCCGCGTAAGCCGGTGGATCAACATCTGACTGCCGGCCGGCCGACCTTGCTGGAGATCGAGTTGCAGGGTGCGCGCCAGGTGCGGCAGTCCATGCCTGAGGCGCAGTTCGTCTTTCTAGCGCCGCCCTCGTACGAGATCCTTCAGGAACGACTGGTCGGACGCGGCACTGAGCCGGACGAGGTCATCGCAGCTCGGCTCGAACAGGCCCGCACCGAACTGGCGGCGGCCGGAGAGTTCGATCTGGTGGTCGTCAACGACGACATCGAACGGGCCGCCGCTGAGGTGGTCGCGTTGATCGAGTCGGCCGGAGAGCCTGTCGTTCGTTAACCGAATCGCATCGGCGCAGGCTTGGTAGTGGGTTCCGCACTGGGCGACGTTCCAGCGGTCGTCACGTCCGGCGACGGCTATACCGCAATCCACCACGCGTGTTTGTGACTGACATGACCGCACCGAAGGTGATCTTTGGCTTCGAGGGTCTACAGCAGTACCCCATCAGCGTCGGCATCAAGCAGCTGCACGCGGGCGAGCCGACCGAGGGAGACAAGAACCTCTACGTCCTGTACGGACAGCGGCGGCTGGACGCTGAGCTGTGATCAGCTAGCAACCAGAACTATGTCCTGAGCCGCTTCAGACCAGACCCACATGGTCTCACATCGCTCCGTGGCCCAGGCGACGACCTCGTCTTTGGTGCCCTCTAGCTCTTCGTGCCCGTCGATGGCGTGCGTCGCCCAGACGCCGTGCCAAAGCTCCGAGTGCGGTAGTGGCATGACGTGGGCGGTCGGCTTGAAGTTGGCCTCGTCAGGAGAGTCAGTACCGTCATCTGGCGCGCTCTCCCAGTCCATGTACTTCTGCTTGTCCACGGTCATGCCACTACTCTGCTACTCAGGCGTTCCATCCTCCAAGGGCCGCGTTGCCAGGCAGCGAGTCCGCTAGCCCGAAGCGGTACGTGACCTTGTCAGTGGAGTGCGAGACAGGGCTACGGACGAAGAAGTACCAGTAGCCGGGGTAGTCACTGAACGTCCAGCTGGCCTCGACTATCTGGTTGTGGTCGAAGCTCGTCTTGTCGGACAGTCTGCAGCCACTCGGGTACGAGACGAGTGCGTTCGCAGCCGCCACCGGCCGCGTGTTCGGACCGCACTGCTTCTTGACCGATCCACCGTTCGGCACGCCCTTGGCACCGTTCGATAGCGCCCCGGTGAAGATCGTGTGGACTGTGTATCGCGACACCCTGGACTGCACCGGGCTCTCCAGCGACTGACCGCCGGTCAGGTGCCACTCGACCAGGAAGTGAGCGTTACCGATCGTCTTCCCGCCGTATCCCATGTAGATGGACGTCGTGTTGAACTCGCCGAAGAAGTCGTTGAAGACCGACCAGCATCCCCAGCCGTTGCAGATCTCGCTGCGCGGCGTTCGACTACTTCCCGTTTATGCCCCCAAACATGAGCCGGATTTGGGGGCGTTGAAGGTAATAATGGGCCGCGTCAATCAGCCGCGTCGCGAGAATTCGCGGGATGGGATCGTGGCGGCAGTGCAGGGTGCGGCCTTGGCCTTCTTTGGCGATATTGGTGAGTTTTACTGAGAGATTGAACTGCTCCTGGAACTTTCCGATGAAGAAATCCAGGAAAAGTTCGCCGAGCTAGAGATCCCGTTCGACGCTACCCGGATCGCTATGGCACGCCGGCGGTGTTCGATGTCGCAGGACGGTCAGGGCACGAGTTGAGTGTGCGCGCTGCGAATATGGGTCGTGTGCCGGGTGGTCGGTCCGTTCAGTGGGCCGAGGGTGGCCCAATCGCGGTTGTTGAGGGTGTAGTCGACGGTCCAGGTGATGGTGGTGCTGATGGTGTAGGTGCCGGGTTGGGTGTATGTGTGCCCGAAGTAGTCGGGGCATTGGAGTGTGTGGCACGGGTTAGCGGCTTGGTCGTATGACTGGCCGGGGTCATGGGTGGTGTCGGGGTCCGACTTGTCGCCGTAGGTCCAGGTGGCGTGGTCGAAATGCAAGCGTAGCCGGACGGTCGTGCCGAGCACGTTGGCTGCGGGGAGCGTTCGTCTCGTCGACGTTGGGTTGGAAAGGATGTTTTCTAGGTTGACCAAGCCGTTGTCGGGTGGATTGATGGTCGGCGCCAACGCGGGGAGTAACCGGATTGCGTGTTGGCGGAGGGTGTCTGGGTTCGGCGTTGGTGTGGTGGTTTGGGGGCACCAGATAGTGGTTGTGGTCCATCGGTTGCTTGCGGGGTTCTGGGTTTGGGTGGCGAAGGCGTCTTCGGATCCATGCGTGATCGCATCCGCGCAGGCTTGGTAATGGGTTCCGCACTGGGCGACGTTCCAGCGGTCGTCATGCCCGGCAACGGCTATACCGCAATCCACCACGCGTGTTGGTGACTGTGTGGTTGGCACCATACCGCTGCTGTCGCCCGCGGTGTCGGTACATGTTGAGTCCATATAGACGCCATAGTCTCGTCCTCGCTTCCCGACGTGAGTCTGCGCCGGTGTAACGCAGGTGGTCACAGCGGTTGTCGAGGCGGACGCTCGCAGGTACGCCGGCACCGCCAATGCCAAAATCACCAACCCCATGACCAGGAAAAGCGGTTTCGTTCGCTTTGCCAGACTCATTTGACTGGCGTTCCTCTCGTGACGACCCAACCAGCTGCAGTCCATTTGAGGTGAAGTCGGTCTTTTAGGCCCAGCGCTGCTGGGTCTGCGTCGACGTACTTCCCGTCCGAATCAACAAGTTCGACGCTTGTCACGTCATAGGTGACCACGACCTCTTGTTCGTGGGGGTTAGTTTCGTCGCCATCGGAGAATATATCGCGCACAATTAGACGGTCGCCGATATAGCGGTGGTGGGCGCGGGTTCGTGTGTCGACGCCTTTAGCAAAGAATGCGCACTCGTCGCAGGTGCTAGTGAAGTAATGGCGCATGTAGGTTGTGCTGCCGGTTGCGTAGGACCAATCGTTTGTTTGCATGTAGAAGCGGGCGAAGGCTTGAGCGCCGAGCGGCCCAATGGTCTGCATCGGCGGAACGGGCGGTTTTTCGTTGGCCTTGGTTTGGTTATAGGCGACCATCGGCACGTCGGTCGGAACAGTAGTCGAGAGTGCGCCGGGGGTCCGTGTAGTTGACGGCCGTGCCGTGGTCGGTGTTGGTGTCTTTGACGGCTGTGCAGTAGTCGGCGAGCTATTGGGCGAGGTAGCCGTGTCTTGCGCACCGGCCCGCTGCCCATGCCCGCCACACGAGGCAATGCTGATCGTCAGGAGTCCCGCTGCCAAAACATCAATCATCCCTCGAAGTCGTCTATGGCGTTGTCGAGGTGGGTGTGGCATGTACGAGATGGTGTCATAGCGGAGCATGGCCCCGCCGAGTCTGATCACCGTTCTGTGGATAACTTCGGAGCAGTCAGGTCTCAGGACCCAACCTTGCGGTGAGTGTGGTTTCACCTTGTGGATAAACGGGTCCCAGGCTGAATCACGCCCTAACGTCTGCCGTCATGTCGATCATGACTGCCAATACCCTCGCTACCCGATACGGGCTCCAATGGAACCGCGCCGCGCTCGTTCCTCCCGATGAGTCCGGTCGCCTGCGCGCAACCGGTGGCTGGATGTCACGCACGGCCGCGCACCTCCGTTCGATCGGCGCTGCCGTAGACGCTGGTGGCGTTGTTGGCTGGCATGGTGTTGCTGCGACATCGTTCGTTGAGTCGTTGGACCGCGTTGGACCGGTTTGTAGTCAGACCGCTGACTGGCTCGACGACTGTGCGGCTGTCGCCGGTGCTTATGCCTTCACTCTCGCAGCCTCAACGGCAAGCATCGACCAGCTGCAACGAATACTGGCATCGCGACAGAGCGACTGTTCCGGCGACGCAGCTGGACCTACCGCAGTCCCACTGGCTATCGATGCGGTTGCAATCGGGTTGGTCGCTCAGCTGGACGCCGAACTGGACACGCTGCTGGCGGCTCACGATCGACTCGTCAGGCAGTGGACCAGCGAGCCGGCCGGGTTGGATCCCCACCGCTCGGCGTGGTCGAAGATCGGGCACTGGTTGCAGCATGCGGCGGACCCGGTCAGCGCCTTTATCGAACATCCATCTCTGGCGACCTTCTCTGCCGCGTGCGGAGCGGTGGTCAACGATCTCTCCGGGGTCGCGATGGGTCTGGAGTTCGTATGTCCGCCCGCAGCCGTTGTTGTTTGGGGTGTCGTGGCGGTCGCGGCGGCAGCGAAGTTGCTCACCGATACCGACCGGGCACTTCATGGTGAGCGAGCGGTCGGCTGGAAGAGTCTGGCGGGTGATGGTCTAGCCGCGATCCCGGTTGGCGGTGCCAGACTCAAGCAGGCGGTACATCTCGGGAACCCCGCCAGCACCGAGCAAATCGAGCTTCTGACCAAGAACATTGAGCATTTTGGTGACGTCATCAAGAGTGGCCGCACCGACGTCAGCCTCATCGCTCCCGGCGGCGGGATGGCTCAGCACGAGGTGTGGGATAACGGCCACACCCTCTACAACCACGAGGCGGCCGACGACGCGTCGATCTGGGCACGCCGTGCGCTGGAACCCAAGCTAAAGGGAGTGTCCGCGTACCCCAATCGGTCGGCGATCGAGGAAGGCGTGACAAGTGCAATACACGCTGAACGCAACGAGGTAATGCAGTTTCTGACGAGCAGCGAAATTCGGGTCGTAATACGACATACCGCCGAGTCCCCTTTGGGTAGAGTCCATATGCGGGGTGCGACAGATGTGGTTCCTGCGTCGACGATCGTCGTAGTACTCAAAAAACACCCTGAGTCGCCCGTCGGATTCAGGATTGTGACTTCATTTCTCGATCCGTGACCAGGAAGATGGAGAACGTGAGGGGTCTAATATGTCGATAGTCCAATATCCCGTATTGGCAATATTGTCTAGGGACTACTTTATGGAGCATTTTCGAGAGGTTTACGGATCAGAGTCGTCCGTGGTTGAGGCCTTTGTGGAGGATTCCCCGATAGTTGCAGCCAAGCTCGTTGACGAGGTCGACGCGCTGTGTTCCCGCTACGACATAGCGGGGTTGAACGCTGAGCTTGACTCCCAAGGAATCTACGTTGGTGACCTACCAAACGAGCTTCAGACGTCCGCTCAAGAATGGATTGGTTGGGTTCGCTCGCGGGTGGCGGAACTCATCGGGCAGGATCCCCCGAATCGGTTCGACTACTTCCCCTTTATCGACCCGAAGCATGAACCGGATTTGGGGGCGTTGAAGGTAATAATGGGCCGCGTCAATCAGCCGCGTCGCGAGAATTCGCGGGATGGGATCGTGGCGGCAGTGCAGGGCGCCGCCCTGGCCTTCTTTGGCGATATTGGTGAGTTTTACTGGGAGATTGAACTGCTCCTGGAACTTTCCGAAGAAGAAATCCAGGAAAAGTTCGCCGAGCTAGAGATCCCGTTCGACGCTACCCGGATCGCCATGGCACGCCGCGAGTTCCTTGAGTTGGCACTCAAGACCGTGCGCGAAATCGGCGCACCACCGTCCTGGCTGGCGTGACCCCACCGAGACCACGACGTCAGGGACCAAAAGCTTCACAGGGCCCTAAGGATGTCTTCGACCCGATCCTTTGCGTCCCCAAAGAGCATCTGAGTGTTGGCGCGGAAGAAGAGTGGGTTCTGTACGCCCGCATAACCGGCCGCCATTGACCGCTTGAAGACGATGACGTTCTGGGCCTCCCATACGTGCAGGACCGGCATGCCCGCAATAGGACTAGCGGGATCCTCGAGGGCAGCCGGATTGACCGTGTCGTTCGCCCCGATGACCAGCACCACCGAGGTGGACGCGAAGTCGTCGTTGATCTCGTCCATCTCCAGGACGATGTCGTAGGGAACCTTGGCCTCGGCCAACAACACGTTCATGTGGCCCGGCAATCGCCCGGCGACGGGATGGATACCGAAGCGCACTTCGATGCCGCGGTCGCGGAGCTTGCGGGTCAGGTCCGCGACCGGATACTGGGCTTGGGCAACGGCCATGCCGTAGCCGGGGGTGATGATCACCGACGTTGCATTGCGGAGCAGGTCCGCAGTGTCATCGGCATTTATCTCGCGATGCTCGCCGTAGTCGGTGTGGTCGTCCGACGCGGCAACGATGCCGAACCCGCCGGCGATCACGGAGATGAAGGAACGGTTCATCGCCTGACACATGATGTACGAGAGGTACGCACCGGAGGAGCCGACGAGCGCGCCGGTGACGATCAGCAAGTTGTTGTCGAGCAGGAAGCCCGAGGCGGCCGCGGCCCACCCGGAGTAGCTGTTCAGCATTGACACCACGACCGGCATGTCGCCGCCGCCGATCGAGGCGACCAGATGCCATCCGAGGGCCAGCGCGACGGCGGTCACCGCGACGAGCAACCCGAAATTGGGCGAGGCGACAAAGGCGATGGTCAGGGCCGCGAACGCCGCGAGCGCGCCGAGGTTGATCAGGTTCTTGCCGGGCAGCATGAGCGGGCTCGAGTTGATTCGTGCCGACAACTTCAGGTACGCGACGATCGAGCCGGTGAAGGTGACCGCCCCGATGAATACGCCGATGAAGACCTCGGCGTGGTGGATGCGCAACAGATTGCTGGCGATCTCGGTCTGAGCCGAGCCCTTCGATTCGACGCCGTAGTAGCCACTCCAGCCCACTAGCACGGCGGCCAGACCGACAAAGCTGTGCAGCAGCGCGATGAGCTCGGGCATGCCGGTCATCTCAACTGCGCGAGCTCGCAACAGGCCGATGACGGCGCCGATCAGGACGGCGATGATCAGCAAAATCACGGCGACGCCCGGAACATCACGGACGGCCAGGTTGATGGTCGCGGCCAGCGCGATAACCATGCCCGAGATGCCGAACACGATGCCTTGGCGCGATGTCTCGTGCTTGGCCAAGCCGGCTAGACCCAGGATGAACAACAGGGCCGACACGATATAGGCAGCATCCGCGATGCTGTGTGCGGTGATCATCGCTGCCTCAGCCCTTGCTGAACATGCTGAGCATGCGTCGTGTCACGGCGAAACCGCCGAAGATGTTGATGCTCGCCAGCAGGATCGCGACGAACGAGAGCACCCGAATGACTGTGTCGTGCTGCCCGATCTGGAGCAGCGCACCAACCACGATGATCCCGGAAATCGCATTCGTGATCGACATCAACGGGGTGTGCAGCGCGTGGTGCACCTTTCCGATGACGTAGTAACCGATCACGATCGCGAGGATGAGCACGGTGAAATGCTCGGGCAGCGGTGGTGGCGCGTAGGCATTGAGCAGAAACAGCGCCAGCACCCCGATCCCGACGATGCCCAGTTTGCGCGTCGCCGTCATCGCCTTCTTGGGCTCGGCCACGGCCTTCGGCGCGGGCGCGGCGGCCGGAGCAGCCGAGACCTGCACGGGCGGTGGCGGCCAGGTCTTCTCGCCGTTGCGCACAACCGTGATGCCGCGCTGCACGACATCGTCGAAGTCCAGGACGAGTTGGCCGTCCTTGTTCGGGGTGAGCAGCTTCATCAGGTTCACGAGATTGGTGCCGTAGAGCTGTGATGCCTGGGCCGGCAGCCGGCCGGCCAGATCGGTGTAGCCGATGATGGTCACCCCGTTGGACGTCACGACCGCCTCGCCGGCTTTGGTGCCGGCGACGTTGCCACCCTGGATCGCGGCCATGTCCACGATCACCGAACCTTGCTTCATTGCCGCCACGTCGGCCGCGGTGAGCAGCTTCGGCGCCGGTCGGCCGGGGATCAGGGCCGTGGTGATGATGATGTCCACGTCGGCGGCCTGCTCCGAGTAGATTTCGGCGGCCCGACGGTCGTAGGCCTCCGAGGTGGCTTTGGCGTAGCCGTCCGTCGAAACCTCCTGCGCTACGTCCACCGGCAGGTATTCCCCGCCCAGTGACTTCACCTGATCGGCAACCTCAGGCCGCGGATCGGTGGCCCGAACGATGGCGCCGAGGCTGTTCGCCGCACCGATCGCCGCCAGCCCGGCCACGCCGGCTCCCGCCACCAGGACCTTGGCCGGCGGCACCTTGCCCGCCGCGGTGATTTGTCCAGTGAAGAACCGGCCGAAAACGTGCGCAGCCTCGATGACAGCGCGGTAACCCGCGATGTTGGCCATCGAGGACAGCACATCCAGGGACTGGGCCCGCGAGATGCGGGGTACCGCGTCCATTGCCAGCACCGTGATCGGCCGACTCGCCAGCACGTCGACGAGCTCGGGGTTCAATCCAGGACTGAGGAGGCTGACCAGCGTGGCGCCGTCAGCGAGCCGGGTGACCTCGTCGACCGACGGAGCGTTCACCCGAAACACGATGTCCGCCTGCCAAGCCTCGCTGGCCGTACCGATCCGGGCCCCGGCATTGGCGAAGGCCGAGTCAGCGTAGGTCGACAGATTGCCGGCACCCGCCTCGATGACGACGTCGTAACCGAGGCTGATGAGTTGAGTCACGGTGGCCGGGGTCGCCGCCAGGCGCGTCTCCCCAGGGTGAGTCTCGCGGGTCACTCCGATGAGCAAGACGCGCTCCGTTCATGGTTAGCCGACTGGGCGCGGGCTTGGGAGATGCGGCAAGGCTGGTCAGGGGGACGCTAATGCAGCGCTACCCGCCGGCGGAAGGCGACCCACAATCCTTCGACACAGATTGCCGCCAATCGGTCGGCGGCTCGGAATTGGGGACTGACGCCCGAAGATTGATAGCATGAGTGGAATTCCGTGACGCGAAGCCGTCGATGACCGCCGGTCGCTGACGTTGAGGTCGGAATTCAACTCGGATCGGGATCGAGCCGAGATTCAAGTGTCATAGAAGCACCACACAGAGAATCAGAGGTTCGCGTGTCTGGAATCAGCGCCGCCGCAGAAGGCATCACCAACCCCCCGATCGACGAGCTTCTCGAACGGACCGGCTCGAAGTACGCCCTCGTCATCGTCGCGGCCAAGCGTGCCCGCCAGATCAACGCCTACTACAGCCAGCTCGGTGAGGGCCTGCTCGAGTACGTCGGCCCCATGGTCGAGACGGCACCGCAAGAGAAGGCGTTGTCGATCTCGCTCCGTGAGATCAACGCCGATCTGATCGAGTTCAAGCCCTCCGAAGCCTGACCGACAGCTCTCCCGTCACGGCGAGCCGCACGCTCATGAGCGACGACATCGTCGCCGACCGGCCATCCCGCCGCATCGTCCTCGGGGTGGGCGGTGGCATCGCTGCGTACAAAGTGGCCGATCTGCTCCGCAAGCTCGTGGAGCTTGGGCATGACGTCACCGTGGTGCCCACCGCCGCCGCACTGCGATTCGTCGGCGAGCCCACCTGGGCGGCCTTGTCCCATCGGCCGGTACGCACCGATGTCTTCACAGACGCGCACGAAGTGCCGCACGTGCAGCTCGGCCGCGACGCCGAACTGGTCGTTGTCGCACCCGCGACCGCGGACCTGATCGCCCGCGCCGCGCACGGGATGGCCGACGACCTGCTCACCAACACCTTGCTCACCGCTCGCTGCCCGGTGCTCTTCGCCCCGGCGATGCACACCGAGATGTGGGAGCACGCCGCAACGGCGGCGAACGTCGCCACCTTGCGCAGCCGCGGCGTGACGGTCCTCGAACCGGCGATCGGCCGGCTGACCGGATCCGACACCGGCCGCGGACGACTTCCGGAGCCGGCCGACATCGCCGCCATCGCGGAGCTGCTGCTGCATCGCCCAGACGCCACCCCGCCCGATCTGGTCGGACGCCGGATCGTCGTCACCGCCGGCGGCACCCGCGAGGCGCTCGACCCGGTTCGGTTCCTGGGCAATCGATCGTCGGGACGCCAAGGTTTTGCCATCGCCATGGTCGCGGCCGCCCGCGGCGCCCACGTCACCTTGCTGGCGGCGAACGTCGAGCTGCCGCCGCCGCCAGGTGCCGACGTTATTCGAATCGGATCGGCCGAGCAGCTCCGCGAAGCCACCCACCAGGCGGTCAAGGACGCCGATGCAGTCGTGATGGCGGCCGCGGTGGCGGACTTCCGACCGGCCGCCGTCGTTGGGCACAAGATCAAAAAAGGTGACGAGGATCCGGCACCGGTCGCCTTGGTTCGTAATCCCGACATCCTGGCCGAACTGGTCAGCGCGCGTGAGCGTAACCATTCCGGGCCGGCGGTGATCGTCGGGTTCGCGGCCGAAACCGGCGATGACGACTCCGACGTGCTGAGCTACGGACGCGCGAAGTTGGCCCGCAAGGGTTGCGACCTGCTGGTTGTCAACGCCGTCGGCGAGGACAAAGCCTTCGGCCGCCCCGACAACGCCGCGGTGATCTTGGGCGCCGACGGTTTCGAATCCCACATTCCGCTCGGCCCGAAGACGGTGCTGGCCGCGGCCGTGTGCGATGCCGTGATTTCGTTACTTCACGGTTAGAATTGCGAATCTTCGATCAGAACTTGGGAGTTATTTGTGAGCCGTAGCCTCTTCACCTCGGAGTCGGTAACCGAAGGCCATCCGGACAAGATCGCCGACCAGATCTCGGACGGCGTGCTGGACGCGCTGCTCAGCCAGGATCCGAACAGCCGCGTAGCGGTCGAAACGTTGATCACGACAGGCCAGGTACACATCGCCGGCGAAGTGACCACCGACGCCTACGCCGACATTCCGTCCATCGTCCGCAAGACCATTCTGGCGATCGGCTACGACTCGTCGCGCAAGGGTTTCGACGGTGAATCCTGTGGCGTCAGCGTCTCGATCGGCGCGCAGTCCGCCGACATCGCCCAGGGCGTCGACACGGCCTACGAAGCTCGCGTCGAAGGCTCGGATGACAGCATCGCTTCCCAGGGTGCCGGCGACCAGGGACTGATGTTCGGCTATGCCTCTGACGACACGCCCGAGCTGATGCCGCTGCCGATCTGGCTTGCGCACCGCCTCGCGGAGAAGCTCACCGAGGTACGCAAGAACGGCACCGTTCCCTATCTGCGGCCAGACGGCAAGACCCAGGTCACCATCGAGTACGTCGACGGCAAGCCGACCCGTCTCGACACCGTGGTCGTGTCCAGCCAGCACGCCGAAGACATCGACCTGGACACCTTGCTCAAGCCCGACATCGAAGAGCACGTGGTCAAGCCGGTGCTCGCGACGCTGACCACCCTGGACACCGAGGGTTACAAGCTGCTGGTCAACCCGACCGGCCGGTTCGTGATCGGTGGCCCGATGGGCGACGCCGGCCTGACCGGTCGAAAGATCATTGTCGACACCTACGGCGGCATGGCCCGCCACGGCGGCGGCGCGTTCTCGGGCAAGGACCCTTCGAAGGTGGACCGCTCGGCCGCGTACGCGATGCGGTGGGTGGCCAAGAACGTCGTCGCAGCCAAGCTGGCGCGCCGGGTTGAGGTGCAGGTCGCCTACGCCATCGGCAAGGCCGAGCCGGTTGGCCTCTTCGTCGAGACGTTCGGCACCGAGACCGTGTCGATCGACAAGATCGTCGACGCCATCAACGAGACGTTCGACCTCCGTCCGGCCGCCATCATCCGCGACCTTGATCTCAAACGTCCCATTTACCAGAAGACGGCCGCCTACGGTCACTTCGGCCGTGAAGACGCCGACTTCACCTGGGAGCGCACCGATCGGGCCGACCAGTTGGCCAAGCTCGCGCACAACTGATCTCCGGGCCAGCTCCGGCTAGACCAGCCAACCTCACTCAAGTAGTCCTACGCCTGCGCCGCGGGCGTAGGACTACTTCGTTCAGGGAGTGACCGATGCCGGCGCCGAAACCAGGCACGGGCAAGCAACCGGCGGCCGTGTTGCCGGTGGCTCGGGTCTGCGTCGACTCGCCGTTGCCTCATCTGGACCGCCCGTTCGACTATCAGGTTCCCGCCGAGCTCGATGACGTGATCGTGCCGGGCTCCCGGGTTCGCGTTCGCTTCGCCGGACGGTTGATCGACGGTTGGGTGGTGCAGCGACTGCCGGGCAGCGATCATCCCGGACGGCTGGCCTTTCTCGAGCGCGGCGTCGGTGACGAGCCGGTACTCACCCCGGACACGGCGAGGTTGTTCCGGACCGTGGCCGATCGCTGGGCCGGTACCTTCGCCGACGTCGTTCGGCTGGGTGTACCCCCGCGACACGCCCGGGCCGAAGCAGCGACAGCCGCAGAAGCCTCGCCGACGACGTCGGACGACCGGCCTTCGGAGCCGCCGGCCGGCTGGCAGCGTTATCGCTCCGGCGCCGCTTTCTGGACCGCGGTCCAGGCCGGTCGCTCGGCCCGTTCGGTGTGGAATGCGCTGCCCGGCGAGGACTGGCCGAGCCGGATAGCCGAACTCGTCCAGGCCGGGTTGGCCAGCGGTCGCGGCGTCATCGTGATCGTCCCGGATGCCCGCGACGCCGCCCGCGTGTCGAAGGCGATAACTGCGGCCACGCCACCCGGGTCGCACGTGAGTCTGACCGCTGAGCTCGGGCCGGAAACCCGTTACCGCCGCTGGCTTTCCGTCCGCCGGGGAAGCGTGCCGGTCGTCGTCGGCAACCGGGCCGCGGTGTACGCCCCGGTTCGCGATCTGGGGCTGATCGTGGTCTGGGATGACGGAGACGATCTGCATGCCGAACCCCGCTCGCCCTACGCACACGCTCGTGACGTTGCCGTGTTGCGCTCGGCGCAGAGCGGGGCCGCCCTCGTGGTCGGGGGTTTCGCCGAGTCGGCTGAGTCGGCGTTGCTCGTCCAGTCGGGGTGGGCGCACCGGATCAGCGGTGATCGAGCGCAGGTTCGGGCCGCCGCCCCCAGGATCACCGCTGCGGGTGACGATTTCGAAGTGGAACGAGATCCGGCCGCACGGTCAGCGCGGCTGCCGGCGGTTGCGTTTCGAGCCGCCCGTCAGGCGCTGGATCGGGGCCGACCAGTCCTCGTGCAGGTTCCGCGTCGGGGGTACGTCCCCAGCCTGGCCTGTGCCAGCGATCGGACACCCGCCCGCTGCCCACACTGCGCCGGGCCGCTCGCGGCGCCGCGGGCCGATGCGGCGCCGACCTGTCGCTGGTGCGGCCGACCGGCGACCAACTGGAAGTGCCCCGTGTGCGGTCGCAGCAAGATGCGCGCCGTGGTCATCGGATCGGACCGTACTGCCGAAGAGATCGGGCGGGCGTTTCCCGGCGCGATCACGCGAACCAGCGCCGGCGATCACGTGCTCGACGCCATCCCGGACGAGCCCGCGGTGGTGGTCGCGACTCCCGGTGCCGAGCCCCCGGTCGAAGGTGGCTACGGCGCGGTGCTGCTCTTGGACGGCTGGGCGCTGCTGTCCCGGGTTGACCTGCGCGCGGCCGAAGAGACGCTGCGTCGGTGGTGTAACGCGGTCGGGTTGGCCGCGCCGGATGCAGCCGTGGTGGTCGGTGCGGACGCCTCGCTGCACACCGTCCAAGCGCTGGTGCGATGGGACCCGGCCGGGCACGCACAACGAGAACTAGCCGACCGGACCGAGCTGAACTTTCCGCCGGTATCCCGGTTGGCCAGCCTGACCGGCGCTTCGCCCGACGTCGCGGAGCTGCTGTCGCTCTGTCATCTGCCACCGACCGCCGAGGAGCTGGGCTCGGTGCCGGTCACACCGCCGGGTGCGCCGTCCGCGCGCAACGAACGCGGGTCGGCCCGAGCCGACCAAGCACCACAGGTCCGCACGTTGCTCCGCGTACCGCGACCGGATGGGGTGGCATTGGCTGAGGCATTGCACGCGGCGGCGGCGGTGCGCTCGGCCCGTACGTCGGGCGGGCCGGTGCGAGTTATCCTCGATCCACTCGAGCTGTTCTGATGAAGTCCGGATCCGGCGTGGCGGCGTCCTGGACCGCCTCTTCGTACGCCACGTCCTGGTCCGGAATGCCGTCCAGCGCGGCCGCTTCGCGCGCGACCGCCTGACCGATCGACTCGTGACTCGGTGCATCGCCTGTAACGGCGGCGGACACCGCGTCGTCGTGCACGAACTTCTCGCCACGCATGAGCGAGGCCACGGCGGCAATCAACAGCATCACGATCGAGGCACCGAACGCGATGAGTAGCCCGTGTTTGAAGGCGCTGGAAATCAGTTCCGGGAAGAAGCTGCGTCCGGTCAAGGTCGCGATGTCGACTCCGGAGCCTGGTTGCAACTGCTGCGGATCGACCTGTTTCACCAGTTGCTGGATGGGGTTGTCGCCGAGGAACGCAGCGAACAGGGTGCCGACCGGCGGGATGTGCGAGATGGTGCGCGCGGCGTCGGGATCGATGCCCAGCCGGGTCAGGCCGGTGTACATGGAGTCGGGCAACCGACTGGCCAAGCCGATCGCCATCAGCGTGAAGAAGCCGCCCATCGACAACACCATGCCGGCGTTCATTCCGGTTGCCCTGACACCGGACGCGGCACCGCGTTCGGCCGCGGGCACGGCGTTCATGATGGCCGCTGAGTTCGGTGCGGCCAGCAACCCCATACCGATGCCGTTCAACGCCAGCAGACCGGCGAACAGCAGGTAGTTGAAGTTGGCCGGGATCGCGATCAGCCCGGCGAAGGTCGCTGCGGTCAGTAGCAGGCCGCCGGTAGCGAAGGCGCGCGCGCCGAACCGATCCGACAGGGCACCGGATGCCGGCCCGGCGATCAGGAAACCGATGGTCAGCGGCAGCATGTAGATGCCCGCCCAGAGCGGTGTCCGCGCGAAGTCGTAGCCGTGCAACGGAAGCCAGATGCCCTGCAGCCAGATGATCAACATGAATTGCAGGCCGCCGCGGGCCATCGAGGCAAGGAAATTCACTGTCTGGCCCGCGGCGAAGGCCCGGACCTTGAACAGCCGGAGGTTGATCATGGGATCGGTCACCCGCGTCTCGATGAATCCGAACGCGATGAGCAGGACGACTCCGCCGATCAGCCCGCTCAACACGGTGGGCGCCGTCCAGCCCATGGTGTGGTTGCCGTACGGCTGTAGCCCGTAGGTGATCGCCGCCAGGATCGCGACTAGCCCGACGCCGAAGGTCAGGTTGCCCCACCAGTCGATCGAGACGCGGACCTTGTGGTCGCGGGGCTTGTCCCGCAGCGTCCGGTAGCCCATCCAGGTACCCCAGATGCCAACCGGCACGCTCACCCAGAAGACCGCGCGCCAATGCCACTCCGACAGCAGCCCACCGACGACGAGGCCGACGAACGAGCCGCCGATGCCGGCGACCTGGTTCACGCCCAGGGCAAATCCACGACGGTCGGCGGGGAAGGCGTCGGTGATCAGCGCAGTGGAGTTTGCGGTGAGCATCGCGCCGCCCACTCCTTGCACGATTCGCAGCGAGATGAGTTCGAGCGCGCCGGCAGATCCGCTGTTCGGAATCAAGGCGCAGGCCACTGAGGCGATGGTGAAGATGAGGAACCCGAGGTTGAACAGGTTGGCCCGGCCGTACTGGTCGCCGAGCCGACCGAAGGTCACCACCAACACCGCGGTCACCAGCAGGTAACCCATCAGCATCCACAACAAGTACGAGATGTTTGCCGGCGCCAACGGGTCCAGCCCCAGACCGGCAAAGATGGCCGGCAGCGAGATCAGCAGGATCGACGAGTTCAAGGTCGCGGCGAGAATGCCCACCGTGGTAACGGAGAGCGCGATTCGACGTTCGTGCGCCTCGATATTCGACACAGCTCTCCCCCTCATTCGTTAGACATACTAACTAGTTTGGGAATGGGACGCAACGCCGTTCAATACACTGCAAGGGTGACCGTGCTGCCCATCCGCCTGTTCGGCGATCCCGTCCTGCGCACCCGCGCCGATGAAGTCACCGTCTTCGACCGCGAGCTTCGCCAGCTGGTCGCCGACCTCGACGAGACGATGACGGCGGCCCCCGGAGCGGGCCTGGCCGCGCCGCAACTCGGCGTCGGGCTACGGGTCTTCACCTACCGCATCGACGACGAACAACACGGCCACTTGATCAATCCGGTGCTGCACTTCCCGTCCGATGAGACCCAGGACGGGCCGGAGGGTTGCCTGTCCATTCCGGGCTTGTCCTGGGACTGTCAGCGCCTGGAACACGTGGTCGCCCACGGTCAGAACATGTACGGCGACCCGATCACGGTGGCGGGGACCGCACAGCTCGCGCGCTGCATCCAGCACGAGACCGATCACCTCGATGGCGTGCTTTTCCTGGACCGGCTGGACGCGACAACCCGCAAGCTGGCGATGGCCGAGATCCGCAACGCCGAATGGTCCGGCTTGGCCATCCCTGTGATCAAGGTCAGCCCGCACCCGCCGAGCATGGCGAACGCCGGCAACTCCGAGGCGGGATTGTTCGGGTCGCGCCGGTGAGATTGCTCTTTGCCGGTACGCCCGCCGCGGCCGTGCCGTCGCTGCAGGCTGCGCTGTCCAGCGCGAATCATGACGTCGTTGCCGTGCTCACCCGACCCGCCGCGCCCACCGGACGCGGCCGGCGATTGGAGCCCTCGCCGGTGGCCATCGCGGCTCAGGCAGCTGGTGTCGAGATCCTGAGCCCGGCGCGTCCATCCGATCCGGCCTTCCTCGAGCGGCTGCGCGAACTCGACGTGGACTGCGCCCCGGTGGTTGCCTACGGCGCGCTGCTCCGCGAACCGACGCTGAGTTTGCCCCGGCACGGGTGGGTGAATCTCCATTTTTCGCTGCTGCCGGCCTGGCGCGGAGCGGCACCGGTCCAACATGCCGTGCTGCACGGCGACGACGTGACCGGCGCCAGCACCTTTCAGATCGGGCCCGGGCTGGATGACGGCCCGGTGTACGGGCTGTTGACCGAAACGATCCGTCCTACCGACACCTCTGGTGACCTGTTGGGCCGGCTGGCCGACGCGGGCGCTGGCCTGCTGCTAGCCACCCTCGACGGCATTGCCGACGGCTCCCTGTTGCCCGTGCCGCAGAGCCCGGAAGGCGTCTCGTTGGCGCCCAAACTGAGCGTGGCCGACGGCCAGATCCGGTTCGAGCAACCCGCGTCGGCGGTCGACCGCCGGATCCGGGCCTGCACACCGGCGCCGGGCGCGTGGGTCGAGTTTCGCGGCGACCGGCTCAAACTAGGCCCCGTGACCATCGCCGAGGAACAAGATCTGCCGGCGGGACGGCTGGACGTCAGTGCCCTCCGTCAAGGCCGGGTACTGGTCGGTACGGCCACGCGAGCGGTCGTGCTGGGCACCGTGCAACCGCCCGGAAAGCGCCCGATGCCGGCGGCGGACTGGGCTCGCGGGGCGCATTTGACCGACGGCGCGGCCTTTGGGCAGCTCGGTGACAGCGTTACCGAAGCGACTGATTGAGTTGGCTGCTTCCATCCCGAACGCGAACACCACCGGTGACCCGCGCACCGTCGCATTCGACCTGCTGCGCGCCGTGGCCAGTCAGAACGCTTACGCCAACCTGACCCTGCCCGGGCTGATGCGGCAGGCCCAACTGGATCGGCGCGACGCCGCACTGGCGACCGAATTGGGCTACGGAACACTGCGGCTCAGCGGCACGCTGGACGAGATTCTGCGTCGGACGAGCAGCCGCGAACTGCCGGACGTGGAGCCGGCCGTGCTGGACCTACTACGCATCGGGGCTTACCAACTGCTGCGAACCCGGATCCCGACCCATGCCGCTGTATCCACGACGGTCGACCTGGCCCGCAGCTCCGGTCATGCGCGCGCGGCGGGGTTCGTCAACGCGGTGCTCCGGCGGGTTGCCGCGCGCAGCTATGACCAGTGGTGCGACGAGATCGGCGCCGAGGCGTCGCCGTTCGGGCGGCTGGCTCTGCGGCACGCGCATCCGGGATGGATTGTGGCGGCCTTCGAACGGGCGTTGCTCGCCGAGCAGCCACCCTCCGACGACGAGCAGGTCGCGAACGGCCGGAACGTCGACGCCCAGCTCGAATTAGCCCTGGCCGCGGACAACGAGCGTCCGCAGACGCACCTGGTCGGCTGGCCCGGCCGCTGCGACCAGTCCGACCTCATTGCCGAGAGCGGTGGCGTGGCGGGTCCGTATTCTCCGTTCGCGGTGCGGCTCGTCGACGGCGGCGATCCGGGCCGGTTGCAGTCCGTTCGCTCCCACCGCGCAGCGGTCCAGGACGAGGGCAGCCAGCTCTGTGCCCTCGCGCTGACCAGGCTGGACGTCGCGTCCGACGGTGCCGAACGCTGGCTCGATCTGTGCGCCGGGCCAGGGGGCAAGGCCGCGCTGCTGGCCGCCTTGGCCGAGCGCCACAACGCCGGGCTGACCACCAACGAGTTGCACCCGCATCGCGCCGAACTGGTCGCCGAAGCGGTCGCGGGCTGGCCGGTCGAGTTGCGACAGGGTGACGCCCGAGCGTTCGTCGACGAGCACGAGGCGAGCTCGCAGGCCGGCTTCACCCGAGTGCTGCTCGACGCACCGTGTACCGGGCTCGGCGCGTTGCGGCGCCGTCCCGAAGCCCGTTGGCGTCGTTCCGAAGACGACCTGGCCGAATTGATCGAGCTGCAGCAGGCATTGCTCGAGTCTGCGGCGGCGCTGGTGCGTCCGGGCGGCCTGCTCGGCTACGTCACCTGTTCGCCGCACCCGGACGAGACCACTCGCCAGGTCGCGCAGTTCCTGGCCCGGCATCCGGATTGGTCGCTCGTCGATGCCCGGCCGGCCTTTCCCGGGGTACCCGAACTCGGCGAATCGGACACGGTACAGCTGTGGCCGCATCGTCACGGCACGGACGCAATGTTTTTCGCCGGGCTGCGTCGTGGCCCTCAAAGACCGCGCAGTGATGCGATGGCGACCTAGACTTCTGCCCGTGTCAGCCGCCGGAGAACCCATGATCGCGCCGAGCATTCTGTCGGCCGACTTCGCCAATCTGGCTGCTGCAGCGGACTCGGTGGCTGGGGCGGACTGGTTGCACGTGGACGTGATGGACAACCATTTCGTCCCGAACCTCACCATCGGGCTGCCCGTGGTGCGGAGCTTGCATCGGGCCACTGACCTGCCGCTGGACTGCCATCTGATGATCGAGAACCCAGATCGCTGGGCCGCCGGCTACGCCGAGGCAGGCGCGGCGAACGTGACCTTTCACGCTGAAGCCGCCGCGGACCCGATTGCCACCGCGCGTTCCATCCGGTCGGCGGGAGCCTTAGCCGGGCTGTCGGTCAAACCCGGGACTCCGCTGGAGCCTTATCTGAGCATCCTGACCGAATTCGACACGGTCCTGATCATGTCGGTCGAACCCGGCTTCGGTGGCCAGTCCTTCATCCCCGACGTGCTGGCCAAGGTTCGGCTGGCCCGATCGCACGTCCGGGCCGGTCACCTGCGGCTGTTCATCGAGATCGACGGCGGAATCACCGCCGACACGATCGAGCAGGCGGCTGAGGCCGGCGTCGACGTCTTCGTCGCCGGATCGGCAGTGTTCGGGGCGGACAACGCGGCTACCGCAATCCGTGAGCTGCGCAGCCGGGCGCGAGCCGGCATGGCGCGCGAAGCCCGCCTCGCGGACTCGCCATGAGTGACGAGCAGGCCGTCTCTATGACCGGATCGACGTCGGACGTCGTACGAGCACGCCCGAGGTTCGCAGCCGCCAGCGTGAAACGGCGGGCGAGGGTATGAACGTCGAGCTGAGCGAAGCGGAGCGGATGGCGCTGCTCCGTGCCGCCGAATTAGGTCGAGCAGTGGCCGGTCGCACGAGTCCGAATCCAGCGGTCGGCGCGGTACTGCTCGATCCGGCCGGTCGGATCCTCGGCGAGGGTGCCACCCAACCGGCCGGCGGCCCGCACGCCGAGATCCTGGCCCTCGGCGTGGCCGGCGAAGCCGCACGCGGTGCCACCGCGGTGGTCACGCTGGAGCCGTGCAATCACACCGGTCGGACGGGTCCGTGCACGGAAGCGCTGATCAGCGCGGGAGTGGCCCGGGTCGTGTTCGGGGTATCCGACCCGAATCCGGTCGCCACCGGGGGAGCGGATCGGCTGAGTGACGCCGGCATCGATGTCGTCGCCGACGCGGCCCCGGAGTTGCGTGAAACCGGCGCGTTGCGGCCCTGGCTGTTTGCCACCGCTCAAGCCCGTCCGTTCGTGACCTGGAAATTCGCCGGCACACTCGACGGTCGCAGCGCCGCGGCCGACGGGACGTCACGCTGGATTACGAGTCCGGCGGCGCGCGCCGATGTGCATCTGCTCCGCGATTTGGTGGACGCGATCGTGGTCGGCAGCGGCACCGTCCTGATCGACGACCCGCAGCTCACCGTCCGGGGGGTCGCCACCGACAATCCGGACGAGCTGTCCGAGCGCCAGCCGCTGCGGGTGGTGCTGGATCGACGTCACCGGGTGCCCTCGACCGCGCGGGTGTTCGACGAGAGCGCCGAAACCGTACGGTTGGACACGGCGGTTCCACGATTTGCGTTGAAGGCGCTGTTCGACCGTGGCGTGCGACACGTGCTTCTCGAAGGCGGCCCGACCCTCGCCGGAGCCTTTCTGGAGGGCGGCCTCATCGACGAGGTCATCGCCTACGTCGCGCCCAAATTGCTCGGTGCCGGGACGAGCGTGCTTCAGGATGCAGGAATAACTACGGTGGCAGAAGCGGTCACACTGGAGGTATCCGACGTGAACCGGATCGGCGCGGACGTGAAGATAGTGGGACGGCCGCTGTGGCCGTCCCCAGGAGAGGTGTGACACCTAGATGTTCACCGGCATCGTGGAAGAGCAGGGCGAAGTACGGTCGCTGCATCGTTCGGAGGGATCGGCCGAGCAGCCCGGACCGGCGGATGCGGCGGTACTGCGGATTCGAGTCGGCGGCGTCGCCGACGGTGTGACACACGGCGCGTCGATCGCGGTGGACGGGGTGTGCCTCACCGTGATCGGGCAGTCCCCGGTTGCCGGCAGCAGTCTGGTCGATCTGGATTTCGACGTGATGGGCGAGACCTTGGTGCGAAGCTCGATTGGCGATCTGACCTCCGGCGCGCGGGTCAACCTGGAGCGGGCGGCTCGGCTCGACTCGCGGTTGGACGGCCACATCGTGCAGGGCCACGTCGACGGCACCGGCCGGCTGCGGTCCCGGACGCCCGCACCGGCGTGGGATCTGCTGCGGTTCGAGATGCCGGCGGAATTGGCACGATACGTGGCCGAAAAGGGCTCGATCGCGGTGAACGGGGTGTCCCTCACGGTGACCGCGGTGGGACTGGATGCGGCGGGGGACTGGTTCGAGGTCGGCCTCATTCCCGAAACCCTGCGCGCCACCGACCTCGGTGATTTGGCGCCCGGGTCGCGGGTCAACCTCGAGGTCGACGTGCTGGCGAAATACACCGAACGCCTGCTGAGCGCGCGGAGCGTTGATGCCTCAGCCGGCGGTGCGGCAACTACGAACGGAACCTCATGACGCAGCTCGACTCGGTGGAACGCGCCATCAAAGAGATCGCGGCCGGTAAGGCGGTAGTGGTCGTGGACGACGAGGATCGCGAGAACGAGGGCGATCTAATCTTCGCGGCCGAACTGGTCACGCCGGAGCTGGTGGCGTTCATGGTGCGTTACACGTCCGGCTACATCTGCGTCGCCCTGAGTGAGGGCGAGGCCGACCGGCTCGATCTGCCGCCTATGTTCCGGGTGAATCAGGATCGCCGCGGCACCGCTTATGCCGTGACCGTGGATGCCCGCGAAGGCATCACCACCGGGATCTCGGCCACCGACCGGGCGCACACGATCAAGCTGTTGGCAGACCCCGAGACGACCTCGGCCGAACTGGCCCGTCCGGGTCATATCGTGCCGCTGCGAGCCAAGGACGGCGGCGTGTTGCGCCGGCCCGGGCACACCGAGGCCGCGGTCGATCTGGCCGTGCTGGCCGGGCTGAACCCGTGCGGCGTGCTGTGCGAAGTGGTCAGCGAGAAGGACCCGGCCGGAATGGCCCGGTCCGATGAGCTGAGGATCTTCGCCGACGATCATGGCCTGTGCCTGATCAGCATTGCCGACCTGATCGCCTACCGTCGCCGCTTCGACAAGCTGGTCGACCGGGTGGCCAGCGCTCGGATTCCACTCGTCCACGGCGAGTACACGGCGTTCGGCTATCGCTCGTCCTACGACGACCGGGAACACGTCGCCTTCGTCTACGGCGACATCGGCGACGGCGAGGACGTGCTGGTTCGGGTGCACTCCGAGTGCCTGACCGGCGACGTGTTCGGTTCGCTGCGCTGCGACTGCGGGCCGCAGCTCGACGCGGCACTCGGCGCGATCGCCCGTGAGGGGCGCGGCGTGGTGCTCTACATCCGCGGTCATGAGGGCCGCGGTATCGGCCTGCTGCACAAATTGCAGGCGTACCAGCTGCAGGACGCCGGCCGCGACACCCTGGACGCCAACCTCGATCTCGGTCTGCCTGCCGACGCGCGCGACTACGGGACGGGCGCGCAGATTCTGGCCGATCTCGGCATCAAGACGATGCGGTTACTAACCAATAATCCGGCCAAACGCGCCGGCCTGGAAGGTTACGGTTTACGGGTACTAGGCCAGGTTCGCCTGCCTACGCACGCCAATCCAGAGAATCTGCGCTATCTGTTGGCCAAGCGCGATCGGATGGGTCACGAACTCGATCTCGAGGACGGAGAAGCGACCCAGCTCGCCGCCGAGCAGCTTGCCCTGAACATGCTGAATGCGCGGCCATTGGTGGGCACGGACGAAGCGGAAGGTCTGTAATGAGCGGCCACGGAGCTCCGCCCACCGGTGCGGTGCCGGGGGCCGCCGACCTGCGAGTCGTCGTCATCGCCGCGCAGTGGCACACCGAGGTGATGGACGGGCTGCTGGCTGGGGCGTTGCGGGCCCTCGCCGACTCCGGCGTCACCCACGTCGAGGTGATGCGGGTGCCCGGCGCCTTCGAGCTACCAGTTGCCGCCGCACGGTTGGCCGGGGCGGCCCTGCAACTCGATGCGCTGGTGGCGCTGGGGGTGGTCATCCGAGGTGGTACGCCGCACTTCGACTACGTCTGCTCGGCGGCGACCGACGGGTTGACCCAGGTGTCGGTGAGCACCGGGGTACCGATCGGATTCGGCTTGCTCACGTGTGAGGACGATCAACAGGCGCTGGATCGGGCCGGCCTGCCCGGGTCGAAGGAAGACAAGGGCTACGAGGCCGCGCAAGCCGCGCTGGCGACCGCGGTGACTCTCACCCTGTATCCGCGCCGAGCACTGCTGACCGCGGACAGTTAAGGGGTCGCGATGACCGAGGCACCGGCCCGCGCCGTATCCGGGGTAGTGCTGGCCGCCGGTGCCGGTCGCCGTTTCGGCGGTCCGAAGGCAGAGGTCGAACTCGCGGGCCGCCGGCTCATCGATCGGGCCGTCGCGCTGCTGTCGGAGGCCGGCTGTGCCGAGATTGTGGCGGTCGTGCGCTCGGATCTCGTCGAGGCGGCGGGCGCTCGGACGGTCGTGAACGAGGCCCCGGACGAAGGTATGGGCTCGTCACTGCGCATCGGCCTGTCCGCTGCCACCGGCGACGCCGCGGTGATTGTGCTGGTCGACCAGGTGGGCATCACGCCGGCCGACATCCGCGCGGTGATCGCGGAATTCCGGGCCGGCGCCGAGATCGTCGTTCCGCGCCGGGGCGGTGCCCGTTCCCACCCGGTGCTGGTGGCCAGGGCGTACTTCGCTGAGATCTCTGACTCGGCTCGTGGCGACCGGGGTGCGCGCGCCTTCATCGACGCCAATCCTGACCGCGTCCGTTTTCTTGATCTCCCCGATGAGATCGGGGATATCGACACGCCGGCCGACCTGGAGAGTTTTCAGCGACGCTCAGCGGTGATCACGCCCGGCTCCGGCCCGCCTACCTGACGCCGGTAGTCTTTGTCGCGATGAAGACCTTCGATCAGCTGTTCGTGGAGCTGACCCAGCGCCAGGCCGACCGCCCGGACGGGTCGGCCACGGTCGCGGCGTTGGACGACGGGGTGCACGCTCAGGGCAAGAAGGTCGTCGAAGAGGCCGCCGAGGTGTGGATGGCCGCCGAGTACGAGTCGTCCGACCGCACGGCCGAAGAGATCAGCCAGTTGCTCTATCGCGTCCAGGTCCTCATGCTCGGCAAGGGTTTGACGCCTTCCGACGTCTACCGGTATCTCTGAAATGACGTTGATATGACGATGTCGTCCGAGCCGCTAAGGATCGCGGTTCCGAACAAGGGTTCGCTGTCCGAGCCGGCCAGCGAGATGTTGCGTGAGGCCGGCTACCGGCAGCGCACCGACAGCCGCGAGCTGGTGTTGCAGGACCCCGAGAACGACGTGGAGTTCTTCTTCCTCCGCCCGCGTGACATCGCGATCTACGTCGGCTCCGGCCGGCTGGATGTCGGCATCACGGGCGAGGATCTGCTGCTCGACTCCGGGGCCGACGCCGAGGTGGTCGTGAAGCTGGGTTTCGCCGGCTCGACCTTCCGCTTCGCCGCGCGAGCCGGGTCGGCCCGATCCCTGCAGGATCTGCGGGGCAAGCGCATTGCCACGGCCTACCCGGGGCTGCTGGAGCGTTACCTTTCCGAGCACGATGTGCCGGCCCAGGTCATCAAGTTGGACGGTGCCGTCGAAACGGCGGTACGGCTGGACGTCGCCGACGCCATCGCGGACGTGGTGTCGACCGGGACCACATTGCGAAACGCCGGCCTCGAAATCTTCGGTGAGCCGTTGTTGCATTCCCAGGCGGCCCTGATCCGTGGTCGCTCCGCCGTCGCGAACCCCTACATCGAGCAGCTGGTCCGGCGGTTGCAGGGCGTGATGATCGCCCGCCAATACGTGCTCATGGATTACGACTGCCCCGACGACCTGATCGAGAAGGCCGTGGCCATCACGCCCGGTTTCGAGTCGCCCACGGTGTCACCGTTACGGACACCCGGCTGGTCGGCCGTCCGGGCGATGGTGCCACGCAAAGAGACCAACCGGATCATGGACGATCTCTGGTCGGTCGGTGCTCGGGCCATCCTGGTGACCGATATCCACGCGTGCCGGCTGTGACCGGGGCAGCTAGCGCGGGCTCAGCCGGCTCCACCCCGCTGATCGTGCGTCCGGTGAAGTCGGCTCGGATCGCCACTGTGATCGCCGCGGCCGTGCTGATCGCGTTCGTGATCATCGCGATCGTGTTGCCGCACAGTTCAGACGGCGTCACTTTCACCACGGCAGACCAGTTCGGCATCGGCGGTACCGGTCTGCTGGTGGTCATCGGCATCCTGATGTTCCGTCGTCCGCGACTGCGAGCGGACGCCAGCGGAGTGGACAGCCGCGGCTTCATGGGCACTTACCGGCACGTCGAGTGGGACCTGGTCAACGCGGTCGAGTTCCCGCCCAAAGTCCGTTTCGCCCGATTGGTGCTGCCGGGCGATGAGCTGATTCCGCTTTACGCGGTGCAGCGCGGTGACCGCGAGCGCAGCGTGTCCGCGATGCAGCGGCTGCGTGAGCTGCACAGTGACTGGTTGTCCGGCAGTATTCGGGTCGATCCTTCGAACCCGACGACAGGCGGCGGGGAGCAGCCGCCGCCTCAGAAACCAGACCTCGCTCCCGGCGCCTGACCCGGCTCGTCCGGGTAGCGCGAAGCCTCGGCAAAGGCCGCTTGGAGCGACTTCAGGCCCTCCCGGAGTGGCTGGCGGTGCACACCGAGGTCGGCTTGCGCCGCCGCGAGCAGTCCGGCGTAGGCCTCGATGAGCCGCCGCGCCTCGTCGAGATCGAGGTACTGATCCCCGTCCTCGGCCAGACCAAGCTTTTCCGCCGCCGCGCTCATCAACATCACGCACGCCCGGGTGATCACCTCCACCGCCGGGATCTGCGCGAGTTCGCGGACGTCGGGCGCGATTTCGGCCCGCGGGTCGCCGGGCGGCCCATTAACCGGGCCGATGGGCGGGTCGGTGGGCGGACGATGAATTGGGGCGTCGGACGTCACGGTGCTAGCCTTGCACAAGCGACCCGCCGGTCTGTTGTCGTCGTTGAGCGCAAGCCCACGACAGCCGCAGATCGGTGTGCAAGCGGAAGCGTCTTGTTTCCCACCTCTCGGCACCGGCTTCGGCCAACGCTGGCAGGTACGGTCCATCGCCACCGAACCGGGTGGTGCCGCGACACCGTTGCGCCGACCGTTGGCGCCGACGGGATCGATTGGCACAGGTTTGGCGTCGCTGGCAGGAATTTGAGGCTCCGCTGCATCGTTGCAGCAGGGCCTTTTGTTCTTTCCGGCCGTCTCTTCGAAGGACGGTGCGGATGAACTACTGGGCTCGGCACATCTGAATCAGGACTACCTAGGAGGCCCCATCAGCTCTGAACCCCGGATCAACGATCGGATTCGCGTGCCCGAGGTGCGACTCGTCGGACCCGAGGGCGAGCAGGTCGGCATCGTGCCGATCGGCAAAGCCCTCGAACTAGCCGCCGAAGCCGACCTCGACCTCGTCGAGGTGGCGCCGATGGCCCGCCCGCCGGTCTGCAAGCTCATGGACTACGGCAAGTTCAAGTACGAGAGCGCGCAGAAAGCACGTGAGGCGCGTCGGAACCAGGCACTGACCGTCATCAAAGAGATGAAGCTCCGCCCGAAGATCGATCCGCACGACTACGAGACCAAGAAGGGTCACGTCGAGCGGTTCCTCAAGCAGGGCGACAAGGTCAAGATCACGATCATGTTCCGCGGGCGCGAGCAGTCGCGTCCCGAGCTCGGGTTCCGGTTGCTCCAGCGATTGGCCGAGGACATCACCGAACTGGGTTTCGTTGAGTTCTCACCGAAGCAGGACGGCCGGAACATGGTCATGGTGGTCGCGCCGCACCGCGCACAAAAGCCAGCTCGGCCGATCAAATCGGCCGAGGA
>JAOPUZ010000005.1 GCA_025966315.1 Frankiales bacterium | reverse complement strand
TCGTCAGGTGCTGCTGGTCGACGCCGACGAGCGCACGCGACAGCTGTCGCAGCTGTGTCGCGACGGCGAGCTGTTCGACGTGATCGGCGTGGGTCATGACGGCGAGGAGGATCCCGCGGGCACCGTCGGGCGGCGGCCGCCGCCGACGCCGCGGCACGAGCCGCCAACCCTCGGAACGGTGCTGCAGGTCGGGCCGAGCGAGCGCAACGGGCATCACCCGGCCGTGTTCTTCCGCTCGACGGCCTTCGGCGAGCTGATCAGCTCGGGTGGGCCGGCCGACCTCGTCCTGATCGACACCCCGGCGCTGCTCGATGTGTCGGAGGCCGTAACGATCGCCGATCACGCCGACGCCATTCTCCTGGTGGTCAACCGAGGCACCTCGCTGGCCGACCTGCGACGCGCCCGCGAACGGCTGGCGTTCACCGACACACCGGTGATCGGCTACCTGCTCAACCGCGGGGTCGCGCCGGGCGGTTACGCCGGCTACGGCGCCGGCCGGGGCTCGCCCGCCCGCGGCCTGCTGCGCCGCCGGGGCGCAGGAGAACGTCCACAACAGGCGCGGGTCGGTTGACCTCCGCCGGGGTTGACGTCGCCGGGCGAGCGCCCCGCGGCGCCGGCACGGCACAGGGAGAGGGAATGGCTGGTATTCGTATCGCCGCTGTCATGGCGGTCCACAACCGCAGGGCCCTGACCCTGGCGTGTTTGGACTCCCTGCGCACCCAGCACGTGCCAGGCGGCTCTCTCGACGTGTTCGTCCTGGACGACGCCAGCACCGACGGCACTGCCGAGGCCGTGACCCAACACCACCCCGACGTCCGGTTGCTCCGCGGCGATGGCCACCTATATTGGAACGGCGGCATGCGACGCGCCCTGGACCAGGCCATGGCCGGCGACTACGACTACTACCTGTGGATGAACGACGACACCACGCTCGTCGACGACGGCGTCCTCGCCCTGCTCCTGCACACCGAGCAGCAGCTGCGCGAGCGCAGCCACGGCCCCGTCATCGTGGCCGGCACCACCCGGCACCCACAGATCGGCGAACTCACCTACGGCGGCCAGGTCCGGCTCTCCCGTCGGCGCCCGCTGAGATGGACGCTGGTGCAGCCCGGCAGCCAACCACGACGGTGCGAGACGATGAACGGGAACATCGTCCTGGTCCCGCGGGCGGTGGTGCAACGGGTCGGCAACATCGACCCCGCCTATATCCAGCAGATGGGTGATTTGGACTACGGGCTGCGGGCGAGCGCCGCCGGCTGCGAGGTCTGGATCGCTCCCGGGACAGTCGGCGAATGCGCCTCCCACCCGCCGCGCCGCACCGATCTGCAGCCGTTGCGGCGCGAACTGAGCCGCCTGTGGTCAGTGAAGGAGTTGGCGCCCAGGCCCTGGCTCGTCTTCACCCACCGCTGGGCGGGCCGACTGTGGTTCTTCTACTGGCTGAGCCCCTACCTGCGCAGGGGGTTCGGCCTGATCCTGCAGCGGACCCGCCTCCGCAGCACCATCTCGGGCGTTCGGTAGCGGCCGAGGATGGACAGCTGGTAGGGGAGACGCACATGCGATCACGCGCGGTGAAGATGGCGCGCCGGGCCCTCGAGCACTTCGACGTCTCGCTGGGCCGGTTGAGCAGCACCGCGTCCGCCAGGCGAGCGAGGCTGATCGCGGACGCAGACATCAACGTCCTCATTGACGTCGGCGCGCACGTCGGAGCCTATGCCGTCGAGGCCCGACGGTTCGGCTACCGGGGGCGCATCGAGTCCTTCGAGGCCTTGGCGCGGCCCTACGAGGTTCTCGCCGAGCGCGCGTCAGGCGACCCGCTGTGGCGCTGCCACAATGTGGCCCTCGGCGATACCAACGGCACCTTGACGATGCATGTCGCGGGCAACGAGGTCAGCAGCTCCGCACTGGAGATGCTGCCGAGGCACGTCGAGGGCGACCCGGACTCCCGGTATGTGAGGACCGAGAGTTGTCGGGCCGCTCGCCTCGACGATTTCGACGTTGCAGGCCCGGCGGACCGCCTGTACCTCAAAGTCGACGTGCAGGGCTTTGAGAAGCGGGTGCTGGCAGGCGCGACCAAGACCCTCGGATCGGTGAGTCTACTGGAGGCTGAGCTGTCCCTCGTCCAGCTGTACCAGGATGGCCCACTCTGGATCCCGATGATCGAGTACCTGGCAGGCCTGGGGTTCGAACCGATCTGGCTCGACCCGGCCTTCTACGACAATCAGACCGGGCGGCTGCTCCAGATCGACGCGATCTTTGCCAAGTCATGACGCCACGACGATGAACCGAACCCGCCGATCAAGTCCCCCGACGGCCGCGCCCGGATGGCCCGGCGGGGGCAGGTCGTCCATCGAACCGACGGCGGAACCGCGGTCATGACGGGCATCTTGCTGGCGGGCGCTTGGGTAGTCGGGGCAGTGGTCGTTGCTCTCGTCGGCGTTGTCTCGCTCGAGGTGTTGATGCGACGGCCGGAGGTCGGCGTCGCTCTCGTGCTCGGCGTGACCGTGATGCAGGCGGCCCTATTGGAACAGGAACCCTCGCTGACTCTGCCGGGCGGCATCAGCGTGAAGTTCCATGACGTAGTATTCGCATTGTTGTTGACGGCGGGAATCGCCAGATTCCTCAGGTTCCGTAGGCTGACCCCCCTCGAGCGCGTGCTGATGCTGCTCGGCTTCATGCTGTTGCTGTCGCTCATCCGTGGAGTACTGGTGTTCGGCCAGCAGAGCGTGTCTGAATTCCGCCTGTTCCTTCCGTTGATCAGCACCGCCATCTATTTCTCGAGCTTTCCGCCGTCCACCGTTCGAAACGATAGGATTGGCAAGATCTGGTTGGTGCTCACCATACCGATGGTGGTTCTGATATGTCTGCGATGGGCGCAGAACCTTGGTGGAGTCAACCTCGGCGTGCCGATGGAGGAGTTCGGAGCGGACGCCGCCCTCCGTGTTGTCAACGGGCCCTACGGGTTCTTCATCGCGACCTCGGTCATGCTGACGGTGCCGTACTGGCAGCAGCGGGACGAGCGATCGCGCAAGCTGAGGTGGATCGGCGGGCTGCTGCTGCTGGTGGTGGTGCTGCTCAACCGCCGTACTGTGTGGATCACGCTGCTCGCCGGCGTCGCGGTGGTCCTGCTGCGCAACAGGAAGCTCGGGCACCGCGCGATGCTGATGGTGATCGCCGCCGGAATCGTTGCTGTTGGCGTGTTCGAGGCGCTGCCGGAATCTGGCACCGAAACGGCAGGGGGAATTCGGCCTGAGATTACCAGCCCGCTCACGACCGACACGTTCGCGTGGCGGACCGAGGGTTGGTCGACGCTGCTCGAGGGGTGGTCCGCCAACCCCGTCAACTGGGTTATCGGTGAACCCTTCGGCAGCGGATTCGCCCGGGATGTCGGCGGCAACCTTGTGGCGTCCACATCGGATCCGCACAACTTCTACATCATGACGCTGTTGCGCACCGGTGTGGTCGGCATGCTCGCGTTCATCGTGCTCGCGGTCGGCCTGCTCCGGGCGCTCTGGCGCCAGGATTCCGCCACGACGGTCGGCCTGTTCGCGCCAGGTGTATTCCCGGCGTTGTTGGTGACCCAGCTCGTCTGGTTCCTCACCTGGACGCCGGGAAACGAGGTGGGAATCATCATCGGCCTCGCGCTGGCCTTGGCGTCCGCACGGCTCCGGGGGAGCCCGACGGTCCGGTCGCAAACACCATCATCCGCATCCTCGGCAGCACAGCGAGCCGCACCAGGGGTGCGTCGTCGGGCCAGAGCTGATCCACACGGTCATGGCGACGTGCGTTGAACCGCAGCAGCCAGGCGATACACCGCCGCGCGGAATCGATCCTGGGCCCGCGGAGGGAGCGCGGAAACCAGCCGCCGTCCGAGCGGAAAGCGATTCTTGAACAGCGCGCGCTCGAACCGCCTATCCGGGGTCGTCGTCGGCGGGTGCCGCAGTGGACGCTCGCTCGGGTGCGTGGGCACGGCACCCTCGTGACGGGATGGCCGCCGTGTGTGGGTGGCCTCGCTGCCGAATCCGATGTTTGCGACGAGGTTCCTGGCGGGGATTATCGAGACACCACCGTTGATCAGGATTGCCAAGGCCCAGCCATAGTCCCACGTGTCGTGGCGGCCCTCGTAGACACTGTCGAACCGCTGGCTGGTGATCCGGTACTCGGTGAGGGGCATCTTGGACCGGACCAGTGCACGGGTCTCCGGTTCCCCCCACCTCGTCATCGCCGCGTCGTAGCGGGCCGACGCCCTCCGCCATGTCGCCCACCCCCAGATCTGGGCTGTTCGGCTGAAGACGTAGCCCGCCTCGGTCGCGTCCCACGTCCCGAGCGGATTGTGTCCGCCGACCATCATGACCTCAGATGCGTCGTGGTAGCGGTCGAGCATCTCGGCGCAGAACAGGAAGAAGTCGGGGTTGGGAAGGCAGTCATCCTCGAGGATGATGCCGCTCTCCTCGTGGGCAAGGAACCAGTCGATCGCAGCGCCGACGCCACGTTTGCAGCCGAGATTGCTCGGCTGGTAGAGCCGCTGCACCTCGCACGGCCAGGTGATGTCGTCGAGACCCGGCGGGTGCGCGCACAGCGATCGACGTCCGAGGGGACGTCGGCGCGAGGCCCGTCGACGGCCACGTACAGCCGCCGTGGGGCTGCCGCCCGAACAGCCTCGAACACCCGCTGGGTCTTCTCCGGACGGTTGAACGCGATCATCAGCAGCGGGACGTCGACGGCGGGAGTCACGTGCGAAGAAGCCCCTTCTGACACGAGGTCGGACGGTTGAGCATGTTACTCAGCTCGGTCACGACTGCCGTCCGGACGCGGGCTCGAATCGCCGACGACCAGCAGCGCCAGGCGGCGGCGCCACCCGCTGTCTGAGCCGAGCACCCCGCCTGCATCGAGCCGCATCCGAAGCTCCCGGCGGATGGCGGGCAGTGGGCAGAAGCGTATCCACAGCACCAGCATGAGCGTCCCGACGACGAGCTCGGCGGCGAACACCACGAGGGTCGGCACGTGACCGACGAGCGCGCGACGGGTTCCCGCGATTCCCAACGCGACGCCGATGCTGGCGAACGTCGCCGGTCACCTGGCGGATCGAAGGCTGGTCAGACCTCGTCGCCAGCTGGTCAGAGAGCCCGGTGAACTGGCTCGTAGGCAAGCCGTTCGGCAGCGGGTTCGCCCGCACGGTGGAAGGGTCGGACTTCGACT
>JAOPUZ010000045.1 GCA_025966315.1 Frankiales bacterium | reverse complement strand
TCGGCACGGTCGGCACGGTCGGCACGGTCGGCACCGTCGGCACGGTGGTCGCCGTCGGCACGGTGGTCGCCGTCGGCACGGAAGGTACGGTCGGCGCGGCAAGCGCAGCGCTGAGCACCGCGATCGGCTCGGGCAGGTAGACGGGCAGGTGGGTGACCTCGGCCGGCTGCGCGGCGATCGCCGGCTCGAAGGCGGCCCGGTAGGTCTGGTCGGCTGGGGCCGAAAACGACTCGGCGTGCGCGCCGGCGATCAGGCCGTAGTCATCGAGTGGTCCGGGGGCCGAAGCGGTGACGCGGCCCGTGTCTGCGGCGTCGGCGTCGGCGAGCAGGTCGGCGAGTGTGCTGGCGTAGGCAGCGCTGGCCTTGCCCGCGGTCGCTTTGCTGGCGCCGGCGTGGCGGGGGATGGCGGGCCCTGCGATTCCGCCGAGGGCGTCTTCGTTCTCAGCGCGCCGGAGTTCCCGGTCGAGCATCTCCTGAAACCGTGAGATCGCTTCGGGAGAGGCGAGCTCGTCGCGCTCCTGCTGGGTGAGCGTGTCGGTCACCGATGCCGGCAACACATCGAGCAGCGCCGGAGCCGGGGCGGTCGATGAATCGGGTCCGGCGTGCCGTGGCTGCGCCGGACCCGCCGGGCGGTCGCCGGTGACCCGGCTGGCCGGCATCGCGGCGCCGAATACCGGGCCACCCGACAGCAGCTCGTCGAAGAAGCCGCCGTCCGGCGGCGTCGAGGCATCGGGCGCAGTGGCATCGGGCGCAGTGAAGGCATCGGGCGCAGTGAACGCATCGGGCGCAGTGAACGCATCGGACGCGGTGGCGGAATCGGGCGCTTGAGCTGAGCTCACGCGGTAGGCGACCCGGTAGACCTCGCGCGAGAAGAAGCCACCCATGCCGCCACGACGGACACTGTCCTGGTACAGGATCGTGGCATCGTCGCCGTGCTCGGCCCGGATCGATTCGAGCAGCCGGTCAAGATCGGCGCCCTCAGACACCAACGGTGCGTCCATCACGGATCACCCCCACGGTGTCGACGATCGGAGCATTACTTGAGATTTCGGAGTAGGACATGATCGGCAGATCCGGGACGGTCGAGGACAGCAGCCGGCGCAGCGGCATCCGGATCAGCGGCGCGCAGACCAGTACCGGCCGAGAACCCCGTTCGGATGCGGACTGGTGCTGGCGGGCGATGTCGGTGACGAGTGCCTCGACCAGGTCGGGGCCGGGCAGCAACTGCATGCCGATCTCGGTCGAGCGTGCCGACTCGAGCAGGGCTTGTTGGAGTCGCGGATCCAAGGTCAGCACGTGCAGGCGGCCGTCGGCGCCGAGATGGTCGGCCGTGATGGCCGGTGCCAGGGCCATGCGGGCCGCCTCGATCAGCTTGTCCGGATCCGTGCTGGACTTCGCCGCGACCGACAGCGCCTCGAAGATGCGCACCAGGTCGCGTACCGAGACTCCTTCGTCGAGCAGGGCGTGCAGCACCCGTTGCACTTCGCCGAGGGTGAGCAGTGCCGGCGTGAGGTCCTCGACGACCACCGGGTGGCTGCGCTTGAGAGCTTTGGTCAGAGCTGAGACTTCCTCGCGGCCGAGCAGGCGGCTGGCGTGCGACCGGACCACCTCGGACAAGTGGGTGATGATGACCGACGAGCGGTCGACGACGGTCGCGCCCAGCAGTTCGGCTTGGCCGCGGAGTTCCAGGCCGATCCACTTGCCGGTGAGTCCGAAAACCGGTTCCTGACCTTCGACACCAGGCAGATTGTCCAAGCCGTCGCCGATGGCCAGCACGGTCCCGCTGGGCGCCTGCCCGCGGGCGACCTCGACCCCGTTGACGCAGATCGCATAGGTCGACGCGGGCAGGTCCAGGTTGTCGCGGGTTCGGACGGGTGGCATGACCACGCCCAGCTCCATGGCCAGCTTGCGGCGCAGGGACCGGACGCGGTCGAGCAGGTCCGCTCCGGCACCGTCGACGAGCGAGATCATGTCGGCGGACAGCGCCAGTTCGAGCGGGTCGACGGACAGGTCTTCCATGATGGCTTCGGCGCTGTCGAGGGCCGGCCGGGTGGCGCCGGCGGTGGCGGCCTCGACCGCGATCTCTTCAGCGGTCTTGGCCGGCGGCTTGACTCGCGACGCGACCAGCAGCAGGGCGCCACCGACGACCAGGAAGGGCAGTTTGGGCAGGCCCGGCACGAGGCACAGGGCGATGGCGGCACCGCCGGCGATCTGCAGGGGGCGCTTCTGCGATCCGAGCTGATTGGACACCATGGTGCCCATGTCGTCGGCATCGCTGGACCGGGTGACGATCAGGCCGGTCGCAACCGAGAGCAGCAGGGCCGGGATCTGGGAGACCAGTCCGTCGCCGACCGAGAGCAGGCTGTACTTGCTGACCGCCTCGGTGATCGACAGGTGCCCTTGGAACATGCCGATGCCGATGCCGCCCAGCAGGTTGATCATCGTGATCATGATGGCCGCGATGGCGTCGCCCTTGACGAACTTGGACGCACCGTCCATCGAGCCGTAGAAGTCGGCTTCGGCGGTGACCTCGTGACGACGTTGCCGGGCCGTCTTCTCATCGATCAGGCCGGCGTTCAGGTCAGCGTCGATCGCCATCTGCTTGCCGGGCATCGCGTCGAGGGTGAAGCGCGCGCCGACCTCGGCCACCCGTCCGGCACCGTTGGTGATGACGACGAACTGGATGACCAGCAGGATCGCGAAGATGACCAGGCCGATGATCAGCGACCCGGAGATGACGATATGACCGAACGCGCTGATGACCTTGCCGGCGTAGCCGTGGGCGAGGACGTTGCGGGTCGCGGAGATGTTCAGGGCGAGCCGGAACAGGGTGCAGACCAGCAGCAGCGACGGGAAGCTGGAGAAGTCGAGGGGCCGCTTGACGTACATGCTGGTGAGCACGATGAGCACGGACGCGGTGATGTTGACGGCGATCAGGAAGTCCAGGATGGCGGCCGGAACGGGTACGACCATCATCAGGATGATGCCGACGACACCGATCGGTACCGCGAACTGGCTGAGCCGTTTGGGTTTCACTTCTCCCCTTCAGGACGGTGGGCTTCCTAAGTAGCTGGCTGATCCCGTGGATGGTGCGCATCCATTGGAATCGGCCCCAGTCCCTGGGGTACAGCCGTGCCGTCCTGGCAGCTATCTATTCGGCCAGCGATGTACTGACTTGAGGGGGTGATCGCCGGGCATCTCGATCTTCCGGGGGCGCTGGCTGGGAGCGCCCGGCCGCGGGGCATGTCGATCCTCGTCGCGGGTCGGCACAGCCAAAATCCTCAGCCCGCGCCGGGGGCGGCCGATCGTAGGGATAACAGCCCGCACCGTACGAGGAGGAACCTGATGGTCGCGTTCACTGACCCAACGCTCGAGCTCGATGTCCGCCTGCTCGACGCCTCGGACCGCTGCGACCGCTGCTCTGCCCGTGCGGTCGTCGAGACGGCGATGCATGGTGGAAGTTCACTTGTCTGGTGTGGCCACCACTACGGACAGTTCGCTGATGCGTTGAGCGGCATGGGTGCCGTCATCCTCATCGACCAGCGCGAACTGTAGGGCCGTAGTTTCCTGCGTGGAATCCCGCTTCGCACTGAAAGCCATCCGCAACGCCAACCCGGCGGTGACGAGGGCCAGCGCGACGCCCAGCCCCCAGCTCCGTCGGAAATCGGCCACGCTGGCGGGCCCGATCCGTACGCCGATCGAGGTCACCAGCAGCGCGACGCCGACGGCGGATGCGATCTGGCGCCCGGCGTTGAGCACCGCGGAACCGGTGGCCGAACGGTCGGCCGGCAACGACGTCACACCCGCCGCGATCAGGGTGCCCAAGGTCAGCCCCACGCCGAGGCCGCCCAGCAGCATGCTCGGCAACAGGTCGTGCAGGTAGTTCGGTGCCACGTCGATGGCGAGTACTCGCCACAGCAGTGAGGCAGCGAACAGCAACGCCCCCAGCACCGCCAGCGGTCCCGGTCCGAAGCGCTTCATGGCCCGGCCGGTGACGATGGTGACCAGCGGGACGAGGGCTGGGCCGGGGGACATCGCCAGCCCGGTCCGCAGTGCGCTGTAACCCCACACGTCCTGACACCAGAGCACGTTGGACAGCAACATGATCGCGAACGCGATGCTGAACGAGAAGGTGGCCAGGTTGGCCTGCCGGAACCGTGCGATTCGCAACAGACCCAGCTCGAACAGCGGGTTGTGATGGCGGGCGCAGCGGACGAGGAACCCAGCGCCGGTAACGACCGCGACCAGCATCAACCCGAGGGTGCTCGCGGACGTCCAGCCCCACTGCGGTGCCTGCACCAAGCTGCCGGTAAGTGCCGCGACCGCGACGGTCACGGTGATCGCACCGACGAGGTCCGGCATGGGCTGCCGGCGGGCGGCCGCCTGGTCAATGGCGGATCGGCGCGGCAGTAGGCGCCGGCCGAGCATGAGCGAGATCAGGCCGATGGGCAGGTTCACGACGAAGATCCAGCGCCAGGACGCTTCGACCAGCAAGCCACCGAGCACCGGCCCCGCCACGGCGGCCACCCCGCCGACCGCCGCCCAGCCGCGGGCCGCACCGGCTCGGCGCTCGACGGGCATGGTGGCCAGCAACAGCGCCAGCGAGGTCGGCAGTTGGGCGGCCGCACCGAGCGCCTGGACAACTCGGGCCGCGACCAGCAGGCCGAGATTCGGTGCCACCGCGCAGGCCGCCGACGCGGCAGTGAACAGCACGACACCAACCAGGAACACCGGCCGGTGCCCGATCCGGTCGCCCAACCGTCCGGCCACGATGAGGGCGGCGGCCAGCGCCACGGCGTAGCCGTTCAAGACCCACGACAGCTGAGCCAGTCCGGCCTCACCACCGCCACTGCCGCCTCCGCCGAAGCTGGCCCCGATGTCCGGCAAGGCCACGTTGACGATCCACAGATCCAGATTCGTCATGAAAACCGCGGCGACCAGCACCAGCACGCCGAGCCGGCGATTGCGGACGTACCTTGAGTTTGATTGTCGAACTGACATGTGCCGACGGTAGCGTTCGCTGGTTTGATGTGCAAACCTTGATTCATGCCTTCGGCTCGCTCCCGCACCGTCACGTCACCGAGCGCTCTGACCGGCGCCGCCGAATCGGCGGCCGATGCCCGCATCGATCCGGCCACGCTGCCGGGACGGCCCTGCTCGATTGCCGCGGCGATGGAGATCATCGGCGAGAAATGGGCGCTGCTGGCCGTGCGTGAAGTCGTGCTCGGCAATCACCGATTCTCAGAGATCGTGCGCAACACCGGCGCGCCCCGGGATCGGATGGCGGCGCGTTTGAAGGTGCTCGTGCACGCAGGGGTACTGGAGCGTCGTCCTTATTCCGATGCCCCGCCCCGATCGGATTATCACTTGACGGCCGCCGGCCGCGCACTTGCGCCGGTGCTCGACGCGCTGCTCGCCTGGGGCGACGAGTGGGCGGTGTCCGACCCGCCGGTGGCGCGCTTCCACCATGATCACGAGCTGCGCTTGACGTCGGTGTGTCGCGAATGTGGCGAGCCGGTACGGGGGCGGGACGTCCGGCGCGAGGGTCGACTCGGCTGGGACGATCGTGGTCCCGGCTCGCCCGCGGTCTGATCGGGCCGGTGGAAGTCGGCGGCCGTTGTCCAGCCGTCGTTAGCTTTTGTCAGCTGAATCGATTAACTGGTACACAGCAAACGTGCAGGTAAGGAACAGGCTTCGGCGATACAAATTTGTTACCAAGAATCGGCTGAAGTTAGGATCCAAATATGCGCGTGTTGGTACTCGGAGGCGACGGATTTTGTGGTTGGCCGACTTCGTTACATCTGTCCGCTAATGGGCATGACGTGATGATTGCGGATAACCTGTCCCGCCGTCGTATCGACGACGAACTCGACGCACATTCGCTCACGCCAATTCGCACGATCGACGAACGATGTTCGGCTTGGCGAGAAAGCACCGGTCGCGAGCTGCATTTCCGTCGAATCGACGCGGCCCAGGACTACGACGGCCTGCTGGAATTACTGACCGATTACCAGCCTGACGCGGTCATTCACTTCGCCGAGCAGCGCGCAGCGCCGTACTCGATGAAATCTTCGGTGCACAAGCGCTACACCGTCGACAACAATCTCAATGCCACCCACAACCTGCTGGCCGCGATCAGCGAATCCGGCCAGGACATTCACGTAGTGCATCTGGGCACGATGGGCGTTTACGGATATGGCACCTCGGGTACCGCCATCCCGGAGGGCTACCTGCCGATCAAGATCGAGGCCGCCGACGGGTCGATGATCGACCAGGAAATCCTGCACCCCACGAATCCGGGCAGCGTTTACCATATGACCAAGGCGCAGGATCAGCTGTTCTTCGCCTTCTACAACAAGAACGACGCCATCCGAGTGACGGACCTGCATCAGGGCATCGTGTGGGGAACCCAGACGGTTGAGACCGAACTCGACGAGCGGCTAATCAATCGCTTCGACTACGACGGCGACTACGGCACGGTCCTCAATCGGTTCATCATGCAGGCGGCCATCGGGTATCCGTTGACGGTGCATGGCACCGGCGGGCAAACCCGGGCCTTCATCCACATCCGCGACACGGTGCGATGTATCCGGCTCGCAGTCGAGAATCCGCCGCCGCGCGGTGAACGGGTTCGGATCTTCAACCAGATGACCGAAACCCACCGAGTCGCCGAACTGGCGGAGTTGGTCGCCGGGCAGACCGGCGCCGAGATCGACTACGTCGACAATCCGCGGGCCGAGGCCCCGGAGAACGAACTGATGGTCGTGAATCGCCACCTTCGCGAGCTCGGCCTGGTACCGACCACCCTCGCCGGCAACCTGCTCGATGAGGTGCACGAAATCGCTCATAAGTACGCCGACCGCTGCGATACCAGCAAGATTCCGTGCCGCTCGCTGTGGCGCAGCGCGGCGACGACGGGCGTCTGAGCCGCCGGTGTCGTCTGAGTTGTCGGTACCGGCCGAGTTAGCAGCCGAGCCTGAGCGTTCAGCGCCGGGCATGGCCGCCAGGCTCCCGTGGCGACGGCTCACCCGCTACACCCTCGGCTCGGTTTTCTGTTTCCTGGTCGCCGAAATCGTGCTGGTCATCGCCTTCCGTACCGGCTTGCTCGGCGCCCGCGGCGCGTCCGTGGCGGGATCGGTGGCCGGCATCGTGCCGGGCTACCTGCTCAACCGCAGCTGGACCTGGTCGAGACGAGACCGGTCCGATTTCTGGCGCGAGGTCGCGCCGTACTGGCTGACCGCCTTGCTGAGTACGGCCATCGCCGCGTTGGCCATCGGCGTGGTCAACGCGGCGTTCGCCGACCAGAGTCGCAGTACCCGCACGGTGATCAATGCGGCAACCTATTGTGCGGTCTACGGCGTCTTGTTCGTGGTCAAGTTCATCATCTTCGATCGCCTCTTTCGACCGCGCGCGACGGGGCCGGTCGCCGGCTGATCGAGGACGCTGGACATCGGCCCGATCGCGGACGCCGGCGTTCGGTCGCCGACGCCGGGTTCGGCCCGATCCTGCATGGTCGAATTCAGCCCGATCGCGGTGCGACCCGATGTCGCCGTTCGCGCCGCCAGGTACGCAGGATCACCCGGGTGTAGCGAAGCCCGTACCCGAGATTGCGGCCCTTTTTGCTCGTTCCGGCGCTGCGTGTCCGCATCACCGTCGGCACTTCGGCAATTCGGTAACCCGCGAAGATCGCGCCGATCAGGAGCTCTGAGGTTTGATATTGCGGCTGGGTCTGCCGCACGGTCCCGGTCAGTTCGGCTCGCATCGCGCGCAAACCGCTGGAGCTGTCAGTGATCTTGGTGCCGGTGAGCAGGCTGATCAACCTCGCGAAGACGCGAACTCCGAGGTTTCGCAAGGCGTCGGTGTTCTCCGTCCGCCCGAGTTGCCGGGAGCCGATGACGAAGTCGGCTTCGTTCGCGGCCAGCTTCGACACCATGGCCGGCAGATCAGCCGGATCCCACTGCCCGTCGGCATCCAAGGTCGCGATGTACTGCCCCTGGTTCTCGCGCACGATCCGGTAACCGGCCCGAAGCGCGGCGCCGTGCCCGCAGTTGCTGCTCAACCGGCACACCAACGCGCCGTGCGAGCGGGCGACCTCGGCGGTGGCGTCCGTGCTGCCGTCGTCGATCACCAGCACGTCCACGGCCAGGCCCGCAATGCGATCGGGTATCTCGTCCAGCACCGCGGCAATACTGGGCGCCTCGTCGAGTGCGGCAATGACGACCGTCAGCGGGGCGGCCGTTTGGCCTTGTTGCTGCAGGCGAAACTTGGCAATGGCGGCATCCACGATCGCTGGTGTGTCGGCGGTTTCGGACAGTGAACGTTGCGCGGTGGTTCTCGGCTCTGGAAATTCAGCCACGTCGGCCCATCTCTCGGACGTTCACTGTGTGTACGGCATTCGCTTCGCCGGCAGACAGCGTCAGCCACCAGGCGAACAACAGTAGCTGCAGGGTCACGAACAGGCCGAGGCCAACCAGCCACGGCAGTGGCGGTTCCCACTCCGCGTCCAGCGTCCAGATGGCGTGCCCGGTGCCGTTGCGGTACCGCGCCAACGCGACGACGTAGCCGGTGACCTGGATGGCGGCCACCACGACGCCGCCCACGATCATGCCGGGCACCGACCACCGGCTGCGTTCGAGGCGACGGCTCGCCGCGTAACCGGCCAACACGGGTAGGCCGACCGCGACCGGCAGGATGTAACGACCCTGACCGACGATGCCGACGCGGTGGGCCTGCGAGTACGCCAACAGCGTCGGGATCGCGACGGTCGCCACGACCAGCGCGGCCAGCAGCAGGCTCAGCCGAATCGATCGGCCGGCCAACGCGGCCACGCCCAGAGCGACCAACGCCAAAGCCCAGAGCGCATAGCACCAGCGCGGCATCGGGGTGTCGAGCCAACCGAAGTTGCCGATCAACTGGGTGTAGGCCAGGCCGACGTGCGCCGCCGCTTTGAGGACGGCGAGCGAGCCGGCGTCGCTGGACACCGGCCGTCCGGAGGCCTGCACTCGCAGTCCGTGCCGGAACAGCACCCAGCTCACCGAGAACACCGAGCAGGCCGCCACTGCCACCAGACCGACGCGCGCGCCGGCTCGGTGAGCGATGACCCGCAGCCGGTCGCGACCGGCGACCAGCGCGAGCGAAACACCAATGACCGCCAGCAACAACGGCGACAAGCCACGCAGCTGGACGAGGATGGCGGCGGATAACGTCGACCACACCACCAGCCGCGTCGCCGGTTGCGACTTGTCCCGCAGGACCAGTCCGAGCCCGGACGTCCACAAACACAACGCACTGCTTATTTCCAGGCCGCTCGGGTTTATCACCCCGGCCAGGAACAATTCCATCGGTGTCAGCGCGAAGGCAGTTCCGAGCAGCACCCATCGGCGCCGACAGAACTGGGACGCCGAGACGAAGGCCGCGGCCAGGAACACCGCCGACAACGCAGCGCTGACCAGCCGCATCAGTAGCAGGACCGAGGTGCTCGAGGTTATTACCGACGGCAGGCCCACGATCAGGTAGTAAAGCGGGGGATACCGTCCTACGTAGCTGGTCGCCGGACTCGTGCTGTCGTCCGCCGTCCAGTGAGCCAGGCACGAGGCCGCCACCGTCGGTCTGAAGGCGAAACAGCCTGGATTCGGCGCGCGGGCCAGTGTGCCGGGTACCTGGAACAGGATCTTTGCCGGGTCCGCGGTGCCACGCCCGAGGAATTCGCCGTGGGCGGTTGCCGCTGCCTTGACCGCCTGGACCGGTTCGTCCGGCGCGGCGAACGGTGGCGTCGCCACGCTCCAGAGAGCGATGAGTCCGAAGAACAGGACGAAGCCCACGAGGCTCATTGCTAGCGCGCGGCGTGGCCCAGGCGCGCGGTGTGGCCCAGGCGCGCGGTGTGGCCCAGGCGCGCGGCGTGGCCCAGGCGCGCGGCCGGGCGACCTGCCGGCGTGGACGCGGATGACGGCCCCTTCCCGTGGTGCTACCAAGTCCCGTAGTGCTAGCAAGTTTCCCGTAGTGCTACCAAGGTGTTCGCGGCATCAGCGCGAACGGTCACCGGGAACCTAACGCGGCCAACTTGGAAGTCTCTGTGCGCGAGCGCGCAGCCTGATGTGATCGCACGGGCGCCTCTTGTCGAAGCTACATCCGCACCGGTTAGGGTGCCGCGGTGGACAGGATCGAAACCGGTGTGGGCCGACCGCCGGTCTCGCACACCGTCCGCGTCGCTGTCGCCGCCCTCGCCGTGCTCGGGTTTCTCGCCCTGGTCGCCATTTTGTACGCCGCCGGCTTGCACGCATTCCCGGGGGACTCCGACGGTGCCACCGCTGTCCTCGAGGGCCAGTCGATGAGCGGCGGAAACTTCGGTCTCGATGGCTGGTGGCTGTCGATGGATTCGTTCTGGACGGTGGACGCGTTGTTCTACACCGCCGCCGTGCCCGTCCTCGGCGTGAGCCGTGTGCTGCTGTACCTGGTGCCGGCCGTGATCGCCGCGCTGGTGATCGTCCTCGGCGCCGGTCTGGCCCGCGGGTCGAGCCGCGGCAGGGCGGGCGTGCTGGCCATGGGCACCACGATCGCTTTGCTGGCCCTGCCCAATCCGGTGCTCGCGATGTTCATCCTGCGCGGGCCGTTGCACGTCGGCACGATGTTGTGGTGCCTGCTGGCCTTCGCGATCCTGCAACGCGCGCGTCCTCGCTGGGGGTGCGTACTGGCCGCGGTCATCTTCGCCGCGGGAATTCTCGGTGATCTGCAGACGGTGCCGCTTGGGATCGCCCCGGCCGTCGGTGCCGGCGTGATCGCGATGCTGCGCCGACGATCATGGCGAGCAGGCGGGCCGGCCATCGCATCCGCGGTCGGTGGCCTCGTGTTGGCCTACGCCGTGCGCAAGGTCGCGGTGGCGATCGGGACTTTCAGCATCGGGCGGGCCAACGAGCGGGCGAGCGGGCACCAGATACTGCAGAACATCGCGCACCTGCCGAGTTGGAGCGCGCAGATCTTCGGCGTCGGCAACGGCGAGAACGGGCGCGCCGGCGTCCCGGTCGTGCTGGCCAGCCTGCGAATCATCGGCCTGCTGGTCGTCCTGGTCGCGATCGGCTGGGCGCTGACCCGAACGATCCGGGGGATGGTCCGCGGATTGGACGACGACGGTTCCCGCCTGGACGATCTGCTGCTGCTGGCCTGTCTGGGCGATCTGTGCTTTTACCTCGCGCTGACCACCACGTCCACCGATCCGGCCTACATCCGCTACCTCAGCCCGGTCGTCGTGTTCGGTGCGATTCTGGCCGGTCGGTTGGTCGGACGGTCCCTGCCCCGGTGGTCGGCCCACGCCAGGACGATCCGGATCGCAGGCGTGGTCGCGGCGCTGGTGCTTGCGAGCTGGGTTGCTGGCTTCGCCATCACGGCCAGTGGAGCCACGCCGCCGGCCACTTCGAAGGACCTCATTGCGTCGCTGCAAAGCCGCGGGCTGACGCAAGGTTTGGGGGACTATTGGAGCGCCTCGATCACCACCGTGACCAGTAAGGATCAGATCCGGGTCCGGCCGGTGATCGCCAGCCAGCAGGACGGCCAGCTGATCATTTATCGACGTCAGGCCAGCGCCGATTGGTATCGCGGACAATCGTTCAATTTCCTGGTCTTCGATGAGGCCGTCCCGTGGGGCAACGTCACGACGGCAACGGCTACCCAGACATTCGGCTCACCCGCTGAGAGCTACCGAGTGGGCATCTACCGGGTCATGGTGTTCTCGAGCCCGATAACCGTCAGCTGACGAATCCGCGGCTGGGCCAACTGGGCCGGTGGGACCTTCGGGTTACGCCGCCGCCAGCCGGTGGATGCCGGCCGCCGAACCACGCCGTTTGAGCCGCATGACGAAGGCCAACACGGTCGCCACCCCCTGGTAGAGGTCGGCCGGAATCTCCTGCCCGATTTCGCAGGTTGAATACAGCGTCCGGGCCAGCGGTATGTCGGCCACCATCGGCACCCGGTTCTGCTCGGCGATCTCGCGGATCTTCGCCGCGATGTTGTCGGCGCCCTTGGCGACCACCCGGGGAGCCCCCCGCTTGGGGTCGTACTTGAGGGCGACGGCCACGTGCGTCGGGTTGACCAGGACCACGTCGGCCTCGGCCACGTCGGCCATCATCCGGTTACGGCTCATCGCGATCGCCTTGGACCGCATCGCGCCCTTCATGTGCGGGTCGCCCTCGCTCTGCCGGTGCTCCTCTTTGATTTCTTGCTTGGTCATCTTCAATTGTTTGTTGTTTCGTTTGCGGACAACCACCACGTCGGCCAGTGACAGCAGGACGCCGGCCGAGGCGCCCCAGCGGAATAACTTCAGGGCGGCGCCCACCACCTCGTCCAGCACGGTCTCCAATGAGAGTGAACCGGCGGCCATCAAGACCGGCACCATCTGCCGGATGGCCAGGTAGGTCACCAGAGACAGCACCGCGAGCTTGCCGAGGGACTTCGCCAGCTGCCAGGCGCCTTGCGGGCCGAACATGCGCTTGATGCCGGACAGCGGATTGAGCCGGCTGAACTTCGGCATGAACAGCTTCGGGGCTACGTGCAGGCCACCTTGCAGCACCGAGGCAGCCACGGACGTTCCCATCACCAGGGCCACCAGCGGCACCACCGCCAGCGCACCTTGCAAGACCGCCGTCTTGCTGATGGACATCGCCAGCGAGATGTCCGGGTTCCGGATCAGGCCGGCGATCTGGCCCATCGTTGTTTCGGAGTTGGCCATCATCTTCCGCGAGACCAGCGGAATGACGAAGGTGGCCGCCAGTACGGACAACCAGGATCCGAGTTCGTGGGAGTGGCCGATGTGGCCCTCTTTGCGGGCCTTCTTCAGGCGCCGGGGGGTGGCCTTTTCGCTGCGTTCACCCGCCGGTTTGCCCGCCATCAGCCGCCGCCGATCTGGGTGACCATCGAGGTGGTCGAGCGGGCCATGTCCATGACCACCTGGGGCAGCAGGGTGAAACTCAACCCGACGAGGCCGAGGGTGAGCATGATCTTCAGCGGGAAGCTGACCGAAAACACGTTGAGCTGCGGCGAGATCCGGCTCAACAGGCCCAAGGCGAGGTCGGCCAGGAACAGCACCGCAATCAACGGCGCGCCGATCTGCAGGGTGGCGATGAACATAGCGGTCAGGCCGTGCACCAGTGCCGATCCCAGCTGGGACATGTTGATGGACCCGTCGAGCGGCATGGAGCTGAAGGTGCGCAGGAAGCCCTGCACGATGATCAGGTGCGCATCCGTGGCGAAGATCAGCACGGTCGCGAGCAACCCGTAGAACTTGCCGAAGATCGACGTGCTGGTCGCCGACAGCGGGTCATAGGCGAAAGCCAGCGAGAAGCCACCGAACAGGTCGATCAGGGCGCCGGCCGACTCGATCGCGCTGAACAGCATCCGGGTGATGAAGCCGAGCGAGCCTCCGATCACGACCTGTTCGACCGCGCTGGTGAGGATCGGTCCTAGTTCGGCCGGCGGTGCGTGGGCCGCGGCGATCGGGGTGACGGTGAGGGCCAGGGCGACGGCGAGCATGGTGCGGACGGTGCGGGGGATTCCCGCGGTGGCGAACGGCGGGGCAATTGTCAGCCAGGCCGTGATGCGGATGGACGCCAGGAGCAGCGTCACCAGCGTCGTAGCGCTGAACTGAAGATTCATCGGCTCGTTGCGATCCGCGGTCAGCTGAGCAGGGCCGGCAGCTGCGCGAACAGCTGCTGGGTGAAGGTGATCATCGAATGCATCATCCAGCTGCCGGTCACCAGCAGGGCCACACCGACACCGATCGCCTTGGGGACGAAGGACAACGTGACTTCCTGGATCTGGGTGGCCGACTGGAAGAGCGAGACGCCGAAGCCGATCAGCAGCGCGGTCAGCAAGGTGGGTGCGGCGAGCTTGAAAGCGATCAGCATCGCCTGCAAACCGAGGTGCACGATTGCGGTATCAGTCATCGGAGTCCTTGGGGGGAAAGGGATTCGAGCCAAGATTGCGGGACAGGGTCAGGGCCACGGTCGTTAGGTGTTGTAGCTCTGGACGAGCGCGTTGATGATCAGGCCCCAACCGTCGACCAGGACGAAGAGCAGCAGTTTGAAGGGCAGCGACACCGATACCGGCGGCAGCATCATCATGCCGAGCGACATCAGCGACGACGAGACGACCATGTCGATGATTAGGAACGGGATGTAGATGACGAAGCCGATGATCATGGCCGAGCGGAGTTCGGACAGCACGAACGCGGGGATCAGCGTGGTCAGGTCGAGCTTGTCCGGCGTCGGCGGGTTCGGCAGGTGCCCGGCCCGCAACATCAAGGCGATCTCTTCGCTGCGGGTGTGGTGCAGCATGAACGTCCGTAGCGGCGCGATGCCGTCCTGGAAGGCGACCGCTTGGGTCTTGGTGCCTTTCAGATAGGGCTGAATGCCCAGCGAGTTAACCGCCTTCACGGTTGGGCCCATGATGAACAGGCTCAAGAACATGGACAGGCCGGCGAGCACCTGGTTCGGCGGTACCGAGGTCAGCCCGAGCGCGTTGCGGGTAAGTGAGAGCACCACGAAGATCTTCGTGAAGCTGGTCATCAGCAGGATGATCGACGGCGCCACCGAGATAACGGTGAGCAGCAGCAGCACGCTGATCGAGGTGCTCGGCTTCGGGTCGACGTTGATGCTGACCGAGCCGGTGCCGCCGACGACCGGCTTGACCACGGGTGCGGTCGGCGCAATCGGATCGACCGGCGCCGCAAGCGGCTGGGTCATGGCGGGTAACTGGGTGCTCGCCTGCGGCACCGTGCTGGCGTGCGCCGAGGACGCGGTTGCCGTGGCGGCGATGAAGATCGCGAACAGGGTCAGCGCCCCGATCAGGGCAGCCTGAACGAGCCGTCGGAGTCTCGGATTCGAGCCGATCCCCCGACGGCTGCTGATTTGGATCATCGTCTAACCGTCAGCTCTCGGGCCCCGTCGAGCAGCTGCTTCCACACCTTGGGCGACAGGACAGACCCGTCCAGGGCGCCGCGGGCGTCAGATTGGTAGGCCGGCAGCGCGACGTCGTCGGTGACCTCGGCTGTGTTGTCGGTGACGCTGTCCACGGACCTGGACAGCGGCATCGTCATCGGCGTTGGTGCAGGCATCGGTGCGCCCCGCGGCAACGCTCGGCGTTTGGGTGGTGGTCGGGTGCGGGAACCGCGGACGCCCCGGACCGCGCGGGTGGTCTTCTCCGGACGGCCGGCGGCCAACGCCGCTTCGAAGGGTGCGGCGTCGGTTTCACTGAGCAGTCGTACGCCGCCGTCGCTGACGCCGACGACGATCGCTTTGTCGCCCACCTTCAGGACGGCGACCGAGGCGTTGCGGTTGAGCTGCTGGCGCGCGAGCACGGTCAGCACCTTGTCCGAACGTCCGGTCATTCCGGTCAGCGGCTTGCGCGCAAATTTTGCCAGCGCCCACATGATCCCCAGCACGACCAGCAAGGCCAGCAGGGTGCGTCCGATCAGCTCGACGGCATTCACGGGGCTTAGGCCACTGCTGCTTCGTCGGACACGATCTCGGTGATGCGCAGTCCGAAGTTCTCATCGATCACGACGACCTCGCCGCGGGCGATCAGGTGACCGTTGACGAGCAGGTCGGCCGGTGCGCCGGCGGAGCGATCCAGTTCGATGACCGCGCCGTCGGCCAGGTTCAACAACTCGCTGACCGTCATCCGGGTGCTACCGATCTGAGCGGTCACCTCCATGGCGACGTCGCGCAGCATTTCCAGTCCGAAGTTCGCCGGTCGGGGCGCCTTCGTCGAGGTACGGGGCATGTCGTCGGCGCTGGGGTAGTTGGGCGCGCTCGGCTCGTTGCCGCCGGTGGCCTGCGGTGCGAGCCACAGCCCGACCAGGCCGCGGACCGCGCCTTCGTGCACGAGCGGGACGACCAGGGCGCCGGCCTTGCCGAGCAGTGCGTCCAGCGCCGGCTTCGGATCGAGGGCCTGGCCGGGGCCGGTGACGACGTTGCCGAGGGTGCTGGCGGCCGCGGTGAGGGCCGGAGCGAGCGCGGCGCTGACGTCCAGTGCGCCGAGCGGTGAATTCTGCAGCGCGTCGGCCACTTCCTGCTCGACGGCGACCAGGATCTCGCCGGACTGCACGCCGTTGAATCGGGCGGTGACGGCGGCGCCGATGAATCCGGTGGCCACCGCCATGTCCAGCGGTTCGCCCACGGTGAGGGCGTCCGCGATCGGGACGTTGGCCAGTGCGGCCTCGGCGGCCTGACGCAGGGATTCGGACATCGGTTGTGGCATCAGGCTGACTTCTCTCTCGGGTATCCGACCACCAGGCCGGCCAATCGGGTACCGCGCCGCCCCGCAAGGGCGTACGCGAAGGTGGTGCCACCGGCTTCTACGGCCAACGGCGCGGTGACGCGGTGATTGAGGGGCAGGACATCGCCGGGAGCGAGATTCACGATCTGCGCCGGGGTCAGCGTCGTGGGTGCGAAGCGGACCGTGACCGGTACTGGCGTCCCGCCGAGCGCGGTCCGCAGGTTGGCGGCGTTTCGCTCCGACGTCTGCTGCTCGGCCGGCGTACTAGGTCGCTTCTCCTTGCCCGCGTCCAGCTTCGGGAGGATGGCGGAGAACGGGATGCAGAGTGTCGCCAGGCAGGTCTGATTGCCGATGTGCATCTCGAAGGAGCCGACGACCATGACGTCCGAAGCGCTTGAGGCTTGGACGAACTGCGGGTTGTATTCGATCGCGGTCAGGGCAGGTTGGATCCCGGTGGTGCTCTCCATGGCGTAACGCAGCACGTCGAGCATCTGGGCCAGCAGGCCGCGCAGCAGCGGAGTCTCGAGGTCGGTGAGCGGCCGGGTCGGCTGCTCACCGCCGGGACCGCCGAGCAGGTAGTCGAGGCAGGCCAGCGCGGTCGGCACCGCGAATTCGAAGATGGCGGTCCCCGGCAGCGGGTCGATCGTCAGGGAGGCCATCATGGTGGTCTCGGACAGGCCGCTGATGTAGTCCTCGTAGGCCTGTTGCTCGATGGCGACCAGGTTGATCTGGCAGACCTGACGCAGTCCGCTGGTCAGCTGGGTGCCCAGCCGCTTGGCGAAGGTCTCATATCCCATCTGCAGCGCCCGGGTGTGATCACGGGACAGCTTGGTCGGGCGCCGGAAGTCATACGGCAGCGCTCCGGCCCCCGCACCCCCGCGGCGCATCATGCGAGCGACGGTGCCCGTCGCCGATTCGCGCGGTGCGGGTGGGGTCGAGACCGGAGTCTCCGCGATGTCGTTCTCGATCAGTGCCACATGGACACTGTTCGGCGGTTGTCACGCGGACCTGAGGGCTTGCGCCCACCGTCCCAAAAGTCGGTATGGTGAGGTGGCCCCGCAATGGACGGTTACTGGGTGACGAAGGCCGTGTAATAGACGTCCATGACCTTCTTCGGGTACAGCTTCTGGAGCTTCTTGACCAGTTCCGCCTTGTTCTTCTCGCGGGCCTTCTCGCCGGTGAGGGCGGCTACACTCTGCCCGCTGAACTGGGTGATGATCGCCTCGGACGCCTCGCTGGGGTCCACCGTGCCGGCCGACTTGGTCAGCTGCAGGGCCACGGCGACCCGCAGGAAGTGACCGTCGGTCAGGTTCGCGGTGACGTCGGTGATCGGCAGCACCTCACCCTTGGTCGCGTCGAGTGCGGCCGCGGCCGCGGCGGCCTTGCCGGCCGGGGTGTTGTCCACCTTCGGCTTGAGCACGGTGAACTTCAATGCGGCGGCGACCAGGACCAGCGCCAGGACGATCATGATGATCTTCTTCTTGCCGCCCTTTTTCTTTCCGGCGGCGTCTTTCTTGCCACCGTCCTTGCCGCCGCTCTTGACGTCCTTGGCGTTGGCGTTGCTCTTGGCGAAGCGGTTGGGCGCTTCGGCTTCGGTGGTTGCCATTATCTGCTCCTGCTATCGATTCGAATCGGACGGTTAGTTGGCCGGCAGCGCGGCGGCGGCAAGATCCGGCAGCGCCGCGCGCGTGGTCGCGGGCAGTTTGGACAGCACCACGATGTCCACCCGGCGATTGCGGGTGCTTGACAACGGGTTGCTCGCGGGCACCAGCGGGCGCTGGTCGGAATAGCCGTTGGCGCTGAGCCGGCTGCCGGCCACGTGGTCGTGGTCGATCAGGTAGCGGACCACCGAGGACGCACGGGCAGTTGAGAGTTCCCAGCCGCTCGGGTACGGAGCGGTGCTGACCTTGTCCTGGTTCGTGTGCCCGTCGATCTGCAGCTGGTTGTCCACGGTGACCAACGCGGGCGCGATCGTGTCCATGATTTCCTGACCCTCGGGCTGCAACACCGCGCTGTTGCCGGTGAAGACCAGAGCATCGGTGACCACAGTGATCACCAAGCCGCGCTCGTCAATGTTGAACGACCCCCGCCCGTCCAACCCTTTGGCGTGCAGCGACTTGGTGACCGACTGCTTTATCTCCTTGAACTCGTCCAGCTCGGTTTTCGCGGCAGCGGCCTGGGCCCGACCCAGTGATGCTGCCGCGGCGTTTTGCGCCGAGATGGCCGAAGCGGCCGAACCGACCGCCGCTTGTGTCGACAGCGACTCGCCGCCGACAATCCCACTGCCCTGGCTGAGCACGGTCGGCTGACCGTTATTGAATGCTGTAGCCAGGCTGGACTTGAGCTGGGCGAACTTCGAGGTGTTCACCGACGAGATCGCGTACAGCACGATGAAGAGCACGCAGAGCAGCGTGAGCATGTCGGCGTACGTCACCAGCCAGCGCTCTTCCGAACCATCGTGTCCGCCGCCATGGTCGCCGCCTGAACGGCCACGCCGGCCCCGTGCCCCGGCGTGGCCGCTCATGCGACGTCTTTCTCTGCGGTCTTGGCCGGAGCAGGCAGCAAGCTGAGTAGCTTCTGCTCGACCAGACGTGGGTTGGCGCCGGACTGGATCGCCAGGATGCCCTCGATGACCAGCTCCATCTGTTCGGCCTCCGCGCCGCTGAGGCGCTTTAGCCGGTTGGCGATGGGCATCCAGAACACGTTGGCACTCATGACACCCCAGAGGGTGGCCACGAACGCGCTGGCGATTTCGGCGCCCAGTGCGGCCGGCTCACCCAGGTGACCAAGCACCTTGACCAGGCCGAGCACTGTTCCGATGATGCCGATGGTCGGGGCGTAGCCCGCCATGTCGGCAAAGATTTTGGCTCCGCGAGCGTCCACGGCGCGTTTGGTGTCTACCTCGGACGACAGGATGATGGCAACTTCTTCGGCGTCCGTGCCGTCGATGGCCATCTGCAGGCCGCGCTTGAGGAAATCGTCCTCGATGCCGGTGGCCTCTTCTTCCAGGGCGAGCAACCCTTCGCGGCGGGCCCGGCCGGCCAGGTGCACCAGCACCTCGACGATCGCGTCGGGCATCGGCTTCTTGGCGGTCAGACCGCGGATCAGGCTCTTAGGCATGGCGATGGCATCCGCCATCAGGCCGCCGCCGACCGCGGCGCCGATCGTACCCAGGAAGACCAGGATCATCGGTGGGATCAGGAACATCGAGCCGAGGTTGCCGCCTTCCATGATCGTCGATCCAACGATCGCGACCAGGGCGAGGACGATGCCGGCGATGAGTGACGGGTCCATCACGAATCCTTGGAGCGGAGCGGGATGACCGAGGAGGTCACGTGCGAGACCTCGTGCAGCCGAGCGTGGCCGGCGTCGGGACGGTTGGCGTGGTTGCCGTATCCGCCGTCAGCGCCGAGGGTCTCGGCGGCGGCGATGATGCCGGCGCGGTGATCGCGGATCTGCTCGACAAGTTCTTCGAGCGTCTCGCAAACCAGGTATTTGTTTCCGCCGATCATGGTGATGACGGTGTCGGGCGTCGCCTCGGCGCGCTCGATGAGATCGGGGTTCAGGGCGAAAACCGGGCCGCCCAGCCGACGTAGCAGTATCAACGGATCCATCCAGGGGGTGCAATCGAACCCTTCCGTGGGTTCGCCTCAGTGATTCATATCGGTTGTACTGCCTGCTATCTGAGGACTAGCCGACGTTTCTTTACGGCCGGTTCACACAACCCCCCAGAGGTGTGAACCGGCCGAGTATTAGCCCGCGACGGGCAGCCTGACCGGGTCGGCCGGCGCCCGCTCGCGCACCGAGCGGGGCAGCGCGATGGTGGTCAGTAGTTCGTGCGCGCGCTCGAGCGGCACCGGCTTCGACCACAAATAGCCTTGTCCGTACGTGCAGTTCGCCTCGGTCAGCCAGCTGGCCTGTTCGGCGTCCTCGACCCCTTCGGCCACGGTGGTCAGATTCATGCTATGGCTCATGGCAATGATCGCGACCGTCAGCGAGGCGTCCTGGGGCCCGTGGGTGACCTTGTCCACGAAGGACTTGTCGACCTTGAGGACGTCGACGGGCAGGTTGCTGAGGTATTGCAGCGAGCTGTACCCCGTGCCGAAGTCGTCGATGGCAATGCGAATGCCCAGCTCGCGCAACGTGGTCAGCCGAGCGGTTATGGTATCCAGGTCCTTCAGGACGACGCTCTCGGTGATTTCCAGGCACAGCCGGTCCGTGGCTAGCCCGGTGTCGGACAGGATCTCCAGCACGAGTTCGACAAATCCCGGCTGGGCGAGCTGCGCGGCGGCGACGTTGACCGACATGGTCGGCGTCCGGCCGTCGCGCTGCATGGCCACCGCCGCCCGGCATGCGGTACGTAGCACCCAGCTGCCCAGCGGGATGATCAGCCCGGACTCCTCGGCCATCGGGATGAACATCAGCGGCGCGATGATGCCCCGGCTCGGATGCCGCCACCGGACCAGCGCCTCGAAACCGACGATGCCGCCGGTCTTGAGGTCGATGGTCGGCTGGTAGTGCAGGATCAGTTCGTCCTGGCGCAGGGCCCGTTGCAGATCCGCTCGCAATTCCAGGCGTTCCAGCGCCGCGGCGTGCAACTGCGGTTCGTACATCGCGACGCCCGACTTGCCGCGGTCCTTGGCCAGGTACATAGCCACATCGGCGTTCCGCAGGGCGTCTTCGCGGCTGACCTGCCCGGGCACGGCGACCGCGAGGCCGATGCTGGCATGCACCGACAAGGCCGAGGATTCGACGATGATCGGCTCGGCCAGCGAGGCCAGCAGGCGGTGCGCAACTTGCTGCGCGCCCTCAAGGTCGGTGGCTTCCATCAGGATCGCGAATTCGTCGCCCCCGAAACGAGCCGCGGTGTCCCCGGACCGGACGATGTCGGCCACCCGGCGTCCAACTTCGGCCAGCACCACGTCGCCGGCGCCGTGGCCGAGGCCGTCGTTGATATTCTTGAAGTCGTCCAGATCGCAGATCAACACCATGTGCGAGCTGGCCGAGCCGGCCCGCTGTTTGAGCGCGTGCCCGAGCCGGTCGGAGAAAAGCTGGCGGTTGGCCAGGCCGGTAAGCGAATCGTGAAAGGCCTGATGGGTAAGGCGTTCTTCCAGTTTCACCCGGGTCGTGATATCGCGCACGGTCATGACCAGACCGTTGACGGCATCGTCGGCGAGCAGGTTGATGAGCGTTCCTTCGACGCTCAATAGCCGGCCGTCGACATGTTGCATCCGCAGGGTGAACGACTGTTCGTCGCCGGGCCGCAGGCCGGCCACCAGATGCACGAACAGGTCCTGATCGTCGGCGCTGACGAGGTCGGCGAAGCGACTGCCGAGCACCCCCGCGACGTCGCGGCCGAGCATGCTGTGCACCGACGGGCTGATGAATGAGATGGTGGAATCGAGGTCGCACACCGCGACCACATCGGCCGAGTTACGAACCAGCGCGGCCAGCCGCTGCTCGCCGACGGCGCGGGCCTGCTGCTCGCTCCACTGCCGCTGGAGCTCGCGATGCCGTCCGACCAGCCGTTTGAACCAGATCATCCACCCGATGGAGGCGAAGATCAGCAGCCCCGCGTAGCTGAACACTGCTTGTTGGTCGATGCGATGTTGTTGGGCCGACAGCGTTCGGCTGAGGGTGGTGGTGGCGACTCTGAGTTCGCCGAGGTTGGCCGGGCCGGCCGGGTTCGTGGCGACCGAGCGCGCCGCGGCGGCGATCGGCTCGGTGCGGACGGCAGAAACGCCGTCGCGCCGAAGGGTCTGGATGACAGCCGGCGTGCCGCTGGCTAGGGCAGCGGCGGACGGGCCGGGCCGGACTTGCTGCAGCTGGCCGGCGTAGGCGGCCAGGTCGACGCGTTGCTGACGGGTAGGTACGCCGCGGTGGTAGACACCGGACAGCAAGGCGAGTTCGCCGATTACCACGAGCAGGGTGCCGAGGATCGTCAGCACTACCCGGACGCGTGAAACGCGCCGTGCACTGTCGACAGGCTTCGGCGGAGTCGCCGAATTGCTCACAGTCATAGTCGTCTTGCCCCCGTTCGTTCTACAACGCTTATCGGCGCCTCGCAGAACGAACTTGAGCAATTTCTTACCGGAAAGTCCTACTGTCGCGTCGCCATAACGCCGCGATACTAGGACTTTCCGCTTACTTTCCGCTTACCGGCGGCGCCGACGTAGCGGGGGCAATGTCGTCCACCCGAGCAACCAGAAGCCTGACAACGCGACCAGCGCCGCGCCGCCGAACGGGGCTGAATCGTTGGCGCTCGAAGGCAATTGCGCGATATATACAACAACACCGGTTATTGCGAAACCACCGATCACAACGACCGAGACCAGTCGTTGCCATTTCTTCGGAGCTAGGCGAACGGGTTGCATACCCAGCCTCCGATACTTATTGCGCCGACGAAGTAGACCGTCAATCGGTTGTGCGAATCCTCGCAGACCTGCAAGACGCCGGCGGTAATACCCAGCACGGCAGCCACGGCTGCGGCGTACGGACCACCACCGAGCGCGGCGGCCAGCGCAGCGATGCCGGTGCCGACCCAGAACCCGCCAATGACCTTGTTGGCCAGGTAGGAGTCCATGTTCACCTGGATTCCGTACCAGTGGGTCACGATGGATCCATGCTTACCGCGCCAGGTTTTAGCAGCGATATCAGCCCGGTTGGCTTTGTCAATCTCATCCGGTGATGTCCTCACCGATGGCGGGATCGGGGCTGACCCGACGGATTGGCCGACCGTGGCGGATTGGCCGACCGTGGCGACGCCGACGTCGGCGCCTGCGGCGTTGGCCGGCGTCACGCCAGCGACGATAAGAGCGACCACCGTCCCGCACGTTACGAGGAGCTTGGTTAAGCGGAGATACAGTTTGTAGGACATAGTGGTTTCCGTCCGAAGCATCCGATATAGCGCATTCGATGAAACCCTGACCATGAGGTCACCGCAACGCCGATGCACGAACGCCTCGCAGATTTTGCCCGAAGGTACTCGACGCGGTGAACGTGCAGAGCCGCCGTCGGCCGACCTCGGCTCGCCGGCGCGCCGCGGAGGCAACGCCGGCGAACCGCGTCAATCAGTGCCCGAGGTTGACGAGGCTCTGCAAAATCTCGTCCGAGGCCGTGATGACCCGCGAGTTGGCCTGGAATCCGCGCTCGGCGATGATCAGGTTGGTCAGCTCGGTCGACAGATCGACGTTGGACATCTCCAGGTAGCCCGAGGTCAGGCTGCCGCGGTTTGCCGAGTCGGGTGCGCCGAAGGTCGGTACGCCCGAGTTTGCGGTCTGCGCCCACTGGGTGTCCCCGCTGGCAGCCAAGCCGGCCGGGTTGGCGAAGGTCGCGACGCCGATGGTGGCCAGCGTGGTCGTCGCACCGGTGGCGTCAACGGCGTTGACATTGCCCTGGGGTGAGATGCTCCACGAGGTGTAGGTGCCACTGTTCAGCGCCGACAGGTCGATCACCGCTCCGGTCGCGTCTTCCAATGAGGAACCGTCCGGCGAGACCAGGTGACCGGCCTTGTCGAGGGAGAACGACCCCGCGCGGGTGAAGCTGGTCGCGCCGTTCTTCTGAACCGCGAAGAAACCGTCACCGTTGATCATGACGTCGGACGTACGACCGGTGTACTGGTTGTTGCCCTGGTTGAAGTTCACCTCGGTGCCGGCCAGTTGGACGCCCAGGCCGACCTGCACCGGGTTCGTGCCGCCGTTGACGATGGGCGCACCGGCGCCTTCGATCGTCTGGCTGAGGGTTGATTCGAAGACGGTGTTCGAGCTCTTGAAACCGGTGGTGTTGACGTTGGCGATGTTGTTCGAGGTGACGTCGAGCATCTGCTGGTGCGCGCGCAAGCCGGAGATGCCGGTGAAGAGGGAGCGAAGCATTCTGATTTCTCCTTGGTGACGGGGTGAACGGTCTGTGGGTGAGTAGCGGTGGAACTGGTCGGACGGCCGATCAGGACGATGCGGCGGCGAGCACCTGCTGGATCTGGGTGAGGTCGACGGTGGCGCCGTCGATGGTGAGCGTCGGCGGGATGACCGAGATGGTCGCGGCTGACACGATGCCCTCGGCGGTCTTGCCGGTGCCGTTGACGTAGCTGACCGTCTTGCCCACCAGGCTGCTGGCCGTCTGCGACTTCTGCGCGTTCAGCAGGTCCGTGGTGGACTGGGCGGTGGCCTGCATGGTCTGCACCTGGGTGAGGGTTGCCGTCTCGCTCATGAACGCCGACATGTCGGCGGGCTTGCTCGGGTCCTGGTACTGCAGCTGAGCAACCAGCAGCTTCAGAAAGGCATCCGAGCTGAGCGTGGTGTTGTCGCCGCCATCGGCGATCGACGTGCTCCTCGGTATGGTGACGCCGGTGGAACTGGTAACGGGGGTGGTCATCTTTCTCCTTCTCAGCCTGTCTGCGTGGTCTGCGTTGCGACGCGCCTACAGCCAGCGATCCACGCCGGTGTCGGTGGCGATGCGTGTGCCGCTCGCCCTGGTTGTGCGCGGTACCCGGTTCACAGCACTATCGGCAGCAACCGCGCCGGCCGAAACGAATGACCGCTGTGAACCGGCATCGGCCTGACGTTGCTGGCCGAATGCCCCGGCGCCACTGGAATCCAGCGATACCGAAACCTGTCCGAGCCCGGCGTTGCCGAGTTCGGCGTGCAGTTCCGGCAAGGCCGCCCGCAGCGTCTGCAGGGTGGCCTCCCCGGCTCCGGACAGCGATACGTGCAGGGCGCCGTTGTGCATTCGCAATTCGACGCTGACCCGCCCGAGATCGACGGGATGAAGATCGATGAGCAGGCGCTGGCTGCCGTCGCCGCGCGCCTGCATCGTGAGGATCGGAGCGGACAACTGCTGGGGCAGCGGATGATCCGTGGCGGGCCAGGGCGTACCGGCGGCGGGAGGGGCGGCCGGCCCAGCGGCGGGTGCTGAGGCGGACGTAACGGCCGCCGGCGTAACGCCAAGCCCGTTCAGGGCGGCGGCCGCCGCGGTACCAACGGCGGTGCCGCTGTCGATGGGCGTAGCGGGCGTGGCGGGCGTGGCGGGCGTGGCGGCCGAAGCCGGCGTAGCGGGCGTGGCGGCCGTAGCGGTAAGGCTGGGGTCGGGCTGCGGGTCGGCGCCGGCCGGACCAGTCGCGGTGGCGTCGATGGTTGCGGTCAGCCGGTCGACGATGTGCGCGGCACCGATACGGCGCGTTGTGGCCGTGCTGCCGTTCGGGCTGAGGGCCCCCGCGGCCTGGGCGGTGTCCGTCGCAGCCGGGCCGACCGCGGTGCCGACCGCGGAGCCGGCCGGTAGCAGGCTGGCCAGTTGCGCGAGGTCGACGTTCGGGACCGACGGTGCCGCCGTCGCTGTGGTGGCCGCGGTTGCACTCGCTGTGGTGGCCGCGGTTGGCCCGGCGGGCGGCGTGGCCGTCGGCGTCGCCGTCGAGGCCGGCTGGTTCGTAGCGGTCGGGGCCGGCACGGGCACGGTTGGGTCGATCGCTGCCGAGGCTGCTGCCGTCGAGGCCGCGCCGGGCGTAGCGCTGAGGTCGGCCAGCGCGGTCGCGGAGGCTGCCCCGGCATCGAGGGCCGGCGCGGACCTGAACACGGCGCCGTCCGCCGGCGCTGGGCTGGCGATAGCGGGAGATCCGGGCGGCGTCTGGGCTGCGGTCAGCAGAGCCTTTCCGGTAAGGGGCAAAGCCGAAGCGGGCGGTGTGACGGGCACGGGCAGCTGTGCCGCGGCCGCCGCGAGCTGCGCCGACGACAGCGCCTCCGCTTCGGCGGCTGCGGCCGCTTTCGCTGCCTTCGATCCGCGTCGTCCCGTCGTCCCCGCTGATTCAGCGGCGGCGTCAGCGTCAGCGGTCGCCGATGCAGACCGCGACTGGCTGGCTGCGTCCTGAGCGTTGCGCGCACTGTCAGCACGGTCGGAAGCGTCGCGGCGTGCCGCACCGTCGCGTTGGCGGGTGGGAAGCCCGGCGAGCACCGATGCGAACTCGGCGCCCCCGGACTCGGCGTCGGAGTTCGCGGTAGGTACGGCGTTGGTCGCGATGGTCGAGGCCGAGGTTATGAGCATGCGCATCACGCGGTACCTGCCATTAGTCCGGTGATCTTGGAGACGTAGTTCTGGGTTTCGGCATAAGGCGGAACGTCACCGTACTGAGCGACCGCGCCTGGTCCGGCGTTGTACGCGGCCAGCGCCAACGGAACGGAGTTCTGGTACTGCTTGAGGTAACCGCTGAACATCTTTGCCGCTCCCTGGACTGCCTGCGCGGGATCCCACGGGTTCACACCCAGGCCGGCCGCCGTGGTCGGCATCAGCTGCATCAAACCCTGCGCGCCGGCGGGGCTGACCGCCGAGGCGTTGCCGCCGGATTCGGTCTGGGCAACCGCGGCGAGCAGGCCGGCCGGCAGCTGGTATTGCGCCTCGTTGGTCTGGAAGAGGCTGGCGTATTGGCTCAACCCGCTCGACTGCGTGGCCGTGGCCGAGCTGGCGAACCCCGCCACCGCACCGGTCGTGCTGGAGCCGGCGTCGCCGACCACCCGCCGGATGCTGGCCGGCGTCTCGTACACGCTCTGGATCTTGACGTTCTCGCCCGGCTGTGGCGCCGCGATCATCATGTTGTTGCCGAGGTAAATCGCCACGTGCTCGGCCGGTGTACCGAATCCGAGGATGTCACCGGGTTGGGCATGGGCGAGGTCCGGTACGGCCGTGCCGATCTTGGCCTGGTCGTAGCTCAGGCGTGGCACGGTGACGCCGAGGTCACCGTAGGCACGCTGTACTAGCCCGGAGCAGTCGATGCCAGAGGACGTGGTTCCGCCGAACACGTACGGCACTCCGAGATACTTCTTCGCCGAGGCGACGATGTCCGCGCCGGTCAGCGATCCGGTCGCACCGGTGGTGCTGTCCGCGTCGGACAGCGCAGCGGCAAAGTCGGTGCCGGTGGCGCTGTTGACGCTCGAGGTGCCCGCGGACGTGCTGCTCGACGTCGCGCCCGCCAGCTTCGGAAACTGCTGCTGGATCTGGGCAATCCGAGCCAGGACGGCGTCAATGCTGTCGATTCCTACGCTCATCGTGCCTCCGTCCAGTTGAAGCGGCTGATCGCGATCTCATCGAGCTGGCGTTGTTCCAGGCTCAGTTCGGCGGCCCGCGCTTCGGCCTGCTGGCGTTCGGACAGCTTCTCCACCGTCCGTCGGGCGCGTGCCGTCACGGTCAGCTGTTCGGCGTCGAGCTCCACCTGCTGGTACGCGAACCCGACCCGGGAACCGGCGGCGGCGTGCGTGGCACCGGCGGCACTCTGACTCGCCATCGAGGCCAGGAAGCTCGCCACGGTAAGGGATCGCGGGGTGCTCATCGCCCCGACGCGCTCGTCCTCGTGGCGCAGTGACTGCTGGGCAATGGCCAAGTCGCGGTGCGCCACGGCCAGCTGTTGCGCGGCAGCGTCCTCACGAGCTTGCCGAGCGCGCAGCAAGGTGGCCACCCAGCGGTGCTGACTCATGCATTCACCGGCTCTTCGCGCGAGCGCTCATCGCTGGCATTCGCTCCGCTCCTCGCTCGTACCTCGCTGCGATGCTCACTCATCGGGTCACCAACCCCTCCGGAACCCCGGCGAGCACGGCGGCCAGCTGATGCCAGGCCTGGTCGAAGGTGGACGTTTCGTCCATCTCCTGCTGCAGAAAGTCCTCGATGGCCGGCCAGAGGGCCAGCGCCTGATCGGCTCGCGGGTTCGTACCCGAGACGTACGCGCCGATCTCGACCAGTTCCTTGACGTCACGTCGGGCGGCCATCAGCTGGCGAGCCTGCTTGGCCACGGCCCGCTGCTCGGGGCTGGTCACCGCTGAGGCCACCCGCGAGATCGATTCGAGCACGTCGATGCTCGGGAAGTGTCCCGCGGTGGCCAGCCGCCGGTCGAGCACGATGTGGCCGTCCAGGATCGAGCGGGCGGTGTCGGCGATCGGTTCGTTGTGATCCTCGCCCTCCACCAGCACGGTGTACAGACCGGTGATCGAGCCGGTCTCGCCGCCGCCGGCGCGTTCGAGCAGCCGCGGCATCATGGCGAACACGGATGGTGGGAAGCCCCGCGAGGCCGGCGGTTCGCCCGCGGACAAGCCGATTTCCCGTTGTGCGGTGGCCAGTCGAGTGACCGAGTCCATCAACAGCAGGACGTCGCGGCCGCAGTCACGGAACCATTCGGCGATCCGGGTGGCGACGAAAGCAGCCCGCAGCCGGACCATCGGTGGTTCGTCCGAGGTGGCGATGATGACGACGGCGTTGGCCAGGCCTTCCGGGCCCAGGTCGTTCTCCAGGAATTCCCGAACCTCGCGACCACGTTCACCGATCAGCGCGACCACCGTGATCTCGGCATCGGTGCCGCGCGTGATCATCGACATCAGGCTGGACTTGCCGACACCGGAACCGGCGAAGATGCCCAGCCGCTGGCCGCGGCCGACGGTCATCAGCGTGTCGATGGCCCGCACGCCCAACGGCATCGGGCGATCCACGCGCTGACGTAGCAGTGCCGGTGGTGGCGCTTGTTCGACGGTGACCTGGGCCAGGCCGGCGGGCAGCGGGCGCCCGTCAAGGGGCTGACCGAGACCGTCCAGGACCCGGCCGCGCAGCCCGTCACCGACCATGATCTGCAGCGGCGAGCCGGTGTTGGTCGCGCGCATGCCGCTACCGATACCGATCATCGGTCCGAGCGGCAAGCAGGTGCAGGCGCCGTCGGCGATGGCAACCACCTCGGCCAGCGTGATGTCGTCGTCCTCGCCGAGAGCGATCAGGTCGCCGATTCGCGCGGACAGTCCGGCCACGGTGATCGACAGGCCGACGACCTTGGCGACTTCGCCGTACGTGCGGGGGGCGGCTAATCGGGTCACCGCCGCCAGCTCACCGGAGATCGCGGACAGGATGCTCATCTGGTGATCCTCAGCCGGCCACGTGCTGCTTGACACGCTGCACGCCGGCGCTGAGCCGGGCGTCGATGGTGGTCGCGCCGCAGCGCGCCATGGCGTCGCCGGGAGCAAGCGTGGCGTCGGCTTCCAGTACGACCTCGTGGCCGGCGGCTTCGGAGACCGAGGCCAGGACGGTCTGCAGCCCCTCGTCCATGATTGCGGCCAGCACGAGCGGGTTGAGCCGGACGACGACCTTCTCGCCACTCGGAGTCAGGCGCAGTGAACGAGCGATGGCGGCCCGTCCGGCGACTCCGCGGTCCTGCAATTGCAGGCCGAGTAGGGCTTCGGCGATCTCGACGGCCGCGGCGATGATGGCGTTCTCGTTCTGTTCGATGGTCGGCACGGCGGCCTGCTCGAGCTGGTCGGCGGCCTTGACCAGTGAGCCGAGGGCGGCGCGAAAGTTGAAGTCGCGGGCGTCGATGAATTCGCGGTGCTCGGTTGCGGCCGCGACCTGCTCGGCGAGCAGTGATTCGCGTGCTTCGCGCAGGCCCTGGGACCAGCCGTGCGCGTACCCCACGGCGGCCGCTTCGGAACGTGACGTGGCCAGCAGTCGTTCGGGGATCGCGGCGTTGCCGGCGACCTCGAAGGTCAGCATCTCAGGCAACGAACTCATCCTCCGCGCCACGGCTGACCACGATCTGGCCTTCCTCTTCCAGCGTGCGGATGACCCGGACAACCTCGGTCTGGGCCTCCTCGACGGTGTTGACACGCACCGGGCCGAGCAACTCGATCTCTTCGGCCAGTGATTCGGCCGCGCGCTCGGACATGTTCTTCATGATCTTCTCGCGCACCTGATCGGTGACGCCCTTGAGCGCAATGGCCAGGTTGGCGACCTCCACCTGGCGCAGCACCAGCTGAACCGCGCGGTCGTCCAGATTTACCAGGTCCTCGAACACGAACATCCGGCTGCGGACCTCGTCGGCCAGTTCCTTGTTGCGCTGCTCGAGGCCTTCCAGGATCAGCTTTTCGGTGCCCCGGTCAGCGCGGTTGATGATTTCGACCAACGGTTGGACGCCGCCGACCACGGACAGTTCGGCGGGCACCAGCACGTTGGACATGCGGCGCTCCAGGATCGATTCGACCTGACGGATGACCTCGGGGGAGGTGCGATCCATCATGGCGATGCGGTGGGCGACGTCGGATTGCAGGTTGGAGTCCAGGCCGGCGAGGACCTTGGACGCCAACGGGGCTGGAATGTGCGCCAGTACCAGGGCAATCGTCTGTGGGTGCTCGTCGCCGACGAAGCTGAGCAGCTGGCGGGCGTCGGCGTTCTGCAAGAACTTGAAGGGGACGTCGAAGATGCTGGTGGACAACCGTCCCATGATCTCTTCAGCGCGTGATTCGCCGAGCGCACCCACGAGCATTTCGCGGCTTTGTTCCAGGCCGCCGTGCACCCCGGCCACGCCGTTGTTCATCATGCCGAACTCGCGCAGCACGGCATCGGCCATGGTCGGCGTGATCTCGCCCATCCGGGCGATCTCCGAGGTCAACTCCTCCAGTTCGGACTCCCGCATCTGCGACAGCACCCGCGAGCACGCGGCCCGGTCGAGCTGCAGGATCAGCACGGCGGCTTTGCGCCGGCCGGTCATGCTGCGCAGCAGCTCGGCCGAAGAAACCGCGGCGCCGGCCGGGTTGGTCTGGGTGAGAGTGTCTTCCATGACCGTCAGCTCTCTTTCGCGTTGAGCCAGGTACGCAGCAGCCGTGCGACTTCCTGCGGATCGTTGTCAGCCATTTCGGCTAGTTGCCGTTGCCGGCCGGCCGCCAGCTGGTCCTCGCGTGAGATCGGCGGGACCATCTCGGTCGGTGCCGGCGGGAGGCCATTCGGGTTCTCGTTCAACGCCGACAGGAAGGCATCCAGATCATCGGGCTCTTCGGGCTTCTTGCGACGCTTGCTGGCGACCATGGTGATCACCAGCAGCGCGATCACGCCGAGCACCGCACCGCCGGTCTTGACTAGCGACATCATCTGCTTGCTCTTGGCTGCGGCGGCTTCGACCTTGTTCTGGGCGGCCAGGGCGTTGGCCGCAGCACTCGCCGCGCTGGTGTCGAATGGTGCCGAGGTGACGGCCAGGGTGTCGCCGCGCTTGGTGTTCAAGCCGACCGCGGTGCCGACCAGGCTCTGGACCTGGGCGGTGGTCATCGGGGTCGAGGTCTTGTCCAGCAGTACGGACACACTCAGGGCGGTGACGCTGCCGGGTGCATTCGTGACGGTCTCGACCGTGGAGTTGACCGCGTTGTTCTGGGTCAACGACCCCTTGCTGTACGCGCTGTTGGCGGCCGATCCGCTGCTACTTGCCGTCGGCGCGCTGGTGTTCGCCCCGACGACGCCGGCGGCGCCAGTAGCTCCGTTGCCGTAGCTCTCACCGGTGCTGGCCATGGCCAGCGGCGGCACACCGCTTGCGGCGGAGTAGTTCGTGATGACCGAGTTGCTCTTGTTGAAGTCGAGTGCGGCGTTCACGGTGACGACGGCGTGGCCCACCCCGAGGACCTTGTCGAGCATGTCCTGGGCTTGTTGGGACAGCCGCTTCTCATAGGCCACGGTGGCCGCCGTCTGGGCGTCGGTGTCGGCCGAGGTGCCACCGGCATCGCCGGCCGCTGAGAGGACCTTGCCGGTCGAGTCCGAGACGCTCACCTGGTCCGACGTCAGACCGGGGACGGACGAAGCGACCAGGTTCACCACCGACTGCACCTGGCCGCTGGACAGCGTGGTGCCGGGGGTGGTAGCGAGCAATACCGATGCGGTGGGCTTCTGGGTGCCGTCGTCGAAAACGGTCTGCTCCGGAATGGCCAGGTGGACCTGGGCACTCGAGACGCCACTGATGGAGCTGATCGTCTTGGACAGCTCGCCTTCCAGGGCGCGCTGGTAATCGACGTGCTGCTTGAACTCAGAGGTCGTGATGCCCTCCTTGTCGAGCAGGCTGTAGCCGTTGGTGGTGCCGGCCGCGGGCAGGTTCGCCGCGCTCATGGTCAACCGGAGCGCGTACACGTCCTTTTGCGGGACCAGGATCTCGGTGCCGTTGGCCGCGAGCTCGTACGACGTCTTGCTGGTGTTCAGCTTGTCGATGATGGCGCTGGCGTCGGCCGGGGCGAGGTTGGTGAACAGCGGCGCATAGCTGGGCTTTGACGCCCAGGTCGAGAAGACGTATCCGCCGACGACAAGGGCGAGGATCGCGGCCACGGTGACGACCTTCTGGCCGGGTGTGAAGGCGAGGAAGCCCTTCCAGAAACGCTGCGCCTTTCCCAGGATCTGGTCTTTCATATCAGGCCTGCATTCCCATGATCTGGTTGAACGCGTCTACGCCCTTGGTACGGATCGTGGTCGCCAGTTCGGTCAACAACGATGCTTGGGTAGCTGCGATCGTGTAGTTGTGGACGTCGGTGAGGTCACCTGTGGCGGCCTGCACCGCAAGGCCGTCGGCTTTGCTCTGCGCGTCCTGGACGGCGTTGAGGCCCTTGGACAGCTGCGCGGCAAACGAATCGCCGGAGGCCGACGGCGTCGGGTTGACGTTCGTGGTGGCTGAGGTCGGCAGCACCGGAAGCGCAGCGGAAATCGCGCCGATAGCAGGAATCGTCATGGCTTATTTGCTCTTTCCGATGTTGATGGCGGCCTGATAGACGTCCTTGGCCCGATCGATCACGGAGGCGTTGGCCTGAAAGGCGCGCTGGGCGATGATCAGGTTGCCCATCTGCTCGCTCATGTCGATGTCGGGCAGACGGACGTAACCCTTGTCGTCGGCGAGGGGGTTGTCGGGCTGGTAGGTGAGCCGCCCGACCGTGTCGCCGGTCGGTACGACCGTCGCTGCGGTGCCACCACCGATGCCGTCCGCGGCGCCGGCGATCTCCGTCTGGCGCACGTACTGCGCCTGGAACGCGCTGCCGGAGGTGGCGGTGGCGGTGTTGACGTTCGCGATGTTGTTGGCGATCGCGTCGATCCAGGTCCGCGACGAGGTGAGGCCGCTGCCGGAAATGTTGATCGCAGAGAAGAGAGACATCGCGGTCAGCCCTTGATCACGGTGTCGAGAAGGCTGAATTTGGAGGTGATCGCGCCGGTGAGCAGTTGGTACTGCATCAGGGTCTGCTGATCGATGACCGTTTCCTGGTCGAGGTTGACGTTGTTGCCATTGGCACTGGCCATGTCGGTCGTCGTCGTCTGGCTGATGTTGCTGTCCGCGGGATCTCCCGAAGACACCGCGTCGCGCAGGCTGGTTTCGAAGTCGACGCGGCCGGCATGGAAGTTCGGCGTCTCGATATTGGCGATGTTGTTGGCGCTGACGCGTTGGCGCATGGCCAAGCCGGACAGGGCCGTCGCGATGGTCGAGGTGGTGAGGTCGTCGAGCACTTACGAAACCTCCGTTAGCGGGGTTTCGCCTAATCCATGGCGTCTGCAGGTGAGCGATCCGTGCTCGTGACATCCCCATCGGCGCCGGTGGCACCGAGTTGAGCCCGGCTGGGTCTTTTTCTAGATCACGCGCTCTTGTCGAAGTAGTACGACTGGCGGGCGTTCTTTTCGACGCCGTTGGAGGCCAGCCGATCCTGCTGGGCCAGCTGTTGCATGGCGATCACGATGTCGGCCTGCAGCTGCAGGTGGCGGGAGTGCACTCGCTGTGCCCGCGGCATCAGATCAGCCGGCAGCGGCGGCAGATTCAATTGCCACAGGTTGAGCCACGAGGTGCCGACGTCGATTGCCGGTTCGCCGGGACGGGACCGCAACAACGCCTCGGCCTCGGCAGCGGCCTGTTCACATTCGTCGAGGACGTCTTCCCAGGTGGGGAGCGGATCGGTGGGCATGTTGCTCAGCCGACCCACGCCATCGGCGGGCTGTCCGTACCGATCTTCGCGACTGGGGCGGTACCGGTCTGCAACGCGGCACCGGCCTGGGACCAGGATTCGCCGAGACCGCTGACGATCTCGCTGACCTTGGCCAGCCGGGCCAGATCGGGCTTGCCGTTGACCGCGATGAGCTCGCCGAGGATGAAGCTGTAGAGCGACGCGAGGTTCTTGCCGTCGGGCCATAGTTCCAGACGCAGACTGGACATCAGCTCCGCGATGATCTGCTGCGCGTGGAGCAGGTGACCGGACGCGGTGTATCGATCGTCGATGGCGTGGGCTTCGGCGGCGCGCCGCAGATCGAGGCCGAGGCGATCGTAGAGCATGACGACCAGCCGGGCCGGCGTCGCCGTGCTGACCGCATCGGTCAGGTAACGCAGCTGTGCGGGACTGGTGGACACGGCGCTGGGCTCCTTCTGGTGGGATGACGAGTTACGACGACGAGGACGTGGACGTGGTGTTGGTCATCGAAGCGAATACGGACGTCAGGTAGGTGGACTGGGACTTCAACTTGGATAGCGCCGACTCCATGGCCGCGTACCGCGATTCCAAGCTCTGTTTCTGGTCGGCGAGCCGGGTGTCCCAGTCGCTGATCTGCTTGTTGAGTGTCGTGACTTGGCCGTTGTCGGAGGTGATCAGGGCCGCGAGACTGCCCGAGGTGGTGTTCGAGGCGCCGTCGGCCAGCGTTGACATCGCACCGGCCAGCGACGTCTGGACCATGCTTGTCGTACCGGCTGGATCTGAGGCGTAGGCGCTGGCGAACTTCGTTGGGTCGAAGGTGAGCTGGCCGTTGGAGTCAAGGCTGACGCCGGCGGTGGAGTACGTGCCGCCGGAGCTGGTGCCGCTGGAGACCAGGCCGAGCATCTTCTGGGCGAGCTGGTTCAGGGTGTTGTCGCTGTTCAGGATCGCGCCTTGCGCGGTGGCCTGCTTGATCGTGCTGAGCGCGGTGTTCACGGCGGTGACCATGGCCTTGGTCGCATCGGAGATCGAGCTTGCGTCCGAAGCGGTGGACAAGGTGACCCCGGTGGCGAGCTTGCTGACGGAGAACGTCACCCCGGCGATGGCGCCACTGAACGTATTGCTGCTGCTGGACACGGTGTAACCGCCGGCGGCGGGATCGCCCACTCGAATCTGGGCGTCCTGCGCGGTGGTCAGGTTGGTGGGCGTCGAGGTCAAACCATTGATCTGAAAGGAACCGGCAGCACCCGAGGTGGTCGCGGTGAACTGCAGCTTCTGGCCGGCGTCGGTGTTGACCACGCTGGCTCGGACGCCGAGTTTGGCCGCGTTGATGGCACTGGCGACAGCGGCGGCGGTGCCGTCGGTGATGGTTATGTGGTGGCTGTTCCCGGACCCGTCCACGACATCGATGCCGTCCGGCGGCGAGGCCACGACCGATCCGCTGGCGTCGATGGTGGAGATCTGAGCGGTGGCCAGGCGCACCACGTCGAAGGTGGTCGAGCTGCCCGGTACCGCGCTGGTGGTGGACGAGGCGACAACCGAGGAGTCCGAAGAGGCGGTCGTGGTGGCGTTCCAGGTGTCGGCATTGGCCAGGGCGGCGGCGGCGGTTTGAGCAGCGGCCACCACGCTGTTGATGGTCTGGTAGGCGGACAGCTTGGACTGGACGGTGCTGAGCTGGGTCTTGAGCGCGGTCTGCGGCCCGGCCGCGAGCGTCATCAACTGACTGATGACCGAGGTTGTGTCGATACCCGAGGACAATCCGGCGATGCTGAACGCGGTCATGATGACCCTTCCTTCATGTCAGTCGAAAGCAATCGACACCTGCCGGCCAAGCGGCAGAGCGACAATGCCGAGCGAGCGGCGCGCCAAACAGTCCGTTGTCTGCCGCGCCGCTCGAGTTCGGACTACTACTGCAGCAGCTTCAGGATCGACTGCGGAGCAGAGTTGGCCTGCGCCAGGACCGAGGTAGCGGCCTGGGACAGGATTTGCGCCTGTGTCATCTTGCTGACTTCCGTTGCCAAGTCTGCGTCGGTCAGGTTCGACCGCGATGCCGACACGTTGGTGATGGCAGTCTGCAGGTTGGACACGGTGTAGTTCAGCTGGTTCTGCGACGCACCGATGTTCGAGCGCGCGTTGGAAACCTTGGTGATGGCAGCGTCGATGGCCGTGAGGTCAGCCGACGTACCGGTGTAACCGGCGGTGGTGAAACCGGTCGAAGCGATGGCGAGACCGGACAGGCCAAGGCCTGCAGCCGAAACGCCGCCGCTGATGCTGCCGGACAGGTTCAGGCTGACCGTGTCACCGTAGTTGGCGCCGACCTGGAACGTTCCGGAGTACGTGCCGCTCAGCAGCTGAGTCTGACCGAACTTGGTCTGGCTGCCGATGTTGCCGAGCTGGGTGTTCAGCGAGGTGACCTCGGTGCCGATCGCGTTGAGCGAGTTGGCGTCTTGCGTACCGGAGTTGCTCGCCTGGACGACCAGGGTCCGCATGCGCTGCAGGATGGCCTGGGTGGTGCCGAGGGCACCGTCCGCGATCTGGGCGACGTTAATGCCGTCCTGGGCGTTGGACACACTCTGGGTGAGGCCGTTGATCTGGCTGGTCAGGCCCTGGCTGATGGACAGACCGGCCGCGTCGTCGGCAGCCTTGTTGATGCGCAGACCACTCGACAGTTTCTCGATCGAGCTGGACAGGTCGTTCTGGTTCTTGCTGAGGTTCTGGTACGCCGTCATCGCTGAGACGTTGGTGTTGATGCGCAGACTCATTGGGGTTCTCCTCCTGAGATCGAGTCTCTTGTAACCGGAACATCCGGTCCGCCGCCCCATCCGTGGGTTGGCACTGTTCTGTTCGGCCGCTGCCGGGCCGACATGAGAACTTCTCGTCGTAGTTTTTTCCGGGAATTCTCTGGGCTGCGCCCTTACTGCTTAAGCACAGGTCGCGGTTGGCCGATACGGGTATGGAACAACGGGGACCAACAAGCACAAAAGCGAGTGATAGGAGAGTCCGCGTGCGACCACTCAAGATATTCGGCTGGGCCAATGACCGTCACGGCTGTGGCAATTACCGGGTCGGCTTGCCCATGTGGGCCCTGAACAACCTGGGCAACGACGCGCTGGCGTTCACCGTCCTCGACGGTGACCTGCCCGCCGACTTGGACATCATGGTGGGCCAGCTTGTCGCCGACGAGCCCCGCAGTGAGGCGTGGCAAGCGCTGGCCGCGCTGGAGAGCCGCTCGTTCGGGATGATCTACGAGATCGACGATGACGTCTGGAACCTGCAGCAGACCAACGCCGAGCATCGCCACTTCATGGGCGAGACCGGTGAGCGGGTCAAGCGCAACATCGCCGTCGCCGATGCGGTCACCGTGACCAATGAACATCTGGCCGAACAGGTGCGGACTTATAACCCCAATGTCAGCGTCATTCCCAATTGCTTCGACGCCGCGATTCTGGACTGGCAGCGACCCCGGGCCGGTCGGCTGACGGTGGGTTGGGCCGGCGGCTCATCGCATCATCACGACTTTCTGGCCGTCAGCAAAGACCTGCGTCAGTTTTTCAAGCGCAATCCGGACGTCGACACTCACTTCATCGGCGTGAATCACGGCGCGGCCATCGGGCGCCCGGATTCGCGGTTCACCGGTTGGCAGGACAACCTGGTCGAATACATTCACGGACTCGATTTCGACATCGGCATCGCCCCGCTGGCGTTTCACGCCTTCAACCGGAGCAAGAGTGATCTGAAATTCCTGGAATTCGCTTCCCTCGGTATCCCGGTCGTGGCGACGGATTACGGACCGTATTCGAGCGCCATCATCCACGGCGTGACAGGCATGAAGGTGAAGTACCCGCACGAGTGGGCACGCCATCTTCGAACCTTGACCAACGATCCGGCGGCGCGCGAAGAGATCGGCCGTAACGCGCGAGCGTGGTCGGCGACGCGCACGATCCAGGCGAACGCGTGGCGGTGGGAGGACGTCTTCTACGACGTCCTCGGCATCCCGTCCGAACCGGTGCCGGCGCCGGTAGGCGTCTGAGAGGCCGGCCTCATGCGCATGATCGTGATGTGTCCCGACGGCCCGGTGACCGGTGGAGTCGAGGCATTGCACCAGCTCGTCGATTCAGCTCGCCGGCAACAGATCCCGGCCAGCATCTGCTACTACCCGGGTGGGCGTACCGAGGTCGTGCCGGCGTATGCCCACTACGACATCGAGGTTTCGGCCTCGGTGCCGGACGCCTCGGACGTGCTCGTCGTCGTCCCGGAGACCTCGCCCTACGTGCTGAGCGTGCTGGGTCGCGCGCGCACCGCGATGTGGTGGCTGTCGGTCGACAACTACTTCAGCACCATCGGCGTACCGACCCCGGATCCGACGGCACCGGTCGAGGATCCGGAGATCCTGCGCGATCTGCTGCGTCCCGATTCGCGCGTCATCCATGTCACCCAGTCCGACTACGCCCGCAGCTTTCTGCAGCGTCGATCGGTCCGTTCCACCATGTTGACCGACTACCTGTCGAGCGCGTTCGTGGATCGAGCCCAGCTTTTGCAGAAGCAGCCCAAGAAGGACCTGGTCCTGTTCAACCCGCGAAAAGGGCTCGCCTTCACCGAACGATTGATGGCAGCCTCGGCCGGAGTGCTGGAATGGCAGCCCATCCAGGGCCTGTCCGCCGGCGGGGTCGCGGACTTGCTCGGTGAAGCCAAGCTCTACGTCGATTTCGGCGAGCATCCAGGCCGGGATCGCATTCCCCGGGAAGCGGCGCTCAGCGGGTGCTGCGTGATAACCGGCCGCCGCGGCGCGGCCGCGCATCCGATCGACGTGCCGATCCCGGATCGGTTCCGGCTGGACGAGTCACGCGGCGATGTGGTCGACACCTTCGTCGGGCTGGCCCGGGACACGATCGATCGATTCGACCTGGTTACCGAGGAGTTCGCCCCGTACCGCGAATGGATTGCCGGCCAGCAGGATGCGTTCGCCGAGCAGACGCGGGCGTTGTGGGCCGCGGCTCTGAAGCCGGTCTTCAAGGGCGCGCCGGTCGGCCGCGGCAAATCGAGCAAGCAGAAGGCCCGCAAGCGCTAGCCGCCCGCCCTTTCGCCAAATCGTGCAACACCTGGCATCGCAGCGATGCCAGGTGTTGCACGATTTCCGGTTGAGTCAGGCCGAGCGACGGATACTGCGCGCGATCGTGCGTGGATCGGCGCGCCCGTGCAGCACGGTGTCGGCGAGGGTGCGTGCCCGTCCGACCGCCTGGTGCATGTCGTAGTAACGGAAGTCGCCGAGCCGGCCGCCGAAAAGCACTCCGGTGCGGTCGGCCAGGGCAGCATATTTCTGGTACATCGCAGTGCTGATGGCGTCGCTCACCGGGTAGAACGGTTCGTTCTGGCCACGCTCGTAGGCAGCGGGATACTCATAGGTCAGAGTCGTCGTAGCCGTGGGCTCCGCCGCGAAGTAGCTGTGATCGATGATTCGGGTGAACGGTTCGACGCCGGGATGGTTCACGACCGCGGCGGGCAACTCACGCCAGCGGGTACCCGGGGTGTTCTCGAACCGCAAGCTGCGATAGGGCAATTCCCCGTACCGGTAGTCGAAGAACGAGTCGACCCGGCCGGTCCACAGCAGCCGGGCGTCCGGTCGCCGTTGGTGTTCGGTCGCGCCGTCGGTCTGCAGGGCCACGCTGATCAACGGGTGATCGAGGATGGCCTCGACCATCGCGGTGTAGCCACCGGCGGGAATCGCCTGGAATTCATCGCGAAAGTAGCGGTCGTCGTAGGACAGTGTGACCGGCACCCGTTCGAGAACGGTGGGGTCGACCTGCTCGATGGGACGGCCCCATTGCTTGGCCGTGTAATTGCGGAAGATGGCGGCGGCGATGTACTCGCCAAGCTCGCGCAGTTGCGGCGTTGCGGCTCGGGCCAGCTGGGCGACCGGAATACGCGCGGTACCAGGGAAGGCCTCGAGCAAAGCTTGTTGAAGTGCGCCCGAGCGCTCGGGTAGCAGCGTGTCGAGGGAGGTGAAGTTGAACGGCACTGGAACCAGCTGGCCGTCCACGTCGGCGAGCACCCGATGTTCGTAGTGGTACCAGTCGGTGAACCGGGACAGGTACTCGAAGATGTCGGCGGACCCGGTGTGAAAGATATGCGCGCCATATCGCTGGACCCGGATTCCGCGTTCGTCCAGTGAATCGAAGACGTTGCCGCCGATGTGGTCGCGCTGGTCAACAACGAGCACGCTCGCACCGGCTTCTTCGGCCAGGCACCGGGCGAAGGTCGCCCCGGTCAGACCGGATCCGACTACGAGCCAGTCGTTGCGGGTGTGGGTGCGGCGGGCGGGCATGGTGGTGTGTGTTAGGCGACGGCGGAGGTGCGGGTGGGGTGGGTTTCGGCCATGGGGGTGGTGATGTGGAGGCGGGTGGTGAGGGTGGAGCGGGTGGCGATGGTGGCGGCGTAGGTGGCGAGTTTGGTGGCGGTGCGGGTGGTGTCGGTGGGGGTGGTGGGGGTGTCGGTGTATTGGGCGTTGATTCCGTGTTTGAGCATTTTGAGGGCTTCGGCGCGGAGTTGGGAGATGCGGGATTCGGTGACGCCGAGTTCGGTGGCGATGTCGCTCATTTGGCGTTGTTCGAAGAAGTAGGCGCGGACGACGAATTGGAGGCGGTCGGGGAGTTCGGTGATGGCGTCGTGGAGGTAGCCGATTTGTTCGCGGTCGAGCAGGAGTTGTTCGGGGCCGCGGTGGGTGTCGGGCATGAGGGCGGCGCCGGTTTCGGGGGCGAAGCCTTGCAGGCTGAGGATGGAGGCGCGTTGGACGTCGGCGTCGATGGCGTCGAGTTCGGAGACGGATAGGCCGAGGGTGTTGGCGAGTTCTTGGGGTTTGGGGGAGCGGCCGAGGCTGCTGGTGAGGTGGGCGCGGGTGGTTTCTAGTTCGCGGGCGCGGCCTCGGACGGAGCGGCTGGCCCAGTCCATGTTGCGGAGTTCGTCGACGAGGGCGCCGCGGATGCGGATGGCGGCGAAGCGGGCGAAGGGGACGCCGCGGCCTTCTTGGAAGCTGCGGGCGGCCAGGACGAGGGCGGTCATGCCGGCGGAGACGAGGTCGTCGCGGTTGACGTGGGCGGGCAGCCGGGTCATGGTTTCGCGGACCAGGTGGCCGACGAGCGGGAGGTTCTGTTCGACCAGGGCGGTGACGGCCGGAGTGCTCGCCGCGGGGGTGGTGCTGGCGGTGGCTGCGTTCTCAGACATCCGGACTCATTTCTCGCCTGGGGGGCTGTCGGTGGTGACTGCGCTGATGTTAAGTACCCGTGTGATCACAGACAGTAGCTGACTGTGAGGCGTGTGTTAAGCCAGATGTAAAGATTCTGTGTGTGACATGGATCACTATAGCTGTTTGTGGTCTACAGCCCAGCAAACACGGGCCCTCCAGCAC
>JAOPUZ010000017.1 GCA_025966315.1 Frankiales bacterium | reverse complement strand
ACGAGGGCGGCAGCGTCCGGATCCCGGCGGCCTGGTGCGGGCTGGTCGGGATGAAGGCCACCCACGGGCTGGTCCCGTCGTACGGCATGAGCTACATGAACCACACCTTGGACCACATCGGCCCGATGACCAAGACCGTCCGGGACAACGCCCTGATGCTGGAGGTGATGGCCGGCCCGGATTGGCGTGACCCGCAGTGGACTCGCGACTTGCCGGCCGCGCCCGGCGGGTACGTCGCAACCGACGGCCTGGGCGTCAAGGGCATGAAGGTGGGCATCCTGGCCGAGGGCCTGATCGGGGCGTCGGCTGACGTGTTGACTGCCTTCGAGCAGGGCGCCAAGACGCTCACTGCGCTCGGGGCCGAACTCAGTCACGTGTCGGTGCCGATGTGGGCCCAGGCCGCACCGTTGGGCTTGAGCACGCTGGCCATGGGGACCTACTGGATGGTGAAGAGCAACGGCACCGGCGGCTTCGGCCATCTGGGCCGGGTCGACCCGCAGGCCGTGGCCACCCTGGCCGCGCAGGCGAAGCTGGGCGGCGACGATCTGCCGCCATTGCTCAAGGGCCTGCTGCTTACCTACGAACACGCCCGGCAGCAGTACGACGGAATCCCGATGGTCAAGGCCCACAACCTGCGGTTGGAACTGCGCCGCCAGGTCGAGGCGGCGCTGGCCGAGGTCGACGTGTTGATCATGCCGACCACGCCCGAGGTGGCCTTCAAGCTGCGCACCGAGCGGACCAGCGTCACCGACTTCGTGCTCGGCCGGGCAATCACGGCGACCCGCAACACCTCGCCCACCGACCTGACCGGGCATCCGTCGCTGACCGTGCCCGGCGGCACGGGGGAGGACGACCTGCCGGTCGGCCTGCAGATCGTCGGCGCGCGTTACGCCGAGGAAACGCTCTACCAGCTCGCCTTCGCCTTCGAAGCCGCCTGACCTAGCCGAACAGCCTTAAAGCCGATCAGCCTCAAAGCCGATCAGCCTTAAAAACAGGGAGAAACGCCATGTCTACCCGTCCGTGGGGCCACCTGCGAGCCCCGGAGCAGGACCAGATCACCGACTACGCCGGCAGTTTCGGCTGGCAACTGAGCGAGGAAGAGACGTCGTTGTACACCGAGATGGTGCAGGCATCGTTGGCCGGCATGGACGCGGTCGAGGAACTTCCCGAGACCCCCGTCCCGCTCAAGCACACCTACCGGGACCCCGGCCACCGGGCGAGTCCGGAGGAAGATCCGTACAACGCGGTGGTGCAGTTCTGCGAGGTGCGCGGCGCCGCTACCGGTCCGCTGGCCGGCAAGACGCTGGGCGTCAAGGACTGCATCGCGGTGGCCGGTGTGCCGATGACCAACTCCGGACGACGCCAGCCCATCTTCGTACCGACCGAGGACGCGGTGGTGATCGAGCGGCTCTTGGATGCCGGCGTCACGGTCACGGCCAAGACCAACCTGGAGGATTCCGGTGCGGGCCTGGGTGAGGGTTCGGCCTACGGTCCGGCGCGCAACCCGTTCGACCCGTCCCGTTCCACCGGCGGTTCCTCGTCCGGTTCCGGTGCGGCGGTGGCGTCCGGCCTGGTTGATCTGGCGCTGGGCGCGGACGAGGGCGGTAGCGTCCGGATCCCGGCGGCGTGGTGTGGCCTGGTCGGAATGAAGGCGACGCACGGTCTGGTCCCCTCGTACGGGATGAGCTACATCAGCCACACCCTCGATCACATCGGCCCGATGACCAAGACGGTGCTGGACAACGCCGTGATGCTGGAGATCATGGCCGGGCACGACTGGCGGGACCCGCAGTGGGTACGTGATCTGCCCAGTGGCCCGTTCGACTACACCTGCGGCGCGGACAAGGGAATCGCTGGCCTCAAGGTCGGCATCCTCACCGAGGGACTGGACCCGGTGGGCGTCACCGATGACGTGCGCGCCGCGTTCGAGGCGGGCGTGAAGACGTTGACCGCGCTCGGCGCCATCGTTAGCGAGGTGTCGGTTCCGATGTGGGCCAGCGGATGGGCGCTGACCAGCGGAGCCGTTGCGGCCGAGGCGTACTTCATGGCCAAGAGTTACGGCGCCGGCGGATTCGCCCACCTGGGCCGGATCGATCCGCAGCAGGTTGCGGTCACCGCCGCGCAGGCCGAGCTGGGCGGCGACGATCTGCCGCCGATGATGAAGATGATGCTGCTGACCGCCGAGCATGTGCAGCGTCACTATCACGGATTGCCTTTCGTGAAAGGCCATAACCTGCGGCTGGAACTGCGCCGGCAGGTCGATGCGGCCCTGGCCGAGGTCGATGTGCTGATCACACCGACGACGCCGGCCGTGGCCCACAAGCTGTTAACCGAACGGTCCGGTCCGGCGCCGTTCATCAACGGCAGCCGGGTCGGTTCGGCCGTGTTAAACACCGCCCCGACGGACCTGACCGGGCATCCGGCGCTCACCGTGCCCTGCGGGACCGGCGAGGACGAGCTGCCGGTGGGTCTGCAGATCATGGGCCCGCGGTACGCCGAAGCCCTGCTGTACCAGGTCGGATTCGCCTTCGAAGCGGCTTGATACCGAACTCAGCTGCGCCCGGCAAGTGAATGACCCAGGATCAGGATTCACCCTATTCCGAAAGAGGATTTGCCATGTCAAGTCGTCCGTGGGGCTACCTCCGCGCCCCGGAATCCGCTCAGGTCGCGGCCTACGCGGCCCGTTCCGGCTGGACCTTGTCCGCCGAGGAACTGCAGCTCTACACCGAGCAGGTGGCCACTTCGCTGGCCGCGATCGACGCCATGGAAGACCTGCCTGAGCCGTCCGTGCCCTTGAAACACAGTGCATATCGCGATCCGGGCCATCGCGCGACGCCCGATGAGGACCCGTACAACTCGGTCATCCAGTTCTGCGAGGTGCGCGGTTCGGCCACCGGTCCGCTGGCCGGCAAGACGCTCGGCGTCAAGGACTGCATCCAGGTGGCGGGCGTGCCGATGACCAACGGCGGCCGGCGCCAGCCGGTGCTGGTGCCGACCGAGGACGCGGTGGTGATCGAACGGCTGCTCGACGCCGGCGTCACCATCACGGCCAAGACCAACCTGGAAGACCTGGGCTGGGGCCTGGGCGAGGGTTCGGCTTACGGGCCGGCGCGCAACCCGTTCGACCCGTCCCGCTCGACCGGCGGTTCGTCCTCCGGCAGCGGGTCAGCGGTGGCCTCGGGGCTGGTGGACCTGGCGCTCGGCGCGGACGAGGGCGGCAGCGTCCGGATCCCGGCGGCCTGGTGCGGGCTGGTCGGGATGAAGGCCACCCACGGGCTGGTCCCGTCGTACGGCATGAGCTACATGAACCACACCCTGGACCACATCGGCCCGATGACCAAGACGGTCCACGACAACGCCTTGATGCTGGAGGTGATGGCCGGCCCGGATTGGCGTGACCCTCAGTGGACGACCAACATGCCAGCCGAAGCGGGGCATTACACGGCCGCGGCGGGCAAGGGCATCAAGGGCCTGAAGGTCGGCATCCTGATCGAGTCGCTGGAGCCGGTCGGGGTCACCCCGGACGTGCTGGCCGCGTTCGAGCAGGGCGCCAAGACGCTCACGGCCTTGGGGGCTGAAGTCACTCAGGTGTCCGTACCGCTGTGGGCGCACGGCTGGGCCATCGCCAGCGCCGGGCTCGCGGCCGGCTCGTACTTCATGACCAAGAGCTACGGGACGGGCGGCTTCCAGCACCTGGGCCGGATCGACCCGCAGGCGGTGGCGACGCTCGCCGCGCAGTCCGAGCTGGGCGGCAACGACACGCCGACCATGGCCAAGACCCTGATGTTGACCGCTGAGCACGTCAACTCCCAGTACTACGGAATTCCCTTTGTGAAGGCGCACAATCTGCGGCTTGAACTACGCAAGCAGCTCGAAGCGGCGCTGGCCGGCGTGGACATCATCATCACGCCGACCACTCCGGCCGTTGCCCACAAACTGCTGAGCGAGCGGTCCGGCCCGGCGCCGTTCATCCGCGGCCGGCTCGGTTCGGCCACCGCGAACTGCGCTCCCACCGACCTCACCGGCCACCCGTCGCTGACCGTGCCGTGTGGCACCGGCGAGGACGACCTGCCGGTGGGCCTGCAGTTCGTCGGCCCGCGGTACTCCGAGGAGCTGCTCTACCAGGCCGGCTTCGCCTTCGAAGGAGCGTGACCATGCCCAAACCGAAGATTGCGGTGTTCTCCGGACCGACCGCAACCATTGGTAACAGCCCGTCGATGGTGACGTCCAACAAGGCGCGGGCCAAGTACGGCTTGCCGTTGCTCACCGATTCAGCCGGTGACCCGGTGGCCAAGGACGTGCTGCGTTCGCAGCGCATTGCCGCGCCGGTGACCGTCTATGTCGAGGCGTTCTCGGCCCACCCGCTAGAGGTCGACGCGGCCGAGTTGTACGCGCCCGCGGACGGCTGGGTGACCGCGGACGGCGCCTTTTCCGAAACCGAGCCGGCCGAGGGCGGCAAGCCGGTGTACGTGGTCGAGCTCAAGCCCGAAGACGGCATTTTCCCCTTGCCGTACATGGCTCGTCAGGTCGATGGATCGGCCTGGGAGGACGTGACCTCGACGCCCGGCGGCCCGGCCGAGACCACCAAGCAGACGTTCTACCCGGACGCCAGCCGGATCTATGAAGAGATCGACCGGCTTGGGGTCGGCAGTGACGGCCGCTCGGTGGAACTGTCCACGGTGGCCGACTTCGACTTCGTCCGGGCCTCGCCGCCGGGCGGCTGGAAGAAGGGTCGCGCGGCGGCAGACCGGAGCGACCTGGGCGAGGGGGACATCCCGCCCGAGGCACTGGGCGTGGATTTCCACGGTTACTACCCGCTGCACCTGCACCGCGAACCGACGCTGGCCGCACTGGCCAAAGCGACCACGATCGTGCAGCGCACCTTGGATTCGGGTGACTACGTCGGGGCCCAGTGGCTGGAGGGCAGCCCCACCACCGAGGAATCGATGTACTGGTTGGGGCTCTTGATCGATACCACCCTGCCCTTGGTCGGGCACAGTGCGCAGCGTCCGCACGGCAGCGTCAGCGCGGACGGTGACCGCAACATCGTCGACGGCGTGAAGTACATCCTGTCCAAGGTTTCGTTGGACGGCGCCGGGGTCGACAAGGTCGGGTCGGTGATGATCGTGGACGAGATGGTTTACGCGGCCCGCGAGGTGACCAAGACCGATGCCCGTCCCGGTGGCTACGAAGTGGTCGGCGGGCACGGTGGAGTCGTGGCGGACATGGGTGGCTACGGGCCGCCGCAGCTGACGTTCGTGTCCGTCCGCAAGCACACCTCGACGTCGGAGGTGCGGTTGACCAAGCTGCCGGATTACGTGACCGGGGTGTCGGGTACTCCCGAGGCGCCGGTGCCGGTCGAGGTGCCGGTCAAGGATGCCGCCGGCGGCCTGCTGGCCTCGGCCATGCCGCAGATCGCGTTCACCAAGTTCTCCCGGTACGTCACGGTGGGCACGGATTCGGGGCCGGCATCGCCGACGAGTGAGGTCGAGATCCTGGCCCGGATCAAGCAGAATCTGGCCGAGGCTCCGCTAGCTGGCTTCGTCGCCGAGGGCATGTCCCCGTACGGGCTGACCGACCCGACCAACAATGCGGCGCTGAGGCTGGCCGCATTTTCCGGCATGCCGGTGGTCCGGGTCGGCCGCGGTAACACCGGCGGGATGGCTTATGACTGGGATCCCTTCGCGGTGGCGGGCAACAACCTGTCCGCGACCAAGGCGCGCATGCTGCTGATGGCTTGCCTGCTCAAATTCGGCGCATTGCCGCCGGCCAAGGACCCGGCCAACCCGACGCCGGCCGAACAAGCGGCCGTCACCGCGGCGCTCGCGTCGTACCAAGAGGTCTTCAGCACGCATTAGGCACCATCCCGCTCCGGATTGTGCAACACCTGGCATCCCAGCGATGCCAGGTGTTGCACAATCGCGGCGATAGGGGCGATCGCGGCGATAGGGGCCGGGTTTAGCGTCCGGCGCGGGCGTTGAGGTTCCAGTACCCCTTCGCGTACACGTGCTCGCGGTCGAGCCCGAACTGGGCCAGTGCGTCGCGCAGCGTGACCACCGCCCGCGACTCGCCCAGCACGTAGGCGTACCCCGGCCGGTCGGTGGCCCGTGCCAGCTCCGCGAGCCCGGCGTTCAGTACCTCGACCCCGCCGGCCGGGCGTTCACCGCGGGACAACCAGTCCACCCGGACCCCCGGCGGCAAGGGGTAGACCTCGGCCGCGTCGTGCACTTCGGCCAGCACCCGGAACGATGCCGTCGGGGTGCGGGCCAACACCGCTTCGGAGGCTGCGGCCACCGCCGGCAGGCCAGCCTCGTCGGTGAGGGCCAGGTACCAGCCCGCTTCAGGCGCCGGCACCTCGCCGCGTGGACCGAAGAACGTCACCGGTTCCCCGACCGTCACCGCGGCGGCCCAGGCGGAACCCGGGCCGTGGCCGTGCAGGACCGCGTCCAGGACCAGTCCGGCGGAATCCAGCGAGCGCACCGTGTACCGCCGACGTACTTCGCGGCCGTCCTCGGCCGCGAGCACGACCGCGATATCGCAGGCCAGCGGCCAGTCGTGCTCGGCCAGCTCAGGCGCGCGGAGCGTGAGGCGGCGCATCCGCGGTGACAGGGCGTCGATCTGCGCCACGGTCGCCCGGAATTGTGCGGTGCGGGCTATGCGTTGAACGTCAGGCATGGTGCGCCCAGCATGCCAGGAGGATGATCGCGGGGAAGCTCGCGGCCAGCCGTCGAGAGAGACTGCGGCACACTGGGCCGCGCAGTCCACTGTCCAGTCATCCCTTGAAGGAGAATCATGCCCATCGAACTGACCAAGGTCGCCTACGTCACCAGTGCCACCGCCAAGGGTGGCCGGGCGGGTCACGTGACCAGCGCGGACGGCCTCATCGACGTCGATCTGGCCCAGCCCGGCACCACCCCGGAGCCGGCGGTCAACCCCGAGACGCTCTTCGCGTCCGGTTACGCGGCGTGCTTTCAGGGTGCGCTGGCCAACCGGGCCAAGACCCAGGGCATCGATACCTCGGATTCGACCGTGACCGCGAATGTGTCCTTCGGCCCGTCGGACGACGGTGGCTTCGGCCTGGCCGTCGAACTCGAGGTCAACATCCCGAACGTGGACGCGGCCAAGGCCCAGGAGCTGGTAGAGCTGGCCCACGGCTTCTGCCCGTACTCCAAGGCCACCCGCGGCAACATCGCGGTCACCCTCACCATCGTCTAATTTCCGCCGCCAGCGGCCGCCGGCATTGTGCGGCCCGACTTCCCGGAAAAACTCAGAATTTCCCGGAATTCGGGCCGCGCAATGCGTCGCGGGCCGGCGGCATACGGGGCAACGGGTGAAATAAAGGCATCATGGTGGCGTGGCCATCAGCGTGTTCGAGCTGTTCTCGATCGGAATCGGGCCGTCGTCCTCGCACACCGTCGGCCCGATGCGGGCGGCGCTCCGCTTCGCCGAGGGCCTGAGTGAGGACGGTGTGTTGACCCGGACCGCGCGGGTCCGGGCCGAACTGTTCGGCTCGCTCGGGGCCACCGGTCGCGGGCATGGTTCGGATCGGGCCGTCATTCTGGGTTTGCTGGGCCATCGCCCCGAAACGATCGACACCTCCCAGATCGCCGACCTGGTGGCGGACGTGCGGGCCCGGTCGCAGCTTGACCTGCTCGGGCGGCATCCGGTCGGGCTGGCCGCCGAGGATTTGGTGTTGCACCGCCGCGTGAGCTTGCCATTCCATCCCAACGGCATGCGTTTTACCGCCTTCGACTCCGCCGGCGAGCTGCTGCGCGAGCGCACGTACTACTCGGTCGGCGGCGGCTTCGTGGTGGACGAGACGGCGACCGGTGCCGACCGGATCAAGCCGGACGACACCCCGCAGCCCTATCCGTTCCTGACCGGTGCGCAGCTGTGCCAGCGGTGCGAGGAGTCCGGGCTGCCGATCTCGGGGGTGCTGTTGGCCAACGAGCAGGTATGGCGCGACGAGGATGAGATCCGCGCGCAATTGCTCCAGATCTGGCGCGTCATGCAGGACTGCGTCGGCAATGGCCTGGCCGCCGAAGGCATGCTGCCGGGCGGCCTCAAGGTGCGCCGGCGGGCTCCCGAGCTGTACCGGACACTGACCGCGGACCCGGATTCCGCGGACCCGCTGCAGGTCATGGACTGGGTGGACCTGTGGGCGCTGGCGGTCAACGAAGAGAATGCCGGCGGCGGACGGGTGGTCACCGCGCCGACCAACGGGGCGGCTGGCATCATCCCCGCAGTGCTGCACTACTACCGCCGTTTCGTGCCGGGATCCTCCGAGGACGGTGTGGTTCGCTTCCTGCTCGCGGCCGGCGCGATCGGCATGCTCTACAAAGAGAATGCGTCAATCTCGGGCGCCGAGGTGGGTTGCCAGGGCGAGGTCGGCTCGGCTTGTTCGATGGCGGCCGGCGCCTTGTGCGAGGTGATGGGCGGCACGCCGTTGCAGGTCGAGAATGCGGCCGAGATCGGCATGGAACACAACCTGGGCCTGACCTGCGATCCGATTGGTGGCCTGGTTCAGGTGCCCTGCATCGAGCGCAACGCGATGGCCGCGGTGAAGGCGATCAACGCGGCCCGGATCGCGTTGCGGGGGGACGGGACACATGTCGTCAGCCTGGACAATGTCATCAAGACCATGCGCGAGACCGGTGCGGACATGAAGGACAAGTACAAGGAGACGTCCCGCGGCGGGCTGGCGGTCAACGTCATCGAGTGTTGATCTCGACTAGCCCGGCGTTGATTTCCGACGGCCCGAGGGCGGCTCGCTGACCGATCGGCGCGGGTCCGGCGCGCCACCCGGGCGGGACCGCTCGGGCGTGAAAACATCCCCATTCAGTCAATCTTGGGTGGGATGTTGCGACAGGCGCGGACCGCAGCTGCCGCGGTGGTCGGGCGGCGGCGACTGCCTGGGTTGGACGGACTGCGGGCGCTAGCGGTCCTCGCCGTGGTGGTCTTTCACGCCGACTCGCAATTGCTGCCGGGCGGCTTCCTCGGGGTCGACCTGTTCTTCGTGATCAGCGGGTACCTGATCACTCGTCTGCTGCTCGGCGAGCTGGCCCGCGATGGTCGCATCGACCTCGCGCGGTTCTACGTCCGCCGCCTCGTCCGGCTGTTCCCGGCGCTGCTGTTGCTACTGGCGGTGGTGACCGCCGCTTCGACGCTCGTGTGGCGAGATGAGCTGCCGACCCTGCGAATGTCGGTGGCGAGCAGCCTCGGCTATGTCACCAACTGGTGGCTGATCTCGGACCATCAGTCCTATTTCGTGGCCAGCGGCCGGCCGCCCATGCTGCAACACCTCTGGTCGCTGGCCATCGAAGAGCAGTTCTATCTGATCTGGCCGGCCCTGGTCCTGCTGGTCGTGCGGCTCACCGGCCGGCGGCGGCACCGGTTCTCCATGGTGGCGTTGCTGGCCTTCGGCCTGGCGGCGGCGTCGAGCACGGCGATGATCGTCGAGGCGGTCCGTACCGGGGTGCCGTACCTGGCCGACTCCTCGCGAGTTTATTTCGGCTCCGACACGCACGCGATGGGCCTGCTGGCCGGTGCCGGCATGGCCGCGCTGGCTGAGCGGCTGGAGTTGCAGCAGCGCCGGACGTGGCGGTTCCGCGCGTTGCCGACGGACGTCCTCGGGCTGGCTGCTCTCATTGGACTCGGTTGGTTGGCGTACCACCTCAACGAGTTCGATCCGTCGCTGTACCGCGGCGGGTTCGTGGTCGCCAGCGTGCTGGCGGCCGTTGCCGTGTCGACGGTGGCCCGACGGCGCAGTGTCCTCGGCCGGTGCCTGGACATCCGGCCTTTGCGCTGGCTGGGCGACCGGTCCTACGCGATCTATCTCTGGCATTGGCCGGTGTCGGTGGTGACCCGGCCGGGCGTGGACTTGCCGGCGAACCGCTGGCTCGTCGATCCGGTGCGGCTGCTGTTGCCGGTGGTCCTGGCCGGGTTGAGCTACCGGTTCGTGGAACGTCCATTGCGAGCGGCCGGCCATTCGTGGTGGGACGCCCACCGGGACGTCGCGAGTGTCCGTCGACGTTCGCCGGCGCGGATCGTCGCGCCGCGCCTGCTGGGCGTAACCGCGCTGGCGACCATCATTCTGGCCAGCCTTCTGTTGCCCGGATCGCCCGGTTCGGCGGCCGGATCTGCGGCTGTTGCGGCGGTCGAATCGCCGGCCCCGCCGGCGGTGTCCCCGCCCATCGCGTCCCAGCCCATCGCGGCCCAGCCCATCGCGTCCCAGCCCATCGCGTCCCAGCCCATCGCGGCCCAGTCCGCCCCGGCCCCGCTCGCGGTGTCCCAGCCCGCGGTGTCCCAATCCGCGGTGTCCCAATCCGCGGTGTCCCAATCCGCTGGGTCGCAATCCGCTGGTTCCCCGCTCGCGGTGTCCCAGCCCGCGGTGTCCCAATCCGCTGGTTCCCCGCCCATCGCGTCCCAGACCCGGCCGGGGCCGTCCGTCTCGCCGACACACCAAGTTCCGCGGTCCCAGGCAGTTAGCGCGTTTGGTGACTCAGTGATGTTGGGCGCGCAGCCCGAGCTGTTGCAGACGCTGGGCCGAGACGGTTCGGGGTGCCGGGTGAGCGCGGTCGAGGGACGCCAGCCGTACGTGACCCTCGACCAGGTACGCGCACTGCACTCGGCGGGCGGCCTGTCGCCGATCGTGGCCATCCACACCGGCAACAACGGCATCATCTCGCCCGCCGATCTGGCCAGCACGCTGTCGCAGTTGAAAGATCGAGCCCGGGTCGTGCTGCTGACCGACCGGGTGCCCCGGGATTGGCAGGCCCCGAACAACGCGACGATCCGGCAAGTGGCGAGGCGGTTCCAGAACACCGTCGTCCTGGACTGGTATGCCCAGTCCAACGGGCATAGAACTTGGTTCTACGACGACGGCCTGCACCTGCGTCCCGCCGGAGCGGACCAGTACGCCAAGCTCGTGAAGGCCGCCGTAGCGTGACCGACCCCGACCCCGACCCCGAGCCCGACAGTCCTACGCAGCCGGTGTCATGACAACGGCTGCGTAGGACTTTCCAGAACCGGAGTGGCCTCTTGCCCGACGATCTCGTTCTTGCCGATCCGGATCATCGTGATGGTGACGACGACCGCGACCAGCGCAAAGATGGCGGCGGTCAGGAAGCCCAGCGACGAACCATGTGCCTGGATGGCCGCGGTCGCGTGGGCCGCGAGTTGGTCGCCCCGGGCCGCGGCCGAAGCGGGCAGCCCGCTATTCGATGCGGCGCTGAGTTCCTTGAAGTGGTCGAGCACCGCGGCCGGCGCCTTACCAGCCTTCACCATCGCCGCCAGCAAAGCGCCCTGGTGGGTTGCCTCGCTTCGGGCTCCGCTGGCAAAGACGGTGGTCAACACCGAGAGGCCGATCGAGCCGCCAACCTGCTGGCCCACGTTCAACAGGGCTGAAGCCAAGCCGGCCTCGTGCGGCTCGATCCCGGATACTGCGACGCTGGTGATCGGCACGAAGATGTTGCCAATACCGAAGGCCATGATGATCAGCGCGGGCAGCAGATGGCCCAGGTAGGTCGAGTCGGCGCTGATCGTGGACAAGTAGAACAGCCCGACGGTCATGATGATCGAGCCCATCAAGATCAAGAAGCGTGGCCCGACCTTGGGCAGCAGCATGGCCGACACCTGGGCGGCACCGCCGATCACGAACGCGACGGGCAGGAACGCCAGGCCGGCCTTCAATGAGGAGTAGCCCAGCACGCCCTGTACGAAATAGGTGACGAAGAAGAACATCCCGAACATGGCCGCGCCAATGATCAGCATGACGATGTACGCGCCCGAGCGGTTCCGGTTGGCCAGCGCCTTCAGCGGCATCATCGCGTAGGACAGCCGAGATTCGAGCAATACGAAGCTCGCAATGAGTACGCCTGACAGTACGAACGCGCCGATCGTGACGGTATTGGACCAGCCCTGGGACGCGGCGTGAATGAACCCGTACACCAGGGAGGCCATACCGACGGTGGACAGCACGCCGCCGAGGTAGTCGAACCGGCCCTTCAACCGTTCGCCCTCGTGCAGGATGAAGTAGGCGCCGGCGACCAGGATGACACCGATCGGCACGTTGACGAAGAGCACCCAGCGCCAGGTCAGGTACTCGGTGAGCACGCCGCCCAGCAGCAGACCAAGGGCCGCGCCGGCACCGGCCACCGCGGCAAAGACGCCGAACGCGCGGGTGCGTTCGGGTCCTTCCTCGAACTCGGTGGCGATCAGGGAGAGCGCGGTGGGTGACGCGATGGCACCACCGATGCCCTGGATGATGCGGCCCATCAACAGAAATTCGAAGCTGTGCGCCAGTCCGCCGAGGAAGCTTCCGAGGGTGAACAAGGCGAGGCCGACCATGAACATGCGGCGGCGCCCGAGGATGTCGCCAGCTCGGCCACCGAGCAGCAGCAAGCCACCGAAAGCCAAGGTGTAGGCGTTGATGGCCCAGGTCATCTCGGTCTGGTCCTTGCCGAAGTACACGCCCATCTTCGGCAAGGCGATGTTCACGATGGTGCCGTCGAGCACGATCATCAGTTGGGCGCCGGCAATGATCAGCAGCGCCAGCGTTTTGTGTGAATTGCCGTGGCTGTCACCACTGGATTGACGGCCTTCCGACGGCTGTTGAGCCGCACTGGAACTGGCCTCGTTTGTCGTGGTCACGACTCTCCTACGTTGCGGAGCCGGCGAAAATCACCGGCCGTGGTGGATCAGACGGAGCTGAGACGCTAAAGTCTCCCGATGCATAGGGAACGATGTCGTTCACTACGAGGTAGGCTAACCACAGGACGATAAGGAACGCAAACGTCCACTATGTTTCACGCTCAGGCCGGCCACAGCTTCTTTCTCACTGCCGTAACTAGCCTGTGTCGATTCGCCAGACGTTTTGTCGACTTGCCGTCGGCCGCTTGAAAGGATCCCGCAACCGATGACCGCCGCACCAATCAATATTGCAGGGCCCTCTGACAACGGGTCGCCGGCCGGCTCTGGTGGCAGCGGTTCCGGCGATGACATCGGGCGGCAGCGTAAGCGTGGTGCCGAGCTGGAGGCTGCGATCCGTGCGGCGTGCGTGGCCGAGCTGGCCGAATGCGGTTACGGCTCGTTGACGATCGAGTCGGTGGCCACGCGGGCGCAAACCGGCAAGGCGTCGATCTACCGGCGTTGGCCGACGAAGCAGAAGTTGGTGCTTGATTCGGTCAGCGATTTGATGATCGGGCCGCTGCAGCACGTGATCGAAGTCGAGCTGGACGACGACGTGACCACGCGTGATGCGTTGTTGTCGCTGTTACAGCAGGCCGCCGCCGTCATAAACGGCTCGACGGGCGATGCGATGCGCTCGATCATGAGCGAGTCGCTGCGAGACACCGGCTTTTCCGAGGTGTTCGAGTGTGATTTCTTCGATCCCCGCAAGAACGCGCTGCTGGCGTTGCTGCGTCGTGGCGTCGCCCGGGGCGAGGTACGGCCCGATGCGGTGCACGAGTTCGTCCCGGACATGATCGCGGGGTTCTTGATCCACCGGGCGTTGCTTCGTCGCCTTGTCCCCGACGACGCCGAACTGCGGCAACTGCTGGACGGGTTCATCCTTCCGGCCATAGCGCCGCACTAAGCGGGTTCGCTCCAGATACGGCAACATAGGGGTGTCCGAGCAAGTGGAAGTTCCTGGTCTGGAGTGCATCGCATGTCTTCGCCCCGCGACGACAACGACGGCCCTCTGCGCACCGAGCGTCCGTTCGAACGCCTCGCCCAATCCGAGCTCGGGCGCCGATATCAGAGCCGCGTGCCTGGGATCGTCGCCACCATCACGTCCCTCACCGGTGTTCTGAATCTGATCGTCGCGCTGGTGCCCCGTGAACGGCACCGCCTGAGCCAGATTCATGACTTCCTGCCGGTCGAGCTGTCCGCCGGCGCGGTGTCGATTCTGGCCGTGTCCGGGTTGCTCCTGTGGCGTCTGGGCACGATGCTGCGGCGCCGTAAGCGTAGGGCCTGGCGGGGTGCCATCGTGCTGTACGCGCTGCTGGTGGTTGCCCATGTCGGCAATGGGACGGTCTTCGCGGCGGCGATCTCGCTGGCCTGTCTGGCGCTGCTGGCGACGACGGGTCGGGAGTTTCGGGCCAAAGCCGATCCGGTGTCACGCTGGCTGGCTCCGAAACTTGCGGTCCAGTTCCTGGTGGTCGCGTTCGTCTGGGGCATGTTGCTGATGACCCTGGGCGCCGACGATCGGCTGCGCGGCTCGCCGTCGATCTGGCAGCGTGCGCAGGAGGTGTTGCTGGGGCTCATCGGGTTGAACGGTCCCGTGAATTACCGCAGCGATCGGCTGGACGACATCGTCCACGTCACGTTGGGCGCGTTCGGCCTGGTGACGGCCGTGCTGGTCGTCTACCTGCTGCTTCGTCCGGCCGAACCGGATGAAGGTTTGAGCGCCCAGGACGAGCAACGCCTGCGGGAGCTGCTCGCCAAACAGGGCCACCGCGACTCGCTGGGATATTTCGCGCTGCGGCGTGAAAAGCGCATCGTCTGGTCGGCCAGCGGAAAGGCGGCGATCACGGGGCGGGTGGTGAACGGTGTCTTCCTGGTGTCCGGCGATCCGATCGGTGATCCAGAGGCCTGGCCCGGCGCGATCGAGGCGTATATGAACCAGGTCGAGGAATACGGCTGGGTGCCCGCCGTCATCGGTTGCAGTGAACAGGGTGCGACCGTCTTCCATCGTGAGGCGGGCCTGGCCGCGATCGAGCTCGGCGACGAGGCCATCATCTACGTCGAGGAATTCAGCCTGGCCGGCCGGCCGATGCGCGGGGTGCGGCAGGCCTGCACGAGGGTGCAGCGGGCCGGGTACGAAGTGCAGCTCCGGCGGGCCAGCTCCATCGAACGCGACGAGTTCCTCAAACTCGAACGGGTCGCGACGGCGTGGCGGGGGGACGCGGTCGAGCGCGGGTTTTCGATGGCGCTGTCCCGCCTCGGGGACCCGGCGGACGGCGATTGCCTGCTGGCCACCGCTACGCAGAACGGTGAGCTGCGAGGGTTGCTGAACTTCGTCCCGTGGGGCCCGGACGGCTTGTCGCTCGATCTGATGCGCCGGGATCGGTCGGCCGACAACGGCTTGAACGAGTTCATGATCGCCGAGGTCATCCAGCAATCCGCGGCCATGGGGGTGACCCGTATCTCGCTGAACTTCGCGGTGTTCCGGGACGCGCTCGAGCGAGGCGAGCGGATCGGGGCCGGGCCGGTGCTGCGGGCGTGGCGCTGGATCCTGGTGTTCGCGAGCCGGTGGTGGCAGATCGAGACGCTGTACCGGTTCAACGTGAAGTTCCGGCCGGACTGGGAGCCCCGATTTCTGTCCTATCCGGGGACGCGCGACTTGCCCCGGATCGCGGTAGCAGCATTGGAGGCGGAGGCCTTCATCACCCGTCCGCACCGGTTGAAGCGGCTGCTCGGACGGGCGTGATGCGCTGCCTCGCCCCGGCTTTGCCCGGGCGAGGCAGCGACCAGTAGTCTGTGTTGGCCGTACCGTCCTATCGGGCAGCTCGGTGCTTTGGGAGGCTTCGCCTAGTCCGGTCTATGGCGCCGCACTGCTAATGCGGTTTGGGTCTCAAGCCCATCCGGGGTTCAAATCCCCGAGCCTCCGCTGTGAGTCTGCTAGCGCTGCTGGCCGTTTTCGTTGGCTGCCTCGCAACCGCTAGACTCCATCCTCGGTCCACTTCGGTGGGCTGGTTGGCGCCCGTAGCTCAACGGATAGAGCACTTGACTACGGATCAAGAGGTTGCAAGTTCGAATCTTGCCGGGCGCACTTGGGTGGTCGCTTTCAAACTCCGCTGAACGTGATCCGTCGCTGCGGGTCTGTTCGTTTGATGGGTTCTGCGTCGTGAGCGACCTATCGATGAACGCGTCCAGACGCCGGTCGAGGGCGCCGGTGATGCTGACGAGGTGGCGTCTGTCGTCGGAGCGTCGGTGATCGTGCCACGTCCGACCGTAGCCATCGCTTCGGTCCCCAGTAGCGTCTGGAACGGCTCGAGCGGCTCGCCGCTAGCTTCCCCGTCATCGATGTAGAGCTTTTCAAAGAGGGCTTGGTTAAGGAGACGCCTGGTGCGACCGTCGGCCTCCAGGTACGCGCGGTGACACGCTACAGCGAAGTCGAGCGCGGCGGTCAGGTTCTTGCGGACGTCATGGAAGTGCGCCGTCGTGGCCGACAGGCGCGCTTCGATGATCTCCAGCTGCTGTCCGATGCGGTGTTGCTCGGACTTGAGGAGGTCGAGTGGCACCGCTCCGGCGTAGTGGGCTTGCAGCAGCTTTATTCGCTGGTTGGCCAGCCCCTGCCGCTGGGTTTCCAAGTCGCGCTGGTCGTTCATGGCCTGGCACTGGCTGGCTTCTAGCTGGGCCACCAGCGTCGTCTCCAAGTGGTCGCGGAGGTCGTCGTCGAGTGAGACATCGGCGTAGAAGTCCTCCACTAGCGACTCGACGACGGAGATCAGGATGGCCTTGCGGGTGCAGCTAGTGCGCTTCTGATGGCGACCGACGCAAACGAAGTACGGGTAGATCTGGCCATACCGGTTCTTGGCATTGGTGATCACCAGCCGGCTTCCGCAGCCGCCGCAGAAGACGCTGGACTTCAGGTAGTGATCATGGATGCGTTGCTTCTCGCCCGGTGCGTGAGCCTCCAAGACTGACTGCACACGGGACCACAGCGCGTCGTCAACCAGGCGCGGATGGCGTCCGCTGTGTTCTGCGCCGCGCCAGACGACGCGTCCCTTGTAGTAGGGGTGAGTCAGGATCGAGTAGAGGTGACTCGCGCGGACGGGACGGGCGGGAAACTTCGGCGTCGGTCTGGTGGTCAGCCCGCGGACCTCCAGCTCGGCGGCCAGCGCCGTGAGGGTCCAATCGCCGGTGGCGTATGCGTGAAACGACCAGCGGATCAGCTCTGCGCGTTCAGGGTCTAGATCGATCGTGCGGACTTCGCGGCCCTCGCTGTTGCAGACGCGGACGTTGCGGTATCCCAGCGGCGCCTTACCGGGGGTGCCACCGATCTTCGCTTTCTGGTTCATCCCCTTGACGACCTCGGTCGCCAAGTTGTGTGAGTAGAACTCGGCTATGGAGCTCATGATCCCGTGCATGAGCATGCCGCTGGGCGTCTCGTCGATGTTTTCGGCCGCTGAGACGAGGGTCACGCCGGCCTTCCTCAGCGCGAAGCTGATCGTGACGTCGTCCATTCTGTTGCGGGCGAGCCTATCCACCTTGTGCACGATGACATGGGTGACACCGGGTTCCTCGTCGACGAAGCGGAGGAGTCGTTGTAGTTGTGGCCGGTCCGCCGTTTTGGCAGAGTCGCCTCGGTCGACGAACTCCCTCATGATCTGTACTCCGAGGCTTTTGGCCTTTCGTTCGATGGCTTCTCGTTGGGCTGGAATGGAGTAGCCCTCGGGGTCGCCGTCTCGCTCAGCCTGCTCCTTCGTGGAGACCCGGATGTAGGAGATGGCGCTGCGCGAAGATCGGTCAGCGGAGCCCGGATCGTCTTCTTGCGCATTCGTAAGCGTCATGGAGGTTCATTCCTCGCCGTGAGGGTGATCAGGATGGGAGTTGTCGTACACGCTCAGGGACTTCGTCCGGTCTCCCTACCCAAGCTCTGGACGCCGAGAGCAGCCAAGGCCAACCTGCCGACCGTCGTTTGTTGACGGCTAAATATGACGGCAGCCGATCCGAGTATCCACGCGCGTTGACGAACGCGGGCGAGCAGTTTGACCTCGGTGAGGCGCTGTTCGTAGGTGGGCTGGAGATGACTCTTAAGCAGAATGTCGAGGGTTCGAGTCCCTCCTGGCCCTCCAGATTGAAATCGTTGTAAATATTGAGGAATCGGTTGCTCTGACGGCAGTATTTGACGGCTACGGCTGCCGTCAAGCCCTGCCGTGAGCGCACGTTCGATCGCTGATAGGCCGCGTCGTTGACCTTCGAGGTCGCCGTGCTGGTACAGCTGCTGGGTGGTCGAGATGTGGGCGTGTCCGAGGATGAGCTGAGTGTCTCGTGCTGGGACGCCAGCATTCTTGAGCAGCGTGGCCGTCGTGTGTCGCAGGTGATGCGGTGTCACCCGAGGTAGTCCAGACGCTGCGACCGCGAGTTGAAAGCGGCGTCCGAAGTTGTTGGGCTCGATGGCCGTACCAGCTCGACTGACGAAGACGAGTCCAACACCGTTGCCGACTTCCGTTGGACGATCGGCCTTATCTCTGTCTGAGGTCAGAGCCCTGCTCGCGACATCGAGCAGGGGCAGATCTCGTTGCCCCGCTTCTGTCTTGAGTGGTCCGATGTGAACGGCGGAACCGACGTGCAGGACCTGCTGACGGATGTGGAGCTCACGCTCGGCTTCGTCGACGTCCTCCCAGCGAAGGCCAAGGACTTCCCCACGTCGCAGGCCATACAGAACCAGCAGCAGGAATGCTGGGTAGAGCGGGTGATCCTGGTTGATAGACAGGAATTCTGAAGCCTGGTCGGCGGTCCACGGAACGATCTCTTTGCGGCGCCAGGGCGGTAGCTCGACGAGGCGCGCGACGTTGCGGACGATCCGTTCTTCTCTCATCGCGCGGGTGAGAGCTGCGCTCAGGACTGTCCTGATGAGGTGGACGGTTCTGATCGAACGACCCGCCGCAAGTTGGCTGTTGAGAAACTCCTGGACCTGGGCGACAGACAAGCGCGTCAGAGACTTGACGCCGAGCGCTGGCTTGATGTGCAGCCGCACCGTCAGCTCGTAGAGCAGATAGGTCTTGGGTCGACGATTTGGCTTCGCAATGTTGGCCAGCCAGTAGTCGAGGTAGGTCCCTACGGACAGCGGGGTATCCGCTACCGGGACGCCAGTTTGGTTGGCGTTGATCTGGAGAGCCAGCGCAGTCCGGACTTCGGCCGCAGTGTTGCCGTATGTCCGTATCCGTTTGCGTTGTCCGCTGACGGTTTGTAGGTAGACGGCTCCTTCCCATCGACCATCCTTGCGCTGGTAGATGGTGCCTTCCCCGTTTGCGCGTCGCCGGGCCATCAGACGTTTTCCTGAGCTGAGAGGTGCTCCAGGTAGGCGTTCAATGCTGCTGGGGGTACCAATCGTCGGCTGCCGATCTTCACGGTACGAAGCTGGCGCTGTTGAACGAGCCGGTAGAACATCCAGCGGCTGATCCGCAAAGTTGCACAGGCTTCGGCAACGGTCAGCAGCGGGACGTTGGCGGGTGTCGTCTGGGTGGCGGTCATACCCGCACCTCGTGTCGTTGATCAGACGTCGTCCAGGACCAGGACGACAAGCGCTGGTAGCGCCCGAGACGTGGTCGCGGCTGGCGTCGGTAGTTACGCATGGGCGGCGGTGTCACCTGGGCCGTCAGGCCAAGCTGAGCCAGGCGCACTTCTACAGCTCGGGTGGAGACATCGAACAGCTCGGCGAGGTCGCCGGGTCGTTGGATGCCGTCGTAGTAGGCGGCGCGGATCATTCGTTTCGGCATCAGGACGCAGCCGGCGAAGTAGTCTGCCAGGTATTCGATGGGCGGCAGGCCGTAGATGGTCCGCGGCATTGGACTCGCGAGCGTCAGCCGGTCGTGGTCGATGATGTGTTTCAGCTCGTGCAGCATGGTGAAGCGTTGGCGTGTGGCGGGCTCGTCTGGGTTGATCGTGATGACCCAGAGGCGGCGATGTGCGTCCCAGTCGCTGAACCCCGAGGCGGCGTGACCGGGGAGATCGCCGTCGAACTCGACGACGACGCGAGGTAGATCCAGGACAAGTTCAGTCGGGACTGGCTCGTCATGGACGTCGTGCCGATTCAGCAGGCGGTCGGCTTGAAACTCGGCGATGCGGCGGGCGTCGGCGAAGCCGAGTGGCCGGCGGGGGATGAGCGATCGGAGGACGCCCAGCGTGCTTGTCTCGTTCTCAAAGTTGTGTGGTTGTTTCATGGGTGCCTCCTTGCGGTTAGTTGATCTGTGTCTCTATGGGAGTTCGTCTTCGTTGTTGAGTGGTCCGTGACCGCCGTGGCGAGCTGACAGTTGGTCGGCGTAGCGCTCGAGGTCGGCGATCGCCTGTTCGTCAAGGTCGCGGTACTTGGCCCGAAGATAGGGCTTGAAGGCTGGGAGCTCCTCGGCCGGGATCCAGCCGGCGGACGCGAACAGGTCCGATGTCGGAATGCCGAGGGCCCGCGCGAGGTCGACGTAAGTGTCGGGCTGTGGGGACCGAATTTCGCCGTGCTCCAGTCTGACGATGGTGGCCTGGTTTACTCCGGAACGGAGTGACAAGGTGCGCGTTGTGAGACCGAGCGTTTTGCGCTGAGCGCTAAAAATGGCGCCGATTGCATTGGCCTGGTCGGCCGTTAGGGAAATACGTCTCATCTCATTCCTATTCTAAATCCCTTGATTCTTAAAGTAAACAGGCGTTGTGAATTCCACCGAGTCAAGGAAAGGTATTCCCACCTATTAGTTGCGGTTATCGAATAGCCATACTCCACCTCCCTGTTTGTGGCAGAGCGCGACATCGCCACTGAGCCATAAATCCTGAGCGAATCCGGCGAGGTTTATCTCGACGTAGCGGTGGAGGTGCTCTGGGAGCGCCCGGTCCAGCAGTTCCTGGTAGCCCAGGTCATCGAGCAGCTGCTCGGCGTAGGCCTCCAGTGAGTCGTACTCGCCCAGGTAGGCCTCGCTGAACCGTTCGTCGGTGTCGGCGTCTTCGGTGGCGTCGAAGTCGGTGAGCTCTGCCCAGGCCGCGAACGCCTGCCCGTGTTCGGTGATGCCTTTCGCGATGCGGCTCAGCCGGTCGATGGAGTCTTGCTCGCTGACGGTGGCATCGCCGAAGTTCTCGTGGTCGAAGATGCCCCAGTCTTCGGCGACCTCGCCGTGTTCCTGGGCGGTCGGTGAGGCGGCCAGCATGGTCTCGATGTCGCCCCAGAGGTCGTCGGCGTCGCGGTCGGCGTCGATCCACTGGCCGTAGAGGACGCCGTTGTTGTAGTCGAGCCAGGAGCCGACCCAGATGCGAGGTCGGTCGCCTTCGTCGAGTCGCTCGATGGTGACGGGTGCTTTGTCGTCGGGAAGCTCGGCGCGGTAGACGTCGCCGACCTGCTCATCCAGCGCCTCGCCAGGCGGTGGATTGGCCGACGCTTCGGGCTGGTTTTGGTCGGCCTCGTCGGGTGTTGGTTGTTCGTAGTGCATGTGGTCACCTCCTTTCGCGTTGGTTGGTAGGACTGGCAGGGGCGGACGGTGAGAAGTGGAGCGCTGAAGGCGCGTTGTTCTCGAACCGTCCGGTCCCTGCCAGGTTCTGCACCGAGGTGCGGTGCGTTGACCTGCCCCGGGTCACGGGTCAGCTGTCGGGTACCTCCGTCTCGCCAGTCGTCTTGCGCCCACGTCGGGCCGACGTTGACGGTGGCGGGCTGGCCGGTTCGGTGGTGCCGAACAGGGTGGCGATGGCGTCGCGCCGGGCGGTGGCATCACGTTCGATGTCCGCGAGCACGGTGTCGGCCTTGCCGGCGAGGTCCGGGTTGGACTTCACGAGGGCGATGTGGCTCTCGATGGCTTCCCGGATTTCGTCGGTGATGGTGCTGTCGCGCAGTTGAGCGATGAGACTCAGCTGTTGGTGCAGGTCGGGTTCCAGGCGAATCGCTAACGTCTTGACGCTGCTTTTGCTGGAACCGGTGTCCGCGAGGGACATGGCTACCTCCTCGGTGCTGGTGCGGACGGGCGGAGCTGACTTGCTGTCAGTTCGGTGACGCTCGGCCGCATGACACCGACGAGGCATGCACTGCATAGGTGGTGACCTCATGCCGCCCGCGCTTCCTGGCTGGTGCGCTTGGCTCGTTCGGCGTGCAAGCGGTGGTCGCTGAGGGCCTTGAAGGCGGGATTGAGTTCGACGCCTAGCCAGTTGCGGCCGAGTTGTTCGGCGGCGATGGCGGTGGTGCCGGCGCCCATGAACGGGTCGAGAACCAGGCCACCGGCTGGGCAGCCGGCCAGAATGGCGCGACGGGCCAGCTCTACCGGGAAGGTGGCGTGGTGGGCGCCCCGGAAGTTGCTGGAGGCGATGCGCCAGACGTCACCCGGGTTCTTGCCGTTCCGGTGGCCGACAATGCCTCGCTGGTGCAGCTCAGCCAGACCGGCGGCGTTGCCGCCGTTCGGGCCGCGCCAGGTTTCCCGGGCCCGGTCGATGGCGCCAGTGATACTGCGTTTCGGGCTGGTGCTGGTGTGTGGGACGCGGATGGCGTCGAGGTCGAAGTGGTAGCGCCCGGGGCCGGCAAAGACGTAGAGGTACTCGTGAGTGCAGGCCAGCCGGTCTCGTACCGAGGTGGGCATCGGGTTGGCCTTGGCCCAGACAATCTTGTTGCGTAGCACCCAGCCTTGCGCGACCAGACGACTCGCGACGCGTTCCGGGGCTAGCAGCAGGCTCTTAGCGGGAGCGCCTTGAGTCGGGTGTGTGGCGTAGGAGTCGCCGAGGTTGAGCCAGAGGGTGCCGGTGGGTTTGAGGACCCGGCGGACGCCACGGAGCACTAGGTCCAGTTCGCCGACCCAGCCATCGACGTGGGGTTCCAGGCCGAGCTGCCCGGGCATCTGGTAGTCGCGCAGCCTGAAGTAGGGCGGGCTGGTCAGGACCATGTCAACTGAAGCCGGTGGCAGCGTGGCCAGCACGGTGGCGGCGTCACCGAGCAGCGTCTCATCAAGCGTGAGCGGGTCGGCCGGGCTCATGCCGCACCTCCCTGCACCAGGGCGGCGTAACCAGCCAGGCTGCAGACCCGGAAGTGGTCGGCATCGAGACTGCGGCTGGCCGATATCGCGTCGCGGAGTTGGTCGGCATGCTGGTCGGTGGTCGTGATCCAGACGACGAGTGGGAAGACGCCGTGGTCATGCTGTTCGCGGCCGGAGCGGCGGTAGGTCTCGTACTGGACGCACTTGCGCAGGATGGTGGGCAGGCTTTCGGTGCCGCGGTCGATTTCGCCGAACCAGTGGTCCTCGAACTCCCCGATAGCGGTGACGGCATACAGGTCGGGCTTGAGGGTCTGCCGGTCACCGGCCGGGCCGAGGTAGGTGCGCCAGCAGCCCGGTTCGGTCGTGGACTGGAGCAGGTCCAGCTGCCCGGTTCGGGCCAGCTCGACGAGTACGAGGTGGGCGTCGGCGATGGCCAGCCAATGCTCGAGGTTGCGCAGGCTGGGCTCTTTGCGGCGGGCGCGGGGCTGGTCACGATGCTCGGTACGCAGTAGCCGGTCGCCGAGGAGACCAACCCGCCAGACGTAGGACGCGGAGCCGGCCCGGACGCCACCGATGCGCCGTTCCAGATGCTCGATGACGCGCAGACGGGCCAATCTCTCCAACACCCGCCGACACACCCGACCAGCAGCAGTGGGAGTGGCGTGGTTGTGGAAGTGCAGTCGCTGGAGGTGGTCGGTGGTCAAAAAGCGGTAGTGCTGGAGGCAGGTGAGGATGGCTTTGTCCCGGGCACTGAGGCTGTGTTCGAGGCGTTCGACTCGTTCGGTGCTGAGGCGCTGCGTCGGCCTGACGGCCCGGCGTCTGGCGCTGAATCTCACCCTGACTGGGGTGAGACTTTCGGGCGCACTGGTGACCCCTGGGCCCGGGAACTCGGTGGGTCCGACCGCTAGGGGCTCGACGCGACCGGAGCGGCGACCGGAATACGCGGCGCTCAAGGTTGGGTGTTCGGCGTTGCTGGGGGAGGGGACGGTCATGGGGTGCTCCGGCGGCGTCGGCCGGTGGCGCTGTCGGCCCGGGCCGCGGTGTCGCTGCTGTCGAGCAGGGCGGCGAAGTCGGCTTCGATCCGTTCCAGAGATTGGCCGTACTGGGCGCGGCTGCGGCGGCGGACGTCGGTCGGGCTGCTGATGCGACCTGGTTGGGGCGGGGTGGTGGCTGAGGCCCAGGGTTGGAGGTTGTTGCCCCGTATCAGGGAGGCGTAGACGTGGTAGGCCGGGAGCGCGGTGAAGTCCTCGGCCCCGAGCATGGTTTGGCCGGCGGCCATGGCCCGCGCGTCAGCAGCGGCCAGTTGGAAGCAGATGCGGGAGCGGGCGTTGGACTCGAACGCGGCGCGCATGCTCGGGCTCAGTTGATCGCGGTACTGGTGGGCCAGATGCCAGCCGGCCTTCAGCGAGCGACTGGTGGCCAGAGCGTCGGCCAGGTCACCGGGCAGCTTCAAATAGTCTTGGACTTCATCGATGTAGATCATCACCGGGATCCGCTGGGCCTCCGGGACTGCGCGGCGCTCACGCAGGGCCAGCCACAACTCGGACGTGACGAGGGAGCCGAGCAGTTGGGCGTTCTCCGGTCCGATGACCCCCTTCTGCAACGGCACCAGCAGGATCTTGTTCTCGGTCAGGACCTGGCGGATGTTGAACCGGGGTTGCCGTTGCCCCAGGACTGCTCGCAGTTGCGGGCGGAGTAGTGGCCGGAGCTTGTTGGACAGGGGCGCAATGACCTGGCTGCGGGCGTCGTCGGACAGGTTCTCGAACCAGGCCCAGAACGGTCCGGCGGCGATCGGGTCACGGCGGATGGCTTGTTGGGTGATTGACCGGCGGAAGCCGGGGTTCGTGAGCAGCAGCGGCAGCATGACGAGGCTGGCGTCGGCCCGCTGAACGAGGACGGCCAGCGCGTTGGCCAGGATGTCGGTCGAGCGCGGCCCGATGCCGTCGCCGTACAACGTTTGGAAGGTGGCCAGCAGGCTATCCGCCACCAGTTCCGGGCTTCGGCCGTGCGCTTGCAGCGGATTGATCCCGACCGGGGCTTTGTCGACTGGGTCGAGCAGGACGACGTCGTCGCGGCGGGAGTCGGGCACCCGGGCCAGGACGTCAGTGACGAGGTCGTTGGGTTCGACGACCACGACCGCTCGGCCGGCTTGCATGTCCTGGCAGATCAGGTTCAGCAGGAGCGTCGACTTGCCGGTACCGGTCGGGCCGAGCACCCAGCTGTGACGCAGGGCGTCGGTCACCGAGTAGCCGACCGGACCGCTGGCACCGGGGGCCCAGGCCTCGCCGATGATCCGGTCGGATTTGGCGGCGAGCGCGGTCGGGGCGATCTGCTTCGGGTGCAGCGCCGGCAGCCCGGGCAGGTCGTCATCGCCGATCGGCCACCCGGACAGGGCCACAACTTCACCGACGTTCAGGCGCAGCGGCCAAAACAGCGGCGTACTGGCCGAATTGAGTTTGGCCGGGGATTCGTGGACCAGGCGGGCCTTGAGGCCCGGGGCTTCCCCAACGCGCAGCGCCGAGTACGCGGCCAGGATGAGGACGCGTCGGCGCTCCCGGTCCGGGGCCGAGGCGCCGATCCGTAGCGTGGCGGCAAAGCCGTGATCGCCGACCTTGTCACGCAGCGCGGCTCGTTTCTCACCGTCGACGGTGCCCCGCTTGCCGTACCAGGCAACCTGATACCAGGGCATGACGATCGAACTGGGGCTCTGGTTCGGCACAGCCAGCGGAATGCGGCGCGGGCCGAGAACCAACTGCACGACGAGCGTCTCGTCTTTCTTGACGCGGGCCAGGACACCGAGCAATTGCCGGACGACGATCTCGACCGCATCCGGGCGTAGCGCCCGATGACGGGTCGACAGTTTCAGCCGCGCTGCCGCCGTTACCGGCTGGCGTTGGATGGTCGGCGTAGTGACCTGCGCACCGGGAACCGACGTTTTTAACCGATGCTCAGCGCGGGACCGAGCCCGAGCCGACGTCCCCATGAAGTACGTCACGCCATCCGGCGTGCTTCGAGCCTCGAGCACGATAACCGGCGACGTCTGATCTGCCGCCCACGCTCGGACGGCCGCCACTGGTCCCGCCACGTCGAGCGGACGGGACCAGTGCAGCTGCCGCCAGACCAGACCGGCTTGCTGCGCTTCAGTCGACGTGGACGCGCTAGTCATCTGCCGACTCCGGGTTCGGGGATTCGTCGGCCGATTGCGCTTCGGCGTCGGCCTCGGCCTGTGCCAGGGCCAAGTCGATGAGGGCCCGACCGAGCTTGCGCAGATCCGGCTCAGCCCGACGCACACCACGGACGCTGATGCGGCGTTCCCGCCCTTTCCGGCTGGCAGCGCGTACCTGCTTACTCTTTGGTGAATCCTTATGTGTTCGTGACATAGCGCTGCCCTCCTTCCCTTTATTGATTGCGTCTCTGGCCGTGAATGATTCTTAAAGTAATCATGCGGTGCCAGTAGTTAATGATTATTGAAGTAATCAGTCAATAAACTTCGCGGATTCCACAACACCGACTGGAACTGAACTCTCGGATATGAATTGCCGTGCATTCGTCACCAGCTACCAGCCGTGGTCGGAGCGGCCGCGGAGGACCAGGACTGCCATGCCGACGAACAGCCCCACCCCGACCGTGACGAGCAGAATTGTGGCGACCGCCGCGATCAGCTTGGCCGCGATGAATACCGCCAGGGCGGCCACCAGCACAGACAAGGTCGCACCAACGGCGCGGTCCAGCCAAGAGCGCGGGTCAGAGCTGGACATCTGAATCCACCTCATTACCCCAGACGTGCCAGCCGGGGCGCGGTCGCCGAGCGAACAGCTCCAGGTACGGCCCAGGGCTCAGCCGCTCGATGATCGCGTACTGCTCCTCCGGCTTGTGCGAGTGCTCCTGCACGGGGGCGTAGAACCACGATCCCTGGCCACGGAAAAGCACCGGCGCCCTGCCCCTAGTACCGAGCAACAAGTGCTCGGTTTGGGTTCGCAGGTACTGACCCATCCCGAAGTGCGGCTTTATCCAGGTCAGGATCGAGCGGTAGGTGAAGCCCCACGCCTCCATGACCTGGTGGCCGGCCCACAGACTGGCGTTCGTTACCCAGAGCCACAGGTGGGCGGTGTCAGTAGCTTTCGGCTCGATCGCCATCCGGGCGATCTGATCTACCGATAGCAGCTGATATCGATGTACCGCACCTCGATTACCTCCCACCTGCCCGATGTCCCACGGAGGATCGGCCATCACGGTCGCGTACTGCTGCGCAGGTGGGGTCACAATCGCTCCCCCTGCAGTGGCAGGTTCGTCATGGCTGACGCCGATCTTGGTGCACCCGATCACTTCGGACGACGTCACGCATCTGTTGCAGCGTATGCAGGGTGAACGCCTGCACGCGCGCCTCCATCGACAGGCGGTCGCTGAGTGCTGCTAGTTCGCGCTGGTGTCGGCGGCAGCGACCGAACAACGCCGTGACGCCGATGACGGCAGGAATGACGAGCAGAAGGCCAACGCTCAGCACGACGTTCCACACGATGTTCACCGCCGCCGCAGGTCTCGACGGAGGTCCGCGAGCAGTTCGGCGCATCCCAGCAAGTGCTCATCGGCCAAGAAGGCCAGACGGCCGGAGGCCTCGGGCACCAGCTGCTCGAGGTGCCGCTGAGCTTGGGCGACGCGAACCACCGCCGCCGACGTCGCACCCATGGCCATGGTGTAGTCCTCAACCTTGACGATGGCCAGATCGGTGTCGGCATCCGCTGCAGCTTGGCGCACCAACCCCGCCGTCTGACGCGCCGCGATCGTCCGGGCTGCTCGCCGTGCCGGCGCGCGGAACACCGCGCTGTCAACGCCGTAGGTCGTGATGTCGTTCGTCATGATGATCTCCTCGAGATCCGTCCCGCAGACCGCCCTGGTCTGCACCACGCATGTAACGCAGCGACCTGGACAGAATCTGGACACCCGGAGGCTCACACCGAGGGCATCTGTTTCACTAAGTCGTGCTGCCTGACACGAGCGATGAGACGCTGCTGTCGGAGCTCACCGTGATCGTGACGACCGGCTGGAATCTGCCCGCCCGCCCGACTCGACAAGAAGGCGTCCGGCATTTGTTACTGCTGGTACCTCCACCAGACAGCACGTCGTACCGACGCGCGGCGCAGCGCTTGTTGGTCATGATCGACGTCGCCCTGCGCAATGCAGACGACAGCGACCTGGGAGAGGACGACCGGATCGGCTGCCGCATCCTGCTCGGCCTCCATCCGGAGTACCGGACAGAGACGTCTCCAATCGTGCGTCGTACTGAGGCCGCGCACTATCTCGTACCGAACTGGCGCGGAAAGCCACCGCGTGACGCGGCGGTTGCCTTTCAACGGCGTCACCAACAGAATGTGCTCCGACAAGTGTTGCAGTGTCTCAAAGTCACCTACGGCGCGGAGACGGATCTGCTCAGTCGCGACTACGACCTTGTCTCGACCCGGCGCCGGTATGTGGTTGGGGCCAATCGCCAGGTGATGAGCCAGGGTGAGACAGCGGTGTACCGCGTGCGCCTTGACGACCTGGAAACCTTGACCATCACCGAATCGGTGCATCCCGAAGGCGTGCTCGAAACGAAGCTTGAGGTATCGCCACTGGACAACGAATTCGGCGTGGAGCTGGCGGATGTCGAGGCTCTCGAAACGCAACCGGGCCGGCGAGCGATCAGTTTCCGACTCGGACGGCCGGTGCAAGCTGGCCAACGGGTGCAGGTGAGTTGGCAGGAGAGCATTGTCTATGGCGCGGACGCCCCGCAGTGGCAGCGGGACTGGGTGGCGGTCTCGGCACCCAACGACAATTTCGAGGCAGAGGTGAGCGTTCGGTTCGCCGACGACGTGCAGCTTCCCGACGTCTGTTGGTGGTACGTCGCGCAGCCCGACACCGACGTCACCGAGATCGGACCGCGGGCGCTTGACGAGCTGTTCGATTTGCGGGCCTCACGCCGAGTTCTGCAGCACTGGACGAGCGCGGAGACGGAACGGCGTCTCGACTACGGACTGCTGTGGGTCTGGCTCGATGACCCGGCGTCCGTGAAGCGGTGGCAGGCCGCCTTTGCTGAGCTGGCGTGAGGCGCCGCGGCCACGAACGCGGGGCAAGTCTTGTGCCGCCGGTAGCTTGAGGGGCCTGAGATGTGAAAAGCCATCCCGCTGCTTCGGTCAGCGTCCGACCGCGACATCCGGCGTGCCGTCGGGCAACAGGGCGACGAGCTCAACTTCCAGGGCCGACGCCAGTGCGACCAACGTGCGCAGCCGCGGGTTCGCTGGCGTCCCAGGATTGGACTCGCCCTTCTCAAGCTTCCGGTAAGTGAACGCGGTGATATCGGCCGCGCCGGCCAACCGTTCTTGAGACAGTCCCCGCTCGATTCGTAGCTGATGCAGGCGCACGCCGAGTTCCTGCGTGTATCGGACCCATGGGTCGACGGGTCCGCGTTTTGCCACCGATCAAGCGTGGGGGAGACCCGTGGTTGTGATAGGCATGTATACATGCCAAAATCTAGATGCGCATGTGGCGCGGCGGGTCCAACGATGGAGGCAGACCATGAGCGGTGGCGGCGGCGGAGACTTCGCGAACACGCACCTTGGCCGGTTCAGCACGATGCGGCACTCGATCCGGAGCATGTTCGCGCGCCTGCGATACGGACGGTAGGGAATCATCGCCCACGGTCTCGAACCCAGCGCTCCGGATTGATTGAGGGCGGGACGACAGTAGTTTATTGACAGTGTCCGAAATGGTATAATCGTGCATACAACCAAATGCACGATCCACTTCATCGCCTCTACCGAACCAAGCTCGCTCTGCTCGCGACGACGCTGTTCTTCGTGGGTCTCGGCCTGCTCATCCTCGGCCACTGGCTGCCGCACATCGGCGGTTGGCAGTGGATTGCCAACTGGCCGATCGTTGACATCGGTTCCGGGCTGTTCACTACGGGTCTGCTCGGCGTCGGCTTGCAGTATCTCGACGGCGAGGACAGTGAACTTCGAGATACCGCCCGGTTAGAGCGCGTCCTGGCCACCGCGACACCAGCCATGCGCGACGCCGTCATCGCCGGCTTCGCGTTTGAGCCCGTCGATATCGCGCGCGTCGCCACGCCGGACACGCTTGACCAGATTGTCGCGAACGGTCTCGGCCTCCGTCTCGGCGACCAGAGCTTCGCCGAAGAACTCTATGGCGACATCCGAAAGCAGGCAGTCGAAGCGCCGGAGCGGCTCGAAGACGTCCGCGTCGCAGTTCGCTTATCCATGGATAGGAGCACCACCGATGGTCGTGCTCCGCTGCTCATTGCGACCATGCACTGGGAGGTTCGTTTGCGGCCGCACTTCGCGACCCGGCGGTTCTCGGCAGTTTCGAGCTTGACTGAGTACCGCGACATTGCGCAGGACACGGCCGCGAACTCGGCCTGGTTCGTCGGTCGGCGGGTCGGCCTACTCGCGACCGATCGCGCAGCGTTCGAGCTGCTCGACTTCACGGTCAACGGAGCATCGAGGACGATTCGGCGCGCCGCGCGCAAAGGTGGGCAGACGTACAGCGTCAACCTCGGCCAAGCCGCAATCGACTCACCCGAACCGGTCACGCTGGACTACACATATCGAACCGTCGTGCCGCTTTTCGAAAACTTGTTGCAGCTTCGCGTCGACCAGCCGACGCGCGGACTTTCCGTGACGGTCGACTACAGCGATACCGACTTCGACCACTTGAACGTTCTCGACTTCATCGCGAGCAGTGAACGGGCGCGAATCAGTCGAAGTCCCGGGGCGGCGCCAGGCAACACTGTGTCTGTTGAGTTCAATGGCTGGGTCATGCCGCGCGCCGGCATCGCCTTCGTGTGGCCGCGAAACTCTTAGGGTTCGTAATGCGCCAAGTTGAGTCACGACGATCTGGTTGGCGGGCGCCAAACCTTCTAAGGATTCCAACTACGCATCGTCACACGAACGAAGGACGTGGGCACCATTGTGGCTGCGCCAACGGGATCGAAATTGCCGGCGCTCTGACGACCTTGACTAGGCTGGGCCGGCGCCGGCATCAGCACGGACCTGATTTGCACCTTCGACGGCAGCTTCCAGCGTGCTAGCGCAACGCCAAGCACCCGGCTGCCGTCGATTGTGACTGGCCAGTTGTACCGACCCAGTCGAAGATGCAATATGGCAGGACCCCGTGACCTGATCCAGCTCAGCAGCGTTCACCCGGTCACTGTTCGACGCCGGCCGCCATCAGCGAATCCGGCCGTTCACCCCACGCCACAACGGCGAAGTAAAACGCTGCAACCGGATTCTGGCCGGGGTCCTGCCAACTGGTCTACGCCCGCGTCTACACCTCAGAAGCCGAACGCGAACAAGCACGGCAATGCTTGCTCATCCACTAGAACTACCATCGAGTCCACACCGCCGCCGGCAACCAGCCCCCAGCCACACGACTCACCACCGGCGTCACCAACGTCATGAGGTCAGACAGCTAGGTCGGCACGCTTTGAAGCCGCACGGCCGCCGCGCACCCCTCTTGTAGATTCCTCTACGTTATGTTCCGACCCTGCAAAGCAATCTGCCAGAGCATCGGCTATCTCTGCCGGACGATTGTGGAATTCGCGTCCGCGCTCGCTTCTTGCAGTGCCCGTGATCTCATAAGCGCAAGATAGCCTCCTACCGCGGAGATAATCAGCGGAACCGAAAGGGCGCAAACGGCCCAAAAAATGTCAGCGCGGCGTAAATGTGCCGAAAAAGACGCCGATGCGGATATCGCACCACTGACAATCAACAAAACGAATGATATGCCAACTAGGAGAATCGCAATCAGGACACCCCAGACGGACCGACCGAACCGGGCCGCACGCCTATACTCAGCACCGCGCCGAATTGCTAAATTCTCGAGCTGAATCTGCACGTTGAGGCGGCGGGACCGCTCAACTGTGGCGCTTGAAGGAGCGGACCAAAGCACCACGTCGTACACTTCGGAGGCTCTACGAGTACCCAGGGGCCAGGACCGATAGCATTCGGAGAGAGCAAGCGCATAAAAAACCGTAACGTATGAGGTGTGAAGAAAGCTGCCATCAGGAAGTGATTGCTTCTCATCGCACATCCACCGTAGAGCGCGAAATACCACGTCGTCCTCATGCTTAACATTAGCCATCATTCCGTTAACAACTAGGTAGCCGTACAGCGTACCGCACGTGTCAGCAACTCCGCCCCACGTGCCGTCTGACTGAGTCAGTTCAATGTATTGTAGCGCTCTGATTACTGCTGCTTTGCAATCCACATCGTGCCGCGTTGCACCCCATCTATGGGTCGAACCGCAGTGCAAAAGGTAATGGGCAAGCGCGTCTATTACCTCGCTTGAGTTGAACGCGTCCACCCAGTAAGACACCTCTGCGGGATCCCCGTCCGGAACCGAGATATCAGATCGCTCCTCCATCGCGAGCAATAAGCGTGCGATTTCGTCAACAATCGACTCGGACGCCAACATGCCAACGGAAGCCTCCGCCGCGCGTAGAAAATGGGAATGCTCGCGCGCTATCTCAATTAACGTGCGAAGTACTTGGCCAAGGTCGGCCGGCCCTGCAGCGTATCTTATTTCCGTATCCCAATGGAAGCTGTGTCTGACCAGCCAGTTGGTTACCCGCCGGATGCAGTCTGCAATGTTAGTTAACTCATGAGGAGAGAAGTCTCCGCGCAGTTCAGTCGACACGCGCATGATAGTTCTCAAGCACACCGCGGTATCCCATGGGACACCATCCCAGTTGGCCTCATCTTGGTTAGGGGTCTCAATTCGACCAAGCATCCACCGCGCCGTCGCGAGGGTCTTTGTACGAATCCTAACCCGGTCATCATCAGTAATAGTCGGATAGTCTTTAACGTTCAACAGGAATTCGATCGTCAGACTGCACTCCCAGTTGCTACCGCTAACCTGTGGCAGCACGTAGGCAAGGGCGTCGTTGCCCGAGAGCCAATGAGCAGCCGGGGCAATGAAGAATTCCTCCAGATCCGAGCGAAATGAAGGGCCGACGAAGTCGTAAAACTCCTTGCGCATGTGTTCGTCCTAGTCTAATGATGTGTGGAGACTCGAAAGTAGCATTCGATATTTTCCGAGCGAACGGTCCGGGACTTGAATCAGGCGGTGGTCGACACGCTGCGCCCATTTGAGAAGCGCGGGGTAGTTACCGCTGGTTATATATGACTCGAGTAGCCACGCTAGCTCGTCAACTAGTAGGAGATCTCGAAGGGGATTTGGAGGTCGCTTAGCTACGCGGCTCCAGCGCACTGCCCGGTCCCGCGCAAAGTCGCTATCCAAATGTAGAGTTGTGCCCAGTCTAACCGACAGGTACTTTTTCCGTAGGGCGTCGATCGACCCATCCCCAAGTACTGCGTAGTCATCGACTGCATTGAATACGCTGCCTTTAATCGAATCTAATGCGCCGTCCAGAAGGACATCTCCATAGGGTAATAGGGATATCGCACCTAACCTTCTACCCATCGCAGTTTCTGCGGCTCGTCCCGCGGCGGACAGTAATGCGAGCTGTCTGCTCGGACATACGGAGACCACGGCGTCCGCCGTGCTTAGAAGGTGGCAGAAGTACAACACCGATCTTTCAAAGTAGCGGAGCCCGCCCGGCTCGCTCGGAATTTCGATCCGAAATGCCGATGACGAATCAAAATCTAAGGCGTCCCGAAGCAAAGTTGACCAATTCATGTTGCTCAGCAGCTCGGACTCAACGTCGAACGTCAATTGTCGAATGCCGGTCATGCTTACCGTCTTGGAATAGCCTTGAATGACGTCACGGAAATATTGACTGTTCAACGATTTTGCTACGCTAAGCTTGGCATTCCATGCCTCAGGATGTGCA
>JAOPUZ010000014.1 GCA_025966315.1 Frankiales bacterium | reverse complement strand
CATCAGCGACAACCTGGCACTGCGTGCAGGATGGCTGGTAGTAGTGCTTCATATAGGCGGGATTCGTGGTGGCGCCGGCCCAGTCGATGGTTCGTATAAAGAACTTCGCGAAGTTGATGGCGCTGCCAACATCGTCTGGACCGTAGCCCGGCGCTGGCGGGACGGGCGGCTTCTCTCCGACCTTCTTCGGGTTGTTTACCGCCGTGGGCACGTCGGCCGGGACACCGGTGGCTATCGGCGCGACCGTCGGCGACCTGCTCGGTGACGAGCTGACCGAGGGACCGTCGGTTGTCGGCGCGCTGGATGCCAACGGAGCTACTGCCTCACCCTTGGAGCATGCGCTCGCGAGCAGGACCAGCAACCCGGCAAGCAGAAACCTGGCTACGCAACGAGGTCCGTGGCTGGGGCGATCAGTCGACATGGCCACAGACTCACACATCCCGGGGCATCACTCCCTCGAACTTACGACGCCTGTGGATAACCAGCCAGCGGCGCCGACCCATACCGCCGGGTCTAGATCACCCCGGCAAACACTGACGATTCCCGCCCCAACCAGGTGTCTACCGCTTCCGGACATCGACCGTCGACGCGGAGCCGACGGTCAAAGTTGGGTCTACGGTCCCAGCAGAACCTTCCGCACCCATAAGGGCAAAGCCGCTCCTGTGGATAACTCCGAGGGATGGTTCCACTTGGCCTTAAGGTCACCATCCGTGACGACCTCACTCACCCAACTCAGCTACACCGCCGTCGCCGACTGCCTCGCCATCTCGATACCGACCGATGAAAGCGACCGCCTGCGCGCCATGGCCGGCTGGTGCGCCGACACCGCGCAGTCAGTACGGTCAGTGTCCAGCGCCGTGCAGGACGGCGGAGTCGCCGGCTGGCACGGCCTCGCGGCCTCGGAGTTCATCGGATCGATGGGCACCATCGCACCAGTCAGCACCGCCACCGCCAACTGGCTCGAGGACTGCGCCGGTGCGGCAACGATCTATGCCAGCACGTTGAGCGGCTCCGCCGCTCGACTCACCGACCTGCGGCGCCAACTGACCAACCAACTCGACGCCGCGACCATTTCACCCATCTCGCTCGACGATCAACGACTCGGCGGGAGCGGCTTCGTCGACCAAGCCGGGCCCGCGACCTCGTTGCTCGTATCCCAGTTCCAGACCGAGCTCCAGACCCTGACCTCGGCACGCGACCGGCTGATCCGACAGTGGACGTCACAACCACCGGGACTGGACCCACGACGATCCGGCTGGGCCAAACTTGGCCACTGGGCCGGCAACGTCGGTCATTGGACCACCAGCGCCGCGCGCCCGTTCCTCGAATTCGCCGAACATCCCAGCGCCGCCACCTTCTCCGCCGCCTGCAGCGCGCTGATCACCGAGCTGTCGTACGCCGGCATGGCCCTGGACTTCATCTGCCCACCCGCCGCCGCCGCCGTCTGGGCAATCGTGGCCCTCGCCGCCGCCGCCAAACTCCTCACCGACACCCACCGCGCCCTGCACGGCGACACAACCGTCAACTGGCGAAGCTTCGCCAGCGACGCCCTAGCAGCGATCCCCGCCGCCGGCCTCAGCAAAGCCCTCAACCCACTACGCCAAGCCGTCAGCAAAAAAGCACTAGCCGAATTCGACCGGCACATGGACGCCGGCCAAGCCCTCATCCACATGTACGGCGACACCATCAACCTCACCGTGCCGCCAGCGGGCCTTGCCTGGCACGAACTCCGCCAGGACGGACACACCCTCTACAAACACGGCAGCTACAAGGCAATGTGGGACCGACGCGCCCGCGAACCCGGAGTTAGTTACTCTTCGGGTTACAAGGACGAGGTCACGGCCGACAACATCACGGCGCGAGCCATCATCGCGAAACGAGAGGCCGTCAGGGGATTTCTGACGAGTACTAAATGCTCCGTTCAAATACCCCATGATTTCAATATCCCGGTTGGCCTTGTCCACGCCAGGGGCGCCGCAGACGCCGTGCCCGGCTCACGCGTTATCATTCATCTGGCCAAGGACCATGACTCACCGGTCGGCTTTCGAATGGTCAGTTCGCATGTCCATTTATAAATGGGCGTCATACATCAGAAGGAAGTCGAACATGCTTGAAATTGACTTGTCTCAATACCCCCAGTTGGTATTTTTTTGCGAGCACTACCATGAAGACTGGTTAGATATCTATGGCGACGAAGAGACACTTTACGACCGCTACATCGAAGACAATCAAGCGGCAGCGGCCAAACTGATACCAGAGATAGATCAGATGACTTCGCGCTACAACACCCAGGAACTTGAGGCAGCATTTGACAGTCGCCCAATGTACCTGGAGCGCAATACCTACGCCGGGCTGAACTGGATAGAATGGTTGGAGAGCGTGCGCGCCGGCGTAGCAGCGCGCATCGCCGCCGACCCGCCTTCAGCGTTCGACTACTACCCACTGTTAGCGGCAACAAACGAAGCAGATTATCTGCAGATCCGCGCGTTTCTCGGAACACTCAGTGACACCATCGCAGTATCCATCGACCGCCGCCTGATCACCGGCCTGCAACGCGACGCTGTGAACATGTTCGAAGGCATTGGCGAGCTTGACCGGCAACTGAGCGTCTTGCTCGACCTCACCGACGACGAGTTAGGACTTCGGCTCGCCGAGCTTAAGATCAACATCGACCCGGACGTGGTCGGAATGGGTCGACGCGAACTGATCGAACTGGCCCGCCAGGTCGTCCGCGACATCGGCTCACCGCCCGCCTGGTTGCAATAGCCTGCGATTCCGACGAACTGCTGACACGCCAAATGGGTGATTCGTGCTGGATCGCCAGCACTGATTTCTGGTGGGCGCCTACGCCTGATCCGGCAGGTACGCGATGAGAAAAGCGGCCAAGGCCAGGTACAGGATGACCCACAGAATTCCGATCACAATGCCCGAGATGGACATGCGTCGGCCGATTCCGGTTCGCTTGGACTCCCGGTAGCCGGCAATGCCCAGACCGATTCCGAGCAACGCGGGGAGCCCGAAGAACATGAAGCCGCAAATGGACAGGACGAGTGACGCCACCGCCATCCCGTTACTGGACTTAGACTGCCAATAGCCGTACTGGGACTGGCCCGGGTACGGGTACGGCACATACGGCGTCGTGCCGGGCGGCGACCCGAACGGCTGAGGTTGGGCCGAATACTCGTATGGCATAGGGGTTTGCCGCTGCGGTTCAGACCGAGCCGCGGACTGCCACGGCGCGGCCTGGTACGTACCAGACTGGTACGGCGCGGCCTGGTACGGCGCGGCCTGGTACGTACCAGGCTGATTCACCGCCACGCCGCCGAACTGGTCCGACGTAGGCGGCGCCCCGTCGTACCGCGGCTGCTGTTCTGTGCCGTCCGTCATTGCCGCTCCCTGCGTCCCCCGATGGCGTCGATCCGTCTCGCGCCAGCAGCAAACCATATCCCGATTTAATGCCGGCCGTGACCGAAACGGTTCAACCAGGCGACTGCATCAGCCGCCTATCCAGCGACTGAACAGTCGCCTATCCCAGATAACTGGATCAACCTCGGCTGAGCAGGGAACGCAGGAAGAACCCGAGGTTAGCCGGCCGCTCCGCCAACCGACGCATGAAATAGCCGTACCATTCGTCGCCGTAAGGCACGTACACCCGCATGCGATTGCCGGCCGCGGCCAAGGCCAATTGCTCATCGGGCCGAATCCCGAACAGCATCTGGAACTCCTGCTGGTCGTTCGTCCGTCCGGTCTGGCTGATCGTTAGCTGCGCGTGCCGGATCATGGCTGGATCGTGCGTCGCGATCATCGGATACCCCTGCCCGCGCAGCAACACATCGAGGCACCGACGGTAGGAAGCGTCTACCGCCGCATCCTGGAACGCCACTGATTCCGGCTCGGCGTATGCGCCCTTGCACAGCCGCACCCGAGAGCCGGCGGCGGCGAGCTCACGACAGTCGGCCTCCGTCCGTTTCAAGTAGGCCTGCAGCACCGCGCCGACCCACTCGAAGTCCACCCGAAGATCGCGCAACGTCTGGAGCGTGGCGTCCGTGGTCGTGTGATCTTCCATATCCAGCGTGACTGTGGTCGAGGCCGCTGCGGCGGCAACGCAGATCCGGCGCGCCGCCTCGAGAGCGTGTTTCGGGCCGTCCACCAGAGATTGGCCGATAGCCGACAGCTTCACCGACACTTCGACGCGGTCGCCCCAGCCGGCCCGGCCAATCCCGGCGAGCACGGATTCGTAGGCGGCCACGGTTCGCTCAGCGCCGGCCAGCGAGGTGACGTCCTCGCCGAGAAAGTCCAATGACACCCGCAGATCCTGCGCCAGCAGGCCGTTCGTCACCCGCATTGCGTCGGACTCCGCCGAACCAGCGACGAACCGGCGGACCACCGGCTGGGTCAGCCGAGACTTCTCGGCCACGCGTCGCAGCGGAGCTGACCGGGCTGCGGCCAGCAGCGGTTCCCGCAACAGGGCCACGGTCAGCCCACCTCGCTCGGGTCAGCCGCTTGATGCGGGTAGTTCACCGACGTCGGCGGGACCAGCGTTTCTTTGATCGACCTCGGGGACACCCACCGCTGCAGGTTCAACATCGACCCGGCCTTGTCGTTCGTGCCCGAGGCCCGGGATCCGCCGAAAGGCTGCTGACCGACCACTGCGCCGGTCGGCTTGTCGTTTACGTAGAAGTTGCCGGCCGCGAACCGCAGCCGCTTCATCGCCTGCGCCACCGCCGCTCGATCCGTCGCGATGACCGAACCGGTCAGCCCGTACGGCGCCGCCTTGTCCACCAAGTCCAGCACGTCGTCGAACGCGGTCGGCGCAGTGTCGTCGTAGACGTAGATCGCCAGCACTGGCCCGAAGTATTCGGTCGAGAAGATCTCATGATGCGGGTCGGTGGACAGCAACAGCGTGGGCCGGATGAAGAATCCCTCGCTGTCATCGGCACTTCCGCCCGCGATCACCTGCAGGGCCGGATCGTTCTTGGCCCGGTCGAGCACAGCAGCCAGCCGGTCGAAGGCGCGACGATCTATGACGGCACCGAGGAAGTTCTCGAAATTCGTGACGTCGCCCATGGTGAGGGCCTCGGTCTGGGCAATGAGCTGATCGGCCAGCTGCGACCACACCGAAGCGGGGATATAGGCCCGCGAGGCCGCCGAGCATTTCTGACCCTGGTATTCGAACGCCCCGCGCACCAACGCCGTTCGCAAGGTGTCGATGTCCGCCGATGGGTGGGCGACCACGAAGTCCTTGCCACCGGTTTCGCCGACCAGCCGCGGGTAGGTCCGGTAGTTGGCCAAGTTGGTGCCGATGCTGCGCCACAGATGTTGAAACGTCGCCGTCGACCCGGTGAAGTGGATGCCGGCCAGATCCGGATGGGTGAGCACGACCTCCGAGACAGCCAAGCCGTCGCCAGTCAGCAGGTTGATGACACCGGGCGGCAAGCCGGCTGCCTCGAGCAACCGCATGGTCAGCACCGCGGCCGGTAACTGGGTTTCGGACGGCTTCCAGATGACCACGTTGCCCATCAACGCCGGCGCGGTCGGCAGGTTGCCGGCGATGGCGGTGAAGTTGAACGGCGTGATCGCGTAGACGAAGCCCTCGAGCGGCCGGTGGTCGAGCCGGTTCCAGACCCCCGGAGATGACGCCGGTTGCTCGGCCAACACCGCTCGCCCGAAGGCGACGTTGAAGCGCCAGAAATCGATCAGCTCACACGCCGCATCGATCTCGGCCTGGATCGCGGTCTTGGATTGACCAAGCATGGTGGCCGCGTTGAGCCGGGCCCGCCACGGTCCGGCGAGTAGATCGGCCGCCCGCAGGAACACGGCCGCGCGGTCGTCGAAGGAGAGTTCGCGCCAAGCCGGCGCGGCCGAAAGTGCCGCTTCCACGGCGTCTTCAGCGTCCCGCTGGGTGGCTTGGCCGTAGTACCCGAGCACCGCGGCGTGCCGATGCGGCTGAACGACCACGCCGCGGGCGCCACCGCCGAGCCGTTGTTCGCCGCCGACGGTGCAGGTGTACTCGGCCTCGGAGCTGGCCATCGCCGCCAACTCGGTTTTGAGTGCGGTCCGCTCGGGTGATCCCGGCGCGTAGTTCAGCACGGCTTCATTGCGCGGTACGGGTACCTGAGTTACTGCGTCCACTACCTGCTCCTCGTTCGTCGGAGCCCCAAGATTAGGCCGATGCGACCCCTCAATTGTGCTCGAAAAAGTTAGGATCGGGGCTATGAATCGCTCTGATACGAGCAAGATCGACGTCCAGGCAGGACCGCAGGAGCTCGACTTGGCCGACCCCCCGAGCTTCGATCACCTGTACCTGCTCGATCCGCAAGACCCGACCGGACAGTTGCCGGCCGGCGCCCTGGTGCTGACCATCGGACTCGACGCGTCAAGCCTGCCGGGTCTGATCGAAGCCGCGGCGGCCAGCGAACCGAAGCCGGTAACCCGCAGCCGGACGACCAGCGCAACGGCCGGCGAATCGAGGGCAGCGGTGGCCGGATTCGTCCTGCGCCGGCCGGCGCCAGCAGTCGTCCGGACCGTCGAAGCCGCGGTGCGCCGAACCGGAGTCCCGGTCTGGTGGGCGCCGGCCGGCCTGAGTTGGCACGACATCCACCTCGAGCTCGCCCGGCACGTCGAGGCCGCGGCGGCGCCGGTGTTGGGATCGGCCGGCGACCCGGGTGACCTCGCCGAGCTCGCCCAGACCATCGCGACGCTCACCGGTGGGCTCGTCACCATCGAGGACACCGCCGCCCGAGTGCTGGCCTACTCCCGGTCCAGCGATGACGTGGACGAGCTACGCCGGCTTTCGATCCTGGGACGCCGGGGTCCGGCCGCGCATCTGCAATTGCTCCGGGAATGGGGTGTGTACGAGAGGCTGGCCACGCCCGATGACGTGGTCGAGATAGCCGAGCATCCCGAGTCGGGGGTGCGGCACCGGCTCGCGGTTGGGGTCTTCGCCGGGCGACGCCAGCTCGGGGCCATCTGGGTCCAGCAGGGCGCGACCGAATTCCCCGCGCATGCCCGCCAGGCCCTGCTGGGCGCGGCTCGCCTCACCGCCGAACAGCTGGTCCGGCCGGACGCCCGCGCCGGCCGGCAATCAGGCGAAGATTTGGCTGAACTGTTTGCCGGTCGATCGGCTGCGATCGTGCGAGCGGTCGGCCGCGCGGCCGACAAACCCTGTGTGGTGGCCGCGATCGCACTCGACGACCACCACCCCGACGCCCTCGAACGCGACAGCTCTGCGGACGGGCACGCCGCGGCGGCCGATCCCGCCGCCGAGCACCTCCGGCTCGCCGAGCTCGCGGGGATCGTCTCGGTTCATGCCGCGGCCTTCCGGCGCAGCGCACCCTGGACCGTCCTCGACGGTCGTTTCTACCTGCTGCTGCCGAGTACCGCGGCCGCTCCCGAGGCGGTGCCGTTCTTGCGTACCGCCCTGGCTGCGGTGCGGCTGCACGTGGACGCCGGCGCCACTATGGGCGTCGGACCCGCCGTGATCTCAGTCACCGACGCCTCGGCATCGCGGCGTGGAGCCGACCTGGTGTTGAATGCCGCCCACGAATCCGTTCGGGATGAGCGCGATGCGAACGGTTTCGAGGCAGGCCGGACGACAGGACGCCTGCGAACGGGTAGCCGGCTGCCGGCCGATGCCGACGAGGGCCTGCTGCTGTTCGACCAGCAGCGACCGCGGCTACTCAACGATTTGCTGGAAAAGACCTTGCGAACACGGCCGGATCTGCAGGATCCACGGCTGGCAACGCTCGCTCTCGATCAACCGGAACTGGCCCGCACGTTGCTCCGATACCTGGACTGCGGCACCGACGCGTTAGCGACCGCGGCCACTCTGAGTGTTCATGTGACAACGGTTCGATACCGGCTTCGGAAAGTCCTTGCGCTCCTCGGAACGGACCTCGACGATTCGGAAGTGCGGCTCGCGACCCAGCTTCAGTTGCGAGCCGATTTGCGCATCTCCAGTCACCAGGGATGATCGTGCACGTGACGGGGGGTCATAGTAATCGAATAGGGGCAAAGAAAGGGTCTGAACCATGACCGAGCAGGGTGTCCCCGCGATCGAGTCGAAACGCGCACTCGTGGCCGAGGACGACCGCGACATCCGCGAACTTGTCGAGTCGAAATTGATCAGCGCCGGGTTCGATGTCATAGCGGTGGCCGATGGCCACGCCGCTATGAACGAGCTGACCGAGTCGCGCTTCGACATCGCGCTGTTGGACGTGATGATGCCCGGGCTGTCCGGCCTCGACATCATGCGCAAGCTGCGCGACGAGACCCTCGACATCCGGTTGCCGGTAATTCTGCTAACCGCCAAGAGCCAGGAATTCGAAGTCGAGACCGGCTTCGCGCTCGGCGCGGATGACTACGTAGTCAAGCCTTTCAGCCCCCGTGACCTCTTGCAGCGTGTGGAGGCGGTGCTGGCCAGGTCGGCCCCGTGACCACGACCGTCCCGGTCCCAGTGCCGATCACCGACTCGACGCCGCTGCCCAAGGGCCGGGACGCCGTCGCCGGCCGGCTGCGTCAACTGGTGATCGCGATGACCGCCTTGGTGTTGTTGGTAGGTCTGGCCGGAGTGCTGGCCATCCAGCTGTCTACCTCCGTGACCGCGAAGCTCACCCGCGGCTACACGCCGGCCACCGATGCGCACAACTCCGCGCTGACCACAATGCTCGACATCGAAACTGGCACTCGGGGATACATCCTCACCGCCAACCGCGAGTTTCTCGAGCCGTACACCGCGAACCGGACCAAGATTTCCGGTTTCTTCGACACGGTCGGCGCCTCGCTGGACAGCGTCGGCCAACACGACGAGGACGCGGCGATCACGACCGAGCGAGACCGGGCACAGGCGTGGCTGACGACGTACGCCGACCCGATCGCGAAATCGACCAAGGTCAAGACTGACCCATCACTGCCCGATGAGGTCCAGGGCAAGGCGTTGTTCGACGCGTTCCGCCAAGCGAACGCGGCGGTCACCAGCGGACTATCCACCAAACGCAACGACCTGCGGGCGGAGTCCCGGCGCTTGCGCGGGCTGGCCGTGCCGTTGTTGCTGATCGCGATCGCCATCGCGGTGCTGCTGGCACTGTGGCTGGCAGTGCGTGCAGCAGCCGGGATCAGCTCACCGTTGACCAAGCTCTGGCAGGTCGTGCGTCGGCTGGACGACGGTGATCTGCAGGCCCGTGCGGATGAGGACGACGGGCCCTCCGAAGTACGCGCACTGGCCCGATCGGTCAACGCGTTGAGCGCTCGCGCCCGAGCCGACGTCATCGCCGAACTGGACGCCGAGCAGTTCCGCCAGCGCACCCGGCTGATCTCCTCGACCATCCGCCGGACCACCAACGGCAACCAGATGGCCGAACACCTGGTCCGGGGCCTGGGCGACGCATTCGAGGCCGACCGGAGCTGGCTGCACACCTTCCCCGACGATCGGGTTCCGGATCTCACCGCCCAATGGCACCTGCCCCGCCTGACTCCGCTGCCCACCGGCTTCGACTTCGACACCGTCGCCAACCGGGCGCTCGCGATACGGCTGTGGGAATCGGCCCATGCCTTCGCCGTCGACGACTTCCGGGTTTATCAGCCCATAGATGGGGATTCCGCCGTCTTGAAGGTGGCGCAGGCCGCCAACGTCCGGTCGGCCCTGGTGGTGCCGATCGGCGACAGCAGCGGTCCGTTCGGGCTGCTCTGGGTGGCGATGGCCGGTCACGCCCGGCACTGGGGACCGCGCGAAACGGGGGTCGCGCAGCACCTGGCCGCGGACCTGGCCCACGGTCTCGTGCAGGCCCACCTCATCGAACGCCAAGCCCAGGCCGTGCAGCTGCTCCGCGAACTCGATCAGGCCAAGGCCGACTTCATCTCGACCGTCTCGCACGAACTGCGCACCCCGCTGACGTCGATCAGCGGCTATCTGGAAATGGTGCGCGACGGCGACGGCGGCACATTGCCCGAGGGGGCAGTCAAGATGCTCACCGTCGTCGACCGCAACGCCATTCGGCTGCGCAACCTGATCGAGGACCTGCTCACCCAATCGCGCATCGACGCCGGCCGGCTGCGGCTGGACATCGCGTTGGTCGATCTTGTCGCCGTGCTGCGCATCGTCAACCGGGCCATGCTGCCGCTCGCGTCCTCGGCCGGGGTCGTCCTGGAATTCGATCTGGCGCCGCCGGGGGCGCTGATCCTGGAAGCCGACGCGGCCCAACTGGAGCAGGTTTTCACCAACCTGGTCTCGAACTCGATCAAGTTCACCCCGGCCGGCGGCACGGTTTCGGTGGTGGCGACCAAGGACACCGACGAGGACGGCGTATTCGTCCAGGTCGCCGACACCGGCATGGGCATTCCGGAAACAGACTTCGCGAAGCTGTTCACGCGGTTCTTCCGAGCATCGAACGCCTCCGCGGCGGCGGTGCCCGGTACCGGTCTGGGCCTGGCCATCGTGCAAGAGATCGTGCAGCGACACGGCGGCGCCATCGACCTGGAGTCGCAGGTCAACAAGGGAACCACCTTCAACGTCTGGTTACCGAGCAAGGCCCCGCTGCCGCTCCCCTAGACGCGTCGGCCCGGACGTTTACATTGAGGCGTCCATCAAGTCGCGACGAAAGGCAATGCCGGTGCCCGCCACTGCTGTTCAGCTGACCATCGACTGCGACGATCCGACCCTGCTGGCCGAATTCTGGGCCGCCACGCTGCATTACGAGCCCGATAGACCGCCGGCCGGATTCGCGTCCTGGCCGGAATGGCTGGCGTCGGTTGGCGTTCCAGAATCAGAATGGAACGACGGCGCGTCGATTGTGGACCCGGACGGGCACGGGCCCCGGCTGTACTTCCAGAAGGTGCCCGAACGTAAGTCGGTCAAGAACCGGATTCACCTGGACCTCGATATCGCCGACCCGAATGATTCGGTCGCTGTGCGGCGCGACGTGGTCGATGAGGAATCCGCGCGGGTCGCCAGTCTCGGCGGTTCGGTGCTGGTGCGGGTGAGCGAGGGCGAGCATTACCACGTGATGATGGCCGATCCAGAGGGCAACGAGTTCGATCTGCGGTGACCCCGCTGCGCTGCTAGCGCTAATGGGCCGACTTGCAATATTCGAACGTATGTTCGAGACTAGTCAGCATGGGTTTTGGCAATCCGATCATCCCGTGGCGCGAACTGGAGCGTCGCCTTTCCGGTCGCCCGGACGAAGAACCCGACGCCGAAATCAATCTGCCCAGGCCCCGGCGTGGGCACGCCGCACCGTCCCCCGGCGACGGTGGTGACTCACCCGCCTGGTCCAGAAAGCGGACGGCGTACGAGCCGCCACCCGAGATCGCGTCACGGGGATCGGCCAGCGTCCCCTACGCCGAGCTGCACACGCATTCCTCTTTCTCGTTTCTGGATGGCTCTTCCGATCCCGAGCAAATGGTCGAAGAAGCCGTCGCCCACGGCTTGGAAGCCGTCGCGCTCACCGACCATGACGGCATGTACGGCGTTGCCCGGTTCTCCGAAGCAGCCGAGGCGTTCGGGCTGGCCACGGTCTTCGGGGCCGAACTCAACATCGGCATCCCACAACCCTCGACCCAGCTCGAGCGTTCTATTGCGGCGCGGGTCGGGGTCCCCGATCCGCCGGGGTCGCATCTGCTGGTGCTGGCCCGCAATCCCACCGGTTACGCCAGCTTGTGCCGAGCGATCAGCCAGGCCGCCCTTCGCGGTGGCGTCAAAGGCCGTCCCGTCTACAGCTTGGACGAACTGGCCGAGTTGTCCAACGACAACTGGCTGATCCTCACCGGCTGCCGCAAGGGCGCGGTCCAACAGGCCTTGGCCAGCAGCGGATTCGGCACCTTCGCGCTCGACCCGGCCCGACAGGCGCTGGCCGAACTGACCGATCGATTCGGCTCCGCCAACGTGGCGGTCGAGCTGACCTACGCCCTCGAGCCGCTGGCCGACGAGCGGTACGCAGCCTTGGCTCAGCTCGCCACGGAACAACAACTCGATCTGGTGGCCAGCACCGCGGCGCATTACGCCAACCCGAAGGATCGCGCGCTGGCCACCGCGGTTGCCGCCGTCCGAGCCAGAACCAGCATGGACGCTCTCGACGGCTGGTTGCCGGCCTGGACCAACCAACATCTGCGCTCCGGCGCCGAGATGGCTCAACGTTTTCAGCGCTATCCCGCGGCGGTGGCGAACGCCGCCCGGTTCGGCCGCGAGCTGGCCTTTCCGCTGCGGTTGATCGCGCCCAACCTGCCGCCCTTCCCGGTGCCACCCGGTCACGACGAGATGAGCTACCTGCGCGAGATTTCCTACGCCGGGGCCTATGAGAAGTACGGGCCGCCCGGCTCAGGCTCCAGCACGGACTCAGGGCCGGGCCGGTCCCGCGAGCAGGTCGATCGTGCTTATGTCCAGATCGAACACGAGCTCGCGATCATCGCGCAGCTCGGCTTTCCGGGTTATTTCCTCGTGGTCTGGGAACTCACCCAGTTCTGTGCCTCCCGCGGCATTCTCTGCCAGGGCCGCGGTTCCGCCGCCAACTCCGCGGTTTGTTACGCCCTGGGGATCACCGCGGTCGACTCGGTGGCGTACGAGCTCTTGTTCGAACGCTTCCTCGCCCCCGAGCGGGACGGGCCACCCGACATCGACATCGACATCGAGTCCGACCGCCGCGAAGAAGTCATCCAGCACGTCTATGAGATGCACGGCCGGCAGCACGCCGCACAGGTGGCCAACGTCATCACCTACCGGCCACGTTCGGCGGTCCGTGACATTGCCCGTGCGTTCGGTTACTCCCAGGGCCAGCAGGACGCGTGGAGCAAACAGATCGACCATGGCTACTACTGGTCCGAGACGGCTGAGACGCTGTCCGAATCCGATGATGTCGACCGAGTGCCCGAGGCCGTGCTCGAATTGGCCGAGCAACTGCAAAATGCACCTCGACACCTAGGTATCCATTCCGGCGGGATGGTGATGTGCGATCGCCCGGTGATCGAGGTTTGCCCCGTCGAGTGGGGGCGGATGCCTGGGCGCACCGTTCTGCAGTGGGACAAGGACGACTGCGCCGCCACCGGGTTGGTGAAGTTCGATCTGCTCGGGCTCGGCATGCTGTCAGCCTTGAAGTACTGCTTCGATTTCGTCGCCGATTGGCATGGCGTGCGGTACGGCTTGCACGAGGTGCCGAAAGAGGACCCGCTGGTCTACGACATGCTGTGCGTGGCCGACACCATCGGCGTGTTCCAGATCGAATCCCGAGCCCAGATGGGTACTTTGCCCAGGCTCAAGCCACGAAAGTTCTACGACCTGGTGATCGAGATTGCGCTGATCCGACCCGGCCCGATCCAAGGCGATTCGGTTCACCCTTATATTCGAAGGAAGAACGGCCTCGAACCCGTCACCTATCCCCATCCGAAGCTGAAAGCCGCGTTAGAGAAGACCCTCGGCATCCCGCTCTTCCAGGAACAACTGATGCAGCTAGCCATCGACGCGGCCGGCTGCACCGCGGCCGAGGCCGATCAGGTACGCCGAGCCATGGGGTCCAAACGCAGCAGCGAAAAAATGGAAGGTCTGCGTACCCGCCTCTACGACGGGATGGCCGCCAACGACATCACCGGCAAGGCAGCCGACGACATTTATCAGCGCATCAAAGCCTTCGCCGCGTTCGGTTTCGCCGAGAGCCACTCGATCAGTTTTGCCTTTCTGGTGTATGCCTCTTCGTGGTTGAAGCTCTATCATCCGGCGGCATTTTGCGCTTCGCTGCTGAACGCTCAGCCGATGGGTTTCTATTCACCCCAGTCGCTGGTGCACGACGCCAAGCGGCACGGGGTCGAGGTGCGCGGCCCGGACCTGAACCTGTCACCGGCCGGGGCCGGCCTCGAAGTGGCGAGCAAAGATCGGCCGGCCGACGAACCGCGCTACATCGGTCCGGGGCCGGAGCAGCCCGCGGTCCGACTCGGGTTGGCCAGCGTACGAACGATCAGCGACGACGTCGCCGCCAAGATCGTGGCCGAACGGCAAGCCGCCGGTCCCTACACCGCACTGACCGATCTGTCCCGGCGAGTTGGGCTGTCCGCCGAGCAGATGGAAGCGCTGGCCACTGCCGGCGCGTTCGAAGGTTTGGGAACGTCGCGGCGCGCGGCACTGTGGGCGGCCGGCGCTGCGGCGGATTACCGGCCTGGGCAGCTCGATTTGGCGGCGGCCGCCGAATCACATCAGCCCGTGCTGCCGGCAATGACCGAGCCCGAGCAGTTGATGGCCGACCTCTGGGCCACTGGCATCACCCGCGACCGCTATCCGACCTCGGTCATCCGGGATCGATTGACCCGGCTGGGTGTCACGCCCACCGATCGCCTCAAGCACCTGCCGGACCGCACCCGGGTCACGATCGGTGGGGTGGTGACGCACCGGCAGCGTCCGGCCACCGCGCGAGGGGTCACCTTCGTCAACCTCGAGGACGAGTTCGGCATGGTGAATGTGATCTGTGATCCGGTGGTCTGGCAGCGACACCGGCGAGTGGCCAGAGAATCGGGCGGCTTACTGATCCGCGGCATGCTGGAGCGCGCCGAGGGAGTGATCAACGTGTCCGCGGAACGAATCGAGAAGCTGGATCTCGGGATGCGTACCCGGTCCCGCGACTTCCGCTGATTGCGGCCCAGGATTCACGGGCGGCAATCGTTCGCGAGCCGGTACGCGGCCCGGGTTCACGAGCCGGTACGCGGCCCTGGGTTAGGGCGGCCGCTGACGTCCCGGTGGTCGGCAGACCGTAACGGCGCCGTTATCTCAAGTCCTGAGTGGGCCGCCGATAGGTAAGACGAGTGGTATGCCCGCGTTGCCGAACAGATGACGACGCGGGTGCCCACCGTAATCCCGGAGGCAGCCTTGGACACCGTATCCCGCACCGACTCGCCGGGCGCACTGTTCGCGGCCCCGGTCGACGGCGCGGCCGGTGAACCCGAGCAGCGTGAAACCGGCGAATACAGCAACACCTGGATGGCTGTCGTGACCTTGACGCTCACCCTCGCCGCCCTTGCCATCATCGATGGCCTGCTGCTGCATAACTGGATCTGGTGACCCGATGACCCCCCCACCGATCTCGAACACCATGGATCCAGCGCTCCGCACCGTCGTCGAGTCGCTGAGCCGCCGTGGTCTGAGTGACACCGTCCTCGCCGCCGCCATAGCCGCGGCCGAGCGAACGGGCCGACCACTTCGTACCGTCCTCGTCGACGACCAGATCGTCACCGAATTCGAGCTTGCCTCGGCCGTCGCCGACGCGTACGGCCTGGACGCCGTCGAACTCAGCACCTTCGCCATCGAGCCGGCCGCCATGAAGCGGCTACCGCTGGCCCTTGCGCGCCGGCACCACATGCTCCCGATCGCCGCCACCGACACCACGATCACCGTGGCCGTGTCCGATCCGGGCGATGTCCTGGCCCTGGACGACGTCCGCGCCGCGACCGGACTCATCGTCCGCCCGGTAGTGACCAGTCGGGACGAGATCACCAAACTCCTCGACCGCTACACCCGCGAAAGCACCGACCTCGACGAGGCCGCGGCTCAGGCGCACTCCGATGACGCACCGGGCGTGGCCGACACGCTGAGTGCCACCAGCAACGACGACGCGCCGGTCGTACGGTTCGTCAACTCCTTGCTGGAACGGGCAATCTCCAACCGAGCGTCCGACATCCACCTGGAGCCCAGCGAGCATGAGCTCCGGATCCGGTTGCGCATCGACGGCGTGCTGCACGAGGTCGACTCAGTTCCCCGCGGTATCCAGTCCGCGTTGATCTCCCGACTGAAGATCATGTCCGGGCTCGACATCACCGAACGCCGGGTGCCGCAGAACGGCCGCATCAGCATGGACGTCAACGGCCGGGGCGTCGACCTGCGCGCCGCCACGCTACCCACCGTCTGGGGCGAGAAGGTTGTCCTCCGAATCCTGGATACCGGCGGCATCGACCTGGAGCTGCGCAAGCTCGGCTTCACCGACTACAACTACGAGCGTTTCTCGGCCAGCTTCCGCAAACCGCACGGCATGGTGCTGGTCACCGGCCCGACCGGTTCGGGCAAGTCCACCACCCTGTACGCCACCCTCGGCGAGATTGCCCGGCCCGAGGTCAACGTCATCACGGTCGAGGACCCGGTCGAGTACCGGATGCCCGGCATCAATCAGGTCCAGGTCAACGTCAAAGCGGGTCTGACCTTCGCCGCGGTGCTGCCTGCGATCCTGCGGTCAGACCCTGACATCGTGCTGATCGGTGAGATCCGGGACCCTACGACCGCCCAGCTCGGCATCGAAGCGGCCCTCACCGGCCACCTCGTGCTGTCCACGTTGCACACCAACGACGCACCCAGCGCGATGACTCGGCTGGTCGAAATGGGCGTCGAACCGTTCCTGGTCGGCTCGTCATTGGATTGTGTACTGGCCCAACGGCTCGCCCGCCGACTGTGCGAATGGTGCAAGGAAGCCTACGTACCCACCGAACAAGAAATTCTCGGCTCGCGCTGGCCGATCGAAGATTTGGGCGCTCCCCCGCAGCTCTGGCGCGCCATTGGTTGCCGGTCCTGCGGCGACACCGGTTATCGCGGCCGCCTCGCGGTCAACGAAGTCATGCCGGTGACTGAAGAGATCGAGCGGCTCGCCGTCAAGAACGCCCCGGCTACCGAAGTCGCCAAGGTCGCGTTGGCCGAGGGCATGGTCAAGCTTCGGGACGACGGTCTGCGCAAGACGGCGCTCGGCCTCACCACGTTGGAAGAGATCCTGCGCGTCACCGTCTGACTCGCACTCGGCTCGGCTTCACCAATCACAACTGCTTCTCAAGAACCAACTGCGCCGGTCGATGGACAGGCGAACACTTTTGCTCTTCAGCCAATGCGGAGAGCCTTTACAGGAGGTATCCGGATGCAGCCATTGATGGCGGTAGGCCAGCCGATAGGTGGTGTCACGCCCAAAGAAGACCTCGACGCATTGCTGCGCCACATGGTCGATCAGGGCGGCTCCGACCTGCACATCACGGCCGGCATTGCCCCGTGCATCCGGGTCGATGGCGCCTTGACCCGGATTCCCGGCCGGGTCCGGCTCGAGCCGGCCGACACCGAGGCCCTCGTGCGGTCGTTCCTGACCGAAGAGCAATGGCAGAAGTTCCTGGCCACCTCGGAGTTCGACATCGCCTACGCGTTGCCGGGCATTAGCCGGTTCCGGGTGAACGTCTACCGCCAGCGCAGCGCCATCGGTGCCGCGTTCCGGACCATCTCGCACAACATCCGCTCGCTGGCAGAACTCGGACTGCCGGACTCAGTGGCCGACTTCGCCGCCTTGCAGCGTGGTCTGGTCCTGGTGACCGGCCCGACCGGTTCCGGCAAGTCGACCACCCTGGCCAGCCTGCTCGACGTCGCCAACAGCACGCGAGCCGGACACATCGTCACCATCGAAGACCCGATCGAGTACCTGCACACGCACAAGAAGAGCGTGGTCAACCAGCGCGAGGTCGGCTCCGACACCGCCGGCTTCGCCACCGCTCTGAAGCACGTGCTGCGTCAGGACCCGGACATCATCCTGGTCGGCGAACTCCGTGACCTGGAAACCACCTCGGTCGCCGTGACCGCGGCCGAAACCGGCCACCTCGTCTTGGCTACGCTGCACACCCAATCAGCCGCGCAGACTGTCGACCGGCTGATCGACATCTACCCGCCACACCAGCAGACTCAGATCCGGGCCCAGCTCGCGAACTGCCTGCAGGGCGTCGTCACCCAGGCTCTGGTTCCCCGCCGCGAAGGCGGCGGCCGGGCCCTGGTCTGCGAGATCATGACGGCGACGTCCGCGATCCGTAACCTGATCCGTGAGGGCAAGAGCCACCAGATCCCGTCGTTCCTTCAGTCGTCGGCCGAGGCCGGCATGATCAGTTTCGACCAGCATCTGGCCGAGCGGTACCGCCAGCAAGTCATCAGCTACTCGACCGGCCTGGAACTGTGCCACGACCCGAACGAGTTCAAGCGCCTGGCTAAGGGCTGATCGACGTGGTCGCCAAGACATTCACTTATGAGGCGCTTGATTCCACTGGCGCCACGATCAAGGGCAAGCTCGAGGCCGAGTCCAAAGAGGCCGTCGCCAACGCGCTGGTCGAGCAACGGATGGTCCCGCTCGAAGTATCGACACTCGGCTCTGGCCTACAAGCGGACCTGAAAATCCCTGGTTTCGGTGGTCGGACGTCACTCAAAGATCTGGCCATCTTCTCGCGTCAGTTCGCATCCATGACCAGCTCTGGCCTGTCGTTGATGCGTTCCCTCGGGATTCTTGAAGATCAGATCACCAAGCCGAAATTCAAGGCGGCGGTCGGTCAAGTTCGCGCGGACGTGCAGGGCGGTGTTTCACTTTCAACCTCCATGGCTCTGCACCCGGAACACTTTCCACTGCTCATGACCAATATGGTGAAAGCCGGTGAGGCCGGCGGTTTCCTCGACGGCGCCCTCGACCGTATCGCCATGATGTACGAATCGGACGCGAACCTACGGGCCAAGATCAAGAGCGCCATGACCTATCCAGTCATTGTTCTGATTTTTTCGTTGCTCCTCGGGTCCGGCGTCATAATTTTCATCGTTCCTGTATTTGAGAATATGTTCAAAAACCTCGGCGGCAAGCTTCCCCTACCGACTGAGATCATGGTTGTGCTCTCGCATAACATGTATTGGGTAGGCCCTGTCCTTCTCGTGTCCTCTTTCATCGCGATCCGACTATTTCGGAAGTTAATGCGCGACAACTACGGATTCCGCTCGAGGGTCGACCGAATCAAGCTGAAACTTCCCGTCTTTGGGCCGCTATTCACCAAGCTAGCGATCAGCAGGTGGTCACGAAATCTGGGCACCCTGCTCGGTGTCGGCGTGCCGATCATCCAGGCTCTCGATGTCGTCGGTGGCACCGCTGGCAACACCGTGATCGCGGAAGCCATGGATGAAGTCAGTTCCGCGGTTCGGGTCGGCCTGCAGATGTCGGGGCCGCTAAGTAAGAATCCCTTGTTCCCGAACATGGTTGTACAGATGCTCGAGGTCGGCGAGGAGACCGGACAGATCACCGAGATGCTCGACAAAGTGGCAGACTTCTACGACCATGAAGTCGAGACCGCCACTGAGGCCTTGGCCTCATCTATGGAGCCTCTGCTCGTCGTTCTGCTCGGCGCCGTCATTGGCACCATGGTTATTTGCCTCTACCTACCTATGTTCTCGATCTACCAACACATCCAGAGCTGAGCTCTCCGAGATTGCTTCATTCGCCGCGATGTCTCCTTCATGAGGCATCGCGGCTTCCGCATTAACGGTCGAGCACGAGGCCCGGTAGCCCAGAAATAAAATTTCCCGCAATGCTCAAGTGGACCGCAATAACGTCGATTTTAGCTTTGATAGCCCGCAGGGCCACGGCAGCTCCCGCCGAGCCTTCACCCGATCGAGCCAGGAGGCTCTTATGTACAACAAACTCAACAAGCTCCGCGAGGAGCGCGCGAACGGCGAGAAGGGCTTCACCCTGATCGAGCTGCTCGTGGTCGTCGTCATCATCGGCATCCTGATCGCCATCGCGATCCCGCTGTACCTGAATTACCAGAAGGGTGCCAAGGACAAGGCGACCCAGTCCGACGTTCGCGGCGCGGTCTCAACCATCGAGCAGTGCTTCTCTGATACTGGCGCCTACCCGACCGCGATGACCGCTCTGACCGCAGGTGCCTATCCGCTGACTGGCTGTGCGACTGGCATCAGCGTCTCCACCGGCACGGTCATGACCTTCACGAAGGAAGACTCCACCGGCGCGACATGCGCCACCGATCCGTGTGCTGCCTACAAGATCGTTGGCTACAACACCTCCGGTAAGAAGGCCGTCAGCGCCGCGACCGGCTTCAACTACGACAGCACCAAGGGCGGATCGATTAATTGATCCCGAACTGACTCAGCTGCTGGGTGGGGGCTCCCGCCCCCACCCAGCAGTCTTTAACGGCAAGTACAAGCAGCTCAGAACAACCGCTCTCGACCCGATCCTCGAAAGGAGTCTCCATGTCCCGCTACCCGGTCACCGAATCGATGGCGCGTCTTGGTTCCTCCCGTTCGGTGGACAGCGAGACTGCTCCGGTAAACAGTTCTGAGATGCTGAACACCCACGTCGAGTCGAAAGGTCGCACCAGTGCCCGTCCTGATCGCCGCGACGTTGCTCCTCGGCCTGGCGATCGGATCATTCCTCAACGTCGTCATCCATCGGGTGCCACTCGGATTGTCGCTGGTCAGCCCACCGTCACGTTGTCCGTCGTGCGGCAGCCAGATCCACAACCGCCACAACGTTCCCCTGGTTGGCTGGCTCTGGCTGCACGGCAAGTGCGCCGACTGCTCGGCGCCGATCGGCGTCCGGTATCCGCTGGTCGAACTCAGCTGCGCAGTGCTGTTCGTAGTAGTGACGTTGCGCCTTCACCGACTGGACCTACTGCCCGCACTGCCGGCCTATCTGTACTTCGCGGCGGTGGGACTGGCGCTCGCCCTCATCGACGTGGAACATCACCGGCTGCCAAACGCGATCGTCTTGCCGTCCTATCCGGTGGTGGCCGTACTGCTGACGATCGCCGCCCTATGGCAACACGACCTGTCGTCGCTGTTACGGGCGCTGATCGGAGCGGCGGCGCTGTACGGCCTGTACTTCCTGCTCTGGTTCATTCATCCGCGGGGGATGGGATTCGGGGACGTAAAGCTGGCCGGCGTGATCGGTGGGCTGCTCGCCTTCGTCTCATGGTCGACCCTGATCGTCGGCGCCTTCGCAGCGTTCCTGCTCGGCGGCGTGGTGTCAACGGCAGTTCTGCTCAGCAAACGTGGCAACCGCAAAACCGCTATCCCCTTCGGGCCGTTCATGATTCTGGGCGCTCTAATCGCACTCTTCGTGGCCGCACCGATATCGCAGTCCTACCTCGACCTGGTTACCGGCGGCTGAATCCTCAGCTCCGGTTAGTTGCACTGGAGCAGATATGAGACACCGCCAGACCGGCTTGGGCAACACCCGGGTGGGCATCACCAACTCCGACGGACATGCCATTGGCGTCGACATCGGCTCCACCGCGGTCCGCGTGGCCATCGTGTCCCACGGCACCCACGACGGTCGCCCGTCGGCGTCAGTACACGGTATGGCGCAGGAATACTTGCCGAGCGGTGTGGTGGTAAACGGTGTGGTCACCGACCAAGCCGCGGTCACGCGCGCGCTGAAAGCCTTGTGGGCCTATAACAAATTCGAGTGCCGCAACGTGATTGTCGGCGTGACCAATCACCAAGTTCTGGTGCGAGACCTGACGGTCCCCCTCTTGCCGGAGGACCAGATGGCCAAGGCCCTTCCCTACCAAGCGCGGGAAGTCGTGCCATTCCCGATGGACCAGGCTCTTATTGACTTCACGCCGTTCGCTGACCAGGACCCAGACAGCGGTACGGTGACCGGCCTGCTCATAGCGAGCCCCAAGGCACCGATCGTTGCCGCTGTCAGCGCAGTAGAGAAGGCCGGACTGCACGTTGCCCGCGTAGACCTGTCCACCTTCGCGGCCTTGAGGTCAATCGCCCACGAGGACATGGCCGTCGAGGCCGTCGTGGACATCGGCGCACACCTCACCAGCATCATCGTCCACACCAACGGCATCCCCAAAGTTGTTCGAACCCTCGTCCGCGGCGGCCACGAACTCACCGAGCGCCTCGTTGAGCGGGCCAACCTGAGCGTCGGTGATGCCGAGCAGGCCAAGCGCGAGCACGGGCTCTCCGGCCGTAACCGTGAGGTCTCCGATGTCCTCACCGAAGGCCTCAAGGGTCTGATGGCCGAAATTCGCGGATCTATCCACTACTTCAACACGATGAACCCAGGCGTCACACTCGAGCGCATCTCGCTCACCGGCGGAACCTCCTGGATGCCTGGCTTCGCCGAGGCAGTCAGCGACCACCTCGGCATCGAAGCCGGCGTGGTCGAGCCGTTGCAGCACGTCCGCAACCGATGGTCGAACAAAGACATTCAGGCTCCTGAAGTGCTGCGGTCGGGTACCGCCGTATCGCTCGGACTCGCGATGGGAGCAGCGGCATGACCGCCGTAGTACAGGAACGCGCCGCGTGGGGCACGATGCCCGGTTGGGGTATTGTCGCCAACCTGCTGCCGCCCGAAGTTACTTTTGCCCGGCGAGTAAAGGTCTTACGCCGCTTGGTCGTAGCAGCATTAGCCCTTGTCTGCGTACTTGCCGTCGCCGCGTACCTGCTCGCCATGGTCGGCAATCACAGCGCCGCGGCTGCGGTGGCCAAAGAACAGAGCCGCACCGCCGGCCTTGAGCGTGAGCAGAAGCAGTACTCCGGCGTGCTCGCTATCCAGGGATCCGTCAAGTCGGTCCAGGGTCAGATCCAATCCTTGATGGCCAGTGACGTCGATCTGCCCACCCTCATCGCCAGTGTGCGATCGGCCGCGCCAGCCAGCATGACGATAAACCAGATCTCTATAGCGCTGAGCAAGACCGCATCGTCAACGGGCGGCGGAACCACGGCCGGTGCCTCCGCGCTCGACGCTTCGGGAGCTCTACAGATCGGTAGCGTCACCCTGTCCGGCAACGCCGCACATCTTACCGACGTCTCGACTTACGTCGACAAACTGGCCCAGATTGACGGCGTCATCCAGCCCTACCCCACCTCGAACCGCGCCGACGACGCTGGCAAGGGCGCGGCGTGGAACATCAGCTTCGCGTTGAGCAGCGCGTTGCTCAGCCACCGTTTCGACAAGACCATCGCGCCTACCGGGAGCAACTGATGACGAACTCCTCCGCCGACAAGAAATGGATCGGTGCCGGTATCGTCGGTGGCCTGGTCATTCTGGCGCTGGCCTGGTTTCTAGCGATCGGCCCGGAGCGCAGTCGTACAGCCGAAATGCACGCGCAGGCCGCGGACCTGCAGACTAGCAACCTGAGCCTGCAGGCCCGCACCAACAAGCTCCGTTCGGATAACGCAAACGCCGCCAAGCTGGTCGCCGAGCTGGCCGCGGCCCGCGCCGAACTTCCTTCGGACAGTGGCTTGCCCGAATTCACTCGGCAATTGTCAGCTCAGGCGACGACGGCCGGGGTGGCCCTGACCAGCATCAGCGCCGGCGCACCGACCGCACTGGCTTCGACCGCAGCCATCAGTGGTAAGACTGCGGCCAGCGCAAGCAGCAGCGGCAATCTCTTCAGCCTGGCCGTTACTGTCGCGTCCCAGGGTTCTGCGGCAAGCCAGCAGAAGTTTTTGAACGCGCTGCAGGTGGCCGGACCGCGTCGTGCGCTGGTAAATTCAGTCGATTACGCCCCGGCCTCCAGCAAGTCCGGACAGTCGGATTCCACCTCATCCACGATGACGGTGAACATCGATGTTTTCGTCTCGCCTCAATCGCCGGCCGCGAACGATGCTCTGCAGCGTGACGCCGCCAAGGCCGGGGTCAAGTAACCGCCACTGCTCGTCCGACGCTCGGCTCGTCCCACTCAGGTCTAAGTCGAGCGGATCAAGTCTTCGACGCCGCAGCCGATTATCACAACAGAAGGCCTACTCCGGGTCGTCCTGCCGTTTCGTCAGCGTTGGAGGTGTGAAGACCTGTGAATCGCCGCATGCACGTCGGTGTCGTTGCTACGTTGCGATCCCACGCCTCTGCACGCCTTGCCGACGCCGAACGGAGTGACCGACGTCCGGTCGGCGACGATTCTGGTTTCACTCTCACCGAGAGCATGGTCGCTATCAGCCTGCTCGTGATCGTCATGGCAGCGTCCCTAGTTTTCTTCGTCACCAATCTGCAAACCTCGACTTACCTGCGTAGCAAGCAAGTCGCGACTCAACTCGCCGATGACGCGATGGAGCAGGCGCGCGCTTTCGACGTGCGTGCAATGTTCGCCGGCCGCGACAAATTAAGCAGCGACCTGCAGTGGGGCGCGGGCAAGGCCAACGACAAGGTAAAGCCCTTTCTCGACAATTCCTCTGAGGTTTATGACCCTGCCGCTGCCGACGGTAATGGGTCTGTATGTTCCATTAGCTCGACAACCATTACCCCCTGCTTGCCAACCGTGCCCTACGCCCAAATCGTAAGCAACCGTACGTACAACGTGAGCACCTACATTGGCGGCTGCAGGCGCCTGCAGACAGCAACTGACCAGAATTGCGTCGCCGCCGACCCGCGCACCGTTGACGGCACGACCGTGATCGGCTATTTCCGCATCGTCGTGGCGGTTACGTGGCAGTACAAGAGTTGCAAGACCGGCGACGCCAATGGAACGTGCACCTATGTGAGCTCGGAGTTGCGCAACGCAACCACCACCGACCAGGTCTTCAATCTCAATACCGGCTCGAACGTCAACGTTGCCTCCAACGCGGCGCTTAGCCTCACGTCGCCCGGCAATCAGTCGACGACTACGGGCGTACCCGCCTGGCTGCAGATTCTGTACTCAGGAGGGACGGGGAACGTGACGTGGACTGGGCTTGCGCTGCCCAACGGCCTTCAGATCGACTCGACCAATGGCTTGGTTTATGGCACGCCCGCGGCATCGTGTAGCGCAGGTTGTCCGCTGTCCGTGCGTGGCGTTGACGCCTTGGGCACGTCCAGCACGATCAGTTTCTCCTGGACGGTCAACGCGATACCGAGCATTACGACCCCGGTTGATGGTGGAACGGTCAACGGTGTGAAGGGCACGGCCGTCAACCTGCCGTCGACCATATCCGGCGGAACGACGCCATTTACCTGGAGCGTCACCGGGTTACCCGCCGGTCTGGCCTTCAGCTCGTCCGCGAATGCCATTACGGGAACCCCGACGGCTGCGGGCACATGGACGCCCACGCTGACCGTTACCGACTTCTCCGGAAAAAGCGACACCACTACGTTCAACTACGTTATTGCGCTTCCCCCACCGCCGGTGATCACCAGTGCGACCACCGCGATTGGCAAGGTCGGTACCGTAGCCAATGTTCCCAACACGAAGACCGGCGGCGACGGCGCCATCACCTGGTCGGCTACCAACCTGCCCGATGGGATCAGCATCAACGCCACCACCGGCGCCATGACCGGCACTCCGCTAACCATCCAGGTCATCCCGACCACTGTCACCGCCACCGACATCGACGGCCGCAGCGACACCGAGGTCGTCACCTGGACGATAAGCGGTACCTTGCAAAACCTTCCCGGAAGCACCGCGAAGTGGTGTATGAACGTGTTGTCTAGCGGTACCGCGGACGGCACGAACGTCGTGGGCGCAGCCTGCGGCACAGGTCCCAACTTCTACTGGTCGGTGAAGCCTTCAGCGGACAAAACCTTGCAGGCAACCTACGGAAGCGTCACCAAGTGTTTGACCTACAACTCGGTTTCTGGTGTCAATAAGACCGTCGTCACAACCTGCGACGCTAGCGATTCCAAGCAGCGTTGGGACATCAGCACGGTCAGTGACGGATCACTGAGAATCAGCAACGGAAGCGGCAGTTTGAAACAGTGCTTGGGCTTCGCGAGTCAGAGCGCCGCCACCGGAACCCAATTCGACCTGGGCAGTTGCGCTGACTCATTGCGCCGCAACTCATGGAAGTACGGGTCGTCATGATCAACGTCGTGAGACGGCGCATGCGGCGATTGCTGACCGAAGACGATCAGCGCGACGGAGGCTTCAGCCTGACCGAGGTCCTCGTAACCATGGGGATCATGTCGATCTTCATGGCGATGTTCACCACCGCACTCGTGCAGATGTTCGGCACATCCAACAAGATCGATCGGATTTCGCAAAGCACCGAGCAGCTGAACCTCGCGTTCCAACGCGTCGACAAGCAGATCCGGTACGCCTCTTCGATGAACGCACCGAACAGTATTGCCACCGGCACCACTGGGCCTTGGTACGTGGAGTTCGTGAACACGGCTACCGGCAACGACGTCTGTACTCAGTTGAAATTGGACGGAACGATGTTCTACGAGCGCACGTGGACCGGCACGCCGGCTAGCACGCCGGTGTTCGTGCCGCTGGCTTCCAATCTCGCGCCAGCGACGAGCACACCGTTCAGCTTCTATGTCGCAACCGGGACTCAAACCATCCAACGACTCGGGCTGCGGCTCGCCGCTTCAGCGGGCGGTACGGCAACCTCCAACCTGTCCGTCACATTCGCGGCCATGAACAGCAGCCAGGCCAGCACCACCAACGATGGGGTAAGCCTCGTCTGCCAGAACGCCGGGGGGCGGCCGTGATCACCAAGCTGACCCGCAGGTGGCGGTCTCGTACCGCCGACGACGAACGCGGATCGTTGCCACTAGCGATGCTGATCATCCTGCTGCTTGTGTCACTGAGCGCGGCGGCGCTGCCGCAGACGCTCCAGTTGGTGCGATCCTCCAGCAGCGACGCGACACGTGTTTCGAGCCTGCATGCCGCTCAGACCGGTCTGCAGGTGGCGTTGGGCCAGATCCGGGCAGCCCGCGACTCCGCCGGTGCCGGGAGTGATACGCGCTTGCCCTGCGGCGCCGCCCTGACGGGAATGGTTACCGGAACCAGCGGTGCGCACTACAGCGTGTCAATGACCTACTACGACAGCGATCCCAGATCTGCACTCGTCACTTCCGCGATCACCTGCTCCGCCCTGCAGTCGCACACGCCGTCCTATGTGGCCCTCGCTTCGATCGGGTCGAGCGGCATGTCCTTGACTGCGCCCGGCTCACGTACGCTGACCGCCACCTATCAGGTGAGCACGAACAACCAGAACATTCCTGGCGGGCTAATTCAGAACAAGAACGACGATGCGGCCACCTATCTGAATCTGTGCCTCGACGGCGGTTCCGGCAACCCGGCCAAGGACAAGGTCCTGATGGCCGAGTACTGCCAGGCCAACGTGCCCGACCAGCAGAAGTTCTCCTACCGAAGCAACCTGCAGATCGTGCTGAACTCGTCGGTCACTTCGATCAGCACGGGTATGTGCCTACAAGCCAACCCGAATGTGACTTTGGCCGCCGGCATTTCGATCATGTTCGAACCATGCCTGGCCACGGGCGCGGCGGGTTTGTATCTGCAACAGTGGAGTTTCAACGACGGCGCGCAACTCCAGGGCGCGCTCAGCACCGGCGAGTTGTCCGGCACCGCCTGGGCCTGCTTCAACATTTCGGCCTTGGACACAGCTGATGTCCCGGTAGTCACCGGCTCGTGCTCCGGTACGACGCGTCAGGTGGGATGGATCCCAAGCCCGTCCGCCGGCGCCGGTATGGCCGGTCCGGGTACGAATCAGATCGTCAACTTCAAGCAGTTCGGACGCTGCCTCGATCTGACCAACTGGTCGTTGACCACCCCACTGATCGCGTACCCGTGCAAGCAGAAACCTACCGGCACGCCCGGCTGGAACCAGCGATTCGTGTACAACTCGAACACCGACACGATCTCGATGAACGCCAATCCGGCGAACCAGCAGGCGTCGGGCGTCATCACTCAGGCTTACTGCCTCGTCGTCCCGGTCAACGGCGCCAGCGCGTCGGCCCTGCGAGTCGGAGTGACGCCTTGCCCGGACCCGTCGTTGCCGACGCCGGCCAATCTGAAGTGGAACAACCACATCCAGATCACCGATTCGTATATGGACAAATATACCTACAGCGACAACTACAATCGCTGCCTGACGCCCAGCCCGACTGACTTCTTCCTGACTGCGAGCATCCCGGCGAACAGCATCGCTTGGATAGCAGTCGGCAAATGCGACGGTTCGCTGCTGCAGAAGTGGAACGGCGACCCCAACATCCTGCTGGCCTCACCGCTCCGGGACGCCAACGAGAAATAGGTTGGGTAGCGAGAAGCACACCTGTCAAGCCGAGGGCGTCGAGCTGCCGGCCGGAGTCAGCAACTCGTCAGCGAAGGTCAGACCGACGGCACTCGCGCCGTCACCGAAGGCGTCAACGGCGTAATCGGTCTTGGCGCCGGTCGACCCCGTGTCGCCACGAGCCATCAGCCCGCGCAACCGCATCGCCGTCATCGCCGAGGCCACGCAGAACAACACCTGCATCGCGATGAAGCCAACCGGCAGGTGCAGGCCGAGCAACACGCTCGACAGGATCGGCCCGATCGCCGTGGCCACCGTGGTCGCTCCGGTGACCGCCGCCATCGTGCGGCCGGCCGCACCGACCGGCGCCAAGGCCGCGGCCAACGGTGACAGGATCGGCGCCATCATGGTTTCACCCAATGAGAGCAGGGCGAAACCGATAATCACGAAGCCACTGTCGAATCCGCTGAACAGCAACGGCAAGCCGAACACAATCCAGCAGCCAACCCAGAGCAGAGCGCACATCGCCAACAGCGACGGGCCGCTACGCCGACGGGTGTATGCGACCACGGGCCCGGTCAACGCCGCGACCAGGATCGCGTTGATGGCCACCGCGCCGCCTAACACGGCCGGCTTAACCGACGTCGCATCCAGCACGTAAGCGGGCAGGCCCGCGTCGTATTGGGCATAACAGGCCAGCGTGATCAGCAGCGCGACTCCGAGCAGCCAGCGCACCGGCCGCAGCCCCATGATGGTCCGATATCCCACGGTCTCGCCGGTGCCTTGAGTCGCCAGCACGGTGGCGTGCGCTCCTCGCCCGGCCACGCCCACCATCAGCGCGCCGAGCAGTTCGGCGACAACTGCTACCAGATACACCGGACGCATCGCGGCCTGGCTGGACAGATCGACCAGCAGACCACCGATGGCCGCTCCCCCGGCCGCGCCGAGATTGATGGCAATGAACTGCCAGGCGAAGATGTCTCGCCGCCTTTCAACCGGCGTCCGGGCCAACAGGATGACCTGCACCGCCGGCTGGGATAGCGCCAGCGCCGCGCCGAAGCCGGCCGCGACCAGCCAGATCGACACCGGCGTAGCGACGAAGGCCAGCAACAAGGTGAACAACGCCAGACCAATACGGGCCGCGACCGCAACCACGGTTGGATTGGCGCGATCAGCCAACCAGCCGGCGGCCGGTGCCGCCGCTATCGAGCCGAGCGCAAGAGCAGTGAAGGTTCCAGCGGCGACCCCGGCTCCTAGTCCGCGGGCGTTGGAGATATCGGCAAAAAGGAACGGGAAGACCGCACCCCACCCTGCTGTGGCCAGAGCTCCGCCGGACAGCAGGACGAGAGTGCGCCCGAAGGCGGTACGCACAGCAACTCCTGAATATTGAACGTAGATCGACTCGTACGAGATGATCTTCGATATCGAATGTTTGATTTCGAAATGATAGTACACTGTTCAACATGGCGCGGTCACGCGAGATTCCCGAACCGGAACCGACCGGCGAGCTGGTCGACTACGAAGCGGCGGTCGCCGGCTACATCGCCGCCGGCGCCAACGAAACCGTGCAGCGCGTGGTCACCGCGCTCTCCCGAGTGAGCAAGCGATTGGACGAGTTCTATCGCGACCAGCTTGCCGACCTGGAGTTGCAACGCGGCGATTGGGGCGTCCTGCAGGAATTGGCGCTACAAGAGCAGCAGCAAGGCATCGGAGGCTGCTCGTCGCCGTCCCGGCTGGCCGACATGGTCGGTGTATCCCCCTCGACCATGACCCATCGGCTTGATCAGCTAGAAAAGCGCGGCCTACTGGAACGCAGCGAAGATCCGGACAATCGCACCCGCAGCCGGGTCGGCCTCACCCGGCGCGGCCGGGAACTGTTCCGGCGCGCGGTCCTCGACGCCGATGTCGCCGAGTCCAAGGTGCTGGCCTCGCTGTCGGTCAAGGAACAACGCCAACTAGCCGACCTTCTCGAAAAGCTGCTCGCGCGATAGTCCTACGCAGCCGTTGCCATGACCACGCGAGCGTAGGACGTTCGCGCAAAGGGTCGAGATCAACAGGCGGTGTGGCGCGATATGGCGATCAGATATTCCACCCACTCGGCCGGCGCGGCGTGCGGACCCGGGATCGGTACACAGACCTGCAAGGGCGTCGAGACGCTACGCCCGTCGGCGGTCGTGACGGTTACCGCGTGCTTGCCCGGCGCCAGACCGGCCGGCAGCGTGTGGCTGACCGACGCTGTTCCAGCCGCCCCGATGGTCACCGACGTCAGTGGCTTGCTGTCGATACCGACGGCCAGCGGCGTGCCGGGCTCCCAGCCACGCAGGGCCACCGTCACCGCACCACCGCGGCGGACCTTTGCCGGGGTGACCGACACGGCACCGAGCGGGACGAGATGCGGCACCGGCCGGATCCGCACCACCTGCGGATCGTGGTCGCTGACCTGGTCGGAGAACTCCGAATTCAGGTGGATCACGTCGTACTGGACCGCGTTCGGCCCAGCGGCGGACAGCGGCTTCGACACGAAGATGTGGTCCAGCACCTGCGAGATTCCGTTGAAGTTGTAGGTGTATCGCTGGTTGACCGGCAGCGTGTTGATCAGATCGGTCAATGTCGTGCCGTTGTCGGTGAGCCGGGTGATGGGAGCTGAGAACTGATAGTCGTTGAAGTCACCGGCCAGCACGATGTTGGCCCGCGGGTCGACGGCCAGCACCTGCTTGACGAAACCGTTGAGCACCGTCGCCTGCTGGTTGCGCTGGATCTCCGAGCTCCGCTTCGGCGGCTGGAAGCGCCCGTCGGAATTCTGGTCGCCGCCCTTGGAATCGAAGTGATTGGCCACCACGATCACCTTCTTGCCGGCGAAGACGAACTCACCAGCCAGCGGTTTGCGACTGTCCGTCCAGGCCGTGTTCGTCGGATCCACCCGTCCCGGCGAGCTCGACAGCTCCGGCGTGCCGTCCGCCGCCTTGGTCACCGCCACCGCCGACGTCGAGTCGCCACCGGGCTTGCTGACGAACGACACCCGGCTTGGGTTGTACAAGAAGACCACCCGGATATTGCCGCCCGGCTCGCCGCCGTCCTGATCGTTGACCGGGTCGATCTCGGCCGACTGGTAGGCCGGGCCGCCGGCGGCGGTGATGGCCGCGATCAACTTGGTGAGGGTGACATCAGCGGCAACGACTCCGTCGTCGGTGGCTCCGTCGTTGTCCTGGATCTCCTCCACCGAAATCACGTCGGGCGATTTCAGGTTGTCGACCACCCCGGCCCCGAGCCGCGCGTACTTGCTGGCCGGATCAGCCGGGGCCAGGTTTTCCACGTTGTAGGTCGCGACGGCGAGTTGGTCGCTCTGCTGAGGCGTGGCCACCGTGGTGGCCAAGTGATTGTCCTGGTACGTGCCGATCAGGCTGGCCGCGATGTCGTACCCACCGAAGGTCGAATAGTCCACCGGCCCAACCGTCGCGCCGGTCAGCTCGTCGCCCACGTTGGCGGCCGGCACGGATCCGGAATTGGCGGTCACGAGCAACCGGCCCGAGGGAACTGCCTCGTACCCGGCGATATAAGTGCCACCGCGCGGCGTGGCCTGCTGAGTGGGCTTGGTGGTCACGTAGATCTCACCGAACTGCGGCTTTCCCGGCCCCACGACCCGCGCATTGTCGACCTCGACGAGCATCCCCTCATGCGCCTCGAAGAACTCTTGCGCGGAGCGGGACGGCACCACCGGGTTGATGTCCTCGATGTTGCCCGTCGACGAGCTGGCCGCGAACGTTTCGGGCACGGTAGCCGGGCCGAGCACCAGCGGCGCAGGCACGGAATTTCCCGTGCTGACCGTGGTGATCGTGCTCGGCGCCAGCTCGGTGGTCGACAGGCTGGACGTGGTCGCCAGCGTTTCCCCCGATGAGAGCGGATAGAAGTCCGACACCTTGCCGGTGACCAGGACCGAATCGCCGGGCTTAACCGTGGGACTCTTGGTGAACACGAACAGCCCGGACGAGGAGTTCGCGCGGCTGGCGTCCGGCGTGGACTGCTGGAACCAGAAGCCCTGGCTGGATCCCACCGACCGTACGGCGGTCACGATGCCGGCAACCTTGGTGACGGTTTCGCCTTTCAACGGCGAGATGAAGCCCGCGCCCTGCACGTCCTGAATGGTCTGGGTGCCCGGCACGCAGGCGTCGGGCAGCGGCGTCACCGAGCAATCAACGCCACCCGTACCACCACCACCGCCACCACCCGCGCTGCCCGTGGACGAACTGGGCGTGGGCGCGCCGGCCGTGAAGTCGGCGGCATTGTCACCGGTGTTGCGGTACGGCGTGAGCGTGCGTTGATCCGACGTCGCGTTCCCCAGGGCGGGAGCCGGGTGGCCGCCGGCGCTGTCACTGGCCGCGCCGTAACCCACGAAGTCGATCACATCGGCCGCGGTCGAACAGGTCGAACCGCAGGCGAGGTTCGTGTCGTCGCTGACCAGCGCTACCTTGCCGGCGCCCGCGGCCAGGGCAATCGTGCCCGTCGCGTCCGGCGCGGGCAGCGCCGTGCTCGGAGTGGCTCCGGCGCTCTCGGCGACCAGGTAGAAGCCACCGGCCGCGATCGAGCCGGTCAGCGTGGTCTTGTTCGTCCAGGACGTCCCGGCCGCGGCGGCGTACTGCACCGACCAACCGGCCACGCTCACCGGCGCGGTGCCGTGATTGACGAGCTCGATGAAGTCGTTACTGAACGGCGCACCACTGTTCCCGCCGCCGCCGTACACCTCACTGATCACGACATCGGACGAGGTCTGGACGGCGACCGCTTGCGGTGCGACGGCGAGGGCGGCGGCACCAAGCAAGGCCACGGATACCGCGGCGAGACTGGCTTTGATCGAGCGAACAGGCATCAGAACTCCGATGAGGACGACCGATGAGACGAGCGGATCATGACGACGCGGGATGACCGGGTGGTGACGATCTCGACCATAACGGGTGCCTTACCGGTTAAAAAGGGGTTCGTCGCAACCGTTTCGTTGACAGTGAAACCGCGCCTTGCTAAGCCTGCGGTATGGAAATCAGGGTAAGTAAAACCGTCATGGTCCCGATGCGCGACGGGGTCGAACTCGGCACCGACGTCTTCCGCACCGAGGCCGAAGACGCCCGTCCCACAGTGCTGCTGCGGCTTCCGTACGACAAGGAGATGAGCGTTGCGTCCTCCGATGTCGGCAAGTATTTAACCGCCGGCTACGTGGTCGTCGTGCAGGACACCCGCGGGCGTTTCACGTCCGGCGGGGTGTTCAACCCGTTCTTCGACGAGCGCGCCGACGGCGAGGACACGCTGCGCTGGATCGCCGAGCAGAGCTGGTCCGACGGGCAGGTCGTGATGGCCGGGGCGTCCTATTTCGGTGCCACCCAATGGATGCTGGCTGCCGGCGACGCACCGGCGCTGAAGGCGATCGCCGCGAACATCACCTCGGACAGTTACTACGAGGGTTGGACGTACCAGGGCGGTGCGTTCGAGCTCGGGTTCATCCTGACCTGGACTGTCGGCAACCTCGCCCTCGCGGCGGCCGGTCGGGCCATCGCGGAGGGCACGCTCGGCCCGGAGGCGTTCGGCGCGCTGGTGTCGGCCACGGACAACATCCATGAGCTTTTCAAGCACACTCCGATCTCCGACATCGAGGTGCTTTCCAAGATCGCGCCTTACTACGCCGACTGGGTCGCTCATCCGACCGACGACGAGTTCTGGAAATCGACGGCACCGCGGGAACGCTACGAGCAGGTCAGCATTCCGACGCTGAACATCGGTGGCTGGTACGACCTGTTCCTGAACGGCACGCTGAAGAACTACGTCGGCATGAAGACCCGCGGCGGCTCCGAGGCGGCGCGCAAGCCCCGGCTGGTCATCGGGCCGTGGGCGCACGGCGTATCCGGCAGCGACTATCCGTGGCGGTCCTTCGGCCTGATGGCCAACGGGATGGTGCTCGATACGACCGGCATGCAGATCCGCTTCTACGACCGGCACGTCCGCGGGATCCAGAACGGGCTGGACGACGAGCCGCCGGTGAAACTGTTCGTGATGGGCGCCAACGTGTGGCGGGACGAGGCCGACTGGCCGTTGCCGGATACCAAATTCACGCCGTACTACCTGCACAGCGGCGGCAACGCCAACAGCTCGGCCGGCGATGGCTCGTTGTCGACCGAGGCACCGGGTGAGCAGCGGGCCGACGTGTACCTGTACGACCCGCATCACCCGGTTCCCACCGTCGGCGGCCAGACCTTCCTGCCCGGCCTCACCATGGGCGCCAACTCCGGCCCGCGGGACCGCAGCGAGCTGGAGACCCGAGCAGACGTGCTGTGCTTCAGCACGCCGGTGCTCGAGCACGACACCGAAGTGACCGGCCCGGTTTCGCTGATCCTGCACGTGACGTCGTCGGCGGTCGACACCGACTTCACCGGCGCGCTGGTCGACGTGTTCCCGGACGGCCGCGCGGTGATCCTCACCGAGGGCATCCTGCGGGCGCGGTACCGCAATTCGGTCGAGCAGGCCGAGCTGATGGAACCCGGCCAGGTCTACGAACTGACCATCGACCTGTGGGCGACCGCGAACGTGTTTGCCGCCGGGCACCGGATCCGGCTGGAGGTGTCCAGCAGTAACTTCCCGCGATTCGACCGCAACTCCAACACTGGCGGCGTGATCGCGGATGAGAGTGCGGCCGATTTCGTGCCGGCGGTTAACCGGATCCTGCACGACCCGCTGCACCCGTCCCGGTTGGTGCTGCCGATCATCGATCGCTGACGTTCAACTAGTCCGGATGCGGCCGGGTGGTCATTGACCGTCCGGCCGCATCCTGTCTCATTGGCCACGGTTTGAGGAAAATCAGAGGTGTTCCAGAACACAATCAGCGCAGAGTGAGTGTTAAGTTGCCGTTAGTAAAGAGAGACGAAAAATTCCAGGCAACCTACTCACCAAGAAGGTCATCATGATCGTGAAAACCGTTTTCGGTGGACGTTTCGCAGCAGAAGCAGACTCGGCTCGGCGCCTGTACGACGCCGAGGTCGCCCTGCACATCGCTCGCCAGACTGGTGTGGACCCCTGGATCCAGGCCGCCAGCAACCGGTTGCACGAGGCACTCGTCAGCCACTTCGGCGAGACTGCCGTCGCCTCCTGATCTTGCCCGATACGCCCGGCCAGCTGGACGCCCACCGGCATCCGGATCAGCTCGGGTCTCGAATCACCACCGTCGGCCAAGGAGGTCACGATGAGTCAGAGCACTGAACCCCGACCCGTGGCGGAAACGCCGGCGGCCGACTCGTCCCGCCGGCTGTACGAAGCAGAAGTAGCCCTGCACATCGCCCGCCAGAGCGGCGTCGATGCCTGGGTGATGGCCGCCAGCGAGCGCCTGCACGAGGCCCTCGTCCGGCACCTCACCACGCATCCCTGACGATCCCTTGAACGTGACACTTCAGAGCTGACCCTTGCTCTGCTCGGCTAGCCTCGGAAGCTCCTTCGAAAGAATCGGAGCGAGCCCGTGAGCCGCTGGTCAGACCTCACCGGCAATGTCTCCGGTGCTGCGTACGCCGAGCGGTTCGCGCGGCTGGCGGCCGCCGGCCACGACATGCACGGCGAGGCCCACTTCTGCTCGACCTTGCTTGAGTCAAGCGATCCACTCGTTCCACCCCGACCCGTGCTGGACGCTGGTTGCGGGACCGGACGGGTAGCGATCCGACTGAGCGAACTCGGTTACGACTGCGTCGGCGTAGATCTCGATCCATCGATGCTCGCGGTGGCCCGGGCGTCCGCACCAGCGCTGGACTGGCGAGCGGGTGACCTGAGCCAACTAAGATTCCTGCCTGGAAGCTTCGGGCTGATCGTCAGTGCCGGCAACGTGATTCCGCTACTGGCCGAGTCGAGCCTCGCCGCTACGCTCGCCAACCTGACCAACGCACTGGCACCCGCCGGGCATCTGGTCACCGGCTTCGGCCTGGACGCCGACCACCTGCCGACTAGGTGCCCGGCCCTGTCCCTTACCGAGTTCGACGCCGCCTGCGCCGCGGTCGGTCTCGCGCTTGTCCAGCGATATTCGACCTGGCAACGCCATCCTTTCGACGACGGCGGGTACGTCGTCAACGTGCATAGACACGCTGCGGATCGCTGATGTCGGAGCCGTACGGCAGACTGCCGCTGGGGAGAGAAGGAGTTGCAGATGGCACAACGACGCGCGACCGGTTTGGACGAGGCAACGGTAGCGACGATGCGGGCCCAGCTCGCCGACGGCAAGCGGCCACGAGTTGTGCTGTCCGGCCCCCAGTTCGGCGCGGATACGTCCGGCGCCGTGACGCGTATCGGTGATCCGGCCAGCGACGGTCCCGACTTCATGACGGTGCGCGTCACCGTCAACGGCAGCCCGGACGAGTTGGCGTTCGCCCCGTCCGAACTCAGGCTTCGCACCGCCGGACGTAAGCCGGCCGCCTCCTCAACCCGCAAGGCCGCGGCCCCGTCGAAGGCTAGCCAGCCTGCGCGCAAGGTCCCGGCCCCGAAAACGAGTGTGCCCAAACGGCCGGTCCCGTCAGCGATGGCGGTGCAACTACCGATGGATGCCAACCCGATGAATGCCCGCGCGACCAATGCCAGCCCGGCGAGTCCGGGCCCCACGAGTGCCAGCCCCGCGAGTCCGGGCCCCGCGAGTGCCAGCCCGGCGCCGCGGCCGGTGGCCAAGAAGTCAACGATCCGACGGGCCAGCCAGCCGCCGAAGGTGACGGTCACGCTGACCTCCGTCGGCGCGAGTTGGACCGTGAGCGCGCTCCGCGGCACACGTTCAGTGGCCAAGAACCATTCGGTGCCGCCGGGTGTCGTGACCGCGATCGCCGACCTGCTCGATCAGGAAGGCGTGATCGAGGCAGTGGCCGAAGTCAATGAGACCGCCCGCGCCGAAGCCGAAGATCGCGCCGCCAAGCTACGAGCGGAACTGGATCAGCTCGAAGCGGTGCTGGCCGCGCATCGGCTACCGAGCTGAGACACCGATCTCCGTTCAAGAATTCAGGCAGCCGCATGACGACGAAGCATTCTCTGTGCGCGTTCTAGCGTTTTACGTCGAGTGCTTCCAATGCTTTCCGCGCAACAGCCGGGTTGCGCCTGACGGCGGCGCTCAGTTGTGACGTCGCGTATCGCTCCTCGCCTATCCGCAAAACGTCATTGAAGCCGCTTCTAAAGTCGACCAGCTTTTCAACGATCAGGAAGCGAATTAGGTCCTCCAGCGTCGGACGAAAACGCCTGTGACCCAACGGAAGATGTAATGCGCTAAATGACTTGCTGATTCCTCTGCGTTCGCACACCTCATTCCACCCTTCAGGCGTAACCCCCATCTGAAGGTGGGCTTCCGGGTAACCGTCGCCCTTGTTTCTCTCGTAGGCTACTGACCTGAGACACCTTTCTCAGTCAGGGCTGCACGCCGACGGACAGCGCAGGCCAGAGTTGTTCGGCGCCGTTGCCGATCAGGCGCTGACCCAATTGCCGGCTCCAGTAACGTTCCGAGCCGTATTCGTCGCGCCAGGACCACAACCGCCGAGTCAGCTGACCCAGCTCGTACTCGCGGGTCATGCCGATCGCGCCGTGCGCCTCGTGGGCGGCGGCGGCCACCGTGGTTGCCGCCTGGCCGGCCACGGTCTTGGTCGCGGCAACGTCAAAGTCCAACGGGTCGGGACGGCTGTTTGCGGCTGCGGTTCGCACCGCCATCTCGGTCAGCGTCGCCTCCTCGGCGATCCGGACGAGATGTTGCTGCACGGCCTGAAAGCGCGCGACCGGACGGCCGAACTGCTGCCGTTCGGACGTATAGCGCAGGGTCAAACTGCTCACCCGAGACAGCGCCCCGGCCATCAGCGCGGCCCGCCCGAGCGCACCCCGCAGCAGCAGCGCACGAGCCGAAACACCCGCCGGCGCCGGCCAAATCTCGTCCGGACCCACCGCGAGCTGATCAAAAGCAACCGTGTCCCGCGGCTCTCCGGCCAGATTCCGGCCGGGCGTGATGGTGCCGCGGGCCGGGTCCAGGGCGAGCACGAACTCGCCGTCGCTCGTGCCCACGATCGTGACCAGCCGGGCGCAGTGCGACGCCCACGGCACCCGATACAGCCGGCCCGTCAGGCGCCACGTCGCGCCGTCGCGCAACAGTTGCAGATCTGGGCCGCTAGGCGCCGCCGTGACCGGCCCGGGCGGAATCGATGATCCGACCGCCGCGAGTGCCCAGCCGGCGAGCAGGCCCGTTTCGACCAGCGGCAACGGGGCCGCGAACGTGCCGGCGGTCATCAACATGGCGCAGGCCTCGGCCATGGAACCACCCGTTCCGCCCACCGCCTCGTCCACCGCGATCCACGGGAACCCGGCCTCGGCCAGGGCATCCCACAACCGGGGCGCCCACCCGGCCGCCTCCGCCGCACCGACATCGCCCGGCTGGCAGCGATCGGTCATGATCGCGCCAACCGCATCGGTCAGCATCCGGATTTCGTCGCTCACCGCCCCAGCCCCTTCGCCGCCACCGAGCGCAGGATCTCAGTCGTACCCCCACGCAAGGTAAAGGACGGTCCGGTCAGCACGGTCTCGGCCAGCAGGCGTTCGAGCATGCTGTCCCCCGCTGGATCGAGCTCACCGATCTCGCCGAGCGGGCTGGGCATGGCCAGTCGCATCAGCTCGATCGACAGTTGTTCGAAGCAGGTGCCCAGATCCTTGACCAGCGCTGATTCGACGGCCGGAGCCGCGCCGGCGTCCAAGGATCGCGCCACCGAAAGGGATAACTGCCTGATCGCCCACAGTCTGGCCGTGATCGCACCGACCGCTTCGTACACCTCGGCACCCGCAGAGCGGCGCGCGGACGCACCGTCCCCGCCGAACGCACGGACGAACTCACGCACCACCGGCATCGTGCTGAGGTAGCGATCGGGGCCGGACCGTTCGTAGCTCAATTCCGACGTGACCTGACCCCACCCCGAGCCGGGCTCGCCAAGCACCATGTCGTGAGCCACGAAGACCCCGTCCAGCACGACCTCGTTGAAGTGGTGCGAGCCGTCCAGGAACGGGATCGGGTTGATCTTCACTCCGGGCGCCCGGAGGTCGACGATGAGCTGACTCAGTCCGGCATGCCGGTCCTCCCCCAACGGCGCCGTGCGGCACAGCACCACAAAGTACTGGTTCAGATGAGCGTTGCTCGTCCAAATCTTGGTCCCGGTGACCGACCAGCCGCCGTCGGCCGGACGAGCGGTGGTACGCACCGAGGCCAGGTCCGAGCCGGCGTCAGGCTCGGACATGCCGAGGGAGAACCAGCATTCGCCGGCCGCGATCGGCGGCAGAAACTGCCGTCGCTGCTGCTCGGTCCCGTATTTGAGCAAGGCCGGCGCGGTTTGCCGGTCGGCCACGTAATGCGCGCCGATCGGTGCGCCGGCCGCCATCAATTCTTCGGTCACCACGAACCTCTCCACAGCGGTACGTCCCTGGCCGCCGTACTCGACCGGAATGGCCATGCCGACCCAGCCCTGTTCAGCCAGCAGGGTGGAGAACGACGGATCGTGTGGCGCCGCAATGCCAAGTCCCGGTCGGAAATCGCTGGGCAGCGTCTTGGCCAGGAAGGTCCGTACCTCGTCCTGCAGCGCGCGTTCGCTCGGGGACAGGGTCGCGAGCTCGAATTCCACGGCGGACTCCTATGCGATTACCGGGACCGCCAGATAGGGCCGGGCCCTGGTCGAAGACGCTGGACGACGCTTCTGAGACTAATCGCCGTCGTTCTGAGTGGTCGGCTGGGCCACTTCGGTCGGCTCGGGCACTCTGGTCGGCTCGGGCACTCTGGTCGGCTCGGCCAGTTCGGCCAGTTCGGCCAGTTCGGTAAACACCTCAATGGTGTGCTCGCCCAGGCCCGGCGCGTGCCGCATCTGAGCCGGCTCGGCGACCGGCGTTTCGCTGAACCGGATCGCGCTGCGCATACTCAGCACCGGTCCTTCGGTCGGATGCTCGACAACCTGGAAGAAGTCGACGTCGAGCAGGTGCGGATCGTCGAAGACGTCGTCCAGCGACCGGGTCGGCCCGGCCGGCACATCCAGCTCGAACAGGATGTCCAGCCATTCGGCGGTCGTGCGTTCGAGCATCGCGGCCCGAACGATCGAATACAGCTCATCCACATTGGCGCTTCGGGCCGCCGTGCTCCGGTACCGGTCGTCCTCGAGCATGGCTTCCCGGCCGAGATGGCCAAGGAAGGAACGCCAGTGTTCACCGGTGTAAACGGCCACGCAGATGTAGCCGTCCTCGGTCTGGTACGGCCGCCGATGGATCGAGCGCATCCGCGCGTAGCCGGTGTCGCCGATGGGCGGATGAAAGGCCCGCCCACCAAGTTGTTCGGCCAGCGCGTAGGACGTCATCGTCTCGAACATCGGAATCTCGATCTGCTGGCCGCGGCCTGATTCGTGCCGATGGAGCAGCGCCGCCATGATTGCCGACGCCGCGGTCAGACCCGCCGTCTTGTCGGCGATCGGGGTGGCCATGTAGGTCGGCTCGCCGGTCGTGACCACTCCCTGCAACCAGGCCAACCCGGCCATGCCCTGCACGATGTCGTCATAGGCCGGGCGACCGTCGTACGCGCCGCCTTCGCCGTAACCGGTGATGACGCAGTAGACCAGGCCCGGTGCGGTACGCGCGAGCTCGTCGTAATCCAGCCGGAGCCGCTTCATGGCGGCGGGACGCATGTTATGCACCAGGGCGTCGCAGGTGCCGGCCAGCTCGACGAACTTCGCACGGTCGGCGTCCTCCTTGAGATCGAGCAGCACGCCGCGCTTGTTCCGATTGACGCTCAGGAACACGCTGCCCATCCGGTCCGAGCGGGCGTGCCCAAATCCGCGGGTGATGTCACCGCCGGGTCGTTCGACCTTGATCACGTCCGCGCCAAGCTCACCGAGCAGTTGGGTGCAGTACGGGCCGGAAAATGTCGTCGTCAGATCGAGGACTCGAAAGCCGCTCAGCGGACCTGACAAGGTGTTGCCCCTTCGCTCGGCCGTCGATCTGTCACCCTAAAGCAACCTCAACTGAGCAGCGAGCGCAACCGCTTACGATCGAGCTTGCCGACGCTGGTCAACGGCACCTGCTCGACCACCCTTACATCGCGCGGGTACTTCACCGCCGACAGATGGGCCTTGGCGAAGTCCCGGATGGCGTCACTCGTCGTGGCGGCACCGGGTCGCAACTGGACGAAGGCCACGACTTCCTCGCCATGGCGCTCGTCCGGTCGTCCGACCACCGCACAGTTGGCGACGTCCGGATGCTTGATCAGCGCCTCCTCGACATCGCGCGGGTAGACGTTGAAGCCGTCGCGGATGATGACGTCCTTGATGCGGTCGACCACGAAGACATACCCGTCGGCATCGAGGTGCCCGATGTCGCCGGTATGGAACCAGCCGTCCCGCATGGCCAACTCGGTCTCAACGGGTGACTTCCAATAACCGCTCATCACCGTTGGACCCTGCACGCAGATCTCGCCGTCCACGTCGCGCCGGTCGGTCGGCAGCGACGCGTCCCCCACCGCGATACCGATGGTCGAAATCGGCGACGCGACCCCGACGCTGCCGGGCCGACCCCGCCCGATTCGGGTCGAGGCCAGGATGCCCGAGGTCTCGGTGCAGCCGTAACCTTCGACGACTTCGACGTGTGGGACCCGCTCGTTCCACCGCAGTCGCACCTCGGCCGGCAGCGGTGCGCTGCCACTGGTCAATCGCCGCAGCGCGGACAGGTCGTAGTTCTCGAGTGGCTGGTCGAGCAGGACCCGCAACATCGTCGGCACGACGGGCGAAATGTTGGCCCGTTCGGCCTCGGCCAGTCGCAACCAGCCCTCGGCGTCGAACCAGCGCATCAGCACCGACGTCATCGGGTACGTCAGATGCAGTTGCATAGTCGACACCATCAGGCCGTAGATGTGAGCCAGCGGCAGGGCCTGCAGGGACACCGTCAGATCCTCGGCGGAGCTGGTCACCGCGGTGGACCAACCGGCGGCGGACAGCGCGTCGTGGCTGATCATCACGCCCTTGGACCGGCCGGTGGTGCCACCGGTGTACAGCAGGGCCGCCAGGCTTGCCGAATCGACCACCGGAAGCGGCGCCTCCGGCCCGTCTTCCAACTCGTCGAACGGCACCAGCGTGATGGCGTCAGCTGCCGGCTGATCGGCGAGCGCACCGATCACGACGATGGCTTGGACGTCCGACGCACCGGCGGCAGCAGCAACCTTGGGCAGGAAGTCGGCCGAGGTGACGACGAGGCGCGCACCGCTGTCGGTGAGCACGTGGTGAAGTTCGTCCTCGCTCAGCACGAAGAGCACGGGCGTCACGACGCCGGCCGCCCGCCAGATCGCGTGATAGGCCACGCCGACCTCAACGCAATTGGGCAGGCAGACGACGACCCGATCGCCGGGTTGGACGCCGCGATCAATCAAGCCAGAAGCGAGCTTTCGGGACCGCCGGCCGAGCTCGGTCGCCGTCCAGCGGCGCCCCTCGAAGACCGTCACCTGGTCATCGCCCAACCGATCCCAGGCGGCTTGGGCGAGGACCGGCAGCGCGGTCCCGGTCGGTTCGGTCAGCATCCGGGCAACGTCCATGCGGTCATCATTGCCCACGCCGCCCGGGCACGGAAACCAACGCGCTGCTTCCAATCACCTCGGTGCGGACAACGAAAGCCCCGCCCAAGTCGGGCGGGGCTCTCGTCGACGGTGGAGGTGGCGGGAATCGAACCCGCGTCCTTCGTCATTTCGATGGGTCTTCTCCGGGCGCAGTGTGCTTCGTCTCTACTCGGCCTCACCGATCATGCACACAAGTCGGTGTGACAGGCCCAGTCGCTGTGAGGTGTCCCCCTCGCCCCCGCGACCGGGGCGAGCGGTAAGTCACCTAGCTGATGCCAGTACCCGGGCCGGTGACGAACCCGGACTGACAGAGTTGCTCGGCTACTTACGCAGCAAGAGCAAACTCGCGCTGATTAGAATCGGCGCTTGTTTTTTGTTGCATCGCTTTTTTAACGAGGTCAGCAATGCGGTCCTCGGCCCGCTTCCCCTCATCGCTACGAACGAAGTCGAAACCGTTCACCCCCCTGGGCGTGCACGCCGCAACTGCGGCGCCTTTCTATTCTGCCACGCGCCCCCAAACCGACGCCCAAACGATCGGCTTCGGACGTTAAACTGCGTCGTGGCCGATACCCTCCGTGAAGTCGAGTCCAAGTTTGATGTGGCCCCGGACTTCCAGGTCGGCGACCTTCGCGAGCTGCTCCGCGACGGCGACCAGGTTGAGATCCTCGACTCCGAGCTGGTCAGCGTCTACTACGACACGGCCGAGAACGACCTCCTCCGCTCCCGGCTCACCTTGCGCCGGCGCACCGGAACCTTCGACACCGGCTGGCAGCTCAAGGTCCCGGGCGACGGCTTCCGCACTGAGCTTCGCTGGCCGCTGGCGCCGACGGTGGTCCCGGTTGGGGCGACCGAGGGCATGCCGGATGAGATGCGTGCCCTGATCACGCCGTTCAGCCACGGCAATGAGGTCCATCCGACGGTCAAGTTGAAGGTGGCCCGGCTACGCCATCGGGTCCTGAGTTCAACCGGCGTCCTGCGCTTTGAGATCGCGGACGACCAGGTGTGGGCGATCGGCCTGGCGGCCCCGGCCACGACCCGTCGCTGGCACGAGGTCGAGGTCGAGCTTGGGCCCGACGCGAGCGCGACCGATCTCAGCATGACGGCGCGCCTGCTGCTCGACCGGGGCGCGTTCACTTCGGCGTCAGAGTCCAAGCTGGCTCGAGCGCTGCTCGGCCCAACCGAGCCACCACTGGCCGCAGGCACGGCCGGCGCGGGGCTGCTGGACTACCTGCACGCCCAGTGCGATGCCATCACCGCCGGCCACTTCGCGATCTCGCTCCAGCCCTTTGATCCCGACGCGAGCGCCGACCCGCACGAGGCCGTGCATCAGTCCCGGGTGGCGACGCGGCGGCTCCGGGCGATGCTGAGCGTCTACGGGCCGCTGTTCCAAG
>JAOPUZ010000061.1 GCA_025966315.1 Frankiales bacterium | reverse complement strand
GGCCACCGGCCGCGCACCGAGTTCGGTGCTGCACCTGGACGAGGCCGGCGCGCGCGGGCTGGCGGCCCGTCTCGATGGTCGCGAGTTCGCGGTGCAGGGCGTCGAGGAGAAGCCGTACCGCCGCCGTCCGTACCCGCCGTTCATGACCTCGACGCTGCAGCAAGAGGCCGGCCGCAAGATGCGCTGGTCCTCGCAGGTCACCATGCGTGTGGCTCAGCGGCTGTACGAGAACGGCTACATCACCTATATGCGTACCGACTCGACGAACCTGTCCGAGACGGCGCTGGCCGCGGCCCGGACGCAGGCTCGCGAGCTCTATGGCGACGCCTACGTCCCGGCCGAGGCGCGGCACTACTCGCGCAAGGTCAAGAACGCCCAGGAAGCGCACGAGGCGATCCGCCCGGCCGGTGACAGTTTCCGGACCCCAGGCGAATTGGCCGCACGGCTGTCCTCGGACGAGTTCCGGCTCTACGAACTGATCTGGCAGCGCACGCTGGCCTCGCAGATGTCCGATGCGGTCGGCACCACCGTCTCGATCCGGCTCGCCGGCACCTCGGTCGCCGCCGAGCGGGCGGAGTTCGCCACCTCCGGCCGCACCATCACGTTCCCGGGCTTCCTGCGGGCCTACGTCGAAGACGTCGATTCCTCCGACGGTTCCTCCGACGAGGGTCGCGACGACTCGGAAAAGCGGCTACCCCAGCTGGCTCGCGGTGACGCGATCGGCGTCCGGGAGCTGGATCCGTCCGGCCACTCGACCAACCCGCCGGCCCGCTACACCGAGGCGTCCCTGGTCAAGGCGATGGAAGAGCTCGGCATCGGGCGACCGTCCACGTACGCCACGATCATGGGCACCATCCAGGATCGCGGCTACGTCTGGAAGAAGGGCGCCGCGTTGGTGCCCACCTGGGTGGCCTTCGCGGTTATCGGCCTGCTCGAGGGCAACTTCGGGCGGCTGGTGGACTACGGCTTCACGGCCTCGGTCGAGAACGACCTCGACTCCATTGCCGGTGGTACCGAGTCCCGGGTCGATTGGCTGCGCAAGTTCTACTTCGGCTCCAACACCGCCGAGCTGGTGACCGACGATCCGGCCCGCATCTCGGCGCAGGGCGGACTCAAGAAACTGATCGCTGAACGGCTGGAGGACATCGACGCCCGCGGCGTCAACTCCATCCCGCTCTTCGGGCCGGACAGCGACGTCATGGTGCGAGTGGGCCGCTACGGTCCGTACGTCCAGCAAGGCGGCCCCGACTCCGAGCGCCGCGCGTCCGTCCCCGAGGATCTGGCGCCGGACGAGCTGACCCCGGAGAAGGTCGAGGAGCTGCTGTCGGCCCCGTCCGGTGACATCGAAGTGGGTGTCGACCCGGAAGGCCGCGAGATCACGGCTCGCAACGGCCGCTACGGCCCGTACGTCACCGACGGCGAACGGACCGCGTCGCTGTTCAAGACGATGGCGTTGGAAACGTTGACCCTGGACGACGCCATGAAGCTGCTCACGCTGCCCCGGGTTGTTGGCATCGACACCACGGCCAATGAGGACGGTTCGGCCAAGGGGGTCGAGATCACCGCCCAGAACGGCCGCTATGGGCCGTACATCAAGCGAGACACCGATTCCCGCTCATTGGAGACCGAGGACCAGCTGTTCACGGTCACCATGGATGAGGCGTTGGCCTTGTTCGCGCAGCCGAAACTGCGTGGTCGCCGGGCCGCCGCCGCGCCGCCGTTGAAGGAACTCGGTGACGATCCGGTGTCCGGCAAGCCGATGGTGGTGAAGGACGGCCGGTTCGGTCCGTACGTCACCGACGGTGAAACCAACGCGTCCCTGCGCCGCGACGACTCGGTGGACGAGATCACCACCGAGCGGGGTTCAGAGCTGCTGGCCGACCGCCGAGCGCGCGGGCCGGCCAAGAAGGTTGCCCGGAAGGCGGCCAAGAAGGCGCCGGCCAAGAAGGCACAAAAGGCGGTGGCCAAGAAAGCACCGGCTAAGAAGGTTGCTGCAAAGAAAGCTCCGGCCAAAGCGACGGCCGAGTAGTCGCTGGACGGGCGGTCCATTTCACGTTCGCCTTATGCCCGCTGCGATTTATTGGACGGGCGGGATCTCGTGTCGCTCGCCACTGACGGGGAAGGCCTGTAGCTGCACCGAGACCTTGCGCGAGTTGCGCGGCTGCTCATCCGACGGCTCGGTTCGGTAGCGGTCCAGCACTTCGTAGAGCTCCTCGCGGAGTTCCTTCAGTTGCCGGGCGGTGAGCTGGAAGGTGAAGTCGGAGAAGTCGGAGGCATCCGACCACGCGCGAGGCAGCGTAGGCAGTTCGTCGATGGCCCGCGCGGCCCGGTCGAAGTTCGCCTGCATGACGCTGTGCAGGAAGGCGCCGGCCAGTTCTGGCTCTTGGCGGATGAGATCGGTGTTGTCGAGGTAGCTGCCCCGGTGCACGGCGCGCCACCACCGATCGCGAGCATTGCCGCGGGTGTCGTCCTCGGTGACGAGGCCGGCGTCGGCGAGCTGGCGCAGGTGGTAGCTGGTGGCACCGGAATTAACGCCCAGTCGGGTCGCCAGCGAGGTTGCGGTCGCCGGGCCGTCCGAGCGTAGTAACCCGACGAGCCGGACCCGCATCGGATGAGCCAACGCCTTGAGAATGGCCGCATCGATGACCACGTCCCGGGCTGGGTCGGGGTACCAGGAATGGCGGCGGCGAGCTGGCATGCCGCCTACCGTAGAACCGCAAAGGAACATTTGCAAATGAATCTTTGCAATCAATTGTTTGCGATCAGGAGACTCGCCGCCCCGTAATCTGTCGGCAACGTGTGCTTGAGAGCATCGACAGATCCACCCGACCAGAAACGGCCCTTCGTTGTTCGCGTCCATCGCCCGCAGTCGAACGTCGTTTCGCCGACCGGTGTGGCTGTCGCCCTCGATCGCCCGGGTCGAAATCCTGGCCGGCCTGGTCGTCGCGCTGGCGCTGATTCCCGAGGCGATCTCGTTTTCGATCGTGGCGCACGTCGATCCGCGGGTCGGGCTGTTCGCTTCGTTCACGATGGCGGTCACGATCTCGATCGTGGGCGGCCGGCCGGCCATGATCTCGGCAGCGACCGGAGCAGTCGCCCTGGTCGTGGCTCCGCTGGTCAAGGTGCACGGGCTGCAATTCCTGCTGGCCGCGATCATTCTGGGCGGCGCGGTGCAGATCGCGTTCGGTCTACTGGGCGTAGCCAGGCTCATGCGGTTCGTCCCGCGCAGCGTGATGGTCGGCTTCGTTAACGCGTTGGCCATCCTGATCTTTCTGGCTCAGCTGCCCAATCTTCGTTCGGTGCCCTGGGCGGTGTACCCGATCGTGGTCGTCGCCCTGGTCGTCATCGTCGGCTTGCCGCGATTCATCACGGCGGTGCCGGCGCCGCTGATTGCCGTCGTGGCGCTGACCGCGTTCACCATCCTGGCCCATGTCTCCGTGCCCACCGTGCATGACAAGGGCGAACTACCGCGCAGCCTGCCCAGCCTCGGTGTGCCGCACGTGCCCTACGACTGGCACACCTTCAAGATCATCGCACCGTATTCGCTCGGTGTCGCCCTGGTCGGCTTGATGGAGGCGCTGATGACCGCGCGGCTGGTCGATGAGATGACGGACACGCATTCGTCCAAAGCGCGCGAAGCGTGTGGGCAGGGCATCGCGAACATCGTGACCGGTTTCTTCGGTGCCCTTGGCGGCTGTGCCGTCATCGGTCAGACCATGATCAACGTCAAGGCCGGAGCCCGGACGAGACTGTCGACCTTCCTGGCCGGCACGTTCCTGCTGGTGCTGGTCGTCGTGCTCGGCGACGTGGTGGGCCGGATTCCGATGGCGGCGCTGACCGGCGTGATGATCATGGTGTGCGTCGGTGCCTTCGACTGGCACAGCATCCAGCCCTCGACCCTGCGCCGGATGCCGTTCAGCGAGACGGCGGTGATGCTCGTGACCGTGATCGTGGTGGTCATCACCGGCAACCTGGCCATTGGCGTCATCGTCGGAGTGATCATTTCCAGCGTGTTGTTCGCCCGTCGGGTGGCCCACCTGGTCGAGGTGAACGGGGTGCTTGACCCGGACGGCGCCACGGCGCGATACACGGTGCTGGGGCAGCTGTTTTTCGCCTCCAGCACCGACCTGATCCAGCAGTTCGACTACAACCACGACCCGGACGTCGTCGTCATCGACATGTCACAAGCACACGTCTGGGACGCTTCGTCCGTAGCCGCCTTGGATGCCATCACGACGAAATACGCCGAGCGGGGCAAGCGGGTCGAGATCATCGGTTTGAACGAGCCGAGCGCTGATATCCATGGACGGCTGGCCGGCCAGCTCAACGTCGGTTCCTGAGCCGGCCGGCCAGCGCTGCGGGGGTGGTCTGTGACGGTTACGCCCAGCTGAGCGCGTCGGAGTGATCCAGGCGGGGCAGCCGGTCAAACCACGGGTCGGGGCCGGGATGGCCGATGTTCACGACGAGAATCGACTTGAAGCGGCCGTCGGGGAAGAAGTCCGCGTCGACGTCGGCGCGTTCGAAGCCGGCCATCGGTCCAGCGGCCAGACCGGCCGCGCGGACCGCGAGGACGAAGTAGCCGGCTTGCAATGCGGCGTTGAAGCTAGCGGTCGTGTTCCGCATCGCCTCGTCGGCGTCGAAGTAATCCTTCATTTCCGGCCGGATCGGGAAGATGGTCGGGATGTGCTCATGGAACTGGGTGTCCACAGCGAGCACGGCGACCGCCGGGGCCGCGAGCGTCTTGACCTTGTTGCCGTCGCTCATGTGCTGGACGAGGCGTGCCTTGCCCTCGTCGGTGCGAACGAAGAGCACCCGCAGCGGCTGGGTGTTGGCCGCGGTGGGAGCCCAGCGAGCCAGCTCCCAGATCTCGGACAGTTCGGCGTCGGTGACTGGTGTCGGCGAAAAGGAGTTCGCGGTACGTGCGTCGGTGAAGAGCACGCCCCGCCCGGCGTCGTCCAGGCGGGACAACGGCGCGGATTCGACTAGTTGATTCATTAACTTCCGTCCTCGTCGTTACTAGCAATCTACGATGTTACTAGTAAAAAAAAAGCTACACGCAAGAACGTAGCACCCAGGTATAGTGTTCCCATGGCCGACGGTAGTGATGTGCAGCACGAACCCAGGATGTGTGACCGGGCGCTGGCCCGTGCCTTCGGCTTCCTCGGCAAGCGCTGGAACGGCATCATTCTTGCCACCCTGACCAGCGGGCCGGCGGGCTTCTCCGAGTTACGCCGCGCGGTCGCCGGGATCAGTGACTCGGTGTTGTCCGAGCGGCTGACCGAACTCGCCGGCGCCGGGCTCGTGCAGCGCTCCGTGCAGGCCGGGCCGCCGGTCGCCGTCGTCTACGCGTTGACCGCGTCAGGCCAGGGCTTGTTGCCCGCGATGCAGGCACTCACCAGCTGGGCCAGCGAGCACCTGCCGGGTGAGGACTGCCCGGGCGAGCTCGGCGTCGAGATCAGTGACGCGGGGGTCGACGCAGAAAACCGGAAAGCTGCTCGATGACCTCGGCCGGCATTACGTCTGGCTGTGCTTGTCGATCAGGGCGAGCAGTTCGACCAAGTCGAACGGCTTAGTGATATAGGCCGCGGCGCCGAGACGCTCGAAATCGACGATCGTCTGGCGGTCGGTATCGCCGCTGAGGACGATGACCGGAATTCCCGCCTCGGGATCCTGTCCGATCAGTCGGCGAAGAAATTCGTTGCCAAGCATGTCCGGTAAGTGCCGGTCGAGCAGGATCAGGCTGAGCGAGGTATCGAGCGCCACGGCCAATGCCTGCGCTCCCGTCATGGCTACGCGCAGCTCGAGGTGTGGCCGGGTGCCAAAGATTCGTTCCATGAGCCGGATGTTGATCGCATCGTCCTCGACGTACAGAACGATGCCGGCCCCCGGAGGCTCGGACCCGCTGGACCGCGTCACCGCGGTGTCAATTCGGCGCCGTCGGAGGTATCGCCGCCAGTGGGTGGCGCCGCAGGGAGTGATCCCGCGACCGCGGGCAAGTGGATGCGAACGGCAATCAGCTCATGAAGTTCCCTGAGGTCCACCGGTTTGGTCAGGTACGCGCTTACCCCGCGGGCGAGCAGGCGGCGGATCGTGCCGGGCGTCGCGTCGGCCGACAACACGATGACCGGAACGCTCGCGGTTACCGATTCGGCTTGCAGTCGGGCGAAGACCTCCTCCCCGGACAGGTCCGGGAGGTGCAGGTCGAGCAGGATCACGTCGGGTCGATGTCTCAGGGCCGACTCGATTCCGGCAGTGCCCGAGGTGGCCGACTGTAGGCTCACGCCCTGCCAGGTCTGGAAGAACCTCGTCAGCAACAGCGCGTTGGCCGCGTTGTCCTCGATCGACAGCACGGTGGCGGAGGCGAGATCCTGGACGCCGACGGCCCGCGTTGCCTCCATCACCGCGTCCGCCTTCTCACCATGACTGGCCTGCGGGGTCTCGGTGCGCTGCAGTCGAACGCTGAACGTCGATCCACGGCCGGGGACGCTGTTCACCTGCAGGACACCCCGCATCGCTTCGGTCAGGGCCAGCGCCAGGGGTAATCCGATGCCCGTTCCTTCGATGCCGTGTTGTTCGGCCTGTAGCCGCTCGAAGGGTATGAAGACTCGCTCGATTTCGTTTGCCGTCAGGCCCGGCCCGGTATCGGTTATCCGCACCGCGACCTCGTCTTCGTCGATCGGAACGCATCCGATCGTGATCATCCCGCCGACCCGGTTGTACTTGATCGCGTTGGACGTCAGGTTCATCAACACCTGCCGCAGCCGCTGTTTGTCCGCCACGACCGCGAGGGTGCGGTCCAGTTGATCGAGTTCGATGGTGATCTCTCTGACGGCGGCCAGTGGGCGCAGCAGGTTGGCGACCTCCTCGACGAGGTCCGCGGTGATGACCGGCTCCATCGACAACCGCAGATCACCAGCCTCGACACGCGCGGTGTCGATGAGCTCGTTGATGAGGGTCAGTAGATGTTGACCTGCATTCAGGATCAACTCGGCGCTGTCACGATCGTCCTGGCTGAGGTCGGACAGCGTGAGCAGCTGGGCGAAACCCAGGATCGCGTTCAGTGGTGTACGCAATTCATGGCTCGTTCGCGACATGAAGGTGTTTTTGGCCTGCGTCGCCAGAACGGCTTGATCACGCGCCGAAGAGACTTGCTGCAGCCGGGACGTCAGCAATGCTTCGGCCTGAAAGAGTGATTGTCCGAGGCGGCCCAGCTCGTCATTGCTGGGCGCAGTCGGTAACAGCGCCGCGCCTTCACCCAGCCTGCTGGCGTTGCCGGCTGCGAACCGCACCCGACGGGATACGCCGGAACCGAACAGCGCCACCCCGGCCAGGCCGGCCAGCACTCCGAACAGCAGGCCGCTCACCTCGACCACCATGATGTTCCGCTCCAGGCGGTCGATCTCCGCGCTCTTGCGGGTGACCACGTTCGTGCGGTCACTGGCCAAAGTCGCAACCCGGCTTCGCAATCTATCCATGACTACTTTGCCCGCGCGCACCGACGCAGACCGTTCGGTCGACGACGCCCCGGCCGCAATGGCGTCGCGAAGGTCGGCGAGCCTCGTGAACTCCTCAGCCGAAGTTGCCAGGATGACCGCGGTTTGGTCCTGCTCACTCGGGCTGACCGACGCGGCTCGCAGCGCGGCGTCGCGAGTGGTCTGGCGTTCGACCGCACGTGTGTAGGGCGTCAGGAACATTGCGTCTCCGGTCGCGAAATAGCCGCGTACGCCGGTTTCGGCATCTGTCGCGTCCGACAACACCGCGTTGGCGGACGCCGACAATTTGCTGGCCGCGCGGGCTTCGCTCCGCACGGAGCGTTCTTGTGACTGCAGAGCGATGCCGGCACTGGTGACGACAATGAACGCGAGCATCGGAATCGCGAGCATGGTCAGGCCTTTGACCAACACCGAGCGATCCAGCCACCATCGCGACAGGCCTGTCGAGGGTGGCGAGAGCTCGTTCACCACAGCCGGGTCAATGACGTTGGGCACGGGATGCCTCACTGGGCCGCCTGAAAGCGCGGTCCCCTACCGAGAATGGCCCCGAATCAGTTCACCATAGACCAAATGCGCTAATCGGTCGATTGATTCGGCGCGCTGTCGGGTGATGCCGACGGGCTGTCGTAAGCCACCAAGCCTTGCTGCTTGGCTTGCGCGGCTTGCGCCTTCTGCTCCTTCTTGAAGCTGCGCACCTTGAGCAGGCTCTCGGCGTCGATGACGTCGGCCACCGAGCGGTACGAGCCGGGCTCGCCGTAGGCGCCGGCGGCCTGTCGCCAGCCGCGGGGTTGGACCCCGAACTGCTTGCCCAGCAGCGCGGTGAAGATCTTGGCTTTCTGCTGCCCGAAGCCGGGTAGTCCGGCAATCCGCTGCTGAATCTGCGCTCCGGTTTTAGCGCTCTGCCAGACCGAAGCGGCGTCGCCGTCGTACTGCTCGACCAGGCCCCGGCACATCTCTTGGACGCGCTTGGCCATCGCCGCGGGGAAGCGGTGCAGGGCCGGCACCTGCCGGAACAATCCCTCGAACTGCTCCGGGTCATACGTCGCGATCTGCTGAGCATCCAGGCGCGGCACAGCCATCCGCTCGGCCAGCACCTGGGGTGAGGTGAACGCCTTTTCCATCGGGATCTGCTGGTCAAGCAGCATGCCGATCAGCAGGGCGAGCGGGTCACGTTCGAGGAGCGCGTCGGCGGCGGGATTTCCGGTGATGTTCGTCGGCATCTTGCTATCTTGCCGTCTTCGATCGCTGGGCCGATAGAGCGTCATCCAACTGGCCACCGAACGACGGGCTTCCAGCGAGACCTCGCTATTGATGTCCGCCTGTCTGCGACCCGGTGATCGTTGTCAGTTGCAGCGCAATGCATTGACAGTCTGGCATCGGGGGCCAGGTTCGCCCAGACTGTCTCCCATGACTGCCACCCTCACGCAGACCGAAACCGAGCGCGTCGTGACCAGTTGGCTGGGCGAGTTCGAGTCCGCTCTCACCGCCGGCGATGCGGCGCGGGCGGCCGACCTGTTCACCGAGGACAGCTTCTGGCGCGACCTGATCGCGTTCACCTGGAACATCAAGACGGTGGAGGGCCGGGCCGGCATCACCGACCTGCTCACCGAAACCGTGGCTCGCGTGCAGCCCCGGGACTGGCGGATCGCCGAGGGCGAGCAACCCAGCGACGCGGGCGGTCTGATCGAAGCTTGGATCGAATTCCAGACGAGCGTGGGCCGGGGCCGGGGCCACCTGCGCTTGCGTGACGGGTTGGCCTGGACGCTGCTGACCACCCTCTATGAGCTCACCGGCCACGAGGAACCGCGTGGCGAGCAGCGTCCCAAAGGGGCCGAGCACGGGGTCAACCGCAGCCGAATGACCTGGCAGCAGCAGCGCGAACGTGAAGCGGCCGAACTCGGTCACACCGAGCAGCCCGAGGTGCTCATCGTCGGGGGCGGCCAGGGCGGCATCGCGCTGGGCGCCCGGCTGCGGCAGCTGGGCGTGCCGACGATCATCATCGACAAACGCGCTCGTCCGGGTGACCAGTGGCGCAGTCGCTACAAATCGCTGTGCCTGCACGACCCCGTTTGGTACGACCACCTTCCGTACCTCAAATTTCCCGACAATTGGCCGGTATTCGCGCCCAAGGACAAGATCGCGGACTGGCTCGAGTCCTACACCAAGATCATGGAGCTCAATTACTGGTCCAACACCGAGGCGAAGAGTGCCGCCTACGACGAGAGCACCCAGCAATGGACGGTGACCGTCGAACGCGAAGGCCAGCCCGTGGTGCTTCGGCCGCGGCAACTGGTGCTGGCCACCGGCATGTCCGGCAAGCCGAATCTGCCGTCCTGGCCGGGCATGGAAGCATTCCGCGGCGATCAGCACCATTCGTCCGCGCATCCGGGACCGGACGCCTATCGCGGCAAGAAATGCGTCGTTATCGGGTCCAACAATTCCGCGTTCGACATCTGCGGCGCGCTGTGGGAAAACGGCGCGGACGTGACGATGGTGCAACGTTCGTCCACGCACATCGTGCGGTCCGACTCGCTGATGGATATCGGGCTCAGCGCCCTGTATTCCGAACAAGCGGTTGCCGCCGGGATGAGCACCGAGAAGGCGGATCTGACCTTCGCGTCGTTGCCATACCGGATCATGCACGAATTCCAGATCCCGCTGTACGAACAGATGCGAGCGCGTGACCAGGATTTCTACGACCGGCTCGAGGCCAGCGGTTTCGACCACGACTGGGGTGCCGACGGATCCGGGCTGTTCATGAAGTACCTGCGGCGCGGCTCGGGCTATTACATAGACGTCGGCGCCGCGGACCTGGTGGCCAACGGTGACGTGAAATTGGCCAAGGGCCAGGTCGACCACCTGACCGAGAATTCGGTCGTGCTTGCCGACGGTACCGAGCTGCCCGCCGACCTGGTCGTGTACGCCACCGGCTACGGCTCGATGAACGGCTGGGCCGCCGATCTCATCTCACCCGAGGTTGCCGATCTGGTCGGCAAGTGCTGGGGCCTCGGCTCAGATACGCCCAAGGATCCGGGGCCGTGGGAGGGCGAGGAGCGCAACATGTGGAAGCCGACCCAGCAACCCGCGTTGTGGTTCCACGGCGGCAACCTGCATCAGTCCCGGCACTACTCGCTCTATCTGGCGTTGCAACTCAAGGCGCGGATGGAGAAGATCCCCACGCCGGTGTACGGCCTGCAGGAGGTCCACCACACGAGTTGAGGCGGGGCCTGTTACTGCCTCGCTGCTGCCTCGCTGCTGCCTCGCTACTGCTTGGAGTACGCGAACGGTCGCACCTTGACGATCACCCGATCTTCGTGGTCGGCCGGTGGCTGCGGGTTGTCCATGCCGTACCGCTCGGCCAGTTCGACGTAGAACGCCCCGGTCGGGTCGGCCTCGACGTCCTCGACGATGCCGCGCGCCTGCAGGTACCGGTACGGCTGTTCCGGATCCACCACGGACAGCGAGACGTGCGGGTTGTGCTCGATGTTGCGGAGCCTGGTGCGCTTGGTGGTGTGCGTGAACCGCAGCAGCTCGCCATCCCACGCGTACCACATCGGGGTGACCGACGGGGCGCCGTCCGGACGCACCGTGGCCAGGTGCCCGATCAGCGGCCGGACCAGTAATTCTTCGTAGCCTGCGGGAATCTCACTCATAAATGCTCCTTGCGCTTCACCCAAGCGTTCATATGCCCAGCGTAGAACAGGCGCACTGGCGCCTCTGGTTGGATTGGTGGCTATGCCGACGTTCACCGACGAGCTGTGGGACTCGATCTCCCACATCCACAAGGCAATTCTCGACCATCCCTTTCTGACCGGGCTTACCGACGGCACGCTGCCCGAGGCGGCATTCCGGCACTACGTGCTGCAGGATGCGCACTATCTCATCGACTATGCCCGCGCGCTGGCCGTGCTGGCCGGCCGCGCCCCGGACGCCGACCTGATCGTGCAATTCGCGCAGGACGCGGCTGGTGCGATCCTGGCCGAGCGCAGCTTGCATGCCGGCTTCATCGGGGATTTCGGGTTGACCGCTGCGCAGGCGGCGGCCGTTCCGGTGCTGCCCACGACTCGGGCGTACACCAGCTACATCCTCAGCGTCGTCCATCAGGGTTCGTTCGCCGACGCGGTCGCGGCCGTGTTGCCCTGCTACTGGATTTACGCCCGCGTCGGCACGGAATTGTTGCAGTCCTCCTCGCCCAATCCGCTGTACGCGCGCTGGATCGACGTCTATGGCGGTCCGGAGTTCCAGGCCGTGGTCGCGAATGTGCTGGCGCTGGTGGATCGGCTGGGGCCGGAACTGACCGCCGCGGATCGGGACCGGTTCACCGAACATGTAGTCATGACGTCCCGCTACGAGTGGATGTTCTGGGATGCCGCCTGGCGCGGCGAGCAGTGGCCGGCCGAGCTGGCCGCCCGCTAGCCGCGTCCGGAGCCTTTCGGGCTTCGGGCCAGTTCAGCTAGCCCGACATCGGCCGGTCGGCCCGGGGTGCCACCGCCGACCAGGCCACCGTCAACTCGCCCGGCCGCGGTCGCAGGGGATCGTCGAGCAATGGCCAGTCCGCCGACAGCGAGCGGGCCATCGCCTGCCAGCGCTGGCGTGCGCCGAAGTCCCGTAGCGATGCGTGCCGGTCCCAGGCCCGATCCATCGCCTGCAACAGCTCATGGACACCCTCGCCGGCGACATTGCGGTGGATCAGGGCCTTGACCAGGCGGTCAGCCAGATCGGTGGGCCGATTGATGGTGTCGACCCGGCAGGACAGCGTGAGACTGATCGGGCCGCAGTGATCGAGCAGCACCCAGCTGGACCGCCGGCCCAGTTCGTCGCTGGTGCCGTCCACGATCATTCCGCCGGCCGCGAGCTGACGCTGCATGCTCGACCAGGCGGCGGGCACGGCGGTTTCCGGGTACTGGCGAAGCACGTTCGCGGCACGAACCAGCACCGGACGCCGGCCGGCCAACTCGAAGCCACCCTGGGCGAACGCCATCCCGTCCCGGGACGCTGGCGCCGCGGCGGTCACCCGCGCGGCGTCGATTTCCAGGCCGAGCACCCGTACGTCCGAGCGGCAGGCCCGCAGCCGGTCGAAGAGCTCGATCGCGGTGATCGGGCTGTGGCCGTAGCCGAGATCGATTACCAGCGGGTCCGTCGCGCGGCGAAGCAGCGGGCCGAGCCGGCGCACGATCCATAGATCCATCCGACGAAGGCGATTCGGATTGGTGGTGCCGCGGGTGGCGATCCCCAGGGCGCGGGCGCGGCCGGCCGCCAAGCGGGGCCCACGTGACGCCCCGTCCTTCGTCCCGGCCACGCCCGCCTCCCGTCCTGTCGCTTGCCAGCTCGACGCTCGGTCGACGGTAGCCTGAGCAACCGTGCCCACCACCCTCGCGGAGCTGACCACGCTGCGCCTGGGCGGGCCGGCCGATCTGGTGCGAGAGGCCCGATCCAGCGCCGAGCTCGTCGAAATCTTGCGGGATGCGGACAGCGCGGGGCAGCCGGTGTTACTGCTCGGCGGCGGCTCGAACCTCGTCGTCGGCGACGCCGGCTGGCCCGGATTGGCGCTCCGGGTGGCCTCCCACGGCATCCGTCGTGCGGGCACGACCTGGAGCGTGGACGCCGGCGTCGAATGGGATGCGCTGGTCGCGCAGACCCTGGCCGCCGGGCAGTCTGGACTGGAGACCATGTCCGGCATTCCGGGCCGGGTGGGAGCGACACCGGTCCAGAACGTCGGCGCATACGGCGCCGAGGTGGCCGACGTGCTCACCTCGCTGACTGTTTACGACCGCGAGAGCCGGACGGTGCAGACCTGGGATCCGGCTCGGTGTCGTTTCGGCTTCCGGACGTCGGCCTTCAAACACACCGATCGCTACGTGGTGCTCGACGTGACGATCTCGCTCACCGAATCGGAGCTGTCGCGGCCGGTGCGGTATCTCGAGCTGGCTCGCCGACTCGGTATCGAGGCGGGCGAGTGCGCGCCGGCGTCCCAGGTCCGCGACACGGTCTTGCTGCTGCGCCGCTCGAAGGGGATGGTGCTCGACCCGGCCGATCACGACTCGTGGAGTGTGGGCTCGTTCTTCGTCAACCCGTTGCTCGCCAAGGTTCCCGAGGCGGCGGTGGACTGTCCGCGGTGGGCCGCCGATGGGCAGATCAAGCTGTCGGCCGCGTGGCTCATCGAGCGGGCCGGCTTTCATCGCGGCTTCGGTTTGGACCGGGGCCGTGGCCGCGTGTCGGTGTCGACCAAACACACCTTGGCCCTGACCAACCGGGGGGATGCGACGACGGCCGAGTTGCTGTCGTTGGCGGCCGAGATCCGCGCCGGAGTGCAGGCGCACTTCGGCATCACACTGGGTCCGGAAGCCCGGTTGGCCAACTGCTCGTTCTGAGCGGCCCAAACTTTTGAAGGGTTCTGCACCTATATGGTGCAGAACCCTTCAAAAGTTTGCCTGTGGATAGCGAAACCCGATAGGCAGCCGAGTCCGCGATGCTGGTCGCGTGCACAGTGACTGGCCGGCCGTGGCGAAGCGTCAGCACGGGGTGATTGCCCGAGCGCAGCTGGACGATGCCGGGGTCGGCCGAGGCGCAATCGCACGGCTGGTACAGCGCGGTGCGCTGGTGCGGGCGGCGCGGGGAATCTACCGGGTCCGCGGTGCGGCCGAGACGTATGAGTCCATGCTCTGGCTGGCGCAACTCGCGACCAACGGCGTGCTCGGGTACGCCACCGCCTGCCAGCTCTGGGGAATGATCACGGAGCAACCTTCGCCGATAACCGTGATCCTGCCGGCGGACCGGCGCGCAGCGAGTCCGGCCGGCGTTCAGATCAGGTACCGCAGCCACCTCCAAAGCTATTCGGTGCGATGGGGCCTGAAGGTCTCCGATCGGGTGGACGCGTTGTTCGATCACCTTGGCACGCTGCCCGGCTCCGAAGCGACCCCGTTGTTCGACCGAGCCATGCAACGCGGCTGGATGAGCCCGCTGGACATCGAGCTCCGGCTTCGATCGAGCGGGTGGGGCACTCAGCGCATTCGCTCACTCAGCCGGCTTCTCGGAACCAGGGCGGCTTCGGAACTGGAGCGCCGGTTTCATCGCCTGCTGCAGGCAGCGGGCGTCACTGGCTGGATCGCCAACTTCGAGGTCCGGGTACGCGGCGCGATGATCGCCCTGGTCGACGTGGCATTTGCCGAACACCTGCTCGCGATCGAGCTCGACGGCATGGCCTATCACTCGGACGCGGCGCGATTCCGTCGCGACCGCCGTCGGCAGAACCAGCTGGTGGCCGCCGGCTGGCGGGTACTGCGATTCACCTGGGACGACGTGCTGCATCGTCCTAGCGAGGTCGTTGCCAATGTCGTTCGCCAGTTGCCGGCAAACTGTTGAAGGGTTCTGCACCTATATGGTGCAGAACCCTTCAAAAGTTGGGGCTCAGGAGCGGGCGATTTTGTATGCCGCGGCCTGTGCCACCGGTTTGATGATGGACAGATCGATGTTGACGTGCGCCGGACGGGTGGCGACAAACGTGATCAGGTCCGCCACATCGTCGGCCGAAAGCGGCGCGTCGACGCCCTTGTAGACCGCGGCCGCCCGCTCCGCATCGCCACCGAAGCGAACGAGTGAGAACTCCTCGGTGGCGACCATGCCTGGCGCCACCTCAGATACCCGGATCGGCTTGCCGTTCAGTTCCAGTCGTAGGGTCTCCATTAACGCCCGGGCGCCGTGCTTGGCCGCGGTGTAACCCGCGCCACCCTCGTAGACGCTGTACCCCGCGATCGACCCGGTCAGCACGATGTGGCCACCGGACCCGGCCTCCAGAGCCGGCAGCAATGCCTGCGTCACCCGCATCGCACCCAGGACATTGGTCTCGTACATGCTCAGCCAGTCCTCGGGCTTCGCGGTGGCGACCGGATCCAGCCCGACCGCGCCGCCCGCGTTGTTGACCAGCAGCGCCAGACCGTCCGGGGCGAGCGGAACCCGGGCGGCCAGCGCGGCGACGGACTCGGCGGACGTGACGTCCAGCTCCACCGCGGTGATCTCGGAGAAGTGCGAGGCCACCTCTTCGAGGCGGTCGAGCCGCCGTGCGCAGGCCCACACGCTGAAGCCCGCGTCGGCCAGGTGGCGGGCTGTCGCCGCCCCGATTCCGCTGGACGCACCGGTCACCACAGCCAAGCCACGTGTATTGGTCATGAGCCGGATTCTGCTCACGTACTGTGCTGCGGCATGATCGGGGGTCGCTGTGCGTTGCAGTCACCGGAGTCGGTGACGCCCGGGTACTCAGGTGCCCGGGTAACGTCCGGCGACCGGTCGGAACAGCCGGCCGACAGATTGACCGACGCGTTCACAGCAGGTTCGGCAGACGTCGCAGGAGGCGAAGGTGCGGTTGAGTCGGGTCACCCGGCACGGGGTGTTGCCCCGCCGGGTAGCAACGATCAGTGTGCACACCTCTCCACTGGAGCAACCTGGCGGCGGTGACGCGGGGGGCATGAACGTCTATGTCCTCGAAACCGCCAAACGCCTGGCCGAGTCCGGCGTTGAGGTCGAGATCTTCACCCGCGCGACGTCCTCGGATCTGCCGCGCTCTGTCGAGGTCGAGCCGGGGGTTACGGTCCGGCACGTCGTCGCGGGACCGTTCGAGGGGCTGTCCAAACAGGATCTGCCTGGTCAGCTCTGTGCCTTCACGGCCGCCCTGCTGCGAGCCGAGGCCCAACACGAGCCGGGCTGGTACGACCTCGTGCACTCCCACTACTGGCTCTCCGGCCAAGTCGGTTGGCTGGCCCGTGAGCGGTGGGGTGTCCCGCTGGTCCATACGGCGCACACGCTCGCGAAAGCCAAGAACGCGAGTTTGGCCGAGGGCGACACCCCGGAACCACTGGCCCGGGTCGTCGGCGCGGAGCAGGTGGTGGCCGAGGCCGACCGGCTGATCGCCAACACCAGCGCCGAGGCCGATCAGTTGATCGGGTGGTACGGCGCCGCCCCGGAGCGAGTGGCAATCGTGCCGCCTGGCGTCGACCTCGAAATGTTCCGGTTGGCTGATGCGTCGGCGGCCCGGACTCGCCTTGGCGTACCGCCGGACGCGATCATGCTGCTGTTCGTCGGGCGCCTGCAACCGCTCAAGGCCCCCGACGTGTTGATCCGTGCGGCCGCCCAGCTCGCCGCTGCGGATCCGGAAGTGGGACGCCGGCTGCGGCTGTTCATCGTCGGCGCACCCAGCGGATCTGGGCTCGCCGATCCTGGTGGATTGGTTCGGCTGGCCGCCGACCTCGGCTTGGGTGGCCAGGTCGTGTTCGAGCCCCCGGTCTCGCGTGAACGGCTGGCCGACTATTACCAGGCCGCCGACCTGACCGTCGTCCCCAGCCACAGCGAGTCCTTCGGGCTGGTTGCGCTGGAATCGCAAGCGTGCGGTACGCCGGTATTGGCGGCGGCTGTCGGCGGGCTCCCCACGGCGGTGCTGGACGGCGTGACCGGGCGGCTGGTGGATGGTCACCGGATCAGCGATTGGGCCGGCGCGCTGCGGGAATTGATCTGCGAACCGGGCTTGCGTGACCGATTCGGCGCCGCGGCCCGTGAGCATGCCGAGCAGTTCTCCTGGCGCAGTACCGCCGACGGCCTGCTGGTGGCATACCGCGACTGCGTGGTCGAGGCCCAGCAACTTCAGCCGACCGGATCGGATCTTCGGTGACCTACCAGACAGCGGAATTGGCCGATGCCGCCGAGGTCATCCGAGCCGTGGTGGCCGAAGGCGGCCTGTCGGCCGAGGAGCCCGAACCGGGTCGCTTCGTCGTCGAGCTGCCGGGCGAAAAGCGCCTTAAGACCGCATGCTGGCTGATCGTGGGCAAGCAGGGGCTGTCGATCGAGGCGTTCGTGGTCCGCAAGCCCGATGAGAATCACGAGCAGGTCTATCGCTGGCTGCTCAGCCACAACGCGCGGATGTTCGGCGTCGCCTGGTCGGTGGCCGCCTCTGGGGACATCTTTTTGACCGGCCGCTGGCCGCTGGCCGCGGTCACCGCCGCCGACATCGATCGGGTGCTGGGTTCGGTTCTGCAGAACGCCGACGACTCCTTCAACACGTTGCTCGAGCTGGGCTTCGGCTCCTCGATCCGGCGCGAGTGGGCGTGGCGCACCAGTCGGGGCGAGTCCCGCGCCAATCTCGCCGCGTTCGAGGCCTTCATCGAGCGGACGGCCGACTGACACCGCACCGGCCAACTGACCGGACCAGGTCGGCTGCTGGCAGGATTGCGGCCATGACGGAACCGACGGAATCGACGGCAACCCTGGTGCTGCTGCGCCACGGCGAGAGTGCCTGGAATCAGCAGAACCTGTTCACCGGCTGGGTCGACGTGGACCTGACCGAGACGGGGGAGGCCGAGGGTCGGCGCGCGGGTCAGCTGCTGGCCGAGCACGGGCTGTTGCCCGAAGTCGTGCATACCTCGCTGTTGCGGCGGGCGATCCGGACGGCGCAGATTTCGCTCGATGCCGCCGACCGGCACTGGATTCCGGTCCGACGTTCCTGGCGGTTGAACGAGCGGCACTACGGTGCGCTGCAGGGCAAGGACAAGGCGGCCGTCCGGGCCGAGTTCGGTGATGAGCAGTTCATGCTGTGGCGCCGTTCCTACGACGTTCCGCCGCCGCCGCTGGCCGACGACGATCAGCACAGCCAGGCCGGGAACGCGCGTTATGCCGACCTGCTCGAAAGCGTCCCGCGCACCGAATGCCTGGCCGATGTGGTGGGGCGGATGCTGCCGTACTGGTACGACGCCATCGTCCCGGATCTGCGCAACGGCACCGTTCTCGTGGCGGCGCACGGCAATTCGCTGCGCGCGCTGATCAAGTACCTGGACGATCTCAGTGATGACGCCGTGGTGAGCCTGAATGTGCCGACGGGCATCCCGTTGCGCTACGAGTTGGACGCCCACACGCTGCGACCGGTGGGCCCGGCTCAATACCTGGACCCGGACGCGGCGAAGGCGGCTATCGAGGCAGTGGCCAATCAGGGCAAGAAATAAGCGGGATCAGCCCAGCCCGGAGACCGGCTTGGCCGCCGAACCAGCGGGCATCTCACCAGTGGCGATGAAGACAATGCGCCGGGCGACACCGACGGCGTGGTCGGCATAGCGCTCGTAGTAACGGCCGAGCAAGGTCATGTCGATGGCCGACTCGGTGCCGTGGGACCAGTTGTCGGACAGCAACAGGGTGAACAGCTTGCGGTGCAAGGCGTCCATCGAGTCGTCCTCGGCCTCGATCGCCTTGGCCAGTTCGACGTCGCGGCCCTTGATGACTTCGGCCACCTTGTCGACCAGGGACAGCGCGACTTCGCCCATCTGCGAGATCACGTCACGGAGCTCCGGCGGCACCGCGATGTCCGGGTAACGCATCCGCGCGACCTTGGCGACGTGCAGGGCAAGATCGCCCATCCGCTCCAGGTCGGCAACCAGGTGCAGGGTGGTGACCAGCAGCCGTAGGTCGGTGGCGACCGGTTGCTGCAGCGACAGCAACTGGAACACCCGCCCTTCCAGATCGTGCCGGAGCGCGTCGATTGCGGTGTCATCGCTGACCACCCGCTCGGCCCCGATGAGGTCACCGTCCAGCAATGCGTTGGTGGCCCGCTCCATGGCGGTCGCGGCCAGGTGGGTCATCGCCACCAGGGAGTTGCCGATTTCGTCGAGTTCGTCGTGATATAGATCGCGCATAGGCTAAGGGTAGAGGCACCGGCGACCGCTCGTCGCGGATCGCATGAACCTGGTGCGGACGTTGCGTGAACAGCGGGTGACCGGTGGCTGGACTGGCTCGCCGCGCACTCGGGAGCCTCGTTCAGGGACGTACGATCGCGGCGTGACCATCGCGGTGGGCGTCCTGGCGTTCCTGGCCGGAGCCCTCATGAGTGCGGCAATCGCGCTGCTGTACGTGCTTCGCCGCGCTACCCCGACAGCTGATGAGGCCGCGGTCTCCGATCGGGCGGTGCGCAGCTCGATTCTGGCGCCGCGAGTGCTGGGCGCCATTGATGTGGGCGTTCTGGTCGTTGACCGTGACGAGGTCGTCATCTTCACCAACCGCGCGGCGGCGCGACTCGGCGTGGTCGATCAGGATCACCTCACCGTCGCTGCCCTGCGCAACCTGGTTCGCGATGTCATCGATTCGGGTGAGCCGGGCAGCGTCAACATCGATCTGCCCTCCTCGCGCGGCGGCCCGGATCTGTTGTCCTTCCTGATCCGCGCGATGCCGCTGGACGACGGCGACCGGGTGGCGAGCATCGTGCTGCGGTTCACCGACATCACCGAGGCGCGGCGGCTCGAGCGGGTGCGGCGGGACTTCGTGGCCAACGTCTCGCACGAGCTGAAGACCCCGGTGGGTGCCTTGACGCTGCTGGCCGAGGCCGTTCAAGAGGCGGCCGACGATCCCGAGGCGGTGCAGCGATTTGCCGAGCGGATGCAGCGCGAAGGCAGCCGGCTCGGACGGTTGGTGCAGGAACTCATCGAGCTGTCACGGCTGCAAGGGGCCGAGGCGCTGCCGGGCGAGGACGAGGTCGCCGTCCTCGACATCGTCACCGAGGCGGTCGACCGTAGCCGGTTGGTGGCCGAACAGTCCGGGATCACCGTGGTCGTCCGGGTCGACCATGGCTTGCGGGTGCGCGGCAACGAGACGCAGCTCGCCAACGCCGTGGCCAACCTGGTCGACAACGCGATCGCCTACAGCCCGGAACAGACCCGGGTCGGGGTGACGGCGCGCCAGGTCCCGGAACAGCTGGGTGTGGCCGCGAGCCCCAATACCCCGGTGGCGGACGGTAGTCGCCGCCGCTGGGTCGAGATTGCCGTTACCGATCAGGGCATCGGCATCGCCGAGCCGGAACTCGATCGGGTTTTCGAGCGGTTCTACCGGGTCGATCCGGCCCGCTCGCGAGCCACCGGCGGAACCGGTCTCGGCTTGGCCATCGTCAAGCATGTGGCCAGCAATCACGGTGGATCGGTGTCGGTCTGGAGCGTTGTCGGCTCGGGATCGACGTTCACGATCCGGTTGCCGCTGGTGGACAATTCTGCGCTGCCGACGTCCTTCGTGCATACGTCCGGCGCCGTCACGGCCAAGGTCGAACATCGTTCCTCCGACTTGTTTACCTCCGGCGCGTCTGGGTCGGCGGAGAAATCTCCCTCCATGGAAAGGACAAGCCCGTGACCCGGGTATTGGTAGTCGAGGACGAGGAGTCGATCTCCGATCCGCTGTCGTACATGCTGCGGCGCGAGGGCTTTGAGGTGTCGGTGGCGGCGACCGGCCCGGACGCGATCGGCTCGTTCGACCGAGCCGGCGCCGACATCGTGCTGCTGGATCTGATGTTGCCCGGGCTGTCCGGGACCGAGGTGTGCCGCTCGTTGCGACAGAAGTCCAACGTGCCGATCATCATCCTCACCGCCCGTGATTCCGAGGTGGACAAGGTCGTCGGCCTGGAACTCGGCGCGGACGATTATGTGACCAAGCCGTTCTCACACCGCGAGCTCATCGCCCGGATCCGGGCCGTCATGCGCCGCGGCGCAGAGTCGGAAGAGCTGCTGACCGCGACCCTGGCCGCTGGGCCGGTGCGGATGGACGTCGAACGCCACACCGTCTCGGTGGACGGCGAGGCGGTTTCGTTGCCGCTCAAGGAGTTCGACCTGCTCGAACTGTTGCTGCGTAACGCCGGCCGGGTGCTTACTCGCGGACAGTTGATCGATCGGGTCTGGGGCGCGGACTACGTCGGGGACACCAAGACCTTGGACGTCCACATCAAGCGGTTGCGGTCCAAGCTCGAACCCGATCCGGCCAACCCGAAGTTCCTGCTCACCGTACGAGGTTTGGGCTATAAGTTCGAAGGCTGATCGAAGGCTGATCGAAGGCTGACCGAAGCTGACCGGCTGATCGAGGGCGTGCCGGCGCGGGTCAGCGCCGTGTTACTGCGCGTTGCGCGCGGCTACGGTGGCGGGATGCTCGGCGACGAGACCTTTGGCCAGCCGCTGCTCGCAGATCCGGGCCAGTTCTTGGTAGGCCGGCGCGCCGATCAGCGCGGTGATCTCCGGGGCATAGCTGACGTACAGTGCCTCGGCTCCGATGTGCGCCTCGGGGGCTGATGTGCAATACCAGTAGAGGTCGTGGCCACCCTCGCCCCATCCGCGGCGATCGAACTCGGTGACGGTGGACACCAGGATCTTCGTTTCGTCCGGCCGCGTAACCCATTCCTGCTCGCGGCGGACGGGCAGCTGCCAGCAGACCTCGGGCTTGGTGTCCAGCGGATGCAGGCCGGTACGCAGCGCGAGCGCATGCAGCGAACAGCCCTCGCCGCCGGCGAAACCGGGCCGGTTCAGAAACAGGCAGGCGCCGTCCACCCGCCGGGTCCGGACCCGATCCTCGTCGTCGCCGACCGAGTCTTTTTCGGTGATGCCTCGCTTCTTGCCCACCTTGTAAAACTGCCAGGTCTCTTCGGTGAGCTGTTTGGCGTACTTCCTGACTCGTTTCAGGTCGTCCTCGTCGGAGAAAAATGCGCCGTGGCTGCAACAGCCGTCGGACGCGCGACCTTCGATGACACCGTGGCAACCGCGGCCGAAGATGCACGTCCAGCGGGAGCACAACCAGGTCAGGTCGGCCCGGATGTGGTGCTCGGCATTGTCGGGGTCGGCGAATTCGACCCATTCACGAGGGAAATCCAACGACACCTCGGAGTCGCGCGGCGCGGCGGCAGGCTGGATCAGGGGCAAGTCACGGGGCACGGGAGCGAAGTCTAGTGATCGAGCGCGTGTAATAGCGTCTGCACCATGCGGCTTGGCGTGCTCGACGTTGGATCCAACACAGTTCACCTGCTCGTCGTCGATGCCCACCTGGGTGCGCAACCGACCCCGCAGCTGTCTCGCAAGAGCGTGCTCCGGCTCGCCGAACACATCGACAAGCGCGGTGAACTCGCCATCGAAGGCGCGGACGCACTGGTCGGGGCCGCGATGGGTGCCCGGCGGCAGGCCAATGAACTTGAATGCGATGAGTTCCTCGCGTTCGCCACCTCGGCGGTGCGGGACGCCAAGAACTCCTCCGAAGTGCTGGCGCGGGTGCAGGACGAAGCCGGCGTCGAACTGGCTGTCCTCAGCGGTGAGGACGAGGCGGCGCTCACCTTCCTGGCCGTGCGAAGGTGGACGGGCTGGAGTGCGGGCCGGTTGCTGTGCCTCGATATCGGTGGCGGGTCGCTGGAGCTGGCCAGCGGGGTGGACGAGGTTCCCGACCTTGCCCTGTCGGTTCCGCTTGGCGCGGGCCGGCTCACCCGGGAGTGGTTGGACGGCGACCCACCCAGCAAGTCCGCGCTGGAGCAGTTGCGCAACTACGCGGCCGAAGAGCTGGCCAAGCCGGCCAGCAAATTGCTCAGCGTCGGGGCGCCCGATCGGGTGATCGCAACGTCCAAGACGTTTCGTACCTTGGCCCGGTTGGCCGGCGCGGCCCCGTCCGCTGCGGGCCCACGCGCACGGCGAAGCCTGACTGTCAACGGTCTGCGGCAGATCATCGGCTTCATCTCGCGGATGGCGTCGAGCGATCTGGCCGAACTGGACGGAGTCTCGGCGGCCCGGGCTCACCAGACGTTGGCCGGAGCGGTCGTTGCGGAAGAGGCGATGCGAGCGCTCGGCATCACCGAGCTGACGTTGTGTCCGTGGGCGCTGCGGGAGGGCGTCATCCTGCGACGCCTTGACCAGATAGGTGGTTGAGGCGCGGTTGGCTGCGATGATCTGGCGATGACTACTGCCCCGACTCCGTCTACGCGCACTCCGTCTTCACTGGCCATCGTCGGCGGCGGCAAGATCGGCGAGGCGTTGCTGTCCGGATTGCTGCGCGACGGTGCCTACCCGCCGGACACCGTCGTAGTTGTCGAGCACTATCCCGAACGGATAGCGTACCTGACTGAGCGGTACGGCATCCGCGTGGTCAGCGTCTCCGAGGCGGCTGAGTTTGCCGGCACGATCGTGATTGCGGTCAAGCCGCAGGACATCGACACCGTGCTCGCGGAGTTGGCTCCGAGCGTCACGGCCGAGCATCTGATCGTGTCGGTTGCCGCCGGCATCACCACCCGAAAGCTCGAACGCGGTTTGCCGGGCGGCCCTGCGGTGGTGCGGTGCATGCCGAACACGCCCGCACTCGTCGACGAGGCCATGACGGCGATCAGCGCCGGCTCCAACGCGACCGACGCCCATCTGGCGCAGGCCCAGAAACTGCTGTCCGCGGTGGGCAAGGTCGTCCGGGTGCCCGAGTCGCAGCTCGATGCGGTGACCGCGCTCTCCGGCAGCGGGCCGGCGTATTTCTTCTTCCTGGTCGAGGCCATGATCGACGCCGGGATCCTGCTCGGGTTGCCCCGAGCGCTCGCGGCCGACCTGATCGTGCAGACGGCGGTCGGTGCGGCCGTGATGTTGCGCGATTCGGGTGAGCATCCCGTGCAGCTGCGCGAGGCCGTGACCAGTCCCGCGGGTACCACGATTTCGGCCATCCGGGAGCTGGAACGCCATGGTGTCCGGGCCGCGATGCTGGCGGCGATCGAAGCGGCGCGGGATCGTTCCGTCGAGCTGGGCCGGGCCGCGGAAGAAGGCTGAACCCTTGTACGGCCGACCGGGTCGGGCTTTTTGTCAGAGGGTCGTTCTAGGCTTGGTTCATGATCGATTCGTCCGGTATCGGGGTCTCTGGCGGGGCCACTGAGTGGTGGGATGTGCCAGTCACGAGCCTGTCTGCGTCAAGCGACGAATGGTATCCCGGTGATGAGTTTCCGCCTGATATGCCGCATTCCTCGGCGGCTGAGGAGCATGCGGATGCCTTGACGGTATTGCGGACACCGGGTCTGGACCCGAGCGTCGATTCGATCGCGGTTCTCGCCGGGCTAAACGTCGACCGGCTGTCCCTGACCGATCGCATCGACGCCGTTGCGGTGTGGGGCCGGGCCACGGCTTGGCTGGAAGGCCTGGGGCAGCAGTTGCTGGCCTCCGTTGCCGCGGCTGACACGACGCGGGACCAGTGGGCTCGTGAAGAGATCGCGGCGGTCTTGGGTTTGGCTCCGGTGACGGCTAGTGGCTATCTGGCCCGGGCGGCCGCCTTGACCGACCGGCTGCCCGGCACCCTGGATGCGCTATTGGCTGGCCACATCAGTGGCCTGCAGGCTCGTGCGGTCGTCGATGCCTCCGGTCAGCTGCCGGATGGCCTCGCGGGGGATTTGGAGTCTGCGGTCCTGCCGCGCGCGTCGAGTCAGACCCTGGCGGAGTTGAAACGGTCACTGCGCCGGGCGGTGCTGCGGCTGGATCCTGCGGCGGCCGAGCAACGCCGGAAGGCGGCTCACGCGGATCGGTACGTTCGGATTGGCAACCTCGAGGACGGCATGGCGCAACTCTGGGCACTGCTGCCCGCCGCCGACGCGCAGGCGATCCATGATCAGGTGGATGCGACGGCCCGCCGCATCCAGCGCGCCGATCCGACCGAGCTTCGTACCCGCGACCAGCTTCGGGCCGATGCGTTGACCGCCGCTGTCTTGTCGGCCGGGCTAACGCATGGACGCGACCAGTCCTACATTCAGCAGACCGGTAACGATTCCGTCGGGTCGGGCGCGCCGTCGGCTGAGGCTCAATCCGCCCCGACCGAGCGGCAGGCACCGGCCGAGCGGCAGGTCCCGACCGAGCAGAACCGGCGGCCGGCGGTGAACGTGATCGTTGGGCTGTCCACGTTGCTCGGCCAAGATAACGAGCCGGCCGAGCTCGAGGGCTACGGCCCCATAACCGCGGGCTATGCGCGCGAGATCTGCCATGACCCGACGGGCACCTGGCGCCGGCTCATCGTCGACCCGGTCGGGCAATTGGTCGAGGTCGGACGCTGCACGTACCGGCCGCCGGCCGCGATTCGAAATCTCGTCCTGGTCCGCAACAGCGTGTGTAGTTTTCCCGGCTGCAACCACCGAGCCGTGGCCTGCGATCTCGATCATTGCGTGCCCTGGCCCCGCGGCGCGACGAGCGCCCGCAACCTACATCCGCTATGCCGTCGCCACCACCGAGCGAAACACGAGGCCGGCTGGCGGGTTCAACTCGACCCGGACGGCACCACTCACTGGCGCAGCCCATCGGGACGCGACTACACGAGCAGACCACCCACCCGATGGAACCGCGATCCGGACGGCCACGATCCGGACGGCCCTGATCCGGACGGCCCTGATCCGGACGGCCACGATCCGGACGGCCACGATCCGAATGGCCCTGATCCGGACCGCCCCGATCCGGACCGCCCCGATCCGGACGGCGCGATCCGATGAGGATCCGGGCCGAGGCGGCTTATGCCTCTAGTCATTCGACGGTGCCAGCAAGCATCGGCAAGCACACAATTGGCGACGATTTTGGAGACACGCCGTGGATTCAGGAAACTGCGCCAACTTTGTGAGGCACACGTATCGCTTCAGCCCCACCTGTACCGCTACTCTCAGCCGAGCACGTGCGTGTCAGGTTGCCGGAGGGGAAGCCGGCTCACTGTCACGTGCCGAAGGTTCGGTGACTAAATGAGCAAGACCCCTGAAGGGCTGCACGAAGTGCGCTTTCTGACGGTGGCCGAGGTGGCTGCCGTCATGCGCGTTTCCAAAATGACGGTGTACCGCATGGTGCACGCCGGCGAACTGCCCGCGGTGCGGGTCGGACGCTCGTTCCGGGTTCCGGAAAAGGCCGTCCAGGACTATCTGAAGAGTGCCTTCTTCGAGGCGGGCTGAGCAGGCGGGCACAGCCGAGCCGCGTGCAGGCGGTATGGTGAGCGACCAGTGGCACGGGCGTTGTGGTGACGCACGTCCTGTGCCGGCAAGCGTCCGATTCGTTGATCGTTGTCTGTGAGGTGCGGTAAATGGGTTCAGTCATCAAGAAGCGGCGCAAGCGGATGGCGAAGAAGAAGCATCGCAAGCTTCTCAAGAAGACCCGCGTCCAGCGTCGTAACAAGAAGTAGCGTCGCGGCGTTCGAACGCTCGCGCATCAGCTCAAAGCCCGGCCGTGCCCGCATGGGGCACGGCCGGTTTTGTCATCCCCACATCGATATAGGGCAACTGGGCGGTTTGCGTTTTATCGGCAGTACACCACGCGCCTACGATGGCCGGATGACAGGCGTGGCGCTGGTGACCGGGGTGAGCGGATACCTCGGCAGCCGGCTCGCCGGTCGACTCGCCGCCGATCCGACGATCGGCCGGGTCATCGGCGTGGACGTCGTGCCGCCGACCGGTGAACAGCTCAACTTGCTCGGCCGGACCGAATTCGTCCGCGCGGACATCAGAAACCCTCTGATCAGCAAGGTCATTGCCCAAGCGGCGGTCGATACCGTGGTGCACGCGTCCGTCACGGCGACACCGCACAACGCCGGTGGCAGGACGCCGATGAAAGAAATGAACGTCATCGGCACCATGCAACTGCTCGCCGCATGTCAGAAGGCCGACTCGGTGCGGCGGGTGGTCGTGAAGTCCACTACGGCGGTCTACGGCAATTCCGCGCGGGACCCCGCGATCTTCACCGAAGACATGAGCGCCTACGCGTTGCCCAACGCCGGCTACGCAAAGGACGCCGTCGAGGTCGAGAGCTATGTCCGCGGATTCGTCCGCCGCCGTCCCGATGTCGAGCTCAGCCTGCTGCGGTTCGCCAACTTCGTCGGGCCCTACATCGACACGCCGCTCACTCGGTACTTCCAGCTGCCGCTCGTGCCGGTGGCGTTCGGCTTCGACCCGCGCCTACAGCTCCTGCACGCCGAGGACGCCGTCGAGGTGTTGCGGTTGGCGGCCACGTCCAGCCGTCCGGGTACTTTCAACGTCGCCGCGGACGGGGTGCTGCTGTTGAGCCAGGCCATCCGGCGTGCCGGCCGCATCGCGCTACCGGTGCCCGAACCAGCTGTCGCCCTGGTCGGGCGCGCGGTTCGCCGTAGCGGACTGGTGGATTTCTCGCCCGAACAAATGCAGTTCCTCAATTTCGGCCGCGTGGTCTGCAACGCCAGATTGAAAACAGAATTCGGCTACCAACCGCGGTTCAGCACCGCCTCGGCCTTTGCCGATTTCGTTCGGCGACGCCCGGTGTTACCCGTCCTCAGTCCGGAGCATCAGGCGTGGGCCGGCCGGGCCGAAGCCGTGGCCCTGGGCCTGGTCGCCGAACTGGATGCGGGTCGCTCAGCGTTGAGCCGGCGATTGCTGAAGTGGGGAGCAGAACATGGCTGATGCCCGCGTGATCCGGTTGCACCCGGAACGCGACTCCGAGAACGCCAAGCCACTGCGCTCAGTGCGCTCCGATACGGCCTCCGCCGAGACCGCCGAGACCGCCGAGACCGCCGAGACCGCCGAGGCGACGGAGTCGACCGGCACCGCCGGGTCGCGCGCCGAATCCAGCTGGGAGCGCGCTGCGGCGGCTGGCTTGGCATTCCTGCGACGTCGGCTGACCGGGGACTACCAGGTCGATGACTTCGGCTTCGATGCCGAGCTGACCGAAACCGCCGTCGTGCCCTTGTTCAAGCCGCTGTACGAGAAGTGGTTTCGTACCGAGGTGAGCGGTGTTCAGCACCTGCCTGAGAACAGCGGCGCCCTAATTGTGGCCAACCACGCCGGTGCGTTGTGGGCCATCGACGCCGTGATGACCGCGGTTGCGGTTCACGAGGAGACCCCGGGGCATCGATTTCTTCGGATGCTCGGTGCGGACCTGGTGTTCACGACGCCCGTACTGGCACCGCTGGCCCGCAAGACCGGCGGCACGTTGGCCTGTAATCCGGACGCCGAGCGGTTGTTGGCCGGCGGCGAACTCGTCGGCGTCTGGCCGGAGGGATTCAAGGGCATCGGTAAACCCTTCGGTGAGCGGTACAAGCTGCAACGGTTCGGCCGGGGCGGATTCGTGTCCGCGGCGCTGCGGACGGGCACTCCGATCATCCCGACGTCGATCGTGGGCTCGGAGGAAATCCATCCGATGTTGGGCAACGCCAAGACGCTGGCTCGGCTGCTGAACCTGCCGTACTTTCCGCTGACTCCGACCTTTCCGTGGCTCGGCCCGCTGGGCTTGGTGCCGCTGCCGAGCAAGTGGCATATCGAGTTCGGAGAGCCGATCGAAACCGCCAAGTACGGACCGGAATCTGCCGACGACCCGATGCTCGTCTTCGAGCTGACCGACCGGGTTCGCGAACAGATTCAGGGCACGCTGTACCGCCTTTTGACCCAGCGCCGCTCGGTCTGGCACTGACCGGACGACGATCCGAACGATGTCGCGCCCGGATCATTTCGGCGGCGGGCCGAGCACCGGGCCGAGGTCGTCGGTCGAGGCCAGCGCCAGGCAGGCGCAATTGATGCCGGTTCGCCACTGCGCCTCACGGGATTGCGCCCGAGCCAGTAAGGCCAGCGATTGGGTGACCCGAGACTTGCCGTCTCCGGCCGGCGCCTGCGTCAGCAGTTTTTCCAGTACCGCCCGCTGCGCCGGAATCCAGGGCGTCAGGATGGAGAGCGGGCTGGTCGACGATTGCGAGAGGGTGGCTTTGCCGAGGAGTTGCATGCCGTTGCGGGTATCGGAGTCGGTGCTCTTCAGCGCGTCTTCCAGGTCGTTGTCATCGCCGGACTTATCGGTCAGCGTCACTGCCTCGGACGCCCGTTTGGTCGCGTACTGCAAGTAAGTGGTGCCTTTGTCGACCTGCCCGCCGGCAAAGGTCAGATGAAAATTCTCGCCCGCTCGTTTGAAGCCGTACAACGGGTCGCCCGGTACCGAGCCGTGGGAGAGAAACACCGCCAGCCCGAGCAACAGAATCAGTACGGTTGCGGCCGAGGCGAGGGCCAAGACCGGACGGAGCACCCGATGCCGGCGTGGCCCCGAGTGGCGTCCTCGGCCCGCGCCCGTTCCGGACGGCGCGGAGTCGGTCGCGTCCGTAGTCACCGCGGTCCGAACTTGCTTGGACGGCTGCGGGTCCGACTCCTCGACGACCCGAACGGCTATTGCCGCCAGCTGGGTGCGGAGCTCGGAACGGAACTGATCAGACGGACGAGGGCCGCGCAGATTTTCGGGCAGGCCTCGCAGCCGCGTGATCAAGGCCGCTTCGCCGCCGCCCCCGCCGAAAGGACGCCGGCGGGCAAACGGTCCCGTATTCACCCGCACCTCCGCCGTGGTCTCGATCGGTGAGCGGCTAGCTCGGTGCACAACGATCGTCGGGCCCGGACCGTTACTGGCCACGACCGACTTCTCGAAAGAATCGTCAGAATCGGCGGACCCGAACGCCGGCGATCCTTCATCGCAGCTCATCCCCGAGCATCGAGGCCAGCCGTTTCACCGCGCGATGCTGCAACGCTTTGATGGCCCCGTCGTTCTTGCCCATGACTTCGGCCGTTTCTGCGACCGAGAGGCCGCTGAGAAAGCGCAGGACGATGCACTCCTTCTGATCCTCGCCCAGCCGGTTCACGGCCTGTAGCAACCGCTCGTTGGAAAGCTGGGCCAGCACGGTCGACTCGGTGCTCGGTTCGCGCTCATTCGGCTCCGGGAAATCGGCCGTACTCAGTTCGAACCGGTATCGAGCCGACTTGGAGTGATCGAAGACGATATTGCGAGCAATCGTCATGAACCAGGCGCCGATATCGCGACCCTGGTAATTGATGCCCGATATGCGCCGTAAGGCCCGCAGGAAGGTTTCGGACGTGAAATCCTCCGCCAGTCCGCGGTCATTCACCCGGTAATAGATGAATCGATAGACCGGGTCGACGTAGTGGTCATACAGCTGTGCGAAGGCGTCGTTGTCACCGGTCTGAGCCGCGCGAACGAGATTCCACATCTCGGCGTGGTTCACCTCGACGTCGGCGTACGGATCGAACGCCTCCGGTGTGCGTGCCGAATCTTGCGGCGGTCCGGGCGGCGCAATCTGATCTGCGGCCGGAATCGCTGCGGCCTGCTCGTCCTTCGGCGATTCGGCGTCCGGCCGTGACCCGACGGAATCCATCGCGAGCGCCACGAGACCGGCGAGGCGGCTCAAGCCCAGGCCGGCTCGATTCGTCCGGGCAAGACGCCACGCCGGACGTCCGGTAGCCCCGGTCACCGCGGCGCTGGGGGTCGTCATAGGCCCATCTCTTCTTCGGTGCAGCGGACGATGCGAGCGAAGAATAATCCTCGAATTGCGTACGAGGAATCACGAAAACGGCCGAAAATCGCCGCTTCCCGATGCTACCCAGACAACTCTGACGACGACTGTCAGCGATAGGCGCGTCGTCTGGGCCCAGGACTACTCAGTGCGTGGCGACGCCTCGGACATACTGTTCGAGTTGGTCTCGAGTTGGTCGAGGGCGAGGGGGCTCAGGTGAGCGTGTTCGATGGGCCGCCGAACTCCCTGACCCTGCCCGACCTGGTTCGCCGCGCCGCCGATGCCCGGCCAGCGGCCACCGCACTGGTGGACGGCCCGATCCGCTGGTCCTGGTCGGACTTACGCGGGGTCGTGTCGGCCGTCGCGACTGGGCTGATCGCCGGTGGCGCGGACCGCGGCGACCGGATCGTCGTCCAGGCCGGCACCTCGGCCGACTTCGTTGCCGTCTACCTGGCGGCCTGGCAGGCCGGCTTGATCGTGGTGCCGGCCAATCCGGCGTACACGGTGGACGAGCTCGAACACATCCTGGCCGACAGTGGCGCACGAATCCTGGTGACCGGTTCGGTGGTAGCGGTCGCCGCCGCCGATCGGCTGATTGCTGATCACCCGGCATTGGAGCGGGTGATTGTTGCGGCCAGGTCCGGCACGGATGAACTGCCCACGGTCAGCCAGCTCACCGCCAGCGGAGGCTCCGGCGAACCCCAACCGGCCCGCGATCGCTGCGACGACGAGGTCGCCGTCATCCTTTACACCTCAGGCACTTCGGGCCGGCCGAAGGGCGCGATGCTGTCGAGCCGCGCCCTCGTGGCCAACCTGGCTCAGCTTGCCGCGCTGCAGCCCGGCCTGATCAGCGCCAGCGACACGATCCTCGTCCCGTTGCCGCTGTTCCACGTCTTCGGGCTCAACGCCGCGCTCGGGCTCGGCCTGTACTTCGGTTGCACGGTGGTGCTCAGCCCGGGCAGCGACGCGACCAGCACGCTGGCCACCATGGCCGCCGAGCGGGTGAGCGTGGTCGTCGGCGCGCCGCTCGGCTTCGCGCATTGGGCGACCAGCTCCGGATCAGCTTTCCGGGCCGGATTCAGCGGCGTTCGCTTCGCCCTGAGCGGCTCGGCTCCGTTGCCGGCAGAGCTGGTCAGTAGCTATGCCGGGATCGGGGTGGCCCTGTTCGAGGGCTACGGCCTGACCGAGGCCGCCCCGGTCGTGACGATCAACCTCGTGCCCGAGCCGACTCGACACGGCTGGGCCGATCCGAAGCCCGGTTCGATCGGCCGGCCGCTGCCCGGCGTCGAGGTGAAACTGCTCGATGCAGACGGCGACGTGGCCGAGCCGGGGGACCTGGGCATCATCGCGGTGCGTGGTGCGAACCTGTTTCGGGGCTACTGGCCCGATGCGACCGACGGCCCGGATGCCGATGGCTGGTTCAGCACCGGGGACCTGGCCGTGGCCGACGACGACGGCGATCTCTACCTGGTCGGTCGCCGCGCCGACCTCATCATCGTCAACGGCTTCAACGTCTATCCGGCCGAGGTCGAGGCGGTGTTCGGGCGGCTGCCCGGGGTATCCGAAGTGGCGGTGGTGGGTGTGGACGATGAGGAGCACAACCAGCTCGTGCTTGCCTACGTCGTACCTAGCGCCGGCGCGAAACTGGATCCAGCCGATCTGCTCGAGCGAGCCGGCCGGTCGTTGGCCCGATTCAAACTGCCCAGTCGCGTGATCGAGGTGGCTCGGCTGCCGCACACCGCAACCGGCAAGGTCCAGAAATGGCGACTGGCTCCGCGAAGTGTGGGCTGAGCGCACGATGAACGCTCAGGACGCTCAGGACGCTCAGGACGGTCATCGGGTGACCCTGGTGACGCGAGTGGGCTGCCACCTTTGCGAAACCGCCGAGGGTGCATTGCGGCAATTGTCGTCCGAGCTGGCTTTCGCTCTCGAGTTGTGGGACGTCGACAGCGATAGGGCGCTGGCACAGATGTATTCAGACCGGGTGCCGGTGATCCTGATAGATGGGGTCGAGCACGGTTATTGGCAGCTGGAGGAGAAGCGCTTTCGGGCGGCCCTACGACGTCCTGTTCGTCACTAAACTGCGTTGGCGGGATTGCCGCAAAACGCTACAGCCCCGTAACGGCGGTACCTGCACGGCGATATACCACACGGGTGACGATTTTGTGAACGCGTTCACAAGGGCGTACGGTCCAATGCTGTCAACCCACTACCACACCGGCCAGAACGCCTGTGCGATGGGCCACAGTCCGCGCGTTCGGTTGGTTGTTTGAGGAGCACATGACCGCCCAGGGAGACCAGCTGAGCCAGGTTGGCGAGGGCGCCAACCGGCCTTCTTTGCCGAGCGGCGAACAGCGGGACATTCCTGAGGCGACGGTCGCTCGACTCGCGCTCTACCTCCGCGCGCTGACCTCGCTCGCCGAACGCGGTACGGCCACGGTGTCTTCCGATTCGCTGGCCACGGCCGCCGGGGTGAACTCTGCGAAGCTGCGCAAGGACCTGTCCCATCTCGGCTCGTACGGGGTCCGCGGTGTCGGCTACGACGTGAGCCTGCTGAGCCAGCACATCCAACGCACGCTGGGTCTGGACGAGAACCGCGCCGTGGCCCTGATCGGATTCGGGCACCTCGGGCAAGCGCTGGCCGGCTACGCCGGGTTCGCGTCCCGCGGGTTCCGGATCGCGGCCATCATCGACACCGATCCGGAGCTCATCGGGTCCCGACTGCGCGGTGTCACGGTCGAGCACGCGGACCGGTTGGCCGAAGTGGTTCGGCGGGCGCAGATCTCGATCGCCGTCATTGCCGTACCGGCCGCGGTGGCTCAGGAAGTGTGTGACCGGCTCGTCGCGGCCGGGGTCACCTCGATCCTGAACTTCGCGCCGACGGTTCTGGGCGTGCCCGAGCACGTGGACGTCCGCAAGGTCGACCTGGCCGCGGAACTGCAGATCCTGAGTTTTCACGACAGCCGCAAGTCGCATAAGACGTTGTCGAACAACTTCGTCGGCGCCACGGTTGATCAACGCATGAGCGTGGTTGCCAAGAGCGGGGTGATCTCGTGAGTTTGTTGGTGGTCGGTCTGTCACACCACTCCGCGCCGGTGCCGGTGCTCGAGCGAGTGAGTATCTCCCCAGAGAACATGGGCAAGGTTCTCGATGAGCTGCACCGCAGCGACTCGATCTCCGAAGTCATGGCGCTGTCGACGTGTAACCGGATCGAGGTCTACGCCGACGTCGCGCGTTTCCACCCGGCGGTGGCCGATGTGACCATGTTGCTGGCCCGGCTGTCCGGCATGGGCGTCACCGAACTCGGCGACCACCTGTACGTGCACTTCGCCGAGGCCGCGGCCGAGCACGCACTGCGGGTGTCGGCCGGACTGGACTCGATGGTGGTCGGCGAATCTCAGATCCTGGGCCAGCTGCGTAGCGCCTACGCCGTCGGCACCGAGGCCGGCACGGTCGGGCGGGTCCTGCACGAAGTCAGCCAGACCGCTCTGCGCGTCGGCAAGCGGGTGCACGCCGAGACGGGTATCGACCGGGCCGGAGCCTCCGTGGTCTCGGTTGCCCTCGAGCACGCGGTACAGATCTTCGAGGCCGGCGCGGACGGATCGGGCTGCGTTTTCCCGGGCGCCGACGAGCATGCGGTTCACGCGGGTCATGCGCTGGCCGGCAAGCGGTTCGTGATCGTCGGGGCCGGCTCGATGGGCGCCCTCGCCGGCGCCACCCTGCAGCGACTGGTCGGTGGGGGTGACATCGACGCGGTCGTCATCAACCGCAGCGCGGCCCGGGCCCAGCGCCTCGCCGGCATCCTGGGTGGCCGTGCGGTTGGCTTGGATGAGCTGAGCGACGAGATCGCCGCGGCGGACGTCCTCATCTCCTCGACCGGAGCGACCGGACTGGTGGTCTCCGCGGACGCGGTGCAACCACGGGACGGGCGCCCGCTGGTCGTGCTCGACCTGGCGTTGCCGCGCGACGTCGACCCGGCCGTCTCGCTGTTGCCCGACGTGCACTACGTCGACCTCGAGGTGCTGCGCAACTCGGGCGCGATGGTCAGCGACGACGAGGTGTCGGCGGCCAACACGATCGTGGCCGGTGAGCTGCGCAGTTACCTGGCGCACGAGCAGGCGCTGTCCGTGGCCCCGACGGTCACGGCGCTGCGCGCTCGAGCGGCCGAGGTTGTCGACGCCGAACTGCTGCGATTGAACGGCCGGCTGCCCGGTCTGGATCCCGACATCCGCGCCGAGGTGGCCAGTTCGGTCCGCCGCGCCGTGGACAAAGTGCTGCACACGCCGACCGTCCGGGTCAAGGAACTGGCCACCACCCCGGAAGGCAACGCCTACGCCGCCGCCCTGCGCGAGCTGTTCGACCTCGACCCGGCGGCACCGGGTTCGGTCACCGGCGTCCGGCAAATCGGGGATGACACGTGACCGGCCTGCACACGCTCCGGATCGGAACCACGCTCCGGGTGGGCACCCGGGCCAGCATGCTGGCCCGGACCCAGACGCAGCTCGTCATCGACGCGGTGTCGCACCATAATCCGGGCGTGTCCGTCGAGACGGTGCTCATCTCGACGGTCGGGGACCGGAACTCGGCACCGCTGGATCAGCTTGGCGGCACCGGTGTGTTCGTGTCCGCGCTGCGGGATGCGCTGATCTCGGGCGAGATCGATGTGGCCGTGCATTCGTACAAGGACCTGCCGGTCGACGAGGTGGCGGCGATAACCATCGGCGCTGTCCCCCCGCGGCTGGACCCCCGCGATGCCCTGGTCGCGCGTGAGGGTTTGACGCTGCTCGAGTTGCCGACCGGCGCCCGGATCGGCACCGGATCGCCACGGCGCGCAGCGCAGTTGCGCGCGTTGGACCTCGGAATCGAGGTCATCGCGATCCGGGGCAACGTTGACACCCGGCTGGCCCGTGTCGGTGACGACCTGGACGGCGTGGTGCTGGCCGCTGCCGGTTTGATCCGGCTCGGTCGGATCGAACTGGCCACTGAACTGCTCGACCCGATCCAGGTGTTGCCGGCTGCGGCACAGGGCGCACTCGCCATCGAGTGCCGGGCAGACGACGACGCGACCCGTACCGTGCTGGCGCCCTTGGACGACCACGCCAGCCGGGCCGCGGTCGAAGCGGAACGGTCATTGTTGGCGGCGTTGGAAGCTGGTTGCAGCGCCCCAGTCGGGGCATTGGCCGAAGTCATCGAAGCTGATGACGGCTCTCTGGAAGTTTTCCTTCGCGGGTCGGTCACCGCGGTCGACGGCAGTGATGCCGTGCGGCTGTCGGCGACCGGGCCGCTTACCACTGCTCAGGAGATCGGCCGTCGGCTTGCCGCCGAGCTGATCGACCTGGGCGCGAACACCATGATGGGGAGCTCGAAATGACCCGAGCGCGCAAGTCCGTTGGCCGGGTGTCCTTCGTGGGCGCCGGAAGCGGCGACGCGGGATTGTTGACCGTACGAGCAGCCGAGGTCCTTGCCGCGGCCGAACTCGTGTACGTCGACGCACAGGTGCCGGACGGCGTCCGTGCGTTGATAACCGGAGAGATACGCCCGGCCGGTCCGACGTCCGCCGACACCTCCAAGGCGGTGTTGAACGAGGCTCGCAACGGAGTGCCGGTCGCCCGGCTCGTCGTCGGCGACCCGTTCGGCTCCGACTCGGTGGTGCGCGAGGTGCTGGCGGTGGCCAAGACGGCGGTCCCGTACGAGATCGTGCCCGCGCTGTCGCAGGGTTCGGCCACGGCGACCTTCGCCGGCGTCGCGGTCGGCCCGGTCCACACCGAGGTCGACCTGCGCGACGGAGCGCAAATCGATTTCGAGGCGTTGGCCGGCGCGCCGGGAACCATCGTGATCACGGTCGATGCGACCGAGGTCGGGTCCGCAACCGAGCAGCTGGTCGCGTCCGGGCTCAAGCCTGACCTACCGCTGACGGTCACTTCGGCCGGGACGACCACGGCCCAGGTGACGGTCGGTGGCAGCCTCGGTGACGGCGAACTGACCGCGGCCGGCATGCACGGCACCGTGGTGTTGACCGTGGGCAAGACGCCCACCGCCCGCGACAAGCTCGCCTGGTGGGAATCGCGCGCGCTGTTCGGTTGGAAGGTGCTGGTGCCGCGCACGAAGGAGCAGGCCGGCGTGATGAGCGAACGGCTGCGCGACCACGGTGCGGTCCCGGTCGAGGTCCCGACCATTGCGGTCGAGCCGCCTCGGACGCCGACCCAGATGGAACGCGCGATCAAGGGCCTGGTCACCGGCCGCTACGAATGGATTGTGTTCACCTCGACCAACGCGGTGAAGGCGGTCCGCGAGAAGTTCGAGGAGTTCGGGCTCGATGCGCGTGCCTTTGCCGGCGTCAAGATCGCCTGCGTCGGGGAGTCCACCGCTGACGCCGTCCGCGCGTTCGGCATCCGGCCCGAGTTGCTGCCGACCGGTGAGCAGTCCTCGGAAGGCCTGCTGGCCGACTTCCCGCCCTACGACGACGTCTTGGATCCGATCGACCGGATCCTGCTCCCGCGGGCCGACATCGCCACCGAGACGCTGGCCGAGGGGCTGCGCGCCCGTGGTTGGGAGATCGACGACGTTACCGCCTACCGCACCGTGCGCGCCGCGCCGCCAGCCGCCGAGATCCGCGATGCCATCAAGTCCGGTGGCTTCCAGGCGGTGTGCTTCACCTCGTCCTCGACGGTACGGAACCTGGTGGGCATCGCCGGCAAGCCGCACAGCCGTACCGTGGTGGCCTGCATCGGTCCGCAGACCGCGGCCACCGCGAAGGAATTCGGACTGCGCGTGGACGTCCAACCAGAGACGGCCAACGTCGGAGCCCTCATCGACGCGCTAGCGGAATTCGCGGTCCAGCGGGCCGAAGAGGAGCGCGAGAAGGCAGCCTCCGCGCCGCCGCGGCGGACCCGTTCCAGCCGCGCTCGGGCCCGCTGAGCTAGGAAACAGCTAGGAAAGTCTCGGAAGGTCCTACTCCTCCGTCGTCATAGGGACGGGAGGGTAGGACTTTTCAGTTTGGCCCGGCCCGCGATGGGTGCGTTTAAGATGGGTACGTTTAAGGGGTGCCAGACCTTCCCGCCCTGCCCGCTTTTCCCATCACCCGGATGCGCCGCCTCCGCCGGACGCCCGCGCTGCGCCGGCTGACCGCCGAGATGTCCGTCCAACCGGCTGACCTCGTGCTGCCGATGTTTGTGGCCGAGGGACTGTCCGAGCCTCGCGCGATCAGTTCGATGCCCGGCGTCGTCCAGCACACTCTGGACTCGCTGGTGAAGGCCGCGACCGAGGCGGTAGAGGCCGGTGTCGGTGGCGTGATGCTGTTCGGCATTCCCACCAACAAGGACGCGGTCGGCTCGGGCGCTGACGATCCGGACGGCATTCTGAACTCGGGCTTGTCCCGACTGAAATTCGAACTGGGCGACGCGACGGTGTTGATGGCCGATCTGTGCTTGGACGAATTCACCGACCACGGGCACTGTGGCGTGCTGGCGGTGGACGGCTCCGTCGACAACGACGCCACCCTGCAGCGCTACGCCGAGATGGCTCTGGCCCAGGCCGAGGCCGGTGCTGATCTGCTCGGCACCAGCGGCATGATGGACGGCCAGGTCGGCGTCGTCCGCCGCGCACTGGACCAGGTGCACCGCTCTGAGGTGGGCGTCCTCGGGTATGCACCGAAGTACGCCTCCGCGTTCTACGGCCCGTTCCGCGAAGCGGTCTCGTCCTCGCTCACCGGTGACCGGTTCAGCTATCAACAGGATCCGGCCCGTGGCGTGACCGAGGCGCTGGCCGAAATGGCCTTGGACGTCGCCGAAGGCGCCGACATCGTGATGGTGAAACCGGCGCTGCCGTACCTGGACATCCTCAGCGAGATTGCTCGGGTGTCGCCGGTGCCGGTTGCCGCCTATCAGGTATCCGGTGAGTACGCGATGCTGGAGGCGGCGGCCGAGCGGGGCTGGATCGACCGGGTGCGCGCGATCGATGAGACGTTGCTGTCCATCAAGCGGGCGGGCGCGTCGATGATCCTGACGTACTGGGCCGTCGAGGTGGCGAACCGCTCAGCCTGAGATCCTCCTTTGGAAGGCCTCAGCCCTGCGGGCGGCGGCGGCGTGGTGGGTACGGTAGGCCTCGTGACTGACGCCCCGATTTCTGCTGAACTTTTCGCCCGAGCACAACGCGTGATCCCCGGCGGGGTGAACTCGCCGGTGCGCGCCTTCCGGGCCGTCGGCGGCACTCCGCGCTTCATGGTCAGCGGCACCGGGCCGTATCTCACCGACGCTGACGGTCAGACCTACGTCGACTTGGTCTCGTCCTGGGGGCCGATGATCCTCGGCCACAGTCATCCGGCGGTGGTTGAGGCGGTGCAGCGGGCCGCCTCGTCCGGCCTGTCGTTCGGCACGCCCACCCTCGGTGAGATCGAGCTCGCGGAAGAGATCGTGGCCCGGGTCGATCCGGTCGAAGAGGTACGGCTGGTCAACTCCGGTACCGAGGCGACCATGTCGGCGATCCGGCTGGCCCGCGGTGCCACCGGCCGAGCGAAGATCGTCAAGTTCGCCGGCTGCTATCACGGCCACGTCGACTCGTTGCTCGCCAGCGCGGGATCGGGCGTCGTCACTTTCGGGCTGCCCGACACCCCCGGCGTCACCGGCGCACAGGCCGGCGAGACGATCGTGCTGCCGTACAACGACCTGGCCGCGGTGCAGGCGGCGTTCCAGGCGGACGGATCCGAGATCGCCGCCGTCATCACCGAAGCCGCCGCCGGAAACATGGGCACCGTCGCGCCGCGGCCCGGTTACAACGCCGGCCTGAAAGAGATCACCGAACGCTACGGCGCCTTGCTGATCTCGGACGAGGTGATGACCGGGTTCCGGGTTTCCCGCGCCGGTTGGTACGGCCTGGACCCGGTCGTCGCGGATCTGTTCACCTTCGGCAAGGTGATGTCCGGTGGGCTGCCGGCGGCTGCCTTCGGTGGGCGGGCCGACATCATGTCCTTTCTGGCGCCGGCCGGCCCGGTCTATCAAGCCGGCACGCTCAGCGGCAATCCGGTCGCCGTCGCCGCCGGTCTGGCCAGCCTGCGCAACGCCGACGACGCGGTCTACGCCGCGCTGGACCGCAACGCCGCCACCATCGGTGATCTGGCCACTAAGGCCCTCTCTGAGGAAGGCGTCGCCCACCGGGTCCAATACGCGGGAAACCTGTTCTCGGTGTTCTTCACCGAGGACGAGGTGGTCGACTTTGCCGGTGCGCAGGCGGCCGAAACCTTCCGCTACGGGCCGTTCTTCCACGCCATGCTGGACGCCGGCGTCTACTTGCCGCCGAGCGCGTTCGAGTCCTGGTTCGTCTCGGCCGCGCACGACGACGAGGCGATCGGACGAATCGCGGCGGCGTTGCCGGCAGCGGCCAGGGCGGCGGCCGCAGCGACGCCCACCGCCCGCTGAGCCCGCCGCGATGACGACCACGGTGCACCTGCTGCGCCACGGTGAGGTGTTCAATCCGGACAAGATCCTTTACGGCCGGCTGCCCGGTTATCGCCTTTCCGGCGCGGGCGAAACCATGGCCGAGCGGGCGGCGAAGTTTCTGGCCGAGCGGGACGTGACGTATCTGGTCTCCTCGCCGCTGGAGCGGGCGCAGCAGACGGCGGAGCCGCTGGCCGAAGTATTCGGCTTGACCGTAGCCACCGATCCGCGGCTCATCGAGGCCGCCAACAGCTTCGAAGGCGAGCGGGTCGGCGCTGGCGGCGTGCTGGCTCAGCCCAGGAACTGGGTGCGCTACCGCAACCCCTTCCGGCCGTCCTGGGGGGAGCCGTACCGGCAGGTAGCCCTGCGAATGCTCGCCGCGGCGCTGACCGCTCGGGATGCGGCGGATGGGCACGAGGCGGTGTGCGTCTCGCATCAGCTACCGATCGTGTGTTTGCGGCGCTACGTCGAGCGGCAACATCTCTGGCACGACCCGCGGCGCCGACGGTGTTCGCTGGCCTCGATCACCTCACTCGTCTTCGACGGCGACGATGTGGTCCGGGTGGACTACGCCGAACCCTCCGGCCAGACCTCGAACGCGATCGGCGGCGGCCAGTTTCCGCAGAATTGAGCAACATCTGGCATCGCTGAGATGCCAGATGTTGCTCGATTTACCCGATCAGCACGGATCCTTCGATGCCGATCGTGCAGTCGCCGCCGACCCAGATCTCGTCCCCGTCCGCCTCGATGTAGACACGGCCGTCCCGGCCGAGCCGCGCGCCTTGGCCGGCCACGTAGGACGGGGCGGCGCGACCGGTCGCGATCAACCACTGGGCAAGGCTGGCATTCAGGCTGCCGGTGACCGGATCCTCGTCGACGCCCGCGGACGGCGCGAACGCCCGAACCTGGAAGTCCACGATGCCGCCGGCCGGCTCGGGCCCGACGACGCCGATCCGGAATCCTTCCAGCAGGCCGACATCCGGTTCGAGGGCGAGGACCTCCGCACTCGAACCGAGTAGCAGTCCCAGCCAGCCGGGACCGTTGTCCACCCATTGGCTGTCCACGACCTGCGACTCGGTCAGGCCCAAGCCGCGGCGGACGGTGTCCAGCAGCTCAGCCTCGACCGGGCCGGTGCGCAGCGGTGGCGGCGCCGCGAATGCCAACCGCCCGCCGGTCCGATCCGCGACGGTCACCAGGCCCAGGCCGCACTGCTGAACGATGGCCCGGCCGTTCTTCGGGCGACCGCCCGCGGCCAGCCATGCGTGCGCGCTGCCCAGGGTCGGGTGGCCGGCAAAGGGTAGTTCCTCGCTGGGCGTGAAGATCCGCAGCCGGTAGTCGGCCCGCTCGTCGCTGGCGGACTGCACGAACGTGGTCTCGGACAGGTTCGTCCAGCTGGCGAAGCGGGCCATCGTCTCGTCGTCGAGGCCGTCCCCATCCAGCACGACCGCGACCGGATTGCCCAGTAACGGGACCGCGCTGAACACGTCGACCTGGCGGAAAGGGCGGCTACGACGCGTACTAGGGGTATTAGGCGTGCCAGGCGTATCTCGCATACCCCGGAGATTATCGAGGTCAGCCAACGCGTTTGTGGTCGGCGGATCCTTCTTCGGACAACCACAGGGCGTGCTCAGAAAGCGGGGCAGGTGCGGATGTGGTCTGGGGCACGCTGCACACTGAACGGAATGAAAGCACGGGCTGGCCGAAAACTGGCGGCTGCGCTGAGCGCGGTCGCCCTTTTGGGCACGGCGGCATGCACGAATCATCATGACGCGGTGGACCAGTCGGCCGGTACCCAATTTCGCTACGTGCAGGCCACCAAAGAGGGCACCGTCATCCCGGTCAAGGACCGCAAGCTGGCCGGTCCGGTGGCCGGCAACCTGCTCGATGGCGGCACCTACGCGCTGACCGCCGACAAGGGCAAGGTCGTCGTCCTCAACTTCTGGGGTAGCTGGTGCGGCCCGTGCGTCAATGAGACCCCCCAGTTCGACACCGTCTACCGGCAGCGCAAAGCAGCCGGGGTCACCTTCGTGGGCTTGGACGTCAAGGACTCCAAGGACCTCGCCCGTAACTTCGTCCAGGACAAGAAGATCAGTTACCCGATCGTCTTCGACCCGATCGCCAAGACCGCGCTGCAGCTGGGCAACATCCCGCAGGCGGGCTTGCCCGTCAGCGTCATCGTGGACCGGCAGGGCCGCGTCGCCGCCGTCTACCTCGGGCCGGTGTTGCCGGCCGATCTCAACCCGGTGCTGACGACCCTGACCGCAGAGGCGTGAGCCCCGTGAATGCCGCCGGTGGCTTCGCCGGCATCGTGCAGGACGGTTCGTTACTGGCCGCCGTGCCGCTGGCGATCCTGGTCGGCGTGGTCGGATTCCTGTCGCCCTGCGTGCTTCCGCTGGTGCCGGGCTACCTGTCCTTCGTCGCCGGGCTGGCCGGCACCGACACCGCGCGCAACGCCCGCCGGCAACGCCGGATGGTGCTCGGTGCGCTGTTGTTCGTCCTCGGCTTCACGGTGATCTTCATCGCTGAGGGCGCCTTGTTCGGCAGCCTCGGTTCGCGCATCCAGATCCACCGCGTTGCCATCGAACGCGTCATGGGCGTCGTGACGGTCGCGATGGGACTGGTTTTCCTGGGCCGGTTGCCGTTCCTGCAGCGCGAGTTCAAAATCCATCGGCTGCCCCGCCCCGGCCTGGTCGGCGCGCCGCTGCTCGGCATCGCGTTCGGGCTGGCCTGGACGCCCTGCTTGACGCCGACCTTCAGTGCCGTCTACACGCTGGCCTTCTCCCAGGGCACGGCCGGCCGGGGTGCCTTCCTGATGCTGGCGTACTGCCTCGGTCTCGGGGTGCCGTTCATCCTGGTGGCGCTGGGCCTGGGCTGGGTCACCGGCGGCCTGGCCATGGTGCGCCGGCACGCCCGGCTCGTCGGCCAGTTGGGTGGCGCGCTGCTCATCGTGTTCGGGCTGGCGCTCGTCACCGGCGTGTGGGATCACTGGGCGCAGACCCTGACCAGTCATTTCGGTGGCACCGGCGCCGGGGTGAGTATCTAGTGGCCAGCCCGAGACGGATCATCCGGCGGGGCTGGCGCCAGCTCACCTCGATGCGTACCGCGCTGGTGTTGCTGTTCCTGCTTGCGCTGGCCGCCGTGCCGGGTTCGTTGCTGCCCCAGCGACCCCTGAACCCGCCCAAGGTGCAGAGCTACTTGGACAGTCACGGGTCGTGGGGCAACTTCCTCGACAAGATCGGCGCGTTCGACGTCTTCGGCTCGATCTGGTTCGTCGCGGTCTACCTGCTGCTCTGGCTGTCGCTGATCGGCTGTCTCATCCCGCGGATCACCGTGTACGCCAAGGCGCTGCGGGCCAAACCGATCGCCGCACCTCGTCACCTGTCCCGGCTGTCCGAGAACGCGGCGTTCGTGACCCGGCTCGATCCCGAGCGGGCCGCTGCCGCCGTCCGGTCGACTTTGCGGCCGCGCTGGCGTAACGCGCTGCGGGTCGAGGAACAGGCGACCGGCCCGAACCGGCTGGCGATCTCGGCGGAGAAGGGCTACAGCCGGGAAGCCGGCAACCTCGTCTTTCACGTGTCGCTGCTGGTCGCGCTGGTGCTGATCGCGGCCGGCCGGCTGCTGAGTTACCAGGGATCGGTCATCGTTCAGCAGGGCCCCGGCTTTTGTAACACCGCGCCGGTGTACGACTCGCTACATCTGGGCCGGGCTGTGAGCACCGAGAAGCTGGCGAAGTTCTGTATCGACGACCTCAACTCCTTCGTCGCGACCTACCGCCCGGACGGCACGGCCGAGCAGTTCAAGGCTGACGTGACGTACTCGCAGGGGTTGAACGGCGCGCCTGAGCACGACGTGATCACGGTGAACCACCCGCTGCGCTTGGAAGGCGACCGGGTCTACCTGCTCAACCACGGCTTCGCTCCGACCGTCACGGTTCGTAGCCCGGACGGCCGGGTCACCACCGATACCGAAACGTTCCTGCCCCAGGACGCGGTGTACACCAGCGAGGGGGCGTTCAAGTTCCAGGGGCTGGGGCCGAACGGCACCGATCTCGGGATCCAGGGGCTGTTTGCGCCGGACCCGGTGGACCGGGGCAACGGCGTCATAGTCTCGGGGTCGCCCCAGATCAACAATCCTGTGCTGGCGGTGATCGCGTTCACCGGTGACACCAGTCTGGGCGATGGCGTCGCCCAGTCCGTGTACTCGCTGAACACGTCGAAGATGAAGCAGGTTGGCCTGCAGAACCTCAGCCTGGGCACGAACGGCAAGTACAAGAACGTGATGACGCTGCCGGACGGGACGACGATCACCTTCGACGGTTACAAGCAGTGGGTGACGCTTCAGGTGTCCCACGATCCGACCCAGTTCGCGCTGCTGATCGTGGCGGTGCTCATGGTTGCCGGTTTGCTCGGCTCGCTCGCCGTCCGCCGCCGTCGCTTGTGGGTACGCCTGCGGGTCGAGGACGTCGAGGGTTCTCGTACCCTGGTCGAGGTCGGCGGCCTGGCCCGTACCGACGCCGGAAACTTCCATACCGAATTCGAGTCCGTGCTCGCTGCACTGCGTACTGCCCTCAACGCCGAACCTGCCGACCTGCCGGTCGGGATCAGCGCCGGAAAGGACTGAGATGGCCGTCAACACTGGTCTCGCCCAGTTATCGGAAGGGTTGTGGGCTGCCGCAACCGGTATGTACATGCTCGCGGTGGTCTGTTACACCGGCGAATATGCCTTCGGACGTAAGGGAAAGGTGGCTTCCACCTCACCGGTGGGGCGGCCCGCGATGGCCTCGGTGTCCACGAGCGTTGGAGCCGGCCCCACAACCAGCCCCACGGCCGGTGGCGGTTGGTCGGTCGGAGCGGGACGGATCGAGACCTCGCGCCCGTCCGGTGATCGGTGGGGTGTGCTGGCGCTGGTGTTGACGATCCTGGGCGGTCTGATCCACCTGTCCTGTCTCGTGATCCGGGGCGTCGCGGTGGATCGGGTGCCGTGGGGCAACATGTACGAATTCACCCTGGTCGTGGGCCTGATCGCGGTGGTGTCGTGGCTGGCGTTGTTGATCAAGCTGCCGAGCCTGCGCTACCTGGGGCTGTTCGTGATGCTGCCGGTGCTGCTGGTGATGTTCCTGGCCGGCACCCTGTACACGAAGGCCACCAAGCTGGTGCCGGCGTTGCAGTCCTACTGGCTGGCCATTCACGTGTCCTCGGTGGCCACCGCAGAAGGCATCCTGATGGTCTCGGCGGCCATGACGATCTTGTTCCTGATCCGGAGCCGGTACGAGCGGGTCGTGGCCCTGTCGGCCGTATCGGAGCTGTCGGCCGGCGACGGAGCCAGCGGCGCGGGCGGGTCCGTCGCGGTGCAGCCGGACCTCGGCCGGATCGCCCGGCTCGGCGCCCGGCTGCCGGGTTCGGACAGCCTGGACAAGGCGGCTTACCGGACGGTGGCTTTCGCATTCCCGATCTACACCGCGGGGGTGATCTTCGGAGCCATCTGGGCCGAAGCGGCCTGGGGCCGGTACTGGGGCTGGGATCCGAAAGAGACCTGGGCGTTCATCGCCTGGGTCATCTACGCGATGTATCTGCACGCCCGGGCCACCGCCGGCTGGAAAGGCAGTCGCGCTGGCTACATCAACCTGCTCGGCTTCGCTGCGTTGACGTTCAACTTCTTCGTGGTCAACATCGTGATCTCGGGGCTGCACTCATACGCCGGCTTGAACTGAGGCCGGCTTGAATGTGAGCTAGTCGGGGACAGCTGGTCGGGACAGCTAGTCCGGATCAGAGACCCCGCAGGAAGTCGGGATCGTCGTCCGGGCCGACCGGTCGTCCCGCGGTGTTTTTGGGCCGGGTGCCGGGACCGGGGAATGGGTTGTTCGAGCCGTCGCGCGGACGCAAGGAGCGGCGGAACGGGCCTTCGTCCTGGGCGTCGTTGCGGCCGCCGAACAACGGTGCCGGTCGAGCGGCCCGGCCGTCGGGGCTGACCCGGGCGCGGCCGAAGATGAACCAGGCGACCGCGCCGATCTCGAAGAACACCACGATGATCAGCACCCACAGGAATTTGGGCAGCGCCCGGACGTGCTCGGCTCGCGTGGTGAGCACGTCGAACATCGCCCACAACCACATCACGACCCCGATCACGACAATCAGGCCGCCGAGTCTTAGCGTCATGCCACCACAGTAGAACGGATACTTGATCACGTGACGTACACCGATCTGGCCGACTTCGTGACCGCGCTCGAACGAAGCGGTGAGCTGGTCCGGATCAAGGCCGTGGTCGACCCGGATCTCGAGGTCACCGGCATCGTGACCCGTGTCGTACGCGAGGGTGGCCCGGCGCTGTTGTTCGAGAACCCGTCGCGGGGCCGGATGCCGTTGCTGATGAACCTGTTCGGTACGCCGTCGCGGATGGCCCAGGCGTTGGGCGTGCAGGACCTCGGCGAGATCGGCGAGCGGATCGCGGACCTGCTCAAGCCCGAGATGCCGCAAGGGTTGGGCGGCTTCCGCGACGCCCTGATCAAGGCGGCCCAGCTGCGGAACGTGCCGCCCAAGCACGTGAAGAAGGCACCCTGCCAGGAGGTGGTGCTGCGCGGTGACGACGTCGACCTCAACCTGCTGCCGGGCCTGCGCGCGTGGCCCGAGGACGGCGGCATCTTCCTGAACCTGGGCCTGACCCACACCAAGCACCCGGACACCGGGGCCCGGAATCTGGGCATGTACCGCCTGCAGCAGCAGGACGCCCGCACGGTCAGCCTGCATTGGCAGATTCACAAGGACTCCACGTCCCACGCCGCGATTGCCGAGCGCCGCGGTGAGCGGTTGCCAGTGGCCATCGCGTTCGGCTGCCCACCGGCGGTCACCTACGCGGCATCGGCTCCGTTGCCGGCTGAGATCGACGAGTACCTGTTTGCCGGCTTCCTGCAGAAGGATCGGGTTGAAATGGTCGACTGCCTGTACGTCCCGCTGCAGGTACCCGCGGCGGCCCAGGTTGTATTGGAAGGCTGGGTGGAACCGGGGCAGCGCCTACCCGAGGGCCCGTTCGGCGACCACACCGGCTTCTATACCCCGGTCGAGCCGTTTCCGTTCGTGCACATCGACACCATGACCATGCGCAAGGACCCGATCTACCAGTCGATCATCGTCGGCCGGCCGCCGCAGGAGGACGGCCCGCTCGGCAAGGCGACCGAACGGATCTTCCTGCCGCTGATCCGGCTGACCGTCCCGGAGATCGTCGACTACGACCTGCCCACCGCCGGGGTGTTCCACAACTGCGCGATCGTCTCGATCGACAAGCGTTTTCCCAAGCACGCCCACAAGGTGATGCACGCCATCTGGGGGGCCGGGTTGATGTCGCTCACAAAACTGATCGTCGTCGTCGACGCCGACTGCAACGTCCACGACTACACCGAAGTGGCCTGGCGGGCATTCGGCAACGTCGACTACGACCACGACGTGGTGCACATGACCGGGCCGGTCGATCATCTCGACCATGCCTCGTACGAGCAGTTCTACGGTGGCAAGCTCGGCATCGACGCGACCCGGAAGCTGCCGACCGAGGGTTACCACCGCGATGGCGGCTGGCCGGCCGAATGCGTGCTGGACGAGGCAACGCTGGCCCTCGTCGATCGCCGCTGGCGTGAGTACGGCCTGAGCTGACTGGCTACTGTTCGGCGAGGTAACGCTCGGCCAGCGTCGGCGGCGCGCAGGCGAGCCAACCATCGATCAAGGCCTCGCGAAGCGCTTTCTCGCTGACCAGGTCCAACTGGATCAGCACCGCGGGGAACCCGTCGAAGTGCGGGATCGTGAACAGCGCTTTGCGATCGGCGGCGAGTACGGCTTCCTTCTCGGCCAGGTCCGCGACCCGGACGGCGAGGATCGGGCCGGCGGGCGGCGTTTCCTGACCGAAGCGTTTGACGTCGGCTTTGCTGAACGGCCGTTCCCAGGCGAAAGCCTTCGTACCCACCGACCAGGCTCGGTTGCCGCGACGCTCCTGCTCGACTGCTTCCGGCAGCGCCAGGGCGAGCCGGGCGGCATCCTGAAGCGTCATCATGGGCGGCAATCTACGCGGCCACTGCGCCGCTCATCACCGAATGCGGCCAACTGGCAGACTGGCGGGGTGTCGAGCTCCGCTGCTTCCGTCGGACCGTTCGATCCGTCGCACAGCCCGAACCGGATTCGAGCTTTCCTGCGGCTGGTGATGATCGAGCATTCGGTGTTCGCGCTGCCCTTCGCGCTGATGGCCGCGTTCACCGCGATGTGGCGCCAGACCCGGTCCGTGCATTGGGGTCAGTTGCTGCTGATCATCGTCGCGATGGTGTCCGCCCGGACGGTGGCGATGGCGGCCAATCGGATCCTTGATCGCGGCTTTGATGCATTGAATCCGCGTACCGCTCGGCGCGAGCTCGTGACCGGCGAGCTGTCCTTGGGCACCGCATGGACCGGGCTCGTCGTGGCCCTGGCCATCTTCCTGGCTTCGGCCGCGGCCCTGGGCCGATTGCCGTTGCTGCTGTCGCCGATCGCGATCTTCTTCCTGGTGCTGTACTCCTACGGCAAGCGATTCACCGACTTCCCGCAGGTGCTGCTCGGCTTGGCCCAGGCCGTCGCGCCGATCGGTGCCTGGATGGGTGTCACCGGCCACTTCGCCTGGCCCGCCGTCGCGCTCGGTCTGGCCGTGGGCACCTGGATCGGCGGTTTCGACCTGATCTACTCCTGCCAGGACGCCGAGATCGACCGGCAGATCGGTTCGCGCTCCTTCCCGGCCCGGTACGGCATCCCGGCGGCACTGCGCTGGTCGAGCGTGACCCACCTGGTCACGGTCGGCTGCTACGGCTGGTTTGCGGCGACCGCGGGGCTCGGCCCGATCTTCTGGGTCGGGTTGGCCGTCACCGCCGGGGTGCTGGTCTACGAGCACCGGATCGTGCGGGCCGACGACCTGTCGCGGGTGAACCGGGCGTTCTTCACCGCCAACGGCTTCGTGGGCATCCAGCTGTTCCTGTTCGCACTCATCGACCTAGTCGTCAACGGTCTGCGCACGTGACCCGCCGGCCCTGGGTGATCGGAGTCTCGGGAGCCTCGGGCACGCCGTACGCCCGCGCGGTGATCGGCGGCCTGCTGGACGCCGGCGAGCCGGTCGATCTGGTGGTGTCGCGGGCCGCGCGGTTGACCTTGCTCGACGAGACCGGCATTTCGTTCCGGGACCAGCACTGGGCCGAGGATCTGTCCCGCTGGCTCGATCGGGATCTGGCTGCGGCCGACCTCCGGTACTGGCCGGCCGGCGATCTCGGGGCGGGACCGGCCAGCGGGTCCTACCTCGCGCGCGGCATGGTCGTGGTGCCGGCGTCGACGGCCGCCGTGGCCGGCATCGCCATCGGGCTCAGCAAGGATCTGTTGCAACGCGCCGCCGACGTGACGATCAAGGAGCGCCGGCCGCTGGTCGTCGTCCCGCGTGAAACGCCTTACACCCGGTCGACGCTGCGGCATCTGCTCGAGCTCGACGAGGCGGGCGCGGTCGTGTTGCCGGCCAGCCCGGCGTTCTACGCCGGCGCCAAATCCGTCCAACAGCTGGTCGATTTCGTCGCCGCCAAGGTGCTCGACGTGCTGGGCGTGCCGCATTCGTTGATCACTCGGTGGACGGGCGAACTCGGCGCGGCCCGCTGAGCACTGGTCATGCCCGTGCCAGACTGAACCGCATGTCTGGGTTGGCGTAGTGAGCTTCGTGAGTCGATGAGCAGCTTGGACGCGGTGGACCGTGCCATCCTTGATGCCTTGCGCAGCAATGCCCGCGCGACGTACGCCGAATTGGCCCGGGTGGTTGGCCTGTCCGCGCCGGCCGTGCACGAGCGCGTTGGCAAGCTCGAATCGGCCGGCATTATCACCGGCTACCACGCCGCGATTGATCCGCTCGCTCTCGGATACACGATGACCGCGCTGGTCGGCGTCTTCCTGACCGAGACGGCGGATGAGGATTCGGTGGCCGGCGCGTTGGCCGGCCTGTCCTCCGTCGAGGACTGCTGGTTCGTGGCCGGCGAAGAATCGTTCATGGTCAAGCTGCGGATCGCGGACGTGAACGGGCTGGAGCGAGCGATCCGGCGGATGTCGAAGATCCCCGGCGTCGGCCGGACCCGATCGACGGTGGTGCTGTCCACTCGCTTCGAGGGCCGGGTGCAGCCCGCCCGTCCCGCCGAGGAGTGATCCCGGGGCGTGCTCAGCCGAGCGTGCGCATCTGTTCCGCGACGGCCACCGCAGCTGGCGAGCCCTGCCGCGTCAATCCCTCGATCGTGCCCGCGCGGTCGGCGGCTGGCCGGTTCTGGCTCAGCTTGGCCTTGCCCTCGATCCGGGTGATCTGCAACTCGATGCCCACGATGGCTCGCAGCATGCCGTCGAGATAATCCGGCGGCGCATCGGTGACCGACCAGGGCTGGTCGAGGCCCGACTCATGCCAGTCGGTCAACCGGGTGACGAAGGTGCGTAGCCATTCGGGGTCGTCGTGCACGATGAACGACCCGTGCACCTGCAGCGTGACGTAGTTCCAGGTCGGCACAACCCGGCCGTTGGTCTGCTTGCTGGGGTAATAGCTCGGCGACACGTAGGCGTCCGGCCCGTCGATGATGAGCAACGAGTCGCCGCTCGGGATGGCTTGCCAGTGCGGATTGTTCCGGGCCACATGCCCGAGCATGGCGCGGCCGTCCTCGGACAGCAGCAGGGGCAAGAACGTCGCCTGCAAACCCTGGGCCGTGGGCGTCACGAGGTTGCCGGCGACACCAGCCGCCAGTTGTGCTCGCGCCTCATCGGGATCGACGGCGAAGTGGCTGGGCACGTACATGCGTTCGAGCTTGCCACGTAGGCTGGGCGGCATGGTGTGGAGCCTCGCGCGCAAGGATGAACTGTCCGCCAAGATTGCTGCCGGTGAGCGGCTGTCCTATCAGGACGGGGTCGATCTCTACGAATGTGACGACCTGGCCTGGCTGGGTGCGCAGGCGCACGGCGTCCGGACGAAAAAGAACGGCAACGCCGTGTACTTCAACGTGAACCGGCATCTGAACCTGACCAATGTCTGCCGGGCGTCCTGCGCGTACTGCTCGTTCGAGCGCAAGCCTGGCGCCAAGGATGCGTACACGATGCGCGTCGAAGAGGCGGTCGAGTTGGCCAGCGCGATGCGCGGCGACGGGCTGACCGAGCTGCACATCGTCAACGGGCTGCACCCGACGTTGCCGTGGAAGTACTACCCGCGGGTGCTGCGCGAGCTGAAATCCGTGCTGCCCGAGGTGGCGCTGAAGGCGTTCACCGCGACCGAGGTCCACTACTTCGAAGAGATCAGCGGGCTTTCCGCCGACGAGATCCTGGACGAGTTGATCGACGCCGGCCTGGAATCGTTGACCGGCGGGGGCGCCGAGATCTTCGACTGGGAGGTCCGCAAGCAGATCGTGGACCACAACACCCACTGGGAAGACTGGTCGCGTATTCACCGGCTGGCCCAC
>JAOPUZ010000031.1 GCA_025966315.1 Frankiales bacterium | reverse complement strand
CGAGCGCGCCGCCGGCCATACGAGGTCGCGTTCGTAGGCACCACGGCGTATCCGGCGTAACTACCCGAGTCGCCACTTCGTCGATCGACCCCCCCGGACCGGGCGCGTCGCTAGTGCGCCGATCCGCAACCGGTTGGAGTCAGGAACGCGGCGCCGCGCGGTACCAGGTGAGTTCGCTCCGACGGCTGACGCTGGCACTCGGATCGGCGACCACAATCAGGGTCAGCACGTCGACATCAAGGCGCGACAGCCGGATCTGCACGCCGCCGACCCAGCCGGGCACGAAGCTGACCCGGACATGGTGTTTCAGAATCCCGTCGCCGACCTCCCAATCGCCGGCATAGCCGGCGAATCCTCGCACCATGCTTTGTGCGTCGGCATCGCTCATTCCCGGCCCGCCGGCCCCCGAGACCGAACGATCGGGATTGGCAAGCACCGCCGACATGCCACCGTCGGCTGCATACATGATCTGCCCTAGCGGTGCTGGACCGAAGGGCTCATTGAGGACCTCGCCGGTCGAAGCGAGTTCGACGCAACGAGCGAGATGCCAGGTTCCGACGATGTCCATGCCTCACGCACCTTCGGCCGCGAGCTGCGTGGTCAGCGTCGGGTCGATGTACTCGTCGAGGCGGGTCACACCTTCATCGGAAATGGTGAAAATGATGCACATGTGCGCCTCGACGGTCTTGCCGTTGGTCTTTCCGGTGCCGTGCAGTGTGAATTGCATGAATTCCCCGCCCGGGAACGCGGCCGCCCGCGTGATCTCCAGGCGCGGGTTGTCGATCATGTCCGGAATCGGGTTCGTCCCCGTCCGTTTCGTCTCGGCCGCAATGTTGTCGTGGTTATGCCAGGTCGTGGCGCTGGGAGCCAGCAATGCCACGAAATCTGACCGGTCACCGGTTTCGAATGCCTTTTTCATGGCCGCGGTCGCGAGCCCAACGGTGTTTGTTTCAGTCATATTCGGACGCTAGCAGAACCAGCCCGGTTACGGACATGGCTACTTTTCACAGGTACGGCCGACCGTTGCACGCACGGGTTATTTCGCCAGGTCGTGGCTCGCTTCAGGACCTCACTGGTAGGCGCTGGGCCAACCCTCGGCCAGCAACATGGTGAGAACCCACTGGCCGGCCCGTTGATCCAGGACACCTCTGATTCCCAGTTGCGCCTTGTCCGGGTCGTCGGCGTGCGGGTGCGTCCCGGTCACCCGGACCGAACGCACGGCCTTCCAGTTGATGATCCAGCTATAGATCGGACGGGTCGGATCCGCTTCCGAGGCAACCCCGGTCGAATTAATGATGCCGTCCCGCATCCAACTGGCCACGGCATCGTCGGCGTCGGCGATCGTGGCGTCAACGAGTTCGATCACATCACCCGTGTCGTGGATGGTGATGTACGCAGTCATGGCAACAGGCTCCTTCGCTTTCCTGTATTGATCGGCTGCGGGCGGCAGATCGTTAATCTCGTGCGGCCGCGCTTGCGGGGCGTCCACTTGGAACGGCGAAGTCTGGTTTGTCCGAGCGCGCTGTGTTAGTTTCCACGCGAAGTCAGCGCCCATCCGATCACCACACAGCGCGATTTCGGAGGCACCCGTGAACGCCAAGCTTTCGCGACGCGTCGTACAACAGCGCATGGACGATGTACTGCGCCATTCACCCGAGCCGGTGCGGCAAACTGTCTACCGGGCTCGTCGAGATCTTTCTCGGCGGATTCGCTCTAGCAAAGAGGCTCGCGGCGATTTTTCACGCTCCCACACGGCCAATTTCGACCTCGAATCCTTCCTGGAACAGCAGCTACCCGCAGGCCCGGGAACGTTCGTCGAGGCCGGCGCGTACGACGGCGTATTTCAATCCAACACGTACTGGCTCGAGCGACGGCATCACTGGTCGGGTGTGCTGGTCGAGGCCGTACCGGAGCTGGCCCGCGAGGTCCGGCTATCCCGTCCCGGCTCGAAGGTCTTTCAGTGCGCGCTCGTCTCGAACACTTTCGAGGAGCCGTCCCTGACCATCGAATACGCCGGCCCGATGACGCAGGTAACCGGCATATCCGACCGCGTCGCACCGCAGGTTGCCGACGGCAGGGAGCGCACCATCGCCGTACCGGCCCGCACGCTGACCGCGATCCTCGACGAGGCCGGCGTCTCGGACGTCGATTTCCTGTCCCTCGACGTGGAGGGTTACGAGGCGCCCGCCCTGGAAGGTCTGGACCTGGCTCGGATCAGGCCTAGCTTCTTGCTGGTCGAAGTAGGCGAGGACGAAGCACGCCGGTTGCCGGTCGAGGAGGTTATCGGCGAGCACTACGAGTTCGTGGCCAAGCCCACCCCGCTCGACATCTTTTACCGGCTCCGCGGCGGTTTGCGCTAGCTCGCGGTTTCTTCGCGGGTCTTCGCGGTTTCTTCGCGGGTCTTCGCGGGTCTTCGCGCCGGTGCGGTCAGGCTTCGGTCGCGGCACCTTCGGACTTGGTCGGCCGGGGACGGGCGCCGTAGTCGCCATACATCCCGTCGCGCCAGGCCAGCGCGGCCCGCAACCCGTCGCGTCCGACCCGGTCGCGCCACTCGTACGCCGTCTCGGTCAGCTGCGCGGTGGCGTCCATCATCGTGGCCGACTCGATATCGGAGTAGATCCCCATGTTCTCGTAAAAACGGTTCGCCCCGGCCTTCAGGGCCGCGAGCAGATCGCTGCTGAGATTGCCGACGCGATCAGCCAAGGCGATGGTGCGGTCCTCGAGTTCATCCTCCGGCCAGGCGTAGTTGACCAAGCCCAGACGCTCAGCCTCGACGCCGTCGACGGCGTCGCCGGTGTAGAACAGTTCCTTCGCCTTACGCATCCCGATGACCAGCGGCAGGATGGCGCCGTTACGGGCCACGCCGAGGCCACGGTGGCCCGGATGTCCGAACTGGCAGGTCTTCGTCGTCGTCACCAGATCGGTCATCATTGCCAATTCCAGGCCGCCGGCAATGCAGTACCCATGTGCCTGAGCGATCGTCACTTTTGCCATCTTGAACAGGTACATCTGTACGTCGGACACCTGACGCATGCTCACGGCCGTGTTGACCGCGAGGGGGCGCCCCTCATCGTCGCGTGATTTGAAGACCGCACCTGGGCTCATAGCTGATCCGCGCGTACCGAGTCCCGAAATGTCGTAGCCGGTGCAGAACGCCCGGCCGGCGCCGCGCAAGATGATGACCCGAGTTTCGTGGTCGGCCTCCAAGGCACGCAACGCAGTGTGCAGATCGTGCACCAAACCAGGCGAAATCGCGTTCATCACCTCAGGCCGATTCAGCGTTATTCGCGCCACCCGGCCATCGGTACCGACACGGTCGACGATCAGATTCTCGAACTGTTCGTCCATGGAAAGGACTCCTTTGTCGCGGGCCGGAGGCGTCATTCGGATTTCGACGGTGCGTCGCTTCGCACGCTATCAATACTCCGTTTTGCGCCGCCCCCGGTCAGCGGCTCAGGCCCGGGGCACCGCGCGGTGCCAGGTGAGTTCCCGTCGGCTGCTGTTGGGTGAACCGGGATCGGCCACCACGCTCAGCGTGAGGACATCGCCTTCCAGGCGCGCCTGCCTGACTTGCACGCCACCGACCCAGCCGGGCAGAAAACTGACCCGGACGTGGTGATTCAGAATCCCGTCACCGATTTCCCAGTAACCGGCATAACCGGCATAACCGTGAGCCAGCACCTGCGCAACCTCGTCGCTGATCTCACCAGGCTGCGAGGTGAGCGTGGAGGCACGTTCCGAATTCGCCAAAACGGCCGACATGCCGCCGTCGGCGTTGTACATGATCTGACCGAGCGGCGACGATCCATACGGTTCGCTGAGTACCTCCCCGGTCGCCGACAATTCCACACAGCGAACTAGATGCCACGTTCCGATGATGTCCATGTCAGTCATCCTTGCGCAATCGTGCAACATCTGGCATCTCGACGATGCCAGATGTTGCACGATTTAGAGCAATGCGTTCAGGACTACAGTGTGGGCATGGCCAAATCCCCAGTCGCGGATGGTCCCCGCGACGTCACCGTCCAGCTTCGGTTGACGCCATCAGAAATCGAACGAATTGATCAGCAGCGAAACAACACCAGCCGTGCGGCGTATCTTCGTTCGCTCATCCCGACGGCGGTCGAGCCGCCGGCTTACCAGCCACCGGCGGCCGAGGGTGAAGCCGTCGCGCCGGTGGTCGTTTCCTCCGGTCGGCACTTTCACAGCCCAGGCGAATTGATCGATTCGGCCACGAACAATGGCCGAGCGGTCAAACACTACGTCTGCGCTGCGGCCGATTGCGCGCACGTCCTCGAGAGATAGCCGACCGATGAACGAACTGGCACCGCTGGATGCCGCCATATTGCCACCCGGCGTTCGATCGAGGTTCGCACCGGACGTGAACGGTCTTCGAATCCATTTCCTGGAAGCCGGATTCGAGACACCTAATCGTCCTTGTGTGCTGCTGCTACACGGCTTTCCCGAGCTCTCCTATTCATGGCGCAAAGTGATTCCGGTGATAGCCGCGGCGGGGTATCACGTGCTCGCTCCGGATCTTCGTGGCTATGGGCGGACGACCGGTTGGGATGTCACCGCGACGACCGGACGCTCGGCATTCCGCTTGCTGGCCGCGGTCCGCGATGCGATCGGGCTCGTCAATGCAGTGGGCCATCGCGAAACTGCAGTTGTGGGTCATGACTACGGCTCGGTGGTCGCGGCGTGGTGCGCGGTCACCCGCCCGGATGTATTCCGTGCGGTTGCCCTGATGAGCGCGCCGTTTCCGGGTACGGCACGCCTGCCGTTCGACACCGTCAATCGTCGGTCGGAGGACGCCGCACCCGCATCAGCCATCTTGCAGGATCTGGCCCAACTCGATCGGCCGCGGAAGAACTACCAGTGGTACTACTCCGATACCGACGCAGCTAACGAAGACATGATGAATGCCCGGCAAGGACTGCCTGACTTTCTGCGCGGTTATTACCACTACAAGAGCGCAGATTGGATCGACAACAAACCATTCCGGTTGGCTTCTCATACGGCAGCTGAACTAGCCAAGATGCCCACTTACTACATCATGGATCTGGCCGACGACATGGCCCAAACCGTCGCGAAGCAGATGCCGTCAGCGGCTGAGATCGCGGCGGCCGGTTGGCTGACCGACGACGAACTACGCTTCTACGTCGAAGAATACTCGCGCACGACGTTCCGGGGCGGACTTGAATGGTACCGGCGCGGTACGCAGCGGCTCGACGTACCCGAACTCGAGCTTTTCGCCGGCCGGACCATCGATCAACCCGCTGTCTTCATCTCGGGAAAGAGCGACTGGGGCGTCTATCAGAGCCCGGGCGCCCTGGAGCGGATGCAGGAAATCGCCTGCACCCAATTCCGGGGCGTGCACCTTGTCGAGGGCGCCGGCCACTGGGTGCAGCAGGAGCGACCGGCGCAGACCAGCGGACTACTGCTGAACTTCCTCGACCAAGAATTTCGCGGGCCCGACTCTCGGCACGCTGCGATACCGTCGCAGCTAACCTGAGTTGGTGCCCCGCCTGGCCATCTTCGCCTCGGGCTCCGGCACGACGGCGGAGGCGGTCATCAATGCTTGCCGGACGGGCCGAATCGCCGCCGAAGTCGTCATCGTCATCGGCAACAACAGCGCGGCAGGCGTCTTCGTGAGAGCAGCACACCTTGGCGTTACCGTTCAGCACCTCAGCGCCCGAACACACCCATCGCCCGAGGAACTCGATCGGGCGATCCTGCAGACACTGCGGGCGTCAGGGGCGACCCACCTCGTGTTAGCCGGGTATTTGAAGAAGGTTGGTGCGCAGACCTTGACGGCCTTCGCCGGAAGGGTTTTCAATACCCATCCGGCATTACTGCCCGCATTCGGCGGCTACGGGATGTTCGGTCGCCACGTCCATCAAGCGGTACTCGATTCCGGAATCGCATTCACCGGAGCGAGCGTCCATCACGTGGCCGCCGACTACGACACCGGACGCGTCATCGCGCAAATCCAGGTTGCCGTATTGGCCACAGATACGGTCGACACGCTGGCCGCCCGGGTTCAAGCCGCAGAACGCGAACTGCTGATCGACACCCTCGCCGACCAGCTGAACGAACCGGATTTGGCAGACTGATGAGGTGGCCGCCCCGTCAACCAGCGTGACCAACCGGACGCTGCCGATCCTCCGCTTATTGCTTGCCGCCTTGATCGGCTTGGTGATAGGAGCGGCAACATCGTTTGCCCAGCATTACCTGGACGGCTCCTGGGCAGCGCTGGCCAACTCGGCCAGCCCCTGGTTGTTGGGCGGATTCCTCGCCGGCGCGCTGCAATTGCGGCGTGGGTGGGCGATCACCGGCGGCCTGGCCGCCTGTGTGCTCGAGGTCCTCGCCTACTACGCGGTCACACCACTGCGCGGTTATCCCGTCAATCACTCGGAAATAGCCTTCTGGGCTGTGTGCGCCGTGATCGGCGGCCCGATCTTCGGTTGGGCGGGCTGGGCGTGGTTACGCGCGGCCAGCCGGCTTCAAGCGCTAGGTGCGGCCTTCCTGCCGGCGACATTTCTCGGTGAAGCGATCGGCGCATACGGGATTCGCCTGCATTACTATGGCGATACTGTGCTGTACGTCCTGATCGGGCTCGTCCTGCTGGGCGTGGTCGTGTGGCGGGCCGGCCAGCTGTTATCGACGATGGCCTTTGTGGCACTGCTCACCATCGTCGGAATCGCTTGTTATGGACTGTTACTAGAAGCCGCGGCCGGCCGGCACTTCGGCGGATAGGCTGCCGCGCGCAGCAAGATCAACGCTAGCGACGAGTGAGTCAAAACCACGAGTCACACAACACTCCTGGACGCTGGCTGTTTAGCGGGTTCCTCAATCTCTCAAGGCCAGAAGCACTGCGCCTTCAAACGTAGCCCCATTCCGGGCCCAGTGCCGCCACTTGGACCATCTATGACGGCAGATCGCCGATCAGCAGCACATCGTCGGCGATGTCGCGTAATTTGCGATGGGTGTGCTGAGACGCCACCCGAAGCCGGGTGAACGCATCCTCCTCGGTGAGTACGTGACGGGACATGAGGATGCCGATGGCCGCCCCGATTCGCCTGCTGTTCACCAGGGCCTGTTCCAGCTGGACAACCTGGCCCTCGGTTCGGGCCGCCTGCATGGCCACGGCGGCATGGGCGGCGAAGGTCTTACCCAGCGACCGGGCGTTCTCGGGGAACGCATTTGGCCTGGTGGCATAGAGGTTAAGCGCGCCCAACGTATCTTCCCGAAGGAACAACCGGTAGGACAGCATGCTACGAATATTGGTCTCTGCGGAAAGCCGGACGGTGAACGCCGGCCAGCTTGATTCGGTGGTCACGTCATCGAAGCTCAGTGTCTCGTGCTGACGGATTGCGTCGACGCACGGGCCTTGGCCGGTCTCGTACTGAATCTTGTCGACGACTCGTGGCACATCGTCGCTGGCCGCCGGCGTGGTGAAATCCTTGCCCCGCCGCACAGTGATCCCTGCATGTTCGGCGCCGGGGATGGCTTGCACGGCGAGCGCGCAGATCACGTCGAGGGTGCGCGGCAGGCTGTCTTGAGCCTGCAGAGCGCGCGCTAAGACCGCGAAATCGCCAGCCAGACCTTCAGTCTCGGCGATCAGCGCACTCTCGTTGTCGGCAGCGCTCATACAGCACCTCCGGATGTACTTGGCATCTGGTGTGCGGCAGCTTTTTTGCAGCAACGCGGCCAGGTTACACAACGACCGTCGGTAGCCGGACTAGCCCTGGACGGCACTTCCTGGATCTGCCGTGATGGCCGAGATGTAGCGAACATCCGCTGAGCTGCGATTGGTGATGGCGTGCGGCAATCCCGCGGGTAGCAAGATCAAGTTGTCCGCTCCGACGGTCTGCACGTCATCGTTGATGCGCACCTCGACTTCGCCGTCAAGGACGAACATGTACTCGGAGACGTCACGGACCTGTAGCTGCTCGAATCCGCCGTCCGGCGCGATCACGCCGGCGCAGATGCCGGCCGCTTCCGGATTATCGGTGCGCGGAATCAGCCATTGAAGCTGCCAGCCAGGCATACCGGTCGGCTCGAGTTTGTCGTCGTCGACCCGTACGACGTAGCCGCCCGGGCCCCATTCCTCGTCATCGGACACGAGCTCGACGATCGGCAGCCCCGGGAGGATTCCCGGCACCAGCAACTCCAGGTGCATCTCGTCGGAATCACGGGGATTGCGGTGCTTGTGCGGGACGCCGGTGGTGATCATCGCCAGGCTTCCGGGGGTCAGGGTGTGCACCTTGTCGCCCAGGGTCAGTTCGAGTTCACCGCGGTAGCAGAAGAACATCTGGTCCACGGTGTGCGTATGCGGGGCCGGCCCCGGAGAATGCGGAGGGACGCGAGAGGCAATGACGAAACCGCGCTCGCCCCAGTAGAGGACCTCGCTCTTGAAGCGCTCGGCCGGATACAGGGAATAGTCTACCTTTCGCACAAACCCGGTCAGATCCGTCGTCAGCCAGTGAACCTCTTTCTTCTCCGTGACCGGGGCGTGCGTGTGCTCAGTCATTCTGTGGTCCCATCCCGAAACGAATCGACGAAGGCGCACCGCGGAAACGGCGGAAGGCGTGACCGGCAGCGTAGTCCGTGCTCAGATCGTCGATCAACCGGACGGGAAAGCACTCACCGACTTTCGAGCTGCGGGCACAGGCAGCTACGTGACGATTGGCGCCGTCTTCGTCAGGGCCCGTTTGAGAATCTTTCCGGTCGCGGTCATCGGCAGGGACTCGACGAATTCGATGTGCCGTGGGTACTTGTAGGCAGCCAGCTGTTCGCTGGCCCAACCGATCAAGTCCTGTTCACTCGTCAGGTCGCCTGGCTTTTTGACCACCACGGCTTTCACTTCTTCACCAAGCGATTCATGCGGTATCCCGATCACCGCGACCAGCGATACTGCGGGGTGCTGGATGAGGAGTTCCTCGATTTCACGCGGGTACACGTTGAACCCGCCGCGAATGATCAGATCCTTGGCACGGTCGACAATGTAATAGAACCCGTCCTCGTCCTTGCGTCCGATATCGCCCGACCGGAACCAGCCATCCCGCAGGACTTCAGCGGTCGCTTCGGGCCGGCCGTAATAGCCCTTCATGATGTTGTGGCCGCTGATCGCGATCTCGCCGATCGCCGCGGGATCATCGGGCACGTCCGCCCAATCGTCCTTAACCAATTTCATCTGCACCCCGGGGACGGGTATACCGACCGAGCCCACCCGGGGCTGCTGTCCATATCTGGCGAAGCTGGCGATGGGTGACGTCTCGGACAGCCCGTAACCCTCGAGAATGATGACGCCGAACCGCTCCCGAAAGTCCTTGTGCACTTCGACGGGCAGTGCCGCTCCGCCGGACATCGCCACCCGAAGGTTACGGGCCAGGGTGCCGACGTCGACGGTGTCGTCCAATACCGACAGCAAGCTCCAATACATAGTAGGAACGCCGGCAAAGACGGTCACGCGATGATCGATCATGAGCTGGGTAGCCGAGCGGGCATCGAAGCGTGGCTGCATGACAATCGTGCCGCCGGTCAGCACTGCTGCGTTCTGGATCGCGGTCTGCCCGAAGGAGTGGAACAGCGGCAGCACGCAAAGAAACGTTTCCGGCCTCGTCGGGTCGATAACCATGATTTGTTGCGCCACGGCCGCGTTGTCCCGCATGTTTCGATGCATGAGTTCGGCGCCCTTGGGCTGACCCGTGGTACCTGAGGTGTACAGAATCACCGCGGTGTCGTCGTCTTGCCTCGCCACCGCGTCGAACGTGTCGGACGCGTCCGCGGCCCAGGACATTGCCGTTACTGGGTTGGCGTCGATCATGTAGAAACGCTCACAACCGGCGACCGCCTCGAAACCCTCGCGCGCGTTGGCTCCGATCGGGAGGTCAGCCGTGCCTTCGAAAGCGAAGTAGGCCCGCGCCTGCGAGTCCGCCAGGTGATACGAGATCTCGCGGGGCTTGAACAGGACGTTCAACGGCACGACCGTCGCACCGGCCTTGAGCACGCCGAAGTAGATCACGCTGAAGGCAGGCAGGTTCGGGCATGACAGGGCGACCTTGTCGCCGGGCGCGATGCCATCGGCGACAAGCATTCGGGCCACTCGGTTGGCGCGACGTTCCAGCTCACCGTAAGTCAATTCCTCCGCGCCGCACACGATCGCGGTGCGGTCTGGATGCGCGGCGGCACTGTTGTCCAGCAGGGCGGCGAGGTTGGTCACGGTGTGGTCCGATCTACTCGAGGGACGGAGCTGAGCAGGGCCAACCAACAAGCGATCTAGTTCAGAAGTATCCCCCGCGGCCCTGGAGACGTCCACAGCGACGACCGACGCGGGCCGGACAGACACCTCGCTCTGCGGCCCATGGGAGGACACTGACCAGGTCGTGCGAACCCTACTGCTCGAGACGAAGCTCTACCTCCCGCGGGCGCCCCGCGGTCTGGTGCCACGCCTGCGACTGGCTGAGCGCCTTGACCGCGGGACCGCCTCGAAGCTGACGCTCGTTTCTGCCCCGGCCGGCTTCGGTAAGACGACCGTGCTCGCGGAGTGGCTGACGGCGCGACCGCTCGCCGGACAGAACGAAGGCGCCGTGGCGTGGCTTTCGCTAGACCGCGACGACAACCATCCGCAAAAGTTCTGGACGTATGTGATCGCCGCGCTGCGAACGGTGGCGCCCGAGGTCGGGGCGAGTGCGCTCGTTCTGCTGGATGCGCAACAACCGCCGCCGATCCAGACCGTACTAACCACGCTCGTCAACGATATCGACGCCGCCGCCAACGAGATCGTGCTGGTCTTGGACGACTACCACCTCATCGAAGCACCTGAGCTACAAGCCGGGATGGTGTTCCTGCTCGACCATCTGCCTCAGCGACTGCACCTGGTGATCGTCGCCCGCGCCGATCCCGCGCTGCCGCTGTCCCGGCTTCGAGCGCGCGGCGAGTTGGTCGAGTTGCGCGCGGCCGATCTCCGTTTCACCGATGACGAGGCCGCGGCGTACCTCAACGGAGTGATGGGCTTGCAACTGACCGCCCACGATATGGCGGCGCTCGAGGGACGCACCGAAGGGTGGATCGCTGCCCTTCAACTGGCGGCGCTCTCATTGCAGGGGCGAGATGACGTTGCGGGCTTCATCGCCGGCTTCGCGGGCGATGATCGTTACGTGGTCGACTACCTGGTCGAAGAGGTTGTCCAGCTTCAATCCCCTCCCGTCCAGACCTTCTTGATGCAGACGTCGATCCTGAGCCGGCTGAGCGGTCCGTTGTGCGATGCCGTCACCGGACAAGGCGGCGGCAAGGCCATGCTGGAGGCATTGGATCGCGGAAACCTCTTCCTGGTCCCGCTCGACGACCAACGCCGGTGGTACCGCTATCACCACCTCTTTGCCGACGTCCTGCGAGCGCGCCTGATGGATGAGCAGTCCATCCAGTTACCGGACCTGCACCGGCGGGCGAGCGCGTGGTACGAGCAGCACGGCGAGCATTCGGTGGCCATCGGTCACGCGCTGGCCGCGGCGGACTTCGAGCGGGCGGCGGACCTGGTCGAGCGAGCTATCCCCGCGATGCGCCGGGACCGGCAAGAGGCCATCGCCCGCGGCTGGCTCGCGCTGCTTCCCGACGAGCTGATCCGAAAACGGCCCGTGCTCGCGGTCAGCTATGCCGGGTCAATGCTGACCAGCGGCGAGCTCGACGGCGTCGAGGCGCGGCTGCTTGACGCCGAGCGATGGCTCGACCCGCCGGCTGCGATCCCGGCGCAGCACGACGCCCACCCGGGCGGGATGGTCGTCGTCGACGAGCAGGCGTTTCGCCGGCTACCGGCTTTGATTGCCGTTTACCGGGCCGCGATGGCGCTCGTCCGGGGCGATGTGGCGGCCACTACGACCTTCGCCAAGCGATCGCTCGAAGTTGTCGAGCCGGACGACGACCTCGGCCGGGGAGCGGCGGCCGGCCTGCTCGGGCTCGCGTCCTGGACCAGCGGTGACCTCGAGGCCGGTTACCGGTCGTACGCCGATTGCCTGGCGAGTCTGCGGCGAGCGGGACATATCGCCGACACCCTTGGGTGTGCGGTCGCGCTGGCCGACATCCGGCTCGCGCAGGGGCGCCCCCGTGAAGCGATGCGCACTTATCGGCAGACGCTGGACCTTGCCTCGTCACCCGCCGGCCCAGTACTGCGGGGAACAGCCGATATGTACGTGGGAATGAGCCAGATCCATCGTGAATGGGACGACCTTCCGGCCGCGACGCAGTGCCTGCTCACAAGTTCGGAATTCGGCGAACATATCGGATTGCCACAGAACCCCTATCGCTGGCGCGTGGCCATGGCTCGAATACGCGAGGCCGAGGGTGATTTCGATGGTGCGCTCGAATTGCTCGATGACGCAGAACGCCGCTATATAGGTGATTTCTTTCCCAACGTGCGCCCGGTGGCAGCATCGAAAGCACGAGTGAATCTCAGGCTCGGCAATGTCGATGAGGCCCTCGCCTGGGCGCGGGAGCAGGGCCTGTCAGTTGACGACCAGCTCAGTTACCTGCGCGAATACGACCACATCACCTTGGCCCGGACGCTGTTGGTGCAATACCACCGCGATCGCAGCGAACTCCCGATTCACCAGGCAATCGGATTGCTGGGCCGTCTTCTTGACGCCGCCGAGCAAGGGCAGCGGACGGGCAGCGTCATCGAGATCTTGATGCTGCTGGCGGTCTCGCACGAAGTTTCGGGCAACCTGCTGGCTGGGCTGGTGCCATTGGAACGCGCGCTGATTCTGGCCGAGCCCGAAGGCTACCTGCGAACCTTCATCGACGAGGGCCGATCCATGGCGGCGCTACTGGCCGCGGTTAGTGGTGTTGCCCCGAACTACGTTCGGCGACTGCTGACCGCTCTCGGTAGCGGCGGGGCGTTAGACAATGCGACAGCGTCAGACAAAGCCGACGGCAGTCGGCTGGCGCACCGGCAGGTCTTGATCGAACCATTGAGCGAACGTGAACTCGACGTGCTCCGGCTACTCGCCACCGAATTGTCAGGCCCGCAAATCGCACGAGAACTCGTCGTTTCCCTGAATACCGTGCGGACTCACACCAAAAGTATTTACGCCAAGCTGGCCGTGAACAGCCGCAGAGCAGCCGTCCGACGGGCCGAAGAACTCGACCTGCTATCGCGGCGGAATCGCTAACCGGGCCCAGACCGAGCCAGCCCAACCCAACCCAAGCCTTATCGGACGCCCTGACCGCAGGCCAGACGACCTATCGGTGCGGACGTCACCACATTAATCACCAGATGTGGTGATGCCTGGTCATCACGTTTGCTCCTACCGTCCGGTCATGAGCAAAACCAGCGTCCCGACCAACACGGGGAACGAGGCCGGCCGGTACGAAATCCGACTGAAGGGCCATCTCGATGCCCGGTGGGCGGCCTGGTTCGACGGGCTGAGCCTTGACCATCACCGTGACGGCACCACCGTCATCCACGGCTCAGTAATCGATCAGGCTGCGCTGCACGGCTTGCTCCAGAAGGTGCGCGACATCGGACTGCCGTTGGCCTCGGTGATTCGCCTCGACTCCGATCGACCCGACCTGTCCGACAACCAGACGGATCCGATCAACCCGACGGCTCCGATCAACCCGACGTAGGCATCGTCGACCCGCTATAGCCAATCAATCATCACAGGAGACCGACATGACGATTACCCTTCAACGCCCTTCGGCCCAGCGCGCACCAATGACATCCCTGCGCAAGACCGCACTCGTCGCGGGCCTGTTCTACCTGATCACTTTTGCCAGTTCGATCCCGACCCTCGCGCTGTACGGGCCCGCGAAGAAACTCAACTTCATCGTCGGTACCGGATCCGTGGCCGGTGCGCAGTGGGGCGCTCTCCTCGAAGTGATCTGCGCCTTGTCCGGCATCGGCACCGCGGTCGCGTTGTACCCGATTGTCAAACGACAGAATCAAGCGGCCGCGTTGGGTTTTGTCACCTCACGTGTTCTTGAAGCGTCGATGATCGTCGTCGGGGCCGTGAGCTTCCTATCTGTCGTGACATTGCGGCAGGACTCAGTCGGAGCGAGTGGAGCGGACAAGGCCGCGCTCATCATGACCGGCAAGTCGCTGGTCGCGTTCCATGACTGGACGTTCGTGCTCGGCCAAAGCCTCATGCCGGCCATCAGCGCGTTGTTGCTGGGGTCGCTGCTCTACCGATCCCGCCTCGTCCCCCGGGCCATTCCAGTAATCGGCCTCATCGGCGCGCCGCTACTCCTGACGTCCGTAGCCATGACCGTGTTCGGCATCTGGGATCAGGTATCCACGGCCGGCACAATCGCTGCCTTTCCGGTAGCCCTGTGGGAATTCTCGGTTGGCGTCTGGATGGTCGTCAAGGGCTTCCAGCCGTCCGCCATCACGTCCTTCGAGGACAACCGATGAACCACGCGCGAGGACTTCACCTCGCGATTGCCGGCTCAGCTGACGGCAGCGCCGAACCACGTGGGCAGGTTGTTGAGCAGATCGTGCTGATCTTCACCGACCCAGGCGACGTAACCGTCCGGCCGCAGCAGCACCGCGGGCACCTCCAGTTCCTCGCTGACGTCGATGACGTGATCGATCCGATCTGCCCAGCCCGTCACCGACAGCCCTCCGGTCTGGTCGAGCAGCAGTCCCCGGCCGCCGTGCATCAGCTCGTACAGGCGACCGCGCTTCAGCACCACATCCCGCAGCCGGCGGCCGAGCAGATCGTGGCCCACACCGAAGTCGTAACGGATCCCGATAGCCGTCATCTTCTCGACCAGGTACCGGTTCACCGCCTCGAAATCCATCAGCTCCGACAGCAGCCGGCGCACCGCCTGCGCCCCCGGTTCAAGCGACATGAGCTCGACCTGCGCGCGGGTCTTGTCCAGCACGTCGGTGGCCACCGGGTGCCGTTCGGTCTGATAACTGTCCAGCAAACCGTCCGCGGCCCAGCCGTTGATCTCGGCCGCCAGTTTCCACCCCAGGTTGAAGGCGTCCTGGATGCCGAGGTTCAACCCCTGCCCGCCCATCGGCGGGTGGATGTGCGCCGCGTCGCCGGCCAGCAATACCCGGCCGACGCGGTAACGCTCGGCCAGCCGGCTCGCGTCGCCGAAGCGCGACAGCCAGCGCGGCGAGTGCACCCCGAAGTCGGTACCGGCGAAAACCTGCAACCGTTGCTTGATCTCCTCGAGGGTCGGCCGAACCCCTCGGTCCTCGGCCAGCCCGGCGGCGGGCACCACGACGCGGTAAGCCCCATCCTGCAAAGGCCCGACGCCAAACGCCTTGTGGGTCTTGCGGATCTCAGCCACCACGGCGGTGACCTCCTCAAGTGGCGCGGTCACCTGCATCTCGCCCAGCAACCACTCGGTCGTCGCGGGCTCGCCGGGGAATCCGACGCCGAGCAGCTTGCGCACCGTGCTGCGACCGCCATCGCAGCCAACCAGATAACGCGCACTCAGCTCGCTGCCGTCGGCCAGTTTCACGGAAACGCCCTGCTCGTCCTGGCTGAGCCCGACTAGTTCGCGGCCACGCCGGATCTCGACGCCGAGCTCGGTGGCGTGTTCGGCCAGCAGGCGATCGGTGCTGGTCTGCTCAATACCGAGAACGTAGGGATGCGCAGTGTCCAGCCGTTCGGGCGCGGGCCTGCTGATGCCGGCGAAGAGTCCATTCAGCGGATATTTCTGGCCGAGCGCGAGGAACCGCTCCAGCAGCCCGCGCTGATCCATCACTTCGATGCTGCGCACGTGCAGGCCGAGCGAGCGGACAACCTTGGTCGGCTCCGTGTCCATCTCTAACACGACGGCGTCCACGCCGTGCAGCCGCAACTCGCTGGCCGACATCAAACCGGTCGGTCCGCCACCGGCCACAATAACGTCGGTCATGAAGCTCACGCTATCCGAAACTTTTGAAGGGTTTTGCACCATATAGATGCAGAACCCTTCAAAAGTTAAGCGAGCAACGGTGCATGACTCTCCCGTCACTCGAATGCGGGGGTCTGGGCGTGGCCACCGGTGTGATCGGCGCCGAACACGTCGGAGTCGAGCAGGCCGGTGCCGAGAGTTGTTCGCGGTCTCGCGCAGGGCCGTGGGTCTCCGGCCGGTGTGCTGAACTCGCTGGTTGGTGACAGGCCCGCGGTGGGAGCGCGCTGCTGGTTGGGCCCGGCAGCGACGTTGACCTTGCCAACCGTCACGACCAGGCCGGGGGGTCATCGGCCAGGTCTATTCCCACTCGATGGTGCCCGGTGGCTTGCTGGTCACGTCCAGCACGACACGGTTGACCTCGCGGACCTCGTTAGTAATGCGCGTGGAGATCTTTTCCAGCACGTCGTACGGGACCCGGGTCCAGTCCGCCGTCATCGCATCCTCGGATGAGACGGGGCGTAGCACGATCGGGTGCCCGTATGTCCGGCCATCGCCCTGAACGCCTACCGAGCGGACATCGGCCAGCAACACAACGGGACATTGCCAGATGTCACGGTCCAGGCCGGCCGCGGAAAGCTCCGCGCGGGCAATGGCATCGGCGCGACGCAGGATGTCCAGCCGTTCCTGATCGACCGCCCCGATAATGCGAATGCCAAGCCCAGGACCGGGAAAAGGCTGCCGCCACACGATTTCTTCCGGCAAACCCAACTCGAGCCCGACCCGGCGTACCTCGTCCTTGAACAAGGCGCGCAGCGGTTCCACCAGCGAGAATTGCAGGTCTTCGGGCAGCCCACCGACATTGTGATGGCTTTTGATGTTGGCCGTCCCGGTGCCACCGCCGGACTCGACAACGTCCGGATACAGCGTGCCCTGAACGAGAAACTCGATCGGCTCGCCGCCGGCATCAGAGATCTCGGCCAGCAATTCACGCTCGGCCTGCTCGAAGGACCGGATGAACTCCCGGCCGATAATCTTTCGTTTTTCTTCCGGGTCGATAACGCCCATCAACGCGTCCATGAATTGCGCCCGGGCGTCCACCACCTTCAGCGAAACACCAGTGGCCGCAACGAAATCCTGCTCGACCTGTTCGGCCTCGCCGGCGCGTAGCAGGCCATGATCGACGAACACGCAGGTGAGCTGATCACCGACGGCCCGCTGTACCAACGCGGCCGCCACCGCCGAGTCGACCCCGCCGGACAAACCACAGATTACCCTTTTGCTACCGACCTGTTCGCGGATGAGCGCGACCTGGTCGGTGATGATGTTGGCATCGGTCCAGGACGGCGACAACCCGGCAATGTCGTAGAGGAAGTTGCGCAGGATTGCCTGCCCGTGCTCGGAATGCAGCACCTCCGGGTGGAACTGCACCCCGGCCAGTCCGCGCGCGGCGTCCTCGAAGGCCGCCACCGGGGCACCCGCCGTCGAGGCGGTGACCGCAAAGCCGGCCGGTGCCACGGTCACCGCATCGCCGTGCGACATCCAGACCTGCTGGGTGTCCGGCTGCGCCGCGAATAAGGCGCCCGCGGAAGAGACCGTCAACAGGGTCCGGCCGAATTCCGACCCACCGGTGTGCGCAACCTCGCCGCCCAGCGCCTGGGTCATCGCCTGGAACCCGTAACAGATGCCGAATACGGGTACGCCGGCATCGAACAGCGCCCCATCCGTGGTCGGCGCGCCGACGGCGTAGATGGACGCCGGCCCCCCGGACAGGATGATCGCCTTCGGACGCTTGGCCAGCATCTGCGCGACCGGCATGGTGGAGGGCACGATCTCGGAATACACGTTGGCCTCGCGTACCCGTCGGGCAATCAACTGGGCGTACTGCGCCCCGTAGTCGACGACGAGGACGGTGTCCGTAAGAGTCGGATCAGCAGCTGCAGTCACCGCCTCATTCTCTCAGAAGCCGGCCACCGCAGGCGTCACCGCCAGCCGTACTTCACGCCGGTCAGTTCCTCGCTGATATCCCACAGATCCGCGGCCAGGCGCTCGTCCGACGCGAAGGACGACATCGCCGCCGGGCCGGCCGGGCCGCGCCAGCCCCGCAACCACCGTGGCCCGGAGTACGAGCCCGGACCGGCGACGTCGGCCGCGTACAGAATCGGCTCCGCGCCAGCCTGCGGTGACTGGAAGATCAGCCGACCCAGTAGCGCACCGCCGGAACGGACCATCGGGTTCGCGCCCATTCCGTCCTCGCTGCGGAACAGGTTCGTGTTCGCGACACCGGGATGGGCCACGGTCGAGATCAGGTCCCTGCCGGCTCGCCGCTGCAGTTCCAGGCCGAAGAGCAAGTTGGCCAGCTTCGACTGCGCATAGGACAGCTGCGGGTTGTAGCCCGACGGTGGGTTGCCGGCCAGCACGCCGGCGTTGCCCCGTCCATGGGCCAGCGACGACACGGTCACCACCCGCGGCTGGGCGCCCTCCAACAGTGCCGGCAACAGCTGGCCGGTCAACGCGAAATGCCCGAGGTGGTTCGTCCCGAACTGCAGCTCGAACCCGTCCTGGGTCGGCCGCCACTTCGGCGGCGCCATGATGCCGGCGTTGTTCACGAGCAGGTCCAGCGGTCCCGTCCAGCCAGCCGCGAATTCGGCTACCGAATCCAGTGCGGCCAGATCCAGCGGACGCAGCTCGATTAGCGCGCGCGGCACCGAAGCCATCAGTCGGTCGACCGCTCGCTGGCCCTTGACCAGATCACGGCAGGCCATCGTCACCGCCGCGCCCCGCCGGGCCAACGCTCGGGCGACGTACCAACCGATGCCCGAATTCGCGCCGGTCACAACAGCCGTCCGGCCTTCGAAGGACGATAGCTCGGACGACTTCCATGACACCTCCCCACCGTAGTGGACCAGAGCGGCAGACTGGAGGACATGACCGAACAGGGAGTGCGCACCCGGCTGTGGCGAAATGGCGTTGTCGATAAAGAGGATTTTCCGTTCGAGGACATCTCTGAATACCTCGACCAGCCCGGCTGCCTCGTCTGGGTGGACGTCGGCGATCCGAACGACGAGCGCCTGGTCAAACTGGCCGGCGAACTATCCCTGGATCCACTCGCCGTCGAGGACGCTGCCGCGCACCGGGAACGGCCGAAGATCAACCGGTACGACAGCCACATCTTCGTCACCGCCTACGCGGTGGACCTGGAACGCGAATCCGGTGAGCTGCTGCAGACCCAGGTCTCGGCATTCGTGTTGAAGCAGGCGCTGGTCACCGTGCATCGCGACGAGTGGTTCGACATCGACGACGTGGTCAAGCGCTGGGACGAGGAACGCGGGCTGTGCGACTACGGATCGAAGGCTTTGATGTACGGCATGCTCGACGTGCTGGTGGACGGCCACTTCGCCGTCATCGAGGCGCTCGATGACGAGATCGAGGCGCTCGAGGACATTCTCTTCGACGAGTCGAGCCACGTCCGGATGGTGCAGCGTCGAACATTCGCGCTGCGCAAGTCGCTGGTACAAGCGCGCCGGGTGATCCTGCCGATGCGCGAGGTCGTGAACACGATGATGCGGCACGCGCAGGACGACGAGCTGCACCCGGATCTGCGGCCCTATTTCGAGGACTTGTACGACCACGTGCTGCGGGCGTCGGAATGGACCGAATCACTGCGCGACATGATCAGCACCCTGTTCGAGACCAACCTGTCGCTGCAGGATTCTCGGCTGAACACGATCATGAAGAAGCTCACCGCGTGGGCGGCCATCATTGCGATCCCGACGGCGGTCACTGGCTTCTACGGACAGAACGTGCCGTATCCCGGATTCTCAGAGCACTCGGGCTTCTACACCAGCGCCGGGATCATCATCGGTCTCGTCGTATTCCTGTATCTCATGTTCAGACGACGCGACTGGCTCTGACGGCTGCGGTCTGCCTGCCGGCGCTAGCGGATGGCCGGCGTGTTGCGCACCAGCCGGAAAGGCAACGCGTTCAGAGCCTCGGTCACACCGGGTTGCACCAGCTTGCAACTGTTCCGCGGCAGCCAGGGCAACCAGCCCTTGCCGGTGCTGTCGACCAGGATCACGTACGGCAGGATCTGGCCGATGGCTGGGCACACCTGGTTGCTCGCGGCCGCCTGGTCCGGCTGGCGCAGCGCCGCCAACAAGGCGGTCGGCGTCCCGGTCGCGCGCTCCTGGATGACCCCACCCGCGCCCCGTGCCGTCACCGGCGGCGACCCGACCCGGCACCGGATCACCGAGGTGATCCTCACGCCGTCGGGCACCGCGCCGCCGGTTCGGTTCGATTCCGTCACCCGGCTCAGGATCGGGCTGGGGCAGCTCAACGCCACGGATACGGGCGGACGGCCCGCACTCGGTGACTGGCCGCTACCGCTGGATTGCGCGCAGGCGGTCAGCAGCACCGAGACCAGCGCCAGGCCGGCAATCAACCGCGTCACATCAACAGGATGCGCCAGCCCACGCCGAACGTTGCCGGCCGCCCAAGACCCGCGGCGGGCACAATGATGACGTGCACCGTCTGACTCGCAGCGAACGTATCGCCGCCCGCCGCATCCCGCCCGGGCCAGGCCAGGAGTCGGTCTGGGATTATCCCCGGCCGCCGAGCTGGGAACGGTCCGCCCGGCATGCGATGGTCAGCTTCGGTGGGGCGCTGGTCGCCGACAGCCGGCGGGCAATCCGGGTCCTCGAGACGAGCCATCCGCCGAACTGGTACTTCCCGGTCGATGACGTGCGTACGGCCGCGCTCCTCGAATCGGACATGAGACCGAGTGTGTGCGAATGGAAGGGCGTCGCGACCTACTTCGACGTGCTCGCGCCGGACGGTCGGCTGGCGCTGGCCGCGGCCTGGACGTACGAGGCCCCGAATGCGGACTTCACCCAGATCACCGGCCACCTGTCGTTCATGCCTGGATCCGTGCAATGCGAGCTGGACGGCGAGCCGGTATTGCCTCAGGACGGCGGCTTCTACGGTGGCTGGATCACCGACGACGTAGTCGGACCGTTCAAGGGCGGCCCGGGCACGCTCGGCTGGTAGCGCCGGTGCGGCGAGCAACGAGCTAGGAACCGACCACGATCAGCTCGGCCTTCTGGAACTCCTTCACCGACGAGTAGCCGCACTTGGCCATCACCCGTCGCACCGAGCCGAAAAGGTTGCGTTCTCCGCTGGCGTCGGAGGTCGGACCGACCAGCACCTCGTCGAGGGTGGGCCGGTCCGGCAGGTCGACGGCCAGGTCCACCAGCTCGGAGCGCGGCACCCGCGGATGGGACGCGGTCGGGTCCCAGTACCGGCCGCCACCCGGTGCGTCGATCGCAACCGCCAGCGGCTCCCCCAGCATGACCGCGTCGGCGCCGCAGACCAGCGCTTTGGCGATGTCACCGCCGGTCGACATGTCGCCGTAGGCAATGAGATGGACGTACCGGCCACCGGTCTCGTCCAGGTAGGCCCGGCGGGCCGCGGCCGCATCGGCAATCGCGGTGGCCATCGGGACCTCGATACCGAGCGCCGAATGCGTGGTCGAACCCGAATGCGCGCCGTAACCCACGATCACGCCGGCCGCCCCGGTCCGCATCAGGTGCAGCGCCGTCTGGTAGTTGGTGCAGCCACCGACGATGACCGGGATGTCCAGGTCGGCCAGGAAAGTCTTGAGATTCAGCGCCTGCTCGGCCGCGTCATCGGTCGCAACGTGCTCGGCCGAGATCACGGTGCCCTGGATGACCAGCATGTCCACGCCCGCGCGCAGCAGCGCCGGGGACAGTGCCACGGTGTGCTGCGGCGACAACCGGACGGCCACCCGCACACCGGACGAGCGGAGTTCGGTGACTCGCTGGGTCAGCAACTCCTCCGACACCGGCGGCTCGTACAAGCGTTGCAGCAGGGACGTTCCCTCGCCACCGTCCTTCGCGATCCTGGCCAGCGCGTCCGACGGGTCGGCGTACCTCGTCCACAAGCCTTCGCCGTTGAGTACGGCCAAACCGCCGAGCCGTTCGATCTCCAGCGCGCTGGCCGGTGAGACCACCGCGTCGGACGGCGCTGCGACCAGCGGCAGGTCGAAGGTGTGCGCGTCGATCTGCCAGCTGGTCGACACCACCGAGGAACCCCGGGTGCGGCGGGTGGGCACGAGAGCAATGTCGTCGAGGTGGTAGCCACGGCGAGCTTCGCGTCCCAGACCGATCTCGATGGTGTCAGGCATGTCTAGCAGTCTGCCTTATCGCGTGATCGGCTCAACCGTGACTCAAGCGCAGGCCCACCTGGCCGATCTTGACAGTGAACCTGCGAGGAGGTGTCAATGCCCAGAGTGCTGCGTCCGTCGTTGTTCAAGCCATCCGTTTTTTCGGCGTTCTGGGGTGGTTCCGTCCTCGGCGGCTGGCTGCTCGTCGCCTTCGCGCTGGCCAACGTGGCCAGCTCGTCGCTCAGTCATGCCGGCCCTCCGCTGGCGATGACGGCTTTTTTGCTGGTCGTGCTGGAACTCCGGCCACTGGTTCAGGGACGCGGGCACGACCCGCAGGGTGTGGTGATGTCGACCGCCTTCGCCTGCGCGATGCTGTTCATGTGGGGACGCTGGCCTGCCATCCTGGTGGTGGCCATCGCGTCGATCACCTCTGACCTACGGGCCCGCAAGGAACTCTGGAAAGTCCTGTTCAACGTCGGGCAGTACAGCTTGTCCGTGGCGGCCGCCTCGCTGGTCATCGACGCCGTCGGGCTGGTGCCCACACTGGACCATCCGTTGCGCGCGGTGACCGGCCGTGACCTGCCCTGGATGATCGCGGTCTGGATCGTCTACTTCCTGGTCAACGACCTTCTGGTCTCCGGCGCCCTGTCCTGGATCGATTCGTTCTGGGCGAACCTGCAGGACGACTTCGTGCACTACGCGATCACGACCTTCTCGGTGCTGGCCCTCTCACCGCTGGTGGTGTTGGTCGCGCAGTCGGCCTGGATCCTGCTGCCACTGCTACTCATTCCACTGCTGCTGGTCTACCGCACGGCCCAGATGTCCCTGGAGAAGGAACATCAGGCCGGCCACGATCCGCTCACCGGACTGCCGAATCGCACCCGGCTGCAAGCAGCACTGGCGGCCGTGCTGACCAAGTCCCGGCGCGACGGCACCTCCTTTGGCTTGCTGCTCATCGACCTCGACCACTTCAAGGAGGTCAACGACACGCTCGGACATCACGTCGGGGACCAGCTGCTCATTCACTTCGCCGAACGGCTGACTGCCTCCGTGCGCGAGGATGACACCGTAGCCCGGCTCGGTGGGGATGAATTCGCCGTCATCGTGCCGAACGCGGACCACGAGTCCGTGCTGTCGGTGGCCGAGCGGATTCGGAGCTCGCTGCTTGATCCGGTCGCCCTCGAAGGCATGATGTTCGAGATCGAGGCGTCCATCGGGGTGGCGATGCATCCTCATCACGGGGACAAGCTCGACGACCTGCTGCGACTGGCCGACGTGGCGATGTATGTGGCGAAGGAATCCCGCAGCGGCGTAGCCACCTACTCTGCTCGACGGGACCGTAATTCGGCCAACCGCCTCGGCCTGCTGGGCGAACTCCGACAAGCCCTGGACGACGGCGACCTCGAACTGCACTACCAACCCAAGCTGTCCCTGCACGACTCATCCCTGCTGGGCGTCGAGGCGCTGATCCGCTGGGACCATCCGCAGCGAGGCTTCGTGCCCCCGGACGAATTCATCCCGCTGGCCGAACGGTCCGGCATCATGCACCTGCTCACCGACCATGTGATCACGATGGCGCTGGCCCAGCTGGCCGCCTGGCGGGACATCGGCCTGCACGTCCCGGTGGCGGTGAACGTATCGGTCACCGACCTGGTCGGGCACCGGCTGATCAATCTGGTCGGGGACGGCCTGCGTGCGCACGGCCTACCGCCGGGCATGTTCCAGCTGGAGATCACCGAGCGGATCGTCTCCTCCGACGCCGACGACCTCAATGCCGTGCTGAACAAGCTGCACGAGATGGGCGTGACGCTCAGCCTCGACGATTTCGGCACCGGCTATTCGTCCCTGCTGCGGTTGCAGTCCTTACCGGTGGACGAACTCAAGATCGACCGGGCGTTCGTGTCGCCGCTGACCGAGAAACTGAATCAGGCTTCGGTCAAGGAAGCGTGCGGCATTGTGCGCGCGGCCATCGACCTGGCGCACGCGCTCGGCTTGCCGGCCATCGCGGAGGGTGTGGAAACAGCTGAGGAGTGGGACATCCTGCGGTCCCTCGGCTGCGACGGAGCACAGGGCTGGCACATTGCCGCGCCGATGCCGGCCGACAAGGCCACCAAGTGGCTGCGCGATTGCAGCGTGCGTAACGCAGTGGTCGAGGCGACCCGCGTCGTCGAATCAGCCTGAGTAATTCGGCGCCTCGACGGTCATCCGGATGTCGTGCGGATGCGATTCCTTCAGACCGGCCGCGGTGATACGCACGAAGCTCCCGTTCTCTTGCAGCTCGCGGATGTTGTGCGCGCCGACGTAGAACATGGACTGGCGCAGGCCACCGATCAGCTGGTACGACACGGCCGACAACGGCCCGCGATAGGGCACCTGGCCCTCGACGCCTTCGGGGACGATCTTGTCATCGTCAGTGATATCGCCCTGGAAGTAACGGTCCTTCGAATACGACTTGACCCGGCCACGGGTCTGCATCGCCCCGAGCGAGCCCATCCCGCGATAGGACTTGAACTGCTTGCCGTTGATGAACACCAGGTCGCCGGGTGATTCCTCGCAGCCGGCCAGCAAGGAACCGAGCATGACCGTGTCCGCGCCCGCGACCAGCGCCTTGGCGATGTCACCGGAATACTGCAGTCCGCCGTCGCCGATCACCGGCACGTGCGCGGCCTTGGCGGCGAGCGCGGCCTCGTAGATCGCGGTCACCTGCGGAACGCCGACGCCTGCGACGACGCGCGTGGTGCAGATCGAACCCGGGCCGACCCCGACCTTGATCCCGTCCGCACCGGCGTCGATGAGCGCCTGCGCACCCCCGCGGGTGGCGACGTTGCCGCCGACGATGTCGACGTGCTCCGCGGCGCGGTCGGCCTTGAGTCGACGGATCATGTCTACGACGCCGGACGCATGCCCGTTGGCGGTGTCGACGATGAGCAGGTCGACGCCGGCCTCGACCAGCGACATCGCCCGCTTCCAGGCGTCGTCGAAGAAACCGACCGCGGCCCCGACCCGCAGTCGGCCGGCAGGATCCTTGGTCGCGAGCGGGAACTGCTCGCTCTTGGTGAAGTCCTTGACCGTGATCAGACCTTGCAGCCGGCCACCGGCGTCGACGAGCGGCAGCTTCTCGATCTTGTGCTTGGCCAGCAGCCCTAGGGCAACCTCTTTGTCGACCCCGATCGGGGCGGTGATCAGCGGCATCGCCGTCATCACCTCGGACACCGGGCGGGAGAAGTCCGTTTCGAAGCGCAGGTCGCGGTTGGTGATAATGCCGACGAGCAATCCGTTCGGGTCCACCACCGGCAGGCCGGAGATCCGGAAACGGGCACACAGCTCGTCCACCTGGGCCAGCGTCGCCCCGGGGGTGGTGGTGACCGGGTGCGTCACCATGCCGGCCTCGGATCGCTTGACCAGATCAACCTGCTGGGCCTGCTCGTCGATGGACAGGTTGCGATGCAGCACCCCGAGGCCACCCTGACGTGCCATCGCGATGGCCATCCGGGACTCGGTCACGGTGTCCATTGCGGCCGACAACAGCGGTACCTTGAGCTGGATATTGCGCGACAGCCAGGTGGACGTGTCGACCTGGCTGGGGATGACATCGGTGGCGCCGGGCAACAGCAGTACGTCGTCGAAGGTTAGGCCGAGGGCGGCGAATTTCGGGGGCAGTCCTTCGCCGGCCAGCGCGGCGGAGCCGGTGGGCGGGTAGTCAGCACTCACGGGATCTCCTTGGGCGGCGGTGTGGCAAGTCTATGTCACCAGGAGCAGCCCGACGGCCGCCCGACCGGCCCTGAGCCGGCCATGACAAACATCAGGGGTTATTCAGGGTTGTCCCCACTGCCCCGGGACGGGCCGAATTGCGATCCTCGTAGGGCAACGTTCGCACATATTGCACACATCGGAAGGCAGTTTCCAATGAACTCGATCGCCAGCACTGCGACCGGCCAGAACGCAACCCCGTCGGCGTCCACGTCCGGCCACGGAGTCGCCGCTCGAGCCGTCAACGTCAGCAAGATCTACGGCGCCGGTGACACCCAGGTCAGCGCGCTCGACCACGTCTCGGTCGACTTCGCGCGCGCCGAATTCACCGCCATCATGGGGCCTTCGGGATCCGGCAAGTCCACTTTGATGCACTGCCTCGCCGGCCTGGACACCGTCACCGAAGGATCCATCCTGATCGGCGACACCGACCTGACCGGCCTGTCGGACAAGAAGATGACCCAGCTTCGCCGGGACCGGATCGGCTTCGTCTTTCAAGCCTTCAACCTGGTTCCCACGCTGACGGCACTGGAGAACATCACGCTGCCGATGGACATCGCCGGCCACAAGGTCGACGAGGAGTGGGTCAGGTCCGTGGTCACCACGCTTGGCTTGAACGACCGGCTCACGCACCGCCCGTCCGAGCTGTCGGGCGGTCAGCAACAGCGCGTGGCCTGCGCCCGGGCACTGGCCAGCCGACCCGAGATCGTGTTCGGGGACGAGCCCACTGGCAACCTGGACTCGCGTTCCTCCAGCGAGGTCCTGAACATCCTGCGTAACTCCGTCACCCATCTGGGCCAGACTGTGGTGATCGTGACGCACGATCCGCGGGCGGCCAGCTACGCCGACCGGGTCATCTTCCTGGCCGACGGACAGATCGTCGACGAACTACGTGCCCCCACCGCTGACTCGGTGCTGGACCGCATGAAGCACCTCGAGGAAATCTGATGACGACGTCAACTCTGCCACCCCCGTCCCCAGCCGACGCACCACCGGATCGGCCACCGCAGCGATTGAAAAGCGGGGGGTCGGTCGTTCGCAAGGTCTCGCTGCGCAACCTGGCCGCCCACAAGGTTCGCCTGGCCCTGACGGTCCTGTCCGTAGTCCTGGGCACGGCCTTCATCGCCGGCTCCTTCGTCTTCACCGACACGCTGAGCCACACCTTCAAGGGTTTGCTGTCCGACGTGGGCCAGGGCGTTGACGTCCAGGTCACCGGTCAGGAGGACGACAGCTCCGGCGTACCGCTGGCCGACGTCGATCGGATCAAGACGATCGACGGCGTGCGGGCCGTGCAGCCGGTCATGAGCGGCCAGATCGTCCTGATCGCGGCGGACGGAAAGCCGACCCAGAGCGGCGGCGCACCCACTGAGGGTCTGTCCTACTCGCCCCCGGCCGAGCAACTCGGCCAGCCGTACGAGTTCACCGAGGGCAGCCCGCCCACCGCCTCGGGACAGATCGCCCTGAACCAGGGCGCGATGAAGCTGGCCAAACTCCAGGTCGGTGACCACACCAAGGTGCTGGCTCCCAGCACCGGCACCGTCGACGTGACCATCACGGGCGTGTACAAGACCAAGACCGACACCGGCGGCTACATCGGAGCGCTCTTCGCCGCCGATCAAGCGCGATCGTTGTTCACCGACGGCAAGCACATCGGCACGGTCTACGTCGCGGCCCAGCCCGGCGTGAGCCAGGATCAGCTGCGGGCCCGAGTCGCGCAGCAACTGCCGGACATGAAGGTCATCACCGGCAAGCAGCTGCAGGCCGACACCGAGAAGGACATCAACACCGCGCTGAGTTTCATCAATTACTTCCTGCTGGCCTTCGGTGCCATCGCCCTGCTGGTCGGCACGTTCATCATCTACAACACGTTCTCCATGCTGGTCGCCCAGCGGCTGCGAGAACTGGCCCTACTCCGCGCCATCGGCGCGAGCCGGCGCCAGATCAGCCGATCCGTGTTGCTCGAAGCGATGCTGGTCGGCCTCACCGGCAGCATCATCGGGATCGCGGCCGGGGTCGGCCTGGCCTACGGCCTGCGCTCGCTGCTGAACAGCTTCAACGTGGGGTTGCCGTCGGGCGCGCTGCAGCTCACCCCGCGCACCATCATCGTCGCCCTGCTGGTCGGCGTCCTGGTGACGATGTTCAGCGCCTACACGCCGGCTCGGCGGGCGGCCCGCACACCACCGGTCGCCGCAATGCGCGAGGAATTCGCCTCCACCGGGACCTCCCTGCGCCGGCGTACCGCCGCCGCCGTCGGTTTCGGGCTGCTCGGCGCGATCGCACTGGCCTTCGGCGGCCTGGCGCCGTCCGGCGGCGGTGCGGCCAGTCTGGTCGGCCTCGGCGCGCTGGCCATGATCATCGCCGTCCTGCTCGGCGCACCGGCCCTGTCGCGGCCGATCGTCGGTGCCGTCGGTGCCGTGGTGGCTCGGCCCTTTGGCGCGGTCGGACGATTGGCTCGCACCAACGCGGTCCGCAATCCGCGGCGCACGGCGGCCACCGCCTTCGCGCTCACCCTGGGCCTGATGCTGGTCACCACGATCGCGGTGTTCGGCGCCTCCGCCAAACACAGCATCAACGCCCTGGTCGACAACAACGTGCGGGCGGACTATGTCCTCACCGGGCCCGACGCGATCGGGGTGCCCGTCCAGGCCGGCGCGGTCGCCGAGAAGGTCCCAGGGGTGGCCAGCTCGCTGGCCCTGAGCCCGCTGGACGTACGGATCAACGGCAAGAGCAGCGGCGGCACGGCCGTTGACGGGCCGCTGGCGCAGCTGCTGCCGTACAAACTGATATCCGGACGGGGCGAGCTCAGCGGGCACAACATCATGGTGTCCCAGACCTGGGCCAAGGACCACAAGGTCGGACCGGGCAGCAGCATCGCCATGGTCAGCTCCGACAAGCGGTCGGTCACCGCAACCGTCTCCGGAGTGTATGAGAACAACGAGCTGCTCGGTCCCTGGCTGGGTTCGGGCGACTTCGGCCGGGAGGTCACCCCGCCCCAGTTCGAGCAGAACTTCGTGGTGTTGATCAAGGCCCAGCCCGGTACCAACCTGGCGACGTTACGCACCAACCTGGAGAACGCCACGGACCCGTTCCTGGTCGTCAAGGTCCAGACCGCCGAGGAGTTCAAGGGATCCCAGGCCGACCAGATCAACGGGCTGCTCGGCGTCCTCTACGGCCTGCTGGCGCTGGCCATCGTGATCGCGATCCTCGGCATCATCAACACGCTGGCGCTGTCGGTGGTCGAACGCCGCCGGGAGATCGGCATGCTGCGAGCGGTGGGCATCATGCGGGGCCAGCTGCGCCGCACGATCTACCTGGAGTCGCTGCTGATCGCGGTCTTCGGCGCCATCGTCGGCGTGGCGATGGGGCTGGTGTTCGGCCCGCTGTTCGTGCACACGCTGCGCGACCAGGGGCTGGGCGAGATATCGGTGCCGTGGGGGCAGGCGGTCCTGCTGCTGGTGCTCTCGGCCGTGGTGGGCGTGCTCGCCGCGCTCTGGCCGGCAGCGCGAGCGGCCCGGACCCGGCCGCTGGAAGCCATCGCGGACCTCTGATTCACCGGACCGGCGCTCGTCACGGTCGATCTGAACAGCACCAACGTCGCCCGGTTACGCGCAAGTCCGCGTAACCGGGCGACGTCGTTCTGGGCCGGTCGGGCGCCCTCGGGCCATGCTCTGGCGCTGGTCTAAAGGCGGGCTGGCGGTCGTCCGGGACTCGTCTGGAGGTGGTCTGGGCATGGTCTGGCGGTCGTCCGGGACTGGTCTGGAGGTGGTCTGGAGGTGGTCTTGGCATGGTCTGGCGGTCGTCCGGGACGGGTCTGGAGGTGGTCTGGGCATGGTCTGGGGGTAATCGCGGGGTCATTGCAAGACCGGTGTTGGTGAAGTTCACCGTTTGGGCGTTACCGTTAGGGGGTGACGCACCACGATCCACTCTGGGACTCCGACGGTGGCCCGCTCGATCCGTTCCTGGACGACCCGTCCGACCCGTCCGACCTCTTGGACGATCTGGACCCGGTCGAGCCGCTCACCGACACCGATCGCCGTGAGATAGCGGAGGATCTGGCCGAGCTGGAGGAATTCGAGATTGCCCTGACCCCGCACGGGATTCTGGGCATCGTGGTCGACTGCGGCGATTGCGGCGAGCAGCATTTCTTTTCGTGGGCGCTCATGTCGGCCAACTTGCGCAGCCTGCTCGGCAACGGCCGTACCGGCATTCACGAGCCTGCCGCCGAACCCCGTCCCGAGTCCTACGTCACCTGGGATTACGCGCGCGGCTTCACCGACGCCTTGGCCTCCCACCACCGCTGAGCTGCCCGTCGCGGCATTGTCGCGGCAATTCTGGCCCGGCATTATTTCGGAAACCGGGCCCGATCCGTCCGATCGTTCGGGCGCCCCGCACTAGTGCGTAACCGGTCGGACCGGAGCCAATTTTCCGCTTGGCCCGATGCTAATTTCTGTTCGCATAATTACTTGCGTGACTACGTTGCGTTACCTGCTGCCCATTTAGTCGTTGAGCCCCGATAGAGACGTGCTGACTGTTTCGGGGGCTGACTAGGGAGGTCTGGATGGCGGACGTATCGCGTTTGCCTGTGCCCCGCGCAGGCGACTGGGAATGGCAGACACGAGGCGCCTGCCGGGGACTTGATTCAGCCACGTTCTTCCACCCCGAGAACGAGCGCGGGCCATCCCGAACCCGCCGCGAGCAGGCCGCCAAGCGGGTGTGCGCGGGCTGTACGGTGGCCGAAGCCTGCCTCAACTGGGCGCTGGCCACCCGCGAGCCGTACGGGGTATGGGGCGGCAAATCCACCGAGGAACGGGTGCAGCTGATTCGCCTGCACCCCGCGGTCTGACCGTCCCGACCAAGACGAACTCCCTGCTCGCGTTGCGGACGACGCGAGCAGGGAGTTCCTTGTACTGACGAGCTGACGGCCGAGAGCTACCCGGCCGATCCCGCACTAGTGCGAGTGCCCGTGGTGATCGTGCTCGTCTGACTCCGCCTCGGCCGGCTTGTCGACGATGGCCGACTCGGTCGAGAGGATCAGCGAGGCCACCGAAGCGGCATTGGCAAGCGCGGCCTTGGTGACCTTGACCGGGTCGACCACGCCGGACTTCACCAGGTCGCCGTACTCGCCGGTCGCGGCGTTCAAGCCGTGGTTGGCGGGCAGTGCGGCAACCTTGGCCACGACTACGTAACCTTCGAGGCCGGCGTTGTTGGCGATCCAGCGCAGCGGCTCGACGAGCGCGTCACGCACCACCGAAACACCGGTGGCCTCGTCGCCGGTCAGGGTCAGCGAGTCCAGCGCTGCGGCCGCGTGCACGAGTGCCGCACCGCCACCGGCGATGATGCCCTCCTCGACCGCGGCCCGAGTGGCCGCAATGGCGTCCTCGATACGGTGCTTCTTCTCTTTGAGCTCGACCTCGGTGGCTGCGCCGACCTTGATGACGCCGACGCCACCGGCCAACTTGGCCAGCCGCTCTTGCAGCTTCTCGCGGTCCCAGTCCGAATCGGTGGTCTTGATCTCGGACTGGATCTGGCTAATCCGGGCGTCGATGTCCTCGGTGCTGCCGCCACCGTGGGTGACCGTGGTGGTGTCCTTGGTGACCGAGATCCGGCCGGCGGTACCGAGGTCCTCGAGCCCGACCTGGTCCAGCTTGAGACCGACCTCGGGGGAGATGACCTGAGCGCCGGTGACGATGGCCAGATCCTGCAGGAATGCCTTGCGGCGATCGCCGAAGAACGGCGCCTTGACCGCCACCACCGCGAACGTCTTACGGATTGCGTTGACCACCAGGGTGGACAGCGCCTCGCCGTCGATGTCCTCGGCGATGAGCACCAGCGGCTTGTTGGCCTGGATGACCTTCTCTAGCAGCGGCAGGATGTCGGCAATGGAGGAGATCTTCTGCGTGGTGATCATCAGGTACGGGTCATCGAAGGAAGCAATCTGTGCCTCGGGATCGGTGACGAAGTAGGGCGAGACGTAGCCCTTGTCGAACTGCATTCCCTCGGTGAACTCGAGTTCGGTGGCCATGGTGTTCGACTCTTCGACGGTGATGACGCCGTCCTTGCCGACCTTGGTCATGGCCTGGCCGATGAGGCCGCCGATGGTCTCGTCCTGCGCCGAGATCGTGCCGACGTGAGCGATACCCTGCTCACCTTCGACCGGGATTGCCGCCTCGTCCAGTGCCTTGCTGACGGCAGCGACCGCTGCGTCGATGCCGCGCTTGAGACCGGACGGGCTGGCGCCGGCAGCCACGTTGCGCATGCCGCTCTTGACCAGCGCCTGGGCGAGCACGGTGGCCGTGGTGGTGCCGTCACCGGCGACGTCGTTGGTCTTGGTCGCCACCGACTTCGCCAGTTGCGCGCCGAGGTTCTCGAACGGGTCCGTCAACTCGATCTCGCGAGCGATGGTCACCCCGTCGTTGGTGATGATGGGCGGGCCGAATGACTTGTCGAGAACGACATTGCGGCCCTTGGGGCCGAGTGTCACCTTGACGGTGTCGGCCAGTTTGTCGACGCCACGCTCGAGAGCGCGACGGGCGTCCTCATTGAAGCTGAGGATCTTCGCCATGGATGTATCCCTTCTTGGCTTGTCGTACGTGTGGCGGACTCGCCGATGACAGGCCCGCTCAGCGAGAAAGCCCCGGCCCCACGCTCAGCGGGCCGGGGCTTCTCGATAAAGGCGCTTTGTTACTTGACGATGATTGCGAGGACGTCGCGCGCCGAGAGCACCAGGTATTCCTGGCCGGCGTACTTGACCTCGGTGCCGCCGTACTTCGAGTACAGCACGACGTCGCCTTCGCTGACGTCGATCGGGACGCGGTTGCCCTTGTCGTCAATGCGACCTGGGCCGACAGCGAGGACAGTGCCCTCTTGCGGCTTCTCTTTGGCCGTATCCGGGATGACGATGCCGGACGCGGTGGTGGTCTCGGCCTCGAGCGCCTGCACGACAATGCGGTCCTCGAGCGGCTTGATGTTGACCTTGGTTGCGGTCACGATCAGCTCCCCTCCTGGGGTCTTCCGGTAATGAACAGAGGTCAGGGTTTGGTGAATCTGCTTGCTGATAAAGCTTGTTCGAGCCTGGTTCAGCTGGTTGATCTTGGCGGAGCTACGAGCATGAGGCTTGGTGGAGCTACGAGCATGAGGTCCAGCGATCGCCGTCGCGGGGGTCGATCGAGGTCCTCAACTAGCACTCTAGCTCCGAGAGTGCCAACGCTCAACACCGGGTCGCAACGTACCGCACACTGAGTCGGTGCAACCCGACCTGAAGACGGCCGCCGGACGGGACGAACTGGAGCGGGCGATCACCGTCGCTCGCTCCATTACCGAGACCGATCCGGTCCGGCGGGCCGGCCGGCTCCGGGCGCTGCTCGAGCCCGAACTCGCCACCCTGGCGCTGTCCCAGAGCGTGCTACGGGCGCGCGCCCAGGACAAGTTCGGGCCGGCCGCGGAGCGGATGTTCTTCACCGTCGCCGGCCTGGAACAGGCCAGCCGGACCGAGGTCGCCGATCACCGGGCGGCCCGCTTTGCCGCCCGTCCGCCGGCCGCGGCCGGCCCCGTCCTCGATCTCTGCTGCGGGATCGGCGGCGACCTGCTGGCCTTTGCCCGCGCCGGGCTGGCCGGGCACGGCGTGGACCGCGACCCGGCCACGGTCGAGCTGGCCCGCGCCAACCTGGCTGGTTTCCCGGGCGTGGACGTCTCCGTCGGAGCGGCCGAGGACGCCCACTGGCAAGCGGCCGCCGCGGTCTTCCTCGATCCGGCCCGGCGCACCGGCCAGGTACGCCACTTCGACCCGGCGGCGTACTCCCCCAGCTATGACTTCGTACGCCTGGTGCTGGCCGAATCGCCGTGGAGCGCGGCCAAATTGGCGCCTGGTCTGGACCATGGGCTGATCCCGGACGGCGTCGAGGCCGAGTGGGTGTCCTATCGGCACGGCGTGAAAGAGACCGTGCTGTGGTCGGCGGCCTTCGCCGAGTACGCCGCCTCGACCGGCTCTGCCAGCTCTGCCGGCTCTGCCGTATCCGCACCGTCCCCGGTCCGGCGCCGGGCCACGATGCTGCCCTCCGCCCGGCAGCTCACCGATACCGACCCGGCCCAGAGCGCGGTCGGGGCGCTCGGCGATTACGTCTATGAACCGGACGGCGCGATCATCCGCGCCGGATTGGTGCAGCAGCTGGCGGCGCGGCTGCCCGGGGGTCGGCGGTTGGACGAGCACCTGGCCTACCTCACCGCGGACGGGCGGCTGGCCGACGGCGACGCCTCGATGGCCCGGGGTTACCGGGTCCTCGACGTGCTCGACTATTCGGTCAAGCGGCTGGCCACGGAGCTGCGCCGCCGCCAGATCGGCATCGCGGAGATCAAGAAGCGCGGGGTCGACATCGATCCAGCCGTGCTGCGACGGCGGCTCAACCTGGCCGGCACCGAGTCGATCACCGTATTGCTCGCTCGCGTCGGCCATCGCCGGCTGGCCATTCTCGCGCAGCCGATCGAGCTGCAGGCCGACCCGGTTCAGGACAGCGAGCCCGATGTTCCCGGCACGATCGGGTGAATTTCGGGATTGCACCACCTGAGCTTGACCGGCAGCACGGCCGGCCTGGAATCGTCGACGGGGAACCCGATCGAGAGCTGATCCGCGGTGCAGGTGCCCGCGCTGACCGGCTGCTCAGCGCGGTCCGGTTCGAGCAGCGCGCTGGCCGACTCACCCGGCTGTAACAGCACCGTGGGCAGGGTGAGCGTCCCGGCCACACCCCCGTACTGTCCCGCCCGCGTGGGCCAGGACCGCGAAATCATCGCGCCCCGATTCTGCGGATACACCGTGGGATAACCCGCCATCGCGCAGGGGGAAGTGGCGTGATTGCGGAATTCCAGCAACCAGGAGGTGTCCGGGTCGCCCGGGCCGGGATCCAGCGTGACGTCCAGATTCGGAATGATGCAGGGCTTGGCGATCGGGTGCATCGCCGCCACGACGTACCCGGCGCCGCCGTTCTGCAGCTGGGCCCGGCGCTCGACCAGGCCGCCGGTCAGCCGCCAGCCCGGCAGGCCCGGAGCGGGCAGCGGACCCCAGTACGTGCCGCTGATGGTCAGCGCGTCCGTACCCGCCAGCTTCAGCCCGTCGACATGCAGGTCATCGTCGGGTTTCAGCAATACGCTCACCATTCGATAGCCGGTCGCGGTCGGTTCGGTCGCCAGCACCGTGCTGTTTTCCCGGTTGCCGGCCAGGTCGACACAATGCCATTCGGTGATGGTCTGGACGGGCCGCCCGGCGGGCTTGATCGTGACCGACGCGCCGAGGCGGGCCGTGAAACCCGGATCGTCGGTACAAGCAAAGGAATTGTCGGCCACCGGGGCGTGTGGAATGGCCGACGATTCCAGCCGCTGCTCGGCCTGATATCTGTGCGCTCGGCGCGAATTCACCGTCGCCACCCCGCCCACCACGAGCACTGCCGCCGCGATCGCTAGCATCACCCGGTTCGTCGATATCACTGCGGCCTCCAGGCATCATTGAACGCCACCGGGACCGAAACGTCACTGGGCGAACGGGCCTACTCGCAGTCCGCAACTGGGCAATCTGGCCGGTGCCACGACCGGTGCGGCAATGTTGGGCAGCTCGATCCGAAGGTGATCGCTGATGGCACAGCCACCGTCCGATGCGTCCGCAGCTTTGCCGACGGCGGTCACCGGCGCACTTGCGGATGAACCAGGAGCGAGCACCACAACCGCTGGAACGACCGGCGCCTGGAAGGCAGACGACGCCGGGGACGGGGAGTGGACGGGTTGGCCGCCGATCTCGGGCGTCAGTACGGCGAGGCCGCGGATCGCGCACGCAACGCGGCCGCGATTCGTGATCGTGATGGTGGCGCCTGCCGGCCGGCTCTGCAGCTGCGCGGGCGCCGTGCCCCCGAGATCGGCCGCCGTGCAGTTCGCGATGCCAGCCGCTTCTCCGGCGGCCGGTGGGCTTCCAACCGCCGGCGCCTGCCCTTGGAGGTCGCCACTCGAGCCCGCCGCCCCCGCCGAGGTGGCCGCCGAGTTCTGGCCGTCGTCGTGATGTGACTGCAACAGGACCACCCCGTTGCCGATGGCCAGGGCCGCGGCCACCCCGACCAGGGCGTACAGCGGGCGGCGGCGCAGCGAGGAAACCAGCCGCCGGCCGCGCGAGCGGGGTGCCGCGGAATCCCGGTCGCCGAAATCGCGGTCCCGTCCAGAATCGCGGTCGCCTGAATCCCAGTCGCGGCCAGAATCGCGGTCGCCTGAGTCCCAGTCGCGGCCAGAATCGCCGCCGCCGGAATCGAGCGAGTCGATCGGTTCGATCGGTTCGATCGACAGCTCCGCGGTACGGGCCAGCACCGCCGCGATCGTGTCGGCCGGGCCGGGCGCCTGGAGCGAGCGTTCCAGCAGCGTCGAATGCAGCTCATCGGCCAGCGTTCGCTTCATTGCACCTCCCTCAGGTACGTCGAACCACCGTCGTCGGCGAAGTCACCGGTCTCGCGCAGCGTGCTCAGTGACCGGCTGATCAGGCTGCGCACGGTGCCGACGCGGCAATCCAGCATCTCGGCCACCTCGGCGTCGGCCAGGTCGTGGAAGAACCGCAGCACGACCGCGGCCCGTTGCCGTTCCGACAGCGCGCCCATGGCACCCCACAACAGCAACCGCTCGTCGACCTGGCCGGTCTCGTCGGACCGGATCGACCGCCCGTCCACCCCGCGTTGCTGTACCTCGTCGAACGGCACCTCCGTGGACGACATCCGCCGCCGCCCGGCCAGAAACCGGTTCACCACCGACTTGCGGACGTAGGCGAGCTGATGGCTGGCCAGTTCGACCTGGTTCCACCGCGGGTAAAGCCACACCAGCGTGTCCTGCACGAGCTCCTCCGCCGCCGGCCCGTCCCGGGTCAGCAAGTAGGCGCTGCGCAGGAGCGCGTCGGTGTGCGAGCGCACGAACATGGCGAAGCGCTCGTCCAGCGTCGCGGCCTGCACGTCCATCAGATGTTCCGGGACCGGTCAATCGTTGCGTACGGGTTCGAAGTCCCAGCTGTGCGGCGGTCGAGCCACCAGTTCGGCCGGTACGCCGGCCAGGCGTTGACCGGCCGTCGCCGTCGGATCGATGACCACCAACCTCGGATCCGCGCCAGGGCTGCGGTACAGCTGCGCCGCGTCGGACACCCGGGGCCGCACCCATTCGAGTAGTTCCGGCAACCGGCCGTCGGCGGCCCGGGCTTCCCACATCGTGGTCAGCGGGCCGGTTGTGCCGTCGCGATCAGAGCTCACGGCGCATCACCAACGCATCGACGCGGCCGTGCTCGTAATAGCCGCGCCGGGTGCCGATGACCTCGAAACCCTCGGATTCGTACAGGGTGCGAGCCGCATCGTTGTCGTCGCGCACCTCCAGCAACACCTCACGGGCCCGGCGTTTCACCGCCTCGCTCACCAGTCCGCGCACCAGGAGCCGTCCGATTCCGCGTCGGCGCGCGAGCGGAACCACGCCCACCGTCATGATCTGGGCGGTGCCGTCGATGGTCATCAGGCCACCATCGCCCAGCACCTGGCCGTCGGCATCCTCGGCCACGAGGTAGCAGCGGTAGTCCTGGTCGGCCAGTTCCTCGATGTAGGACAGCTTGGACCAGGCCTCGCTGCCGAACATCTGCTGCTCGTACGGGTAGAGGGTGTCCAGGTCGCCTTCTTCCATCGGCCGCAACCGCACGCCGCTCACTGGACGACCGACTTGCGCGCGGATGGCACAACGGCATCGGGGCGGCGCAGGTACAACGGGACGAGCGTCTCGGACGGCGCCCCGGTCCGCACCCGCTCGTCGGCGGCCTCGGCCAGCCCGGCCACACTCGGGTAGCGCGGGTCGCCGTCCGGCTGCGGGAAGCTGGCGAACATGTCCGGATACAGGTGGCGGCCCGCACCCGCGACGACCGGGCGATCAGGCATGAAGCGATCGGCAACTGCCTCGGGACGGTCGACGTCCGGCCCCAACCTTCGGACACCGCGCTCGTAGTAGGCCCAGTAGACCTCTTTGCGGCGGGCGTCGGTCACGATCAGGATCGGGCCGTCGGCTTGCCGCGCGCCGCCAATCGCGTCGAGGGAGCAGACCCCGTACACCGGTACCGCGAGCGCGTCGGCCAGCGCTGCCGCCGTGACCAGCCCCACCCGCAAACCCGTGAACGGACCGGGTCCGGTGCCGACGACCACGGCCGCCACCTCGGACCGGAGGGCGCCAGCACGCCGCAACGCGACCGCGATCGACGGGCTCAGCAGTTCGCCGTGCCGCCGAGCGTCGACAGTGATCTCCTGCGCGAGTACCCGAACCGCCCCGGATTGGTCGACGACACCCGCGATGACGGCCGCGGCGGACGTGTCGATCACCAAGGTCACCATGACCGATCAATCTAGTCCGGAGCGCGAGGGCAGGAGATCCTGCCGATCGGGGAAGACCCGGTGCCTCAGCCGGCAGGATCTTGAGCGATCGGGGCGATCCGGGCGGCCCAGCCGTCATCGGACGGAATGAGCTCTAGCTCGCGGACCTCCGACTCGGCGCCGCGACGCAGCTCGATCCGCAGGTGGCTCTCGGCCAGCTGCTCGACCAGGCCGGCGCCCCATTCGACCACCGTGACCGACTCGGCGGCCGAAAAATCCAGATCCAGGTCGTCCACCTCGGCCAATGACCCGAGCCGGTAGGCGTCCACGTGCACCAACGGCACCCGGCCGTCGGGGTGCACGCGCGCGATCACGAAGGTGGGCGACGCGACCGGCGTACCGACGCCGAGCCCGACTCCGATCCCCTGGGTCAGGGCCGTCTTGCCGGCACCGAGCGGACCGGCCAGGACCACCAGGTCCCCGGCCCGCAGGACGCCGGCCAACCGGGCGCCGAACGCCTTGGTGTCCTCGGGGGTTTCCAGCGTGATGCTCACGGCTCGGCCCGATGTGACGTCCCTCGGGTCCCGTTCTGCGGCGGTCGCGCCGATCGGCGGGTATGCAGGGCTCGCCGAGCCGGCGCCCGGACCGTGGCCAGCACCGACGCGAGCATCCGCAACAGCGGTTCGTTGACCAGCTCCGGGTGTTCGAGCATGAGCAGGTGGCCGGCATGCGAGACCGTGATGAGTTCGGCCCGGGGCAGCGCCGCGGCGATCGCCTCCGCGTGCGACAGCGGAGTCAGCGCGTCGTCGGTCGCACCGATCACCAGCGCCGGGACGTTGACGAGGTTCATCAGGCCGAGGTTGCCGTCGTGCTCCATGAGGGTGCTGTAGAACGCGGCGACCACGTCGACCGGCGTCGCCGCGATCATGTTGGTCGCGAAGGCCACCACGGCCGGATCGACGTCGGCGGAGGCAAAGCTCAGCCGCTTGGTGATCAGCCAGGCGAGGTCCTTACCGAGAGCGCGGGTCTTCTCGACCAACGCCGCATTGCGAACGACGCCGCGCAGCACCACCGGCATCACGGGTCCGCGCAGTCTGGCCATCAGCGCCGGCAAGCCCAGCGTCACGGTTCGCATGTTTCCGGATGAGGTGTTGATGAACACGATTGCCTTTACCCGAGCGGGCGATTCACCGTTGGACCGGAACAGTTCCGGGAACTGATCGGCCAGCGACATAAGGGTCATGCCGCCCATCGAATGACCGACCAGGACGATCGGTCCGGACGGCGCGGCGCGCTCGATCACGGCGGCCAGGTCGCGTCCGAGTTGGGCGATCGTGCAGTCATCGGACGGCGAGCGAGCCGAGCGCCCGTGCGAGCGCTGGTCGTAGAACACCATCCGGACGGCGCTGCCGAAGCGGTCGGTGACCGCGGCGCGCTGGTACTGGAACGAGGTGAGGTTCAGCGTGAAACCGTGCACGAAGATGACCGTCAACGGCGCGTCGGCCGGCCCGGTTTCCTCGACGTGCAGGTCGAGCCTGTCCTCGGTTACTAACACATACTCCCGATCGACCGGTAAGGCCCCGAGATCAGCGGCCGAGCGCGGATCGATACGAGCGCGGTCCTGATTGACCTGATGGCGTTCGTAGGCGACACCGGCCGCCGCGACAGCCGTGGCCACGCCCACCGCGCCGCCGATCGCTGCCGACACCTTCAACTTCACGATGTCACCGCGCTCCGGTCTCGTCCGCGGTCAGATCCGCGCTGACCGGCGCACCGCCGTCGAGGTATGTGCGGGGAACCCGGGCACCGATCCGGGTGACGATCTCGTAATGAATGGTGTCCAGAACATCGGCCCAGTCCTGCGCGGTCGGCTCGCCGTGGGTGCCTGGACCGAACAGGATCACCTCATCGCCGGCCCGCACATCGTCGTCACCGACGTCGACCACGAACTGGTCCATACAGACCCGGCCGCTGATCCGGTACCGGCGTTTACCGATGGTCAGCGGGCCCTTGTTGGTCGCCGCCCGGGGCACGCCATCGGCGTACCCCAACGGCACCAACGCCAGCGTGGTGTCGGATTCGGTGTGGTATTGGTGGCCGTAACTCACCCCGGACCTGGCCGGCACCCGCTTCACGTTGGCCAGGTGGCTGGACAACGACATCGCGGGGACCAGACCGAAGTCACCGCGCTCGGGGACCGGCGACAGGCCGTACACGGCGACACCCGGCCGGACCAGGTCGAAGTGAGCCGCAGGCAGCGTGACCGTAGCGGCCGAATTGGCCAGGTGGCGAAGCTCCGGGACGACGCCGAGCAGCCGGGCCTCGTCCAGGGCCGCGCGGAATCGCTCGATCTGGGTGGCAATCATCGGATGGCCCGGCGAGTCGGCGTACACGAAATGGCTCCAGATGCCCGTCGTTTCGATGACACCGGTGGCGGCTGCTCGCCCGGCCTGCCGGACCACGCCGGCCCAGTCCGCGGCGGTCACCCCGTTGCGGGACAGGCCGGTGTCGATCTTCAGGTGGACCCGGGCCACCACGCCCGCCTCGGCCGCGCCGGCCACCACCAGTTCAAGTGATTCAGCCGACGAGACCGAGATGTCGATGCCGGCCAGCAACGCCTCCCGCAGCAATGCCACCTCTTGCGGGGTCCACAGCCAGGCCAGGATCGGGGCCTGGATCCCGGCTGCGCGCAAGGCCAACGCCTCGTCCAGCAACGCCACGCCCAGCCAGCTCGCACCGCCGAGCAGGGCCGCCCGCGCCGACGGGATCAACCCGTGCCCGTAACCGTCGGCCTTGACGACCGCCATCACGGCCGCGTTCGTGCCCCGTCGCAGCGTCTCGACGTTGGCACTGATGGCGCGCAGATCGACCCGCGCCTGTGATCCGGACATTCATCCAGTCTGCCAAACCAGCCCTAGCTCAGGTCCGCGAACACTCCGGGCAGGGCATCGAGCAGGTCCGGCGCGGTGACCGGTCCGAGTTCGGCGGCCCGGTGCGCGGCCAACCCGTGCAGGTACGCCCCGGCAGCCGCGGCCAGGAACGGGTCCACCCCGGTGGCCAGCAGCGATCCGATCAGCCCGGACAGCACGTCCCCACTGCCGGCCGTGGACAGCGCCGGCGAGCCGGTCGGATTGACCAGCACCCGTCCGTCCGGCGCGGCGATCACCGTGGCGTACCCCTTGAGCAGGACCACGGCACCGGATTCGGCCGCGGCCCGGCGGGCGCTACCGACCCGGTCGGCGAACACGTCCCCGAACAACCGCGCGAACTCCCGGTCGTGCGGGGTCAACACCGTGGGCGCCGTTCGCGAGGCGATCCGCTCGACGCGTCCGGCCAGCAGGTTCAAGCCGTCGGCGTCGACCAGCACCGGCACGTCGCTGGCCAGTACCACCTCGAGTTCGGCACCGGCCTGCTCGGCGTCGCCGAGGCCGGGACCGACGGTCCAGGCCTGCACCCGACCAGCTCCCGACACCGTCTCGGACACCAGCACGTCGGGGTAGCGGGTGCTGACGGCGGCAGCAGCATGACCGGCGTACCGGACGGCCCCGACGCCACCGAGCCGCGCCGCGCCGACCGCCAACTGAGCCGCGCCGGGGTAACGAGCCGAACCGGCCACCACGCCGACCACACCCCGGGTGTACTTGTCGTCATCCGGGCCAGGGACGGTGAGCAGGTCACCCACGGTTTGGTCGTCCAGCTCGGCCACCGGCGGCGGCGGCAATTCCGCCTCCAGCCCGAGCGGCACCAGTACTACCCGACCGGCATGGATCCGGCCAGCACCGACCAGCAGCCCGATCTTGGCCGTCCCCGGGCAGACCGTCAGGTGCGCGCGGATCGCCGCACCGGCTACCTCGCCGGTGTCCGGATCGACACCCGAGGGCACGTCCACGGCCAGGATCGGCGCGCTGGCCGCGTTGGCCGCCCGGACCAGCCCGGCCAGCGAGTCGCGCAGCGGGCCGCGCGCACCGATACCGAGCAAGCCGTCCACGATGAGATCGCACGGCGCGGCACCGACGTCCTCGGCGGGCACGACCCGGCCACCGGCCGACCGAAAGGCCGCCAGCCCCGCCGCGTGCACTCGGCCGCCGCCGGCCAACACGGCCCGGACGCCCATACCGCGCCGGGCCAATCTCGCCCCGGCGTACAGCGCATCACCGCCGTTGTCGCCGGCCCCGACGAGCAGCAGCACCTGGGCGCCGTAGCCGAAGCCGATGTACTCCACCGCCGCTTGCGCGATGGCGTGGGCGGCGCGCTGCATCAACGATCCGTCCGGCACAGTAGCCATGACCCGCTGTTCGGCCTGCTTCAATTCCTCGACCGGCCACGCCCGCATCTGCTCAACCCTCCGCGATGACGACGGCGGAGGCGATTCCCCCGTCATGCGACAACGACAGATGCCAGTGCAGCACACCGAGCTGCTCTGCCCGGGCGGCGACCGTGCCCTGGGTACGAAGCGACGGCCGGCCGAGCTCGTCCACCTCGACTTCGACGTCGTGCCACAACATGCCGCCGGGAGCGCCCAGTGCTTTGGCCACCGCTTCCTTGGCCGCGAACCGGGCGGCCAGCGATTCAGCGGAGCGACGCTGACCCGAGGGAGTGAGCTGCTCCGCGGCGGTGAACAGCCGGTCTATCAGTTGAGCGGTACGAAGTGACGCCGATTCGAACCGTTCGATCGGGACGACGTCGATGCCTACGCCAACGATCATCAGACCGTCGTGGTGGGCGTGCCTGGCGCCCCGATCTCGCCGGGCGGGGCGTAGTCGGACAAGTGGCCCGGGAAGGCGGACGCGGACGGATCCAGGTAGGCCACGGCATTGTTGACAGCCGTCGCGACCTCGCCGAACCCGGTGGCGATGAGCCTGATCTTGCCGGGGTATTCGCAGATGTCGCCGGCGGCATACACGCCGGGCACCGACGAGGCCATCAACGTGTCCACCACGATGTGCCGCTTCTGCTTGATTTCCAGGCCCCAGTCGAGCAGCGGGCCGAGGTTGGCCAGGAAGCCGAGCGCGGCGACCACGCGATGGCACGGCAGCGTCACGTCGCCGTCCTTGGTGCTGACCTGCACGCCGGACACCGGGTCACCGGTGATGGCCGAGACCTGTGCGTCGGTGATGGTGCGGACGGTGGATGCGTGCATCACGTCGACGGAGTGCGGGTGGGCCCGGAATTCAGCCCGGCGATGGACGAGGGTGACGCTGGCGGCGATGGGCTCGAGCAACAACGCCCAGTCGACCGCGGAGTCCCCGCCGCCGACGATGACGACATCCAGGTCGGCGTATTCGGCCGGCTGGGGTACGAAGTGCACCACCCCGCGTCCGAGCATCTCTTCACCGGTCGGCAACGGCCGCGGTGTGAACGTCCCGATCCCGCCGGTGATCACGATGGATCGCGCGTGGATTCGGCGTCCGCCGTCGGTGGTGATGATGAATCCGTCGCCCCGTTCCAGGCCGACCGCCTGCGAGCCAAGCACATAGCCGGGCTCGAACGGCGCTGCTTGGGCGACCAGGTTGGCCACCAATTCCCGGCCGCGGATGGCCGGGAAACCGGCCACGTCGAAGATCGCCTTCTCTGGGTACATCGCGGTGATCTGCCCGCCTGGCTCGGGCAATGAATCCAGGATGGCGGTCGAAAGTCCGCGCACGCCGGCGTAATAGGCACCGAACAGGCCGACCGGGCCGGCGCCGACGATCAGTACGTCTACCGACAGTTGGGCTGCACCATTGGCGGTTGCGCCATTCATCGACGGCGCCGTGCTCACAGTGGTCACCATTGGAAACCTAGGTGACCGGACGCCGGTTGGCTACGGGTCTGAACTATTCGACCGTCACCGATTTTGCCAGGTTGCGTGGCTTGTCTACGTCGAATCCGCGCGCTTGGGCGATCTCAGCGGCCAGCACCTGCATCGGGATCGCGGACAGCAACGGCGAGAGCAGGGTGGGACTGAACGGCAACTCGATCAGGTGCGCCGCGTGCTTGGCCGCCAGCTCGTCGCCCTCGGTAGCGATCACGATGGTGCGCGCACCGCGGGCCGAGATCTCGGCGATGTTGGACAGCATCTTCTGGTGTAGCAGCGGCCGTCCGGTGGGATCGGGCATCACCACGACCACCGGCAGGTCCTGTTCGACCAGCGCGATCGGGCCGTGTTTGAGTTCGCCGGCCGGGAATCCCTCGGCGTGCATGTACGCCAGTTCTTTCAGTTTCAGCGCGCCTTCGAGGGCGACCGGGTAGCCGACGTGCCGGCCGAGGAACAGGATCGCCTTGGCGTTGGCGATCTCGCGAGCGATCCGGCGGACATCCTCGACGCGTTCCAGGGTCTGCCGGATGAGATCCGGCATCGCCTCCAGCGCGGCAAATTCCGCGGCGATCTCGTCGCCGTACTTGGTGCCCCGAGCCTGGGCCAGCGCAAGGCCCACGATCAGGACCGCGGCGACCTGCGCGGTGAAGGTCTTTGTTGCGGCAACTCCGATTTCCGGTCCGGCGTGGGTGTAAAGCACGGCGTCGGCCTCACGCGGGATCTGCGCACCGTTGGTGTTGCAGATCGCCAGCACAGTGGCGCGCTGGTCCTTGGCGTGCCGTACGGCCTCCAGCGTGTCCGCCGTTTCGCCGGACTGACTGATGGCAATGACCAACGTCTGCCGGTCCAGTACCGGGTCGCGGTACCGGAATTCAGACGCCATCTCGACCTCGACCGGAATCCGCGTCCAGTGTTCGATGGCGTGTTTGGCCAGCAGACCCGCGTGGTAGGCGCTGCCGCAGCCGACCACGAACACCTTGTCGATCTCGCGGAGCACGCTGATGTCCAGTCTTTGCTCGTCCAGCGTGATGCGGCCGTCCATGAAGTGCGATCGCAGCGTCTCGCCCACCGCGGTGGGTTGTTCCTGGATCTCCTTGAGCATGAAGTACTCGTAGCCACCCTTTTCGGCCGCTTCCAAGTCCCAGGTGATCGCGTACGGCTTGCCCTCGGCCGGGTTTCCGTGCAGGTCGGTCAGCGTGTATCCGTCGCGGGTGATCTCGACGACCTGGTCCTGGCCGATCTCGACGGCCCGCTTGGTGAACTCGATGAACGCCACGTCCGACGAGCCGAGGAAGGTCTCACCGTCTCCGAGACCCAACACCAGCGGCGAGTTACGGCGGGCCGCGACCACGGAATCCGGGTGGTCGCGGTCGACGAAGACCAGTGTGAAGGACCCTTCCAGGCGGCGGCAGACCGAGCGCACCGCTTCCGCCAGCACGACGTCGTCACCGCCCTCGCGAAGTACCGCCGCGACGAGGTGGGCCACGATTTCGGTGTCGGTGTCGGACGTGAGCTCGACGCCGTCACGTTCCAACTCGGCGCGCAGCTCATGGAAATTCTCGATGATGCCGTTGTGGATGACGGCGATCCGACCAGCCGCGTCCAGATGCGGATGCGCGTTTCGGTCGTTCGGCGCGCCATGGGTGGCCCATCTGGTGTGGCCGATGCCGGTGTTGCCAGTGATCTCGCGACCGGCCAGCTCGACGTCCAGATTTCCGATGCGGCCGGCCTTCTTTGCTGTGTTCAGCACCCCGTCGGGCGTGACCACGGCGATACCGGCCGAGTCGTAGCCGCGGTATTCCATCCGGCGAAGGCCCTCGACCACAACGGGCAGGGCTGGTCGCGAGCCTACGTATCCGACGATGCCACACATATGAGTTACCTTACGTGAATTTCACTTCGCGGGGAAGTTCAGAGGGAAGCAAATCAGTGCCCGCTTACGTTGTGAGGAATTCCCGATCACACGGTACGTACAACAGCGGCCACTCGGGTGGCAACGGCGTCGGCATGTTGCTGCGTGAGCGCCTCTACCATCACCCGGACCAGTTGCTCGGTACCGGACGGGCGCAGCAGGATCCGGCCCTCGTCACCCAGCTCGGCTTCAGCTTCGGCGACCGCGGTGACAACTTCGGCCGCGGATGCCACCCGGGACTTGTCCGATACCGTGACGTTCACCAGCACCTGGGGCAACCGGGTCACGACCGCCGCCAATTCGGCCAGCGTCCGGCCCGACGTGACCACGCTGGACATCAAGCGCAACGCGGTCAACAAACCGTCGCCGGTGGTGGCCGCGTCGGTGAAGATGACGTGACCGGACTGCTCGCCGCCCAGGCTGAGCCGGTGCTCGTTGAGCGCCTCGAGAACGTAGCGGTCGCCCACGCCGGTGGTCAGCACTTTGATGCCGGCGTCCCGCATCGCGTGATGGAAGCCCAGATTGCTCATCACGGTGGCGACCACGGTGTCATCGACCAACTCGCCCGCAAGCTTCAATTCCTGGGCGCAGATGGCCAGGATCTGGTCCCCGTCGACGACCACGCCGTCAGCGTCCACCGCCAGGCACCGGTCCGCGTCGCCGTCGTGCGCAATGCCTAGATCGGCGCCATGCTCGAGCACCAGAGCCGCCAGCGCTTCGACGTGCGTAGAGCCGACGCCGTCGTTGATGTTCAAACCGTCCGGCTCGGCCGCGACGGTAACCACCTTCGCGCCGGCCCGGGCGTAGAGCTCGCCGGCCACGTAGGACGCAGCGCCGTGCGCGCAATCGACGACGACCGACAAGCCGGTCAGTGATTGCGGGGCCGCGGCCAGCAGATGCCGCATATAGCGTTCGGCGCCATCGAAGGCGAGGGTGACCCGGCCGACCTCAGCGCCGACCGGACGCGGCCGGGACCAACCCCGGTCCAGTTCGGCCTCGATCTCGGCCTCGATGTCGTCGGGTAATTTGACCCCGCCGCGCGCGAACAACTTGATGCCGTTGTCCGGCATTGAGTTGTGGCTGGCCGACAAGACCACGCCGAGATCGGCGTCGTACTCCTGGGTCAGGAAGGCGATCGCCGGCGTGGGCAACACGCCCAGCAGTTTCACGTCCGCCCCGGCCGACGTCAGACCGGCCACGACCGCAGCCTCCAGCATCTCGCCGGACAGCCGCGGATCCCGGCCGACCACGGCAAACGGTCGGCGCGCGCCGCCGTGAGACGCCAACACCCGAGCGGCCGCGCTGACCAAGGCCAGCGCGAGCTCGGGTGTCAACTCGACGTTCGCCAGTCCGCGAACGCCGTCGGTACCAAAGTGCTTTCCCACCGTGTGCCCATCGCTCGGATCGGCGTCACTACCCAGCCCGCGGCAATGCGCGAGCCGGTGATTAACGCTTGGAGTACTGAGGTGCCTTACGGGCCTTCTTGAGTCCGTACTTCTTCCGTTCCTTGACCCGCGGGTCACGGGTGAGGAAGCCGGCCTTCTTCAGCGCCGGACGGTCGTCGATTTCGAGGTTGATGAGCGCCCGCGAGATGCCGAGGCGCAACGCACCGGCCTGGCCGCTGATGCCGCCGCCGGTCAGCGAGGCGATGACGTCGTACTGGTTGTCCTTCTCCAGCGTGACGAACGGCTCGCGGATGAGCTGCTGGTGGACCTTGTTCGGGAAGTAGTTCTCGATGGTGCGGCCGTTGAGCTTGAACTGGCCGGTGCCGGGGATGAGCCGGACCCGGACGATGGCTTCCTTGCGGCGGCCGACGACCGGAGGCGTATTGATAGCGCTGGTCATTTCCATGTCTCCTATGCCCGCGCTACTGCGCGACCTGCTTGATTTCGAAGGGCTGCGGCTTCTGCGCGCTGTGCGGGTGCTCCGGACCGGCATAGACCTTGAGCTTCTTGAGCTGGGCCCGACCGAGGGTGTTCTTGGGCAGCATGCCCTTGACGGCCAGTTCGACGAGACGCTCCGGCTTGGTCTCGAGCAGCTCGCCGACGGTCCGCTTGGACAGCCCACCCGGGTACCCGGAGTGGCGGTACCGGAACTCGCCCAACTTCGATGCCGCGACGGCAACCTTCTCGGCGTTGATCACGACGACGAAGTCACCGGTGTCAACGTGCAGGGCGAACTGCGGCTTGTGCTTGCCGCGGAGCAGGATTGCGGCCTGGCTGGCGAGCCGGCCGAGCACGATTTCGCTGGCGTCGATCACATGCCAGTCCCGGGCGATCTCACCGGGCTTGGGCGTATACGTAGACACGTCACTCGCTTTCGTCGGTCTTCACGACGTGGATCAGTCCGCGCAATGGCGTGAACTCATCGGTAACCGTCGCCCCCGCGGTCCCGGCAGGGAATCCCGCCGATCAACCCCGAGGCATGGCCTTTAGTGCCTTTGTTGCCTTTGTTACTTGCTGACCTCGCGTGGACGTCAGCGCGCCCACGATACCGGCTACCCGCGGGCATCGCGAAATCCCGCCCGCCGCCCACCCCGGAAAGTCCTAGCGTCACGACCCCATGACGCCGTCTGGATAGGACATTCTGGGGGTCAGCGGTCGGGGTCAGCGGGGACGGGCAACCCGGCCGGCGTCGAAGATCGGCTCGGCCGACTCGATCACCCGGCCGTCGGCCCCGAACACCAGGAATCGATCGAAGGTACGGGCAAACCAACGGTCATGGGTCACCGACAGCACGGTGCCGTCGAACTCGGCCAGCGCATCCTCCAGCGCCTCGGCGGACAGCACGTCGAGGTTGTCGGTCGGTTCGTCCAGCAGCAACAGGGTGGCTCCGGACAATTCGAGCAACAGGATCTGGAAGCGCGCCTGCTGCCCACCCGAGAGCGTGCCGAAATTCTGGTCACCTTGTTGGTTGAGCTCGTAGCGACGAAGCGACGCCATCGCCCGACCGCGATCCACGCCGGGACGACCCGGCTCACCGTGCCACAACAGGTCGACGAGCGTCCGGGCGTGCCACTCCGGGTGACTGTGGGTCTGGGCGAACAGGCCCGGCACCACCCGGGCACCGAGACGCCATTCGCCATGGTGTCGCACCTGCTCGCCACCGAGTAACCGCAGGAAGTGTGACTTTCCGGCGCCGTTCGAACCCAACACCGCCACTCGCTCGCCGTAGAAGACCTCGACCGAGAACGGCTCCATCAGACCGGTTAGTTCCAACTGCTCGCAGCTGACCGCCCGAACGCCCGTCCGGCCGCCGCGCAGTCGCATGGTCACGTTCTGCTCCTCCGGCCGGTCCGGTGGCGGGCCGTCGGCCTCGAAGCGGGCCAGCCTGGTCTGCATCGCCCGGTACCGCGAGGCCATGTCGGGCGAGATCTTGGCCTGTTGCTGCAAGGTGCGGACGAGCTCGATCAGCCGGGCGTGCTCCTCCTCCCAGCGGCGGCGCAGCTCGGCCATCCGTTCATGACGATCGTGGCGAGCCTCGTGGTAGGACGCGAAACCGCCCCCGTGTACCCAGGTGGTGCCCCCTTCGACCGTCACGATCCGGTCGGCGACCTTGGCCAGCAATTCCCGATCGTGGCTGACGAACAGCACGGTCTTGGGGGTCTGTTGCAGCCGTTGTTCCAGCCATTGCTTGCCCGGCACGTCCAAATAGTTGTCGGGTTCGTCGAGCAGCAACACCTCGGCCGGCCCGCGCAGCAAGGCTTCCAACGCCAGTCGCTTCTGCTCGCCCCCGGACAGCGTCGACAGCTCGCGGTACTTGCATTGCTCGTAGCCGATCCCGAGCGCGGCCACGGTCACCGTGTCCCACAGGATTTCGGCGTCATAGCCACCGACATCGCCCCAGGCCGTCAACGCATGGGCATAGGCCAGCTGCGATTTCTCGTCGTCCACGTCCATCATCAGCAGTTCGGCCGCGGAGAGTTCGGCCCAGACCCGGACGACGTCCAGGGCGGCCAGCGACACCAGGAAGTCCTGGACCGTCGTGTCGTCGCGCACCGAACCGATGAACTGCCGCATCACGCCCAGTCCACCAACCCGCGCCACCGAGCCCGATTGGATGGCCAGATCGCCGGCTATCAACCGCAACAAGGTCGTCTTGCCGGCGCCGTTGGCCCCGATGAGCGCAGCCTTCGCCCCGTCGGAGACGCGGAAATTCACGCTGTCCAGCAACGTCCGGCCGTCGCTGAGTTGATGGCTGACCGCGCTCACGTCGACGTATCCCACGCCACACAGTCTGACGACACGTGGCAAGTCGGTAATTGTTGGGCACAATCGCTGCATGACCTCCCTCACCGGCACACTCGGATCGGCGACTCCGAACACACCGCCGACCCCGGCAGCACGGCTGAGCTCGCTCCAACTGACCACCGAGCTCACTGCGCTGCTCGACCCCGACATCGTCCTCACCGACCCGACGCTGATGGACAACTACCGCTGGGATTGGGCGCGCGATCCCAACGCCGGCGTACCGCTCGCCGTCGTCCGTCCCCGAACCGCCGAACAGGTCGCCACCGCCGTCCGCTGGGCCAGTTCACGCCGCATCGCGGTCGTCCCCCGCGGCGCGGGCAGTGGGCTGTCCGGTGGGTCGTCGGCGGTCGAGGGCGGCATCGTCATCAGCCTGGACCGGATGCGCGCCATCAACATCGACCCGCACACCCGGGTGGCAATCGTCGAGCCCGGCGCGCTGAACGCGGAAGTGAAGGCGGCCGCCCGCGAACACGGCCTCTGGTACCCGCCGGATCCGTCCTCGTTCGAGATGTGCTCGATCGGCGGCAACGTCGCCACCAACGCCGGGGGCCTGTGCTGCGTGAAGTACGGCGTGACGACCGATTACGTCCTGGGCATGGACGTGGTCCTGGCCGACGGCACCCTGATTCGATTGGGCGGCCCGCGGCTAAAGGATGTCGCCGGCTTGTCGCTGCTCAAATTGTTCGTCGGCAGCGAGGGAACGCTGGGCGTCATCACCCGGGCCGTGCTGCGGCTGGTGCCAGCCCAACAGCCGCCGGCCACGATGGTGGCGATGTTCGGTTCAGTGCTCGAAGCGGCTCGGGCCGTGGTGGCTATCAGCCGTAGCGTGCGGCCGGCCATGCTCGAGTTGATGGATCAAGCCTCGATCAACGCCGTCGAGGATCACCTGTCGATGGGCTTGAACCGGGATGCCGGCGCGCTGTTGCTGGCCCAATCCGATGTCGGTGGCGAGAACGCCGCGACCGAGATTGCGACGATCGAGCGGATCTGCGCTGAGTCCGGCGCCTACGAAAGCTTCAGCACCGACGACCCCAAGGAGGGCGAGGCGTTCGCCATGGCCCGTCGGGCGGCGTTCGTGGCCATCGAGCGGAAGGGGTCGCTGATGCTGGAAGACGTCGGCGTCGCCATCCCGGTGCTGCCTGAACTCTTGGAGGGCGTGCGGTTGATCGGCGAGCGCAACGGCGTCGCGATTCCCACCGTCGCGCACGCCGGGGACGGCAACACCCATCCGATCATCGTCTACAACGCCGCTGACCCGGACTCGGTCGCGCGGGCGTCGGCCGCCTTCGGCGAGATCATGACGCTGGCGATCTCGCTGGGCGGCACCATCACCGGCGAGCACGGCGTCGGACGGTTGAAAAAGGGCCATCTGCCCGACCAGCTGGGGCCGGACGTCATGGCACTGAGCCATCGGATCAAGAATGCCCTGGATCCGCAGGGCATCCTCAATCCCGGTGCGGTGCTCTGAGGCTGGCGCGCTGACGCTGGTGCGCTGAGGGCGCAGGCCGCGGACCTCGCTCCCGCTGCGCGCGTCCCCGCTACGCTCGCCTCATGCCGCGCCGACCGTCTCGTACCGTGCCCACCGTCCTGCTGCACGGGCGGGGCGGCAAGCACCCCGACAGCTGGCTCGACTGGCTCTCCGGCGAATTGGCCGGCGCGAATCGCGAGGTTCGCTATCCCGCGCTGCCCGGCGTCCCGGAGCCTGAACTGCAGTCCTGGTTGGCGGCGCTGAACGCTGAGTTGGCCGGCCTACCGGACGACGGCTTCGATGTAGTGAGCTATTCGCTCGGCGCGGTCCTGTGGTTACATCACGCGCTCAACCCGGGCAACTCGCCTCGCCCCGCGCGGGTGGCGTTGATCTCGCCGCCGCACCCGGACAAGCTGCCGGCCGAGGCGAGTTCGTTCGGACCGATCCCGATGGACGTGGACGCGATCCGAAAAGCGGCAGACGGGACGGTCCTAGTCGGTGGCGTCGATGATCCGGTCTGTCCGGGCGGCATCGCACTGGTTTACGGCGCGCCGTTGAAGATGGCCGCGACGGTGATCCCGGACGGCGGGCATCTCACCCCCGAGACCGGCTTCAGCACCTTTCCGGCCGTGCTCGACTGGTGCGGCCGCGACAACCTGGCGTTCTTAGCCTGAGCCTGGCCATTAGCCCATTAGGCGTTAGGCATTAGGCATTAGGCGTTAGGCATTAGGCATTGCTATTAGGCATTGAGCAGTAGCCAGCGGCCGGTCAGCGCGGCGCCATGTTCTGCACCGAAACCGGCGCCCCAGGCGGGCCACCAGCCGTCGAGCGGTAATCCGGGACGCCGACACAGGTGAACAGCAGCCCGTCCAGCGGCTCGCCGAGCAAACCCGCGATCTCGGAGTCGAGGAACGTCATGCCGGTAGCGCTGGCTCCCATCGCGTACGCCATCAGGTGCAGCCGCCCCTCGACCAGCCCCGAAGCGAGCTGAGCGTCCCGGTAGTCCCGGTCGCCGAGGCGGGAGATGTCGGCGGCGCCGATGACCACGAACGCCGCGTCCCGCGCCAGGCCCTGATCCAGACAGATGCGATAAGCCTCCTCCCGCAAGGCGCCGGCCCGGACTGGTTCAGCCAGATCCGGCCAACGGTAAAGTCCGGCCGCCAGCCCGTCTACGGCGTGCACCAAGATGTAGTGCGGCAGTTCGATTCCGCGCAGGGATGCCGCGAGTGAGCTTTGCAACAAAGACAACGGCACGCTGCGGTTCGGATCCATCCGGCGCTGCGAGCCGCGGCGCAGGACGACGCTCTCCACCGGCTCCTCGCCATCGGCCGCCTCGACTGCCGCCCCGCGCGGCCAGTCCGCATCCCAGCGGTCGAGGTCGCCCGCGTGCTGCGTCGCGGTGACCAGCGGGAATTCCAGCGGATCACCATCGACTCGCCCGGCGACGGCCGGGCCACTCGCGACTAGATCCGGGTTGGCGGCACCCAATTGCACGACGGCCACCGGGAATTCGTGCACGCCGTCGGCGCCAACCAACTCGGTGGCGGCCGCGTCGGGAAACCGGGTGTACAGCCGTGCCGGCAGGCCCGCGGAGTCGGCCAACGCAAGTTGCTGGGCGAGCAGGGTTCCGGCGTCCCAGTAGATGTGGCGAAGCCCGCGCTCGCGGTAGCGCCAGCCAGTTCGCCACGGCACACCGGTGACGATCAGCGCAGGCGCCGAGCCAACCGGCGGCGGGCCTATTTGGAGCAGGGCGTGCTGGCCCGGGTCATACCAGTGCACCCCGGCCGGCAACGCCGATCCCGCCGGGATGGCGACGTAGACCTCCAGCGGGAAACGGCCACCGGCACTGCCGGCCGCCCGAAAGTAGATGGTTCGTCCCGGGCGCTCACCGGTACGGACGACGCCCGCGGACAGGAAGAGCAGCCGCGCCAGTCCAGCCAGGTCGAGCGGGGCGGCCTCGACGCCCGCGGTTCCGGCCAGCACAACCGTCGCCGGCGCATCCGTGGCCGGCAGATCGCGCGGCAGCGCAACGACCGTTAGTGCCACCGCCGCGCCGGCCGCGTCGTCATATCGCTTGTGCCAGTAAGGCCAGCGCGACAGGTCGTTCACTTCGAGGTCGGCGACCAGCCGCTCGTCGTCAATCGGATCCGTCCATTCCCGGGCTGGGCTATAGGACGTCAACTGATGAAAGATATGGGCGGCTCCGAGCGCTTGATCTTGTCCCGTACTGCTCATCACGGCATTGTTGCGCAGCTGTGCTGCCCACGCACGTCCCTCGCGCGGTTACTGGCTGATCGGCTGACGCACGGCCCGGGCTTCGCGCGCACGGGCCGCGAGCTGATCATCGGCCGGGTAACCGACCTCGAGCAGGGTTAATCCCCGGGCCGGAGCCACCGTAACCGCGTCGGCTCGCATGGCCAGCGCCAACAGCGACGCCGGCCAGGATCGATCCTCGGTACCGTCGCCGACCGCCGCCAACGCGCCGACCAGCGAGCGCACCATGGAATGACAGAAGGCGTCGGCGCGCACCGTGATCTCGATGAGTTCAGCCGAGCGCACCACGCTCAGTTCTTGCAGGATGCGGACCGTGGTGGCGCCTTCGCGGCGACGGCAGAACGCCGCGAAATCGTTCAAGCCCAGCAGGCCTGCTGCGGCGGCGGCCATCCCCACGGCGTCCAACGAATGCCGCCAGACTGCCGTGTCATAGCGACGCAACGGATCCGCCCCCCAGTCGGCGTCGGTGATCCGGTAACGATAGCGACGCCAGATGGCAGAGAAGCGGGCATCGAAACCGGCCGGCGCTGGCTGCAGCCCGAAGACGGTGATGTCGGGCGCAAGCAAACCTCGCAGCCGTCGCAGGCCGCGGTCGGGCAGACCCGTTGCCCGCGATCCGCTCTTGCCGGACGGCGCGTTGCTGATGGACGCCCAGCGGGCAGCAGCCACGTCGCAATGGGCGACCTGGCCGACGGCGTGTACCCCGGCGTCAGTTCTGCCGGCCACCACCAGCCGAAGTTCCGGTGACCGGAACAAGGTACGCAAGGCGGTCTCGATCTCAGTTTGAACCGTGCGACGGCCGGGCTGGGTGGCCCAGCCGGAGAAGCCCGTCCCGTCATAGGCGATGTCAAGGCGCAGTCGCACCAAATCCGCGGAGTCGTTCACAAACAGATCCTTTCCGCGGCCCGAGAACGCGCGGCCCGACAACGCGCGGCCCGACAACGCGCGGCCTGGCAACGAGCGGCCCGACAACGATCCGTCCGCCATCGATCGTGCGGCCCCCGGCAACGTTCGAGGCCCGCCGCGATGGAGCAGCGGGCGGGCCTCGAAAGCGTGGAAAGCGTGGAAAGCGTGGAAAGCGCTGAAAGCATGTGACGACTTGCAGGCAGACCGGGTGAAACGATCGAACTACTTGCTGTCGTCCTCGTCGTCCGCGCTACCAATGACGTCGAGGCCGGCGTCCACGACCTCGTCATCGCCGGTGTCGTCACCGGCGACCTGAACGTCGGCCGCGTCAGTCTCGGCGGATTCGGCCGCATCGGCAGCCACACCGGCCGCGGTCGGCGATTCGGCGGCGGCGTCCTCAGCGATCTCGGCGGTGCGACCGGTCGGTGCGTTGGACGGCGCAAAGGTGGTGCCACGCGAGCGCTCGGCTTCACGTACCACGCGGGCGGTCGCGGAAAGTTCCTCGACCAGTTCGATGATCGCCATCGGCGCGTTGTCGCCCTTGCGGGGGTTGACCTTGACGATCCGGGTGTAACCGCCCGGACGCTCAGCGAACTTCGGGCCGATCTCGGCGAAGAGCTTGTGCACCACGTCCTTGTCGCGAATCACGGCGAGCACCTGACGGCGCGCGTGCAAGTCACCTCGCTTGGCGAACGTGATCAGCTTCTCGGCGAGCGGGCGCAGCCGCTTGGCCTTGGCTTCGGTGGTGGTAATCCGGTCGTGTTCGAACAGTGCCGTCGCGAGATTCGCGAGCAGCAGTCGTTCGTGGGCCGGACCGCCGCCGAGGCGCGGACCCTTAGTAGGCGTGGGCATTATTTGTGCTCCCTGTCGAGACGCGTAGTGACGCGTGGAGATGCGTAGCGATGTGTAGCTGTTCGGTACTGGTACTCAGCTGGACGCCAGCCGCGCGACGGGTGGGCCGCGCGACCGGCGTGCCGGCGTGGGTTCGTGCTTAGAGCTCTTCGGTTTCGGCGTAGTCGGCGTCGTCGTTGAACTCGTCCGAGCCGTAGGAGTCGACCACCGAGTTGAGGTCGAATCCGGGCGGGCTGTCCTTCAGCGCCAGGTTCAGGCCGTGCAGCTTGACCTTCACCTCGTCGATCGACTTGGAACCGAAGTTGCGGATGTCGAGCAGGTCCGCCTCGCTACGACCGACGAGCTCACCCACGGTGTGGATGCCCTCGCGCTTCAAGCAGTTGTACGAACGCACCGTCAGATCGAGTTCCTCGATCGGCATCGAGAACGCCGCGATATCGGCGACCTCGGTCGGCGAGGGACCGACATCGATGCCTTCGGCCTCCTCGTTCAGCTCGCGCAGCAGACCGAACAGCTCTACCAGCGTGTGGCCGGCACTCGCGACGGCGTCACGCGGGCTGATCGAGGACTTGGTCTCGACGTCGACGACCAGGCGGTCGAAGTCGGTACGTTGCTCGACCCGCGTGGCCTCGACGGCGTAGGTCACCTTCAGCACCGGCGAATAGATCGAGTCGACTGGGATGCGGCCGATCTCCTGGCCGGGCTGCTTGTTCTGAACGGAGGTCACGTAGCCGCGACCGCGTTCGACGACGAGCTCAATTTCGAGCCGGCCCTTTTTGTTGATCGTCGCGATCTTGAGATCCGGGTTGTGCACGACCACGCCGGTCGGCGGCGCAATGTCGGCCGCGGTGACGTCGCCCGGGCCCTGCTTGCGCAGGTACATGACGACGGGCTCGTCGGACTCGGACGACACGACGAGTTCCTTCAGGTTCAGGATCAGGTCGGTGACATCTTCTTTGACACCCTCAACCGTCGTGAACTCGTGCAGCACGCCGTCGATCCGGATGCTGGTCACGGCCGCGCCGGGAATCGAGGAGAGCAACGTACGACGGAGCGAGTTGCCAAGGGTGTAGCCGAAGCCGGGCTCGAGCGGCTCGATGACGAACTTCGAGCGATTGTCCGCAATGACCTCTTCGGTCAGGGCCGGACGCTGTGAGATAAGCAAGGTGGAGCTCCTTCTGGGTTAGGGGCGACCGCTATATGACGCCCTCGCTTGCTATTCAGTTGTAATCACCCCGCACAAGGCCACGCCCGGTTGCCACGCCAGATCGACGCAGGCCGGACGGGGCGATGGCGAGAAGCTACTTCGAGTACAGCTCGACGATCAGCTGTTCGGTCAGCGGGATATCGATCTGGGCCCGCTCCGGCAACTGGTGCACCAGGATGCGGAGTCGGGACGGGACCAGCTGCAACCAGGCCGGGATCGGCCGGTCACCCAGCGTCTCGCGAGCGATCAGGAACGGTGTGGTTTCGAGCGACTTCGGCTTGACGTCGATGATGTCGAGCGGCGAGACGCGGTAGCTCGGGATGTTGACCTTTACCCCGTTCACCATGAAGTGACCGTGGCTGACGAGCTGACGGGACTGCCGGCGAGTACGTGTCAGGCCGGCGCGGTACACGACATTGTCCAGCCGCGATTCGAGAATCTGCAGCAGGTTGTCACCGGTCTTGCCGTTTCGGCGGGTGGCCTCTTCGTAATAGCGGCGGAACTGCTTCTCGAGCACGCCGTAGGAGTACTTCGCCTTCTGCTTCTCTTGCAGCTGAAGCAGGTATTCGCTCTGCTTGATGCGCGCGCGACCGTGCTGGCCGGGCGGGAAGGGACGGCGCTCGAATGCGGCGTCACCGCCGACGAGGTCGACGTTGAGACGACGCGAGATGCGGGTCGCGGGGCCGGTATAACGTGCCATTTCTCTATCTCTCCTTTGTCGTTATCTCGTCAGACCCGGCGGCGCTTGGGTGGACGGCAGCCGTTGTGCGGCTGCGGAGTGACATCGGAGATGGTGCCGACCTCGAGGCCCGTCGCCTGCAGCGAACGAATCGCCGTCTCGCGGCCCGAGCCGGGGCCCTTGACGAAGACGTCGACCTTACGGACGCCGTGCTCGGCGGCCTTGCGTGCCGCGCTTTCGGCGGCCATCTGGGCGGCGAACGGCGTGGACTTACGTGAGCCCTTGAAGCCGACGTGGCCCGCCGAGGCCCAGCTGATCACGTTGCCCTGCGGGTCGGTGATCGAAACGATCGTGTTGTTGAAGGTGCTCTTGATGTGAGCGTGGCCGTGCGCAACGTTCTTCTTCTCTTTGCGACGGACCTTCTTCGCGCCGCCAGCGGCGCGGGTCTTGGGAGGCATCTGCCGTTTTCTCCAAAAGTGGGCGAAACAAACGAGAGCGGATGGCCGGTGGCCCGGTCATCTACATGGCGACATCCAAGGGCACCCGAGGGTGCCCCGGGTGTTACTTCTTGGCCTTCTTCTTACCCGCGATGGTCTTCTTCGGTCCCTTGCGGGTGCGGGCATTGGTCTTGGTGCGCTGCCCGTGCACCGGCAGACCGCGGCGATGCCGCAGGCCTTGATAGCAACCGATTTCGATCTTGCGGCGGATGTCGGCGGCCACCTCACGGCGCAGGTCACCTTCGACCTTGTATGCGCCTTCGATGTGGTTGCGCAGGTTGACCAGATCTTCATCGGTCAGATCGCGAGCGCGCAGGTCGGGACTGATCCCGGTAGCCGCGAGCGTCTCTTCCGCACGAGTGCGGCCGACTCCGTAGATGTAGGTAAGGGCGATGACCATCCGCTTTTCGCGGGGCAGGTCTACACCGGCCAAACGTGCCATGTGGGCGTTCTCCTTTTTGTTTCTCCGGAGGTCTTGTGCGCATCCGTCCGTTCGTTGCCCTGCCAGATAGGCCGTGCTGGCGAATCACGCCAACGCTTGACGATCCGGCTGAACGGCCCCGGCCTCCGACCGGGGGTGATCCTGCTTGCGCTCTTGCGAGACGCGACCAGGAAGGACTGCGCATAGATGGTGGTACCTGTTGCTGGTGCTGCGTTCAAGCTGGGTACTGCTGATCGGCTGTCAGCCCTGGCGCTGTTTGTGGCGCAGGTTCTCACAGATGACCATGACGCGACCGTGGCGACGGATTACCTTGCACTTGTCGCAGATCGGCTTCACGCTCGGCTTGACCTTCACGGTCTCACTCCTGTTGCACGAGTAGTAGTACGACTCACTTGTAGCGGTAGACGATGCGACCTCGGGTCAGGTCATACGGCGAAAGCTCCACCACGACCCGGTCCTCAGGGAGGATCCGGATGTAGTGCTGCCGCATCTTGCCGCTGATGTGGGCCAAAACCTTGTGCCCGTTGCTCAGCTCCACTCGGAACATCGCATTGGGCAAGGGTTCGACGACACGTCCCTCGACCTCGATGGCCCCATCCTTTTTGGCCATATTCTGTTCGCAGCCTCCGCTTTGGTTCGTTCCCGACCGTCAATCAGTTCCCACTGATCAACACAGCTCGACCGACGTTCATCGCGCTGTGACTCTTGCTTGTGCTAATTGTCGTGCTACTTGCTGTGCTGCCCGATCGACACCACCAGTACCGCCACTGCTGACCCGACACACGACGTCCATGCTCGGTACAAGCGGAACGTCGTCGCGACGCAGCTGACGGGCTCGCTTCATCCGCAGCCAGATCTAGATGACCGGCGGTGGAAATCTCGATGGGCGTCGAGACATGAAGAAAGGCGGCATGCGCCACTAGACAGCTTACCTACGGCGGGGCGGTAAGCCAAAACGCCGCCGACCGGCGCCCCCGCGGCGCTGATCAGTCGGAAAAGATCAAGCCGCCCGGTACATCCAATGCCGCCTCGATCGCGTGAGCGGTTTGCGCCGTGCAGGTCGATCTGCGTCCGGTCAACAGGTGGTTGACCGTCGAATGGCTCAGGCCCGCCCGACGTGCCAACTCTCGTTCGGACATGCCCAGAAGGCTGATGTAGTCGCGCAAGATTCGGTTGTTCCTGATGCGCACGTCTGCTCGTACTCCCCGATCAATCCGTCCCGACTTGGGAGCGGAACACCACATTAGCGAGTTTGTCCGACGTCTTACGGAGATTCGTACAATCTGTGGAAAACTATGTAGTGGCTGCACGGTGACTGCACCGGAAGGCTGCGTGGCGTCCCGAAATCGCCGTCGGGCGGCGAGCAGAGCTGCGATCGCGACCGATACTGTCTACGCCATGTCTGCACGGAAGTGGTGTGTTCGGCCCGGTCCGGCCGGATTTATGAGCGGCTCGATGACCGACTTGGACCTCGACCGGTGACGGCCCTGTCCGACCTGCTGACCGCCGCCATCGCGCGCAAGGGCATCAGTGGTCGGGCCGTGTCACGCGCGGCTCGCGACCTGGGGTACTCGCTGAATCACGACACCGCGGCCCGATATCTGCGCGGTGATCACGGACAGCCGGACGAAGAAACACTGGTGGCGTTTTCGCGGGTACTCGAGGTGCCGCTACGCGCGCTCCGGGTGGCCGCCGATCTGCCGGCCGAGTCGATAGAGCCCTATCAGCCGCCGACGGAAGCCGCCCGATTGAACCGGCGCCAGCGTCGTGCCGTGGACGAGATAATTCGCGCCATGCTCGATCCGGCCGGCAGCCGGGCGGGCTCCGAGCCGGACGAGGAAGCCAGCCAATTGCCGCGCGCGGCGCGCCGCGGCCCGGATGAGTCGCCCGGCTGATCGACAGCGCGGGCGGAACTGTCGGTGCCTGACTAGACAATGCCGACATGACTCCCAGCGCCGCGCTTGCCCACTCCGCATCCTCGATCATTCAGCCCTATGACCCCTGGCACGACCTCGGCGAACGATGGCCCGGCGTCACTATCCAGGTCGTGCCGATGACTGGCGACCTGTTGGGACAGATCAGCGGTGACGGTCGAATCATCGAACTGCGAGCGGGCACCAGCAGCGGTCAGCGCCGGGCCACCCTGGCTCACGAGATCGTGCACCTGGAACGCGGCCGGCACGATTGCGGACCGTGGCAGACCCGCGAGGAACGTCAGGTGCACGCGATGGCCAGCCGCAGGCTGCTGCGGGTCGCCGAACTGGTCACCGCTATCCGTGCGCTGGGCGGTTCGCAGGATCTGCGCGCCCTGGCTGTCACCCTTGACGTCGACCTGGAGACCCTCGAGGTGCGACTGGCCGACCTGGAGCGCCGGGAGCGCCGCGTCATGCGGCAGGCATTACGACGTCAGGCCGGTTTGTGGTGCGTCGCATGACTCGGCCGCCAACGCGGGCCAGTCATCGATCGGTGCTGTCCGACGGTCTCGGCTTCGGTGCGCGGCGAGGTCTGGGCGTACCTCGGGCCGGCCGAGCGTCCCGGTTAGCTTGGTTGCCTTCGCCGCCCGGGTTAGCTGGGCTGGCTTTGCCGGCTGGGTCAGCTTTGCCGGCTGCGTTGGCTTCGCCGGCTGCGTTGGCTTTGCCGGCTGGGTTAGCTTCGCCGACTGGGTTAGCTGGGTTAGCTGCGCCGGCGGGGTTAGTTTGGCTAGTTTGGCTGGGTTCGGTGCCGTCCGACCCCGCCGAGGGCGATCCCAGCGCTCCGCGAAGCGCGTCCACCGCGGCGTCGCTCGGCGACACGGCCTGCTCGTTGACACGCCGCAGCTCGTCGTACACCTCTTGGCGATGCACTTGAACCGACCGCGGTGCGTCGATGCCTATCCGAACGGCATCGCCGCGCACCTCGAAGACGGTCACTGTCACGTCGTCTCCGACGACGATGCTCTCGCCTACTCGGCGGGTGAGGATCAGCACGACACGCTCCTGCAGCAGCAGCGACCCGGGGCCCGGGTCTGCCGCAACGCTAGCTTGCCGCAGCAAGCAGTGGTGCGCGCAGGGGCAGGTCGGAGTCGTCGAGGATCAACTGGATCGCCCGGCCGCGCTCCGGATCGAGCACGATCGGCGCCAGCAGATTGGCTGTCGCGTCACCGATGCCGTCGGAAACGGTCACAATAACCATGATCTGCAGCTCGGCTTCGGGTCCCAGTTCCAGCGAGGTGACGTCGGCCTCGCTCACTTGCGGCAGGTATCCCGGAAAGAACCCTTCCGGCGGCATCACGATGAAGCGCAGGTCTGGCGTACGCAGCGAGCGCATCGCGAACAGCACTCCGTCGGGGTCGATCGCCGACAGCGTGAAGTCACGCTCGTCAGGAAAGCCCGGGATCGGTTCGACGAATTCGAGGATGCGGCCAAAGTCGGCGTTCGCGCCTCGCGGCGAATCCATAGCGCTATGCGTAGCACTGTTCGTATGGGCGGCAGCGTAGGACTGCGTGGTTGTCACGGTCACCTCAAGAAATCGAGTAGGGAGGTCTGTCGGATTTTCGCGGTGGTAGCCAGCGAGGCCTGGTACGAGGCGTCGGCTGTGCTGACCTTGATGGCCATGTCGGCCAAATCAATGTCCTGCAAGTCCGACAGTTGCGACTTCAGCGCAAGGGTGTTGTTGGACGCCACGGTCTGGGTCGATTGCACCCGCGAGTATTTGGCGCCCGCCAGCCCCTGAACGTTGCTGATCGTGGTCATCGCCGTGTCGAGCTGGGCGAGTTGCCCGCTGACTGCCGAAGGGTTGGTCGTCATGGTGGTTGAAATGGTCGAAAGGAGGTTGAAGACGTTGGACGAATTGGGCCCGTAGACATCGGTTCCGACGGAATTGATATCGACCGTGGCGTTTGGGCCAACGGTTCGGCTAACCGTGCCGTTGTCACCCACGTAGCTGCCGCTGGCGTCGAAAGCTACGGTGCCACTGGTGGTACCGCCGAATACGGGTCGACCTAGGTAGCTGGTGTTGGCCATCGAGATCAACGAGGTGCGAATCTGGTCGACCTGCTGAGCCAGCGTTGCCTGTGATGTCGAGTCGTTGCTTCCGACGTTGGCCGACTGGAGCATCAACTCGCGAACCTTCTGCAGCTGTGTGTTCGTTCCGCTCAACGTCGAGTCGACCGTTGTCAGCCAACCCAGCGCGTCGTTGGCGCTGCTCTGGTACTGATCCATGCGCTTGATCTCACCGCGCAAGTTCAACGCCTGGGCGGTACCGGTGGGCGAATCCGACGGCTTGGTGATCTGCCGACCGGAAGACAGTTGGCTCTGCAGGTCGGCGAGACGCGATGCCGAGCTCTGCAGGCCGACAAGGGCTCCGTAGGACGACGATCCTTCGGTTACGCGCATGGTTAGAGACCAACCCGTCCGGTTCGGTTAATGAGAGTGTCAAGAGTCGAGTCCACCGTGGTCAGGACCCGGGCTGACGCTTCGTAGGCGCGTTGGTAGGTCATCAGGTTTGCCGCTTCCTCATCGAAGCTGACGCCCGAGATTGACTGGGCCTGGGCATCGACGCTGGTGGTGACCGAGTTCTGGGTCGTGGCCTGCTGGGCGACGCGTTGCACGTCCGCACCGAGCGAGCTGATGAAGGCGGCGTACGTCTTGTCCGCACCGCCCGCCAGCGTGCCGAAGCCGGCCAAGATCAGCGCCGTGCCACCGCCGAGGTTGCCGCCCGGCGTTGACGACGCGGCGATCTTCGAGGGGTCGGTGATGGCCACCGAGATGGTGGCTGCGGTTGTGCCGCTGAAGAACGCGCCGCCGGCGGCACCGGAAAGATCGAAGCCGTTGGAGCTGGCGTTGTTGACCGAGGTTGCCAGCGCGCCGGCCACCGCATCGAGTTTGCTGCTGTACCCGGGGATGACCGTGGTGAGGGCGTCGACCAGGCCTTGCGCGTTTCCGCCGGCAGCTGCAGCGGCGTTGCCGCCCACGGTCAGTGCGTTCGAACTGGTTAGCGCGACGACATTGACGGTGCTGCCGCTCACCAGGGTCTGCCCGCCGAGCGTCACGGTGTAAGTGCCGTCGGTCTGCAGCGATGTCGTCGTCCCGGCGTCGTCGGCCATCTTGAGCAGCAACGCGTCCCGCTGATCCTGAAGGGAGTTGGTGTCCTGGCCGGTGACCTTTCCGACGGCGATCGCGCCGTTCAGTTTGGCTACCGAGGCTGCCGATGCGTTGACATCGGTGATCGTCTGGGTCAGCTGGTCTTTGGTCGCGGTCGTCAGGTCGGCGATGGCGCCGGCGGCTGTGTTCAGCGACGAGGTGACCTTGCCGGCTTGCTGCAACACGACGCTTCGCGCCGAGTTGTCACTCGGGTTGTTCGACACCGCTGTGAAGGACGACCAGAGATCGTTGAGCTGCTCGGCGATGCCGGTGTCACTGGGCTCGTCGAAGAAGTTCTGAACGTCCGACATCGTGTTCGACATCGCCGCGGCGTAGCCGTTCTTGCCATGTTCAGTGCGCGCACGGGCGTCAAGTACGGGATCGTTCACCCGGGTCGTGTCGGACACCGTCACTCCTGTCGACGCGCCGACGTTACGGGAAAAGATAGTTGACACACCGTTGACCGGCGCCGCCTCGGCCAGCTCGGCGCGTTGCCGGACGTAACCCGGGGTGTTGGCATTTGAGATGTTCTGGCCCGTCACGTTGAGGCCATACTGCTGGGCCGCTAGCGCGGCGGAAGCGTTGGTGATTCCGGAGAACGTGCTCATCGCTGTCCTCCTGAGGCGTGCGTGTGGGTGGGAGTGCCGATCATGAATTTCACGCCTGCTCGTCCATCATGCTGGGGCGGCGGAGGCCCGCTCGGGTGTGGCCTTGGGCGTCGTAGGTGTCGACGTCGTCCGATATGGACAGGAGCGTCTCGCGGACTGCCCGCGCCCCGGCTGCGAGCAGCTTGCGGTTGGCGTCGGCGGCCTGCTCGATCTGAGCGACGAGCTTGAGCATCTCGGTGCGATGGTCGGACAGCACCATCCCCCACGGTTCGGGTGAGACCTCAGCCAGCTCGGCCAACGTGAGCGGAGTCGGCCGGCCGAGTGAGGTCGTCAATGCCTCGACTTCAGCCGCCCGTAGTACTTCGGTCCCGCGAAGCCGCTCGATGGCGATCTCGACCTCGTCGTTGGCCGGGGCGAGCCAACGGCTCTCGCCCGCTGACACGATCAGCTGTTCCTCGACGAGCTTGAACAGTAGGAGCTGGAGCGCTTCGCGTTCGCGCCACAACAACGTCGATACCTCGGAGAACCCCATGGTCGCACTTTCGGTTGACGCCAACATTCGGCCTTCACACTCCCTATCCGGTCTGCGTAACTGATCGGCAGCCGGACAACTGAACTTGAGAAGTGCTTGAGATGAACCGTCCGGCGAGCGGTTCGCTTGCCGGCCGGATCTTGTCCATCCCATCGCCCCACAGGTAATACAGCCATGAGGTGAGGGCATCAGAATGCCGGTCGGCGTGCTGGAGGGCCCGTGTTTGCTGGGCTGTAGACCACAAACAGCTATAGTGATCCATGTCACACACAGAATCTTTACATCTGGCTTAACACACGCCTCACAGTCAGCTACTGTCTGTGATCACACGG